>JBBRBW010000023.1:0-50837 GCA_038205425.1 Burkholderiales bacterium | reverse complement strand
GTGTTGATGTGGGCGGTGGTGGTGGTGTTGGCGGGGGTGGCGGTGGTGGGCATGGCGGTCTCCGGTGTGTGAAATCAAGTGCGAAGGGTCCGCAGCTCAGCGTTCGGCCTTCAGCCGCGCCACCACCACGTCGGACAGGCTGCCCATGCCCGCGCCGACGATCTGCTTGTAGCGGGCGGGGTCGGCAATGGCTTCCATCTCGGTGCTGCTGCTGCTGTCTTTGCTGCTGCTGGCCAGGCGTATCAGCCCCACCAGCACGGCGCCCGCCACGTCGCCCGCCGTCGTGGGCTTCTCGCGCACCTCGGCAAACACCGCCGGGTCCAGCATCAGCACGCGGTCCAGCGTCATGCTGCTGCGTATCTGCCCCTGCTGCACCTGCACCATCACACCGTCGATGCTGGGGAAGGCCTTGCCGGTGGTGCTGGCGGTGTTGGACAGGCGACCAAAGAAGCCCTTGTTGTTGTCAGCCAGTTCAACAAAGTTCACGCGCAACCGCACTTCGATGGTGGCGGCGTTCAACTGCGTGGCCAGGTCCACGCCAGCGATCGCGTCGCCCGCGGCCGAGAAGCCGGCGCCGATGCCCGACAGTGCACCGAACAGACCTGACGACGGCTTGGCCGGCCCGCTGCTCATGCGGGCAAAGCCGTAGATGGGCATGCCGGGCGGCGTGAGCACGGTGTTGGTGCTGCTCTTGACGGGCGCCTTTTCGCCGCCGTCAGCCAGCTTGCGGTAGGCCGCCGCAGCCTGAACCGCTTGCTTGTCCAGCACCTCCAGGCCGCTGTCTTTCAGGCGCTGCAGGAAGTCGGCGTACATGGCGTCGGTCAGCGCCTGGAACTCGGGCTCGCCCACGCCCAGCAGCTTGTAGTAAAGGGAGGAACTGGCCCGGCCCGCGCTGCCGAAGCCCGAGGTTTGCGTGCGCACGTTGTCGGCGGTGACAAAGTCGACCACGAACACCGGCACGGCCACGCGGCTGATGCCTTTGAGTGCCTTGTTGTCGGCAATGGTGAAGCCCTTGGCGGCGACGTCGGCAGCGCTGAAGCTGCCGTCCACGGCCACGGGGGTGGGCGCGTCGGCGGCGCTGACGGGCGCAGCGGCGCCGGCCAGCAGCAGGGCGGTGAACGCGGCCAGGGCCAGGGCACGCAGGGGCGAAGGTGCGGATGAACGATGTGGCATGGAAACTCCGGAGGCAGGAACAGGTGGGCAGGGGCTCATGCGTGCGCCCCTTGAAGGCCGGCGGTGGCCAGCGGCAGCAAGGCGCCGGACACGACGGCAGCGAAAACACGCAGGAAGCTGCGGCGTGACGTTGTGGGGTGATTCATGCTCACGGCCCCTTGGCCACGACCGTGCCGTTGAAGGTGACGTTGCGCGCCGCCGTGCCCACTGCACCGCCGCGCAGCACGGCGTTGCTGAAGGTGACGGTGCGGCCGTCCGAGCCCACCGTGACGCCGCTGCACGCCGGTATGCCGATGCCGGCGCCGTTGTCGAAGCAGCTCAGCACCTGCGTGGCGATGCCCACCGTGGCCTGCGCCCGCACGACGCGGCCGCCCGCCACCTTTACCGTCATCAGGCTCAGGCCCGCCTGCGCCGCCGTGCCCAGCACGTTGAAGGTCAGCGTGCGTTGGCCGTTGAGCGACTCGATGCTGCTGATCACGGGCGTGAAGCCACCGGTGTCGTTGGTGCTCAGGCTGCCACTGGTGCGGGCGAAGTCCACCGTGCCGTTGAGCACCGTGCCTCCGCCGAGCGGCGTGTTGTCAAAGGTGACGCGGGTGCCGGTGCCGTCGGTCACCGAGATGTTGCAGGCCGTGCCGCAGCTGCCGACGGTGGCCGGCGGCACGACGCGGCTGGCGGTGAAGGCGGCGCTGCCGGTCCTGTTCAGCGCAACGGTGGAGCCGTCGGACAGCGACATCACGACCGAGCGGATGCTGGTGCCGCCGCCGCCATCGATGACGCTGTCGATGCTGGTCAGCGCCCGCACGCTGGCGCCGTTGACCGTGAGCGCGCTCGTGGTACTGCCGGGCAGGTCGGCCAGCGTCCAGTCGGCGCCGGGTGCGTCGCCCACCAGGCTGCCATTCAGCGTGAGGCCGCCGCTCAGCGGCGTGTTGGCGAAGGCCACCGTCACCGGGTGGGTGGCACCGGCAGCGGGCGTGATGGTCACGCCGCAGTTGCTGCTGCAGGTGTTGAAACTGGTGCGCACGGCCAGGTCGTAATAGCTCACGCTGATGGCGCCGGACGGGGCCACGCCCACGGTCACTTCCACCCGGGTGGCCGGTGTGGCGATGACGCGGAAAAAGCGGTAGCTGGTGGCGCCGCTCCTCAGCGCCACCTCGAAGCCGTCGGCTTGCGGCATGAGGCTGGTGGCCGCACCGGCCGCCGTGACGCCGCCCACCGTGACGGCTCCGCTTGCGCCGGGCGTGCCGCCGCTGGTGGGCGGGGGCGCGACCGGCGGAATGGCCGCCGTGGCGTAGGCCGCTGCCAAGGCCGAAGGCTGCGTGGCCGCCAGGATGCTGGCCAGGCTGTTGCCGTTGGCCACCATCTGCGAGATGACGGTCAGCGCCGTGCCGTAGCTGTTGATGCCATTGCCGAAGGTGGGCTGCGTGGTGCCGATGTTCAGCGTGCTGGGCAGGTTGAAGGCGGCCAGCAACTGCGTGGCGGCGGTGCTGAAGGCCGTGGCGTCCAGCGTGCCGCTGGCGCCCGCGGTGGCCGCCGCAGCGTTCAGCGCCAGCGTCGTCAAGGGCGTGAGCATGGTGCTGACGCTGCCGCCGTTGGCCGTGACCAGACCGCGCAGCGCCGAGCCGGCGGGCAGCGTGGTGGCGGCGGCCGTGGTCTCGTCGGTGTAGCTGCCGCCGGTGGCCTCTACCCACAGCGGCCCGCTGCCGGCGGGCACGGTCAGCGTGTAGGTGCCGCTGGCGTCTGTCGTCGTGCAACTGCCCAGCCCCGTGCCGCGGCCGTTGGCCACCACGGTGTAACCGCAGACCTGTGCGCCGGTCACCGGGCCCTTGACGACGCTGCCCGTGACCGTGGTGCTGGCCGGCGCGGGTGTTGGTGGTGTGGGCGCGACGGGCGTGGGGGCTGCCGCGGGGGTGTCGCTGTCGCCACCGCCGCAGGCCACCAAGGCCAGGGTGGCGAGCAGCGCAATGAAAGTGTGCAGGGGTGCGGGTTTGCGTGACATGTATCAATCCTTGGCTGGGTAGCTCGGCGGCACGCCAGGGATGTGGCCTGCCTTGCTCACTAGCGCAAAGCTCACGCAGCAAAAGGCTCACCCACCGCCACAATCGTTCGCCATGGACCTTTCGAGCCCCGACCCGCAGGACATCACGCAATGGCTGTCACAGCTGGACGCGGACAGCGGCGCTGGCAGTGGCCAGGCCGTCAACCAGCTCTTCGCCGCGCTCTACGGCGAGCTGAAGCGCAGCGCCAGCGCGCAGATGCGCAAGGAGTACGCCGGCCATACGCTCAGCGCCACGGCGCTGACGCACGAGGCCTGGTTCCGGCTGACCGAGCAGACGCGAACACAGTGGCAAAGCCGCAGCCACTTCCTGGGCATGGCGGCCATCATGATGCGGCGCATCCTCGTCAACCACGCCGTGGCCAAGCAGGCGATCAAGCGCGACATGCCCCTGGTCTCACTGACGCTGACCGAAGCGCAGCAGGTGGCTGGCGGCGACGGCGGCGCCGAGGTGGTGAAGGTGCACGATGCGCTGCTGGCCTTCGAACAGATGGACCCGCGTGCCGCCAAGGTGGTGGAACTGAAGTTCTTCGGCGGGCTCGAGAACGAGGAAATCGCCGAGGTGATGGGCCTGAGCGTGGCCACCGTCAAGCGCGACTGGTCGCTGGCGCGGGCCTGGCTGCACCGTGAGCTGAAGGCTTCATGAGGCCTTGACCGGCGCGGGCGCCGGCCATGGCCCGGGCTGGCGCCGCGCGTGGTGGTGGCGCTGCAGCGCGGCCGCGATGTGTGAACGGTGTGGGCCTGCATCACCTCCAGCTGCCGGTAAAGCTCGTCGACGATCTCAATGAAGAACATCCGGCACCTTGGCGACAGCCGCAAGGCGACGCCGGCGACAACCGTGTCCAGCCTCGTGATGTCCTGGAGGGACTTGACGGCGGCTTCGGCTGCCTTGAACCGGTGCCGGCCGCGAAGTCGGAGCCGGCGTCAGGCGTTTGCGTGCTGCTCGGCGTAGGGCTGGATGCGGGCGAGCACGTCGCGCAGGCCGTCCTTGGCGATGGCGGTGTCGTAGCTGGCCTGGCCGCGCAGCCACCAGCCGTCGCTCAGGCCGAAGTAGCGGCACAGGCGAAGGTCGGTGTCGGCGGTGATGGCCCGCTTGCCGGCCACGATGTCGCCGATGCGCTGCGGCGGCACGCCGATGTCCTTGGCCAGGCGGTACTTGGTCAGGCCCAGGGGCCTGAGAAATTCTTCATCCAGCATTTCGCCGGGGGAGACGGGTGCAACGGTGCGCATGGTCTTCCTTGCTCAGTGGCAGTCGACGATCTCGACATCGGTGGGGCCGTCGGCCTTCCAGACAAAACACACCCGCCACTGGTCGTTGATGCGGATGCTGTGCTGCCCCTTGCGGTCATTCTTCAAGGCCTCCAGGCCGTTGCCGGGCGGGGCCTTCAAGTCGTCAAGCACGAGCGCCCAGTCCAGCTGCGTCAGCTTGCGCAACGCAGGGCGTTCGATATTGACCCAGCGCTTCACGCGCCTGCCCTCGAAGAGGGCCTGTGTGTCTTTGCACTTGAAGCGCTTGATGGCCACGGCAGAAGCTTAACGAGGTGCGTTAATAACGTCAACCGTTACTAACCGGGGCAAGCGCGAGCGTGCAGCGCCTGGGCGCCGGAGTCAGGCCGAGTCCTGGTAGAGCGCGGCCTGCAGCTCGTGCACCGCTGTCTCGATGCCGCCGCCGGTACCTTCGTCCTGCGACTTGGCCAGCTGCAGGTTCCACCACAACGCGGACCTGCCGCCCCTCAGGTCACCGGCGCCGGGTTGAACAGCACCAGCGCGTTGTGCAGCTTCCAGTGTTCGGCCCAGGTCTTCTTGCGTCCGCTGGCCACGTCGAGCATGAAGTGGAAGAGCTCCCAGCCCACGTCCTCGATGCTGGCCGTGCCGTCGGCGATGCGGCCGGCGTTGATGTCCATCAGGTCGTGCCAGCGCCGCGCCAGGTCGCTGCGCGTGGCGACCTTGATTACCGGCACCGCGGCCAGGCCGTAGGGCGTGCCACGGCCGGTGGTGAAGACGTGCAGGTTCATGCCGGCGGCCAGCTGCAGCGTGCCGCAGATGAAGTCGCTGGCGGGCGTGGCGGCGAAGGTCAGGCCGCGCGTCTTGAGCTTCTCGCCCGGCGACAGAACGCCCGAGATCGGCGCCGTGCCCGACTTGACGATCGAGCCCATCGCCTTCTCGACGATGTTGCTCAGGCCCCCGGCCTTGTTGCCCGGCGTGGTGTTCGCGCTGCGGTCGGCACTGCCGCGCTGCAGGTAGGCGTCGTACCAGGCCATCTCGCGGATCATGGCCAACGCCACCTCGGGCGTGCTGGCGCGCGAAGTGAGCTGATCGATGCCGTCGCGCACCTCGGTCACTTCCGAGAACATCACGCTGGCGCCGGCACGCACCAGCAGGTCGGTGCAGAAGCCGACCGCGGGGTTGGCGGTGACGCCGGAGAAGGCGTCACTGCCGCCGCACTGCACACCCACCACCAGTTCGCTGGCTGGCACCGTGGCGCGCCGGCGCGCGTTCAGGCGCTGCAGGTGCGGCTCGGCCTGGCGCACGATGGCGTCGACCATGGCCATGAAACCGACGTGCGCCTCGTCCTGCAGGCAGACCACGTCGAGTGCGCCGCCGCTGGCGCGGGTGTCGAGTGCGCCGCCGCTGGCGCGGGCGTCGAGTGCGCCGCCGCTGGCGCGGGTGTCGAGTGCGCCGCCGCTGGCGGCGCGGGCGCCGAGCGCCGCGGCCGGCAGGCGTTCGTCGACGAGGGCAAAACTGCGGAAACTGCCAGGAGGCAGCAGGCGTTCGGGCTGCAGCTTCTCGCAGCCCAGGCTGACGACCATCACCTCGCCGCCGAAGTTCGGGTTCAGGCTGATGTTGCGCAGCGTGCGGATGGGCACCTCGGCATCAGGTGCATCGATGGCGACACCGCAGCCGTAGCCGTGCTCCAGCGCCACCACGTCGTCGACGTTCGGGTAGCGCGGCAACAGCTCGGCCTTGATGCGCTGCACGGCAAAGGCCGTGACCCCCGCCACGCACTGCACGGTCTGCGTGAGGGCCAGGATATTGCGGGTGCCGACGCTGCCGTCGGCGTTGCGGTAGCCCTCGAAGGTGTGGCCTTCCAGCGGCGGCAGCGTGGCCGCTTTCACGGTGGCGATGGGCAGACCTTCGAGCCCGCGCGCCGCGGGCATCTTGAGCAGGCGTTCGTGCACCCAGCTGCCGGCCGGAATGGCTTGCAGCGCGGCGCCGATGGGGATGCCGTAGCGGCGCACCGGCGCACCGGCGGCGATGTCGACCAGCGCCACCTTGTGGCCTTGCGGCACGCGGTCGCGCAGCCGCAGTCCGCCGACGAGTACGCAGCCCGCGGCCAGGCCGCCGTCGTTGGCGACGATGGCCACGTTGTCGTCCGCGTGCATGCGGAGGGTCAGCGGCGGCGGGGTGTCGTCCATCGAGGCACTTGCTGTGGGCCGGGCCGCTCAGACGGCGGCCGCTTCGGCCAAGGCGTGGTGAGCCATCAGCATCAGTAACCGCTGCCGGCCGCGGGTGTCACCACGCCGGCGCGCATCTTCGCCATCACCTGCTGCGCACCGGCGGCCATCAGGCGCGCGTCGGAACTGACGGTGACGAACTGGAAGCCCTTGGCAATGCGCTTCAGCGCCGCCTCGGTGCTGCCGTTGTGGATGCCGGCCACCACGCCGTGCGCCTGGGCGCGCGCCAGGATGTGGTCCACCGCCTCGGCAGCCTTGGGGTCGAGCTCGTCGAAGGCGGGTGTGCAGCCCAGCGCCAGCGAAAGGTCCGAGGGCCCGATGTAGATCGCGTCCAGGCCTTCGACCGACAGGATGTCGTCGAGGTTGTCGAGCGCCGCGGCGGTTTCGATCATCGCGAAGGTGACGATGGTGTCGTTGGCATGCTGCGGGTAGTCGGGCCCGCCGTAGAGCATCGCGCGCACCGGCCCGAAGCTGCGTGTGCCCTGCGGCGCGTAGTGCGTGTAGGCCACCAGCCTCTGCGCGTCCTCGCGGGTGTTGACCATCGGGCAGATGACGGCGTAGGCGCCGGCATCCAGCGCTTTCATCAGGATGCCGGGCTCGAGCCAGGGCACACGCACGACGGGCACCGTGTTCGTGGTGCTGATGGCCTGCAGCATGGGGACCATCGCCTGGTAGTCGACCATGCCATGCTGCAGGTCGATGGTCAGCGTGTCCCAGCCCTGGTGGGCCATGGTCTCGGCCGAGAAGCTGTTGGGGACGGTCAGCCAGCCGTTGACGGCGGCGCCACCGGTGTTCCAGATCTCGCGCAGGTGGTTTGCTCTCATGGGGGGCTCTCGTTCAGGCCGCGGGCGCCGCGGAGACCGGCTGGCCCGTGGCGAAGAAGCTGTGCAGGTTGTCGAAGACGCGGTCGGCCATGGCCTGGCGCGTCTGGTGCGTGGCGCTGGCGACGTGCGGCAGCAGCACCACGTTGTCCAGCACCATCAACGCGGCAGGCACCTGCGGTTCGTTCTCGAACACGTCCAGGCCGGCGCCGGCGATGCGGCGCTGCTGCAAGGCCAGCACCAGCGCCGCTTCGTCGACCACCGAGCCGCGAGCCACGTTGACCAGGTAGCCCTCGGGCCCCAGTGCGTCCAGCACCGCGGCGTTGATCAGGTGGCGCGTGGCGGCACCGCCGGCAGTGATGACCACCAGGAAGTCGGCCCAGCGCGCCAGTTCGAGCAGCTGCGCCTCGTGGCGCCAGGGCACGTCGGCCACCGGCCGGCGTGCGTGGTAACGCACGTCCATCTCGAAACCGGTCGAGCGCTGCGCGATGGCGCGACCGATGCGCCCCATGCCGACCAGCCCCAGCCGCGCGCCGCTGACCTTGCGCCCCAGCGGAAACGTTCCCTTCAGCCATTCGCCGCGGCGCACGAAGCGGTCGGCGGCATTGAAGCCCCGCGCCACGTCGATGAGCAGGCCGAAGGCAGTGTCGGCGACGCAGTCGTTCAGCACGTCGGGTGTGTAGCCGACCACTATGCCAAGTGCCTGCGCCGCCGCGACGTCGATCTTGTCGAGGCCGACGCCGAAGCTGGAGATCACCCGCAGCGACGGCAGGGCCGCGATCAGCGCGGCGTCGGCGCCGACGGCGGCCGAAGTCGCCAGGCCGACGAAGTCTGCGCCGTGCGCGGCCAGGAAGGCCGCTCGGTCGGCTTGTTCAGACAGCGTCGTCAGGTCGTAGGCCGCGGCCAGCCGCGCCTGCAGGGCGGCCGGCAGGCGCCCGGCGTTCAGCAGCTTCATCGTGGTTGCACTCAGTCGACCTTCACCCCACCCTGCGCCACCACGGCGGCCCAGTGCTTGCGCTCACGTTCGAAGAAGCTGGTGAACTCGGCCGGCGTCATGGTGCTGACCTCGGCGCCCTGCGATACCAGGCGTTCCTGCACCTCGGGCAGACGGATGATGCGTGTCAGCTCGACGGCCAGGCGCGCCAACACTTCGGGCGGCATCGAAGCGGGCACCAGCACACCCTGCCAGGTGCCCGACTCGAAACCCTTCACGCCCTGTTCGGCGATGGTCGGCACGTTGGGCAGCAGGGCCACACGCGTGGCCTTGGACACGCCCAGCACCTTCAGCTTGCCCGACTGCACGTGCGGCAGCGTGGCCAGCATGCCGTTCATCAGCACCTGGGTCTGCCCGGCCACGGTGTCGCCGATGGCCTGCGAGCCGCCTTTGTAGGGGATGTAGACCCAGTTGGCCTTGGTGGCTTTCTCGATGGCCACGCCGGCCACGTGCGGCGCGCTGCCGATGGCGGTGACAGCGAAGTTCAGCGTCTGCTTGTGCGACAGCGCCACCAGCTCCTGCAGGTTGTTGGCGGGCACCGAAGGGTGCACCACCAGCAGGTGCGGCGAGTAGGCCAGCATGGTCACGCCGCGCAGGTCTTTCGACGGATCGAAGGGCAGCTTGCTGTAGACCGACGCGGTGATGGCCAGCGCGCCCGTGTCGCACAGCAGCAGCGTGTGGCCGTCGTTGGACTTGGCGACGAAGTCGGTGCCGGTGTTGCCGTTGGCGCCGGCCTTGTTCTCGACGATCACCGTCTGCTTCAGCGCCTCGGACAGCGGCTGGCTGATGGCGCGCGCGATGATGTCCGACGACCCCCCCGGCGGGTAGGGCACAACGATGCGGATGGGCTTGCTGGGCCAGCTCTGGGCCTGCACCACGGTGCTGGCGGCCAGGGCGATGGCGGCCAGCAGCAGCTGGCGGCGGGGGGTCTTTGTCATGGCGATCTCCTCGGGGTGGTGCAGGCGGGTTGGTGCAGGCGGCGTGGTGCAGGCGGCGTGGTGCAGGCGGCGTGGCGGGCTGTGCTTCAGTCGACCGAGATCTTGCGGTCGCGGATGATCTGCGCGTAACGCTTGCGGTCGGCCTCGATCATCTCGGCGAACTGCGCCGGCGTGTTGGCGCGTGGCACGCCACCCAGTTCGGTGAGGCGGCCCTTGACCTCGTCGGACGCGATGATCTCGCGCACGTCGGCCGAGATCTTCTCGACGATCTCGCGTGGCGTGGCCGCCGGCGCCAGCAGGCCGATCCAGCTGATGGAATTGAAGCCCGGTACGGTACCCTCGGCCAGCGCGGGCACGTCGGGCAACGCGCTGACGCGCTTGCTGCTGGTGACCGCCAGCGCTCGCAGCTTGCCGGCCTTGATGTGGCCGCTGGCCTCCAACACCGTCATGAACGACAGCTGCACATGGCCGGCCAGCAGGTCCGACACCGCCGGGCCGCCGCCACGGTAGGGCACGTGCACGATGAAGGTGTGGGTCGCCAGCTTGAACATCTCGGCCGCCAGGTGCGGCGCGCCGCCGGCGCCCGAGCTGCTGTAGCTCAGCTGGCCGGGCTGGCTGCGTGCCAGCACCACGAACTCCTGCGCCGTCTTCGCCGGCACGGCGGGGTTGACCATCATCGCCAGCGGCAGCTCGGCCACCAGCGAGATCGGCGCAAAGGCCTTGTCGGGGTCGTAGGGCAGCTTGGCGTAGAGCGCGGGGTTGATGGCCTGGGTGCCGATGTTGCCCATCAGGATGGTGTAGCCGTCGGGCTTGGCCTTGGCCACGAGGTCGGCGCCGATCTGCCCGGCCGCGCCACCCTTGTTTTCCACCACCACCTGCTGGCCCCACTTGGCGGACAGCTTCTGCGCGACGAGGCGGGCGCCGGTGTCGGTGCCGCCGCCGGGCGGAAAGGGCACGACCAGCGTGACGGGCCGGTTCGGGAAGCCGGCCTGGGCGAAGGCGCTGCCGGCAAAGGCCAGCAAGGTGGTGGCAAGAAGACGCTTGAACATGGGCGGGCTTTCAGGGGCGGTTCGGCGGGTGGAGGGACGGTGGCGGGCTCAACGGTCCAGCGCGGGCCGCTTCGGGTCGAAGGTCCAGCCTGGCACGAGGTACTGCATGGCCATGGCGTCGTCGCGTGCGCCCAGGCCGTGCTGCAGGTAGAGCTGGTGGGCCTTCTCGACTTCTGCCATGTCGAGCTCGACGCCCAGCCCCGGCGCCTTCGGCACTTGCACGTGGCCGCCGACGATCTGCAGCGGCGCGGTCGTCAGGCGCTGGCCGTCCTGCCAGATCCAGTGGGTGTCGATGGCCGTCACCTTGCCCGGCGCAGCGGCGCCGACGTGCGTGAACATCGCCAGCGAAACGTCGAAGTGGTTGTTCGAATGTGAACCCCAGGTCAGGCCCCAGTCGCGGCAGGTCTGCGCCACGCGAACCGAGCCGGCCATGGTCCAGAAGTGCGGGTCGGCCAGCGGAATGTCGACACTCTGCAGCGCCAGCGCGTGGCTGAGCTGGCGCCAGTCGGTGGCGATCATGTTCGTGGCCGTGGGCAGGCCGGTGGCGCGCCGGAACTCGGCCATCACCTCGCGGCCCGAAAAGCCGTCCTCGGCGCCGCAGGGGTCTTCGGCGTAGGCCACTACGCCGTGCAGGTCGCGCATCAGGCGCACGGCGTCCAGCAGCCGCCAGCCGCCGTTGGGGTCGAGTGTCACGCGCGCCTGCGGGAAACGTTCATGCAGCGCGCGCACGGCGACAACCTCGTCTTCACCGCACAGCACGCCGCCCTTGAGCTTGAAGTCGTTGAAGCCGTAGCGTTCACGCGCGGCCTCGGCCAGGCGCACGACGGCCTCGGGCGTCATCGCGGTTTCGTGGCGCAGGCGGCACCAGGCGTCGGTGTTGCCGGGGTCGGCGACGTAGGGCAGGTCGGTCTGCGTGCGGTCGCCGACGAAAAAGAGGTAGCCGAGCATCTCGACCGCGTCGCGCTGCTGGCCTTCGCCCAGCAGCGCCGCCACCGGCACGCCCAGGTGCTGGCCCAGCAGGTCGAGCAGCGCACATTCGATGGCCGTGACGGCGTGTATGGTGGTGCGCAGGTCGAAGGTCTGCTGGCCGCGGCCGCCGCTGTCGCGGTCGGCGAAGGCCTGCTGCACTTGCTGCAGCAGCCGCTGCTGTGCGCCCAGCGGCTGGCCGATGACGAGCGCGGCGCTGTCGTGCAGCGTCTGGCGGATCTTCTCGCCGCCGGGCACCTCGCCCACACCGGTGCGGCCCGCGCTGTCCTGCAGGATCAGCAGGTTGCGCGTGAAGAACGGGCCATGCGCACCGCTCAGGTTCAGCAGCATGCTGTCGCGGCCGGCAACCGGAATCACGCGCAGCGCCGTGATCACCGGGGTGGAAAAAACGCTCATCCCGGCGAGCCCCTCGACGCTCAATCCGCCGTGATCTTTCCGAGCTCGATCACCTTCTTCCAGCGCGCGAATTCGGCGGCCTGGAAGGCCGTGAACTGCGCCGGCGTGCTGGCCACGATCTCGAAGCCCAGGTCGAGCAGCTTGGCCTTGACCACGGGGTCGTTGAGGCCGGCCACCAGCGCCTCGTACAGCCTGGCCTTGATGTCGGCCGGCAGCCCCTTGGGCGCGGCAAACGCCTGCCACGAGTAGACGTTGACACCCTTCACGCCGGCCTCTTCCATCGTCGGCACGTCGGGCAGCAGCGGCGAGCGCTTTTCGCTGGTGATGGCCAGCGCACGCAGTTTGCCGGCCTTGATGTTGGGCAGGCCGGTGTTGATGTTCATGAAGGTGGCGTCGACCTGCGCGCCCAGCAGGTCGCTCATCGCCGGCGCGCCGCCCTTGTAGGGGATGTGCAGGCCGCTGGTGCCCGTCTGCTGCCAGAACAGTTCGGCCGTGAGGTGGTCGCTGGAACCGTTGCCCGACGAAGCGAAGCTCATCTTGCCCGGGTTGGCACGGTGGTAGTTGATGACGTCGGCCAGCGACTTGTGCGGCGAAGAGGCCGGCACCGCCAGCACGTTGGGCGCCTGCACGGCGACGCTGATGTAGTCGAAGTCGTTCAGCGCGTCGTAGGGCACGTTCTTGAGCAGGTGGGGCGCGATGACGTAGGGCCCGAGCGAGGCCACCAGCAGCGTGTAGCCGTCGGGCGCCGCACGCTTGACCTGGGCCGCGCCCACCGTGCCGGTAGCGCCGGCCTTGTTCTCGACGATGAAGTTGCCGCCCAGCTTTTCCTGCAGCTTCGGGCCCAGCGTGCGCGCGATGAGGTCGGTGGACCCCCCCGGCGGGAAGGGCACCAGCAAGGTCACGGGCTTGGACGGCCAGGCCTGGGCCAGCGCGCCGGTGGCGGCCAGGGCGAGCGCCAGCGTGCTCAACAGCTTTTTCATGTCGGGGTGTCCTTTCGAGGGGCGGCGGTGAACCTGCGCCGGGTGCAACGAAGCTGCCGGGAACTTCGAAGGCCAGACGCGCACCGCGGGGGCCATGCCGGTCCCCGCGATGCCGGCTAGTGCGAGCCCATCCGGGACGACTCCCATGGGGCTTGCGGCTAACAAGTGAAACTGCATGGTAGCGCTACCTTTGGCGGCCTGCAAGCAGCCGGCAACGCGTGGAAACCCTGGTCAGGCGCTTTGCCGCTCGACGATCGAAAATCCGATGTCGATCACGCGTTCGGCGACCTCGCGACCCTCGGCGCGCTCGACGATGAACTGCGCCGCCTGGCGGCCGATGGCCGCGCCCTTGATGTGCACGGTGGTGAGTGCGGGGTCGACGTCGGCGGCGAACTCCAGGTCGCCGAAGCCGACCACCGCCAGCCTGCCCGGTACCGGCAGACCGCGCACCCGGGCCTCGGTCAGCACGCCCAGCGCCAGCAGGTCGGAACTGCAGAACACCGCGTCGATCTCGGGCGCGCTTCCCAGCAATGCAGACAGGCCTTCGCGCCCGCGCCGCAGTGTCGTCGGCGCCGCCACGAGCACCACCGTCACCGCGGGCAGGCCCAGCGCCTGCGCCGCCGCGACGAAGGCGTCGGAACGGCGCTGCGCGCGTTCGTCGTCACCGGCCACCACGCCGAGACGGCGGCGGCCCCGGCCGTGCAGGAAAGCGGCCACAGCGCGGCCCACCTCCACGTGCGAGAAGCCGACCAGCATGTCGATGGGCGTGGGCGTGAGGTCCCAGGTCTCGACCACCGGGATGCCGCAGGCCAGCAGCCGGCGCCGGCCTTCGGTGGAGTGCAGGATGCCGGTGAGCACGATGCCGTCGGGCCGGCGGCCGATGATGGCCTCGAGCAGCGCGTCCTCGCGTGAGCCGGCGTAACCCGACTGGCCCAGCATCAGCTGGTAACCGCGCTCGGCCAGCGCCTCGGTCAGCGACTGCACGGTCTCCAGGAACACTGGCCCGGCGATGGTGGGCACCACCGCCGCCACCAGCCGGCTGCGCGCCGAAGCCAACCCACCGGCCAGCCGGTTGGGCACGTAGCCCGTGCGCGCAACGGCGTCGGCAACCTTCTGCCGCACCTCTTCCGAGACTCGGGCCGGCGTGTTCAGCGCCCGCGACGCGGTGATCGGGGCGACGCCGGCCAGCCGGGCCACGTCGTGCAGCGTGACGGCGCCGCTACCACGGCGGGCGCGTCGCAGCGATGGGGGTGCAGAGGCCATACGCCATTGTAGGAAGATGACAGCGCTACCGTACGGGCCCGGAAACGGCATCCGTATAGGCACTGCGCAGCGGTTCGTCGGGGGGGGCGTGAGCCTCGCCGTCCGGCGCGACCGCGCGATCCCGGAGCGCCGCGCGTTCAGGTGCCGCAGAAGGTCTGGTAGCTGGCCGTCAGCGCCGCCGGCGCCGGCTCGGCGTAGGGCGCGAGTTCGGGCGCGTCGTCGTAGGGCCGGCGCAGTGCCGCCAGCAGGCGCCGGAAGGGGGCCAGGTCGCCGTCGGTGGCGGCAGCCAGGGCTTCCTCGACACGGTGATTGCGCGGGATTGTCCAGGGGTTCACGCCCCGCATGCGCGCCGCACGTTCGTGCTCGCCCGGCCCGACCGACCCGCCCGTGGCGGCGTCGCGCGCACAGCGGGCCTGCCAGCGCACGAGCCAGGCGTCCAGCGCAGCGGGGTCGGGCAGCAGCGCACGCAGCGGCGCGGGCTCGCCGTCGGCGACGTCGGCCAGGTGCCGCCAGGCGAGCGTGAAGTCCACCGCCTGCGTCTGCAGCAGCGCCAGCCAGTCGGTGGCCAGCGCGGTGTCCTCCGCGTCGTCGGCGGCCGTGGCCGCAGACAGCCCGAGCTTGGCGCGCTGGCCCCGCAACAGTGCCGCGGCGTAGAGCCCGGGGAAGGCGTCGATGATTTCCGTCACCTGCGCCACCGCCGCCCGCACAGCGGGCTCGTCTTCGGACTCGACCATCAGCGGCAACAGCGTCTCGGCCAGCCGGGCCAGATTCCAGCGCGCGATGTGGGGTTGGTTGCCGTAGGCGTAGCGGCCGCCGTGGTCGATGCTGCTGAAGACCGCCGCCGGGTCGTAGGCTTCGATGAAGGCGCAGGGCCCGTAGTCGATGGTCTCGCCCGAGAGCGTCATGTTGTCGGTGTTCATCACGCCGTGGATGAAACCCACGTTCATCCACTGCGCGATCAGCTCGGCCTGGCGCCCGGCGACGGCACGCAGCAGTTCAAGGTAGCGGCCGGCGCTGCCGGCCAGCGCCGGGTCGTGGCGCGCAATCGTGTAGTCGGCCAGCAGACGCAGCTTGTCGAGCTCGCCCTGGGCCGCGAAGTACTGGAAGGTACCCACGCGCAGGTGGCTGGCAGCCACGCGCGTGAGCACCGCGCCCGGCAGCGCATGTTCGCGGTTGACCCGCTCGCCGGTGGCCGCCACGGCCAGCGCGCGGGTGGTCGGGATGCCCAGCGCGTGCATCGCCTCGCCGATCAGCACCTCGCGCAGCATCGGCCCGACGGCCGCCCTGCCGTCGCCACCGCGCGAAAAGGGCGTGCGCCCGGAGCCCTTGAAGGCGATGTCGCGGCGTCGGCCGCCGCGGTCAATCCGCTCGCCGATGAGCAGCGCGCGGCCGTCGCCCAGCTGCGGCGAGAAGCCGCCGAACTGGTGGCCCGCATAGGCCTGGGCAATGGGCTCGGCGTCGTCGGGCAGGGTGTTGCCGGCGAAGAAGGAGGCACCGTCGCCACCGCTCAGCAAGGCCGCGTCGAGCCCCAGTTCCTCGGCAAGGCCGGCGTTGAAGAACAGTACGCTGGGCGCCGGCGCGGGCGCGGGCTTCCAGGCCACGTAGAAGCCCGGAAGTTCACGGGCGTAGCTGTTGTCGAAACCGAAGGGGCGCATGGGGCTGGCGAGAGTGCAAATGCAAAGTCAGTGCCGGAGTGTGACGGGCATCGCCTGGCCCTGGCGGCGCCCGGGTCGTGTGGCGGCCGTCGCAGCAGCGCGTGGCGCGGCGCCGCCGACGCGCCGCGCCTATCCCTTTCCCATGAACTAGGGGCTGAGGCCCCGCCCGTCGCGCTGTAGGGTCGGCGGCAAGCTCCTCGCCCGCCCGCTGCCGGCGGCCTTCGGGGGGTCACGTCGCCTGAGCACCTCAGCAGCCCCCAGACCTGCAGCCCCCAGCACACCATGCCGTCCGCCCCCGACCAGCCCGAGACCTCGACTGCGGTCGTGCAGTTGCGGCTGTTCGACAGCGACGCCGCCACCGAACTGCGCATCCGCCGCCTGCTCGGCGCCGCCGGCGCCTTCCGGGTGCAGCGTGTCGACGAACCAGCCGGCGACCGCTGTCTGGCGACCGTGCTCGTCTGCCAGCGGCCGGACGTGCCGGGCGCCTGCGAGGCGCTGCGCACCCTGCTGGAACGTGCGCCCTGCGTCCCCGTGCTGGCCGTCACCGGCGAAGTGGGCGCAGACGGCCTCGACGAACTGGTGGCCAGCGGCGCCAGCGATTTTTGCGCGCTGTCCTGCAGCGACGACGAACTGCTGGCCCGGCTGCGGCGCCTGCTCAACGCCCTGCCGCTGCGCAGCACGCCGGCCCGCGCACTGCCGCCGGGGCTGGGCCAGCGCCTGGTGGGCCGCTCGCCGCCCTTCCTGCGCGTGGTGCAGCGTGTGGCGGTGCTGGCCCAGAACGAAGCCGGCATCCTGCTGCTCGGCGAGACCGGCACCGGCAAGGAAGTGCTCGCGCAGGCCATCCACTACAGCTCGCGGCGCGCCGACGGGCCCTGGGTGGCGGTGAACTGCGCCGCCATTCCGGCCGACCTCGTCGAAAACGAGTTCTTCGGCCATGTGCGCGGCGCCTACACGCATGCTGTCGAGTCGCGGCGCGGGCTCGTGCAGGAAGCCGAAGGCGGCACGCTCTTCCTCGACGAGGTCGACGCGCTGCCGCTGGCTTCGCAGGCCAAGCTGCTTCGTTTCCTGCAGGAGCGGCAGTACCGTTCGGTTGGCGCCAGCCAGACTCGCGCGGCCGACGTGCGTGTCATCGCCGCCAGCAACCGCGACATGCGCATCGAAGCCGAGACCGGCCGCTTCCGCCAGGACCTCTATTTCCGCCTGGCGGTGCTGAGCCTGACGCTGCCGCCGCTGCGCGAGCGGCGCGAGGACATCGCTGCGCTGGCGATGCACTTCCTGGCCCAGGTCAACGGCGAGACGGGCCGCCGCATCGGCCCGCCCACGCCCGAGGCGCTGGGCCGCCTGTGGGCGCACCACTGGCCCGGCAACGTGCGCGAGCTGCGCCACGTGATCCTGCGCGCCGTGCTGCTGACGCCGCACACGCGGCTGCAGGCCGAGGACATCGACTTCGACGACGGCCGCTGCGCCGACATCGCCGCGCCGATGGGCTTCCGCGAGGCCAAGGCGCAGGCCGTCGAGTCCTTCGAGCGGCACTACCTCGAAGCGCTGCTGGCACGCAGCGGCGGCAACATCAGCCGCGCCGCGCGCGAGGCGCACAAGAACCGCCGCGCCTTTTTCGAGCTGCTGCGCCGCCGCGACATCGACCCCGCGCGCTACCGCGCCGCCTGAAGCGCGGCCCGCGGGCCGCGCCTCCCCTGCCATCACGTTCGGCCCAAGGCCACCGCCCGGGCGGGAACGGGTGCGCCTGCTGCACCCTCGGACATTTTTGTCCTGCCCTCGGACGATGGCGACACGGCGGCCGAAGCCGCCTGCCTGCGCGGTGCGACCCCGACGCGGCGAAGCGGACCTAGGGAGACCACAAGGTCCATCCCGCAGTTGACGACCCCAACGGCGTGGCCTTGCAAATCAATCACTTGCGCGCCTCAGCAGGGTGGCACGTCGATTGCACAAGGGTTCTTCGAGCGACGCAGACGGTGGATGGACGCCCTTGATCCCCGCTACCCCGCAATCCAGGCACTTACCGGGTACTGGCTGCGGCATCCGCATGCGTCCGATTCACTGGAGGGCATCTGCCGATGGTGGTTGAACACATCGCCGATGCCGGCGCCGCGGGTCGAGCAGGCGCTGGCCTGGCTGACCGAGCGTGGCGTGGTGGTGGCGCAGCACGCCACCGACGGCCGCGTGCGCTACCGCCTGGCGGGCCCCGGGCCGCCCGAGTCCAACTGAGCCGCGGCCGCGCAAGTTGCGGCTTCGAACACCCCAAACGCAGGAGGCAGGCATGCCAGTCGCAGTGAGTTACCCCGGTGTCTACGTGCAGGAAGTGCCCAGCGGTGTACGCACCATCGTCGGCGTCGGCACCTCGATCGGCATGTTCGTCGGCCGCGCCGTCAGCGGCCGCATGAACCGGCCCGTGCAATGCCTCAGCAACGAGGACTTCGTGCGCGCCTTCGGCAGCGGCGACGCCGGCGGCGACATGATGCGAGCCGTCAAGCTGTTCTTCACGAACGGCGGCTCCACCTGCTACGCGATGCGCATCGCGCAAGGCGCCACGTCGGCGTCGGTGATGCTGCGCAACGACGCGAACACGAACGACGTGCTGCACGTGCGGGCGCTGTCCGAGGGCCTGTTCGGCGACGACATCCGCCTGGCGGTGTCGTACAACACGCAGCTGCCCGAGGCCACCTTCAACCTCGAGCTCTTCCGCTGGGCCAAGGCGTCCACCGGAGCGCTGCAGAAGACCGGCATCGAGAACTACGTTGCGCTGTCGATGGACCCGGCGCACCCACGCTACGCACCCGACATCGTCGGCCGCAGTTCGCAGCTCGTCGAACTGCTCGACCAGGGGCTCGCGGCCGACCCGGCAGGCGGCTACTCGCAGTCGGGTTACGCCGTCAGCGACCGCACCGACGCCATCTTCCGCACGCAATGGATGTCGCGCATCGGCGCCACCGTCGGCAGCAACCGCTTCCGTATCAGCGTCGACGGCAACGCCCATGTCGAGGTGAGCCTGGCGACGCTGGACTTCGCCGCGCCGGTGAGTGCAACCAATCCCAATCCACTCAACACGGGGGGCAATGCACGCAACAACCTGGCCGGGCGCATACGCGACCTCATCAACGCCGCGCTGCCACCCGGCGCCAGCGTCGCCGTGTCCATGGTGGCCGGCCCCACCGACCTGGTCGGCCTTGCCGGCCAGGACAACGCGAGCACCGTGCTGCTGCACATCGCCTCGCTCAACGGCGACGTGCTGATCGAGCCTGCCGCCAGCAACGACTGCGCGGTGGCGCTGATGCTGGGCACCGCGCAGGGCGGCCAGGAGGTGTCGCGTTACGCCCGTTCGCGGCCGGCGCCCACCGGCTGGTCGATGCAGCCGGCCGACATGGTGGCCTTCGGCCAGCGCACGCAGGCCAGCTTCGACGGTTTGACCGTCAACGGCACGGCGATCCCGCTCACGCTGGCCAGCGGCCACGCCATCACCACCAGCCCCGGTGCGATCAACAGCCCGCGCCTGTACCAGGACGCAACCGCCACGACGCAGAACGACGGCCGCGGCGGCCTGCGCGAGAAGCTCGGCATCCTGGCCGCAGCCATCAACGACATGCGCCTGGCCGACAGCAACTTCCTCTTCAGCGCCGAGGTCTGGGGCGACCGCCTGGCGGTGATTCCTACCGGGGCCACCGACAACACGCAGGTCGTCATCGCCACCACGCTGGGCGGTGGCGCCGGCCCGGCCCTGTCGGCGGCGGCCAGCAGCGTGCGCTACTACGCGCTGGGCATTTCGGGCCTGCCGCCCTACCAGACCACCGGCGTGCCCGGCAACGATGGCGCGGCGCCCACCGCCGCCGACTACGAGGCGGCCTACCAGGTGATCGACCGCGAGGTCGACCTCTTCAACCTGATGGTGCTGCCCAAGGACCGCAGCCACACCGACACCACCACGCGCCGGCTGTGGGGCCCGGCGTCGGTGTTCTGCCGTTCGCGGCGCGCCTTCCTGCTGATGGACCCGCCCGACAACTGGCCCGATTCGCAGGCCGCCACGAGCGCCAGCGTGGGCGTGAACACGCTGCGCGTGGGCCTGGTGAAGGACTACGCGGCAGTGTTCTACCCGCGGCTGAAGATCGACGAAAACGGCCGCGACGTCTTCGTCGGGCCCGGCGGCGCCATCGCCGGGTTGATGGCGCGCATCGACGGCACACGCGGCGTGTGGAAGGCACCGGCCGGCACCGAGGCCGACCTGCGCGGCATCACCGGCGTCGAGCGCAGGTTCTCCGACGGCGAGAACGGCGTGCTGAACCCCAAGGCCGTGAACACCATCCGCGTGTTCCCGAACGGCATCGTCAACTGGGGCGCGCGCACGATGGACGGCGACGACGCCTTCGGCTCCGAATACAAGTTCGTGCCCATCCGGCGCCTGGCGCTGTTCATCGAGGAAAGCCTCTACCGCGGCCTGAAGTGGGTGGTGTTCGAGCCCAATGACGAGCCGCTGTGGGCGCAGATCCGGCTCAACGTCGGCGCCTTCATGAACAACCTGTTCCGCCAGGGTGCGTTCGAAGGCGCGATGCCCAAGGACGCCTACTTCGTCAAGTGCGACAGCAGCACGACGACGGCCAACGACCGCAACCTGGGCATCGTCAACATCGTCATCGGCTTTGCGCCGCTGAAGCCGGCCGAGTTCGTCGTGCTGACGCTGCAGCAGATGGCCGGCCAGATCCAGACCTGAACCCCAATCGGACGCACGGAGCAAGAGCCATGGCCCAGTTTTCCGTCAACACGCACCGCTTCGACCCCTACAAGAACATGAAATTCCGGGTCAAGTGGGACGGCCGCTACGTCGCCGGCGTCAGCAAGGTGTCGGCGCTGAAGCGCAGCACCGAGGTCGTGTCGCACCGCGAGGGCGGCGACCCGAGCACCTCGCGCCACTCGCCCTCGACCTGGAAGTTCGAGCCCATCACGCTGGAGCGCGGTGTCACGCACGACCCCGAGTTCGACGACTGGGCCAACAAGGTCTACAGCGTCGAGGGCGGCATCGTGCTCACGCTGAAGAACTTCCGCAAGGACATCCTGATCGAGCTGCTCAACGAACAGGGCAAGGTGGCCAAGGCCTACAAGGTCTTCCGCTGCTGGGTCAGCGAATACCAGGCGCTGCCCGAGCTGGACGCCAACGGGCATGCCGTGGCCTTCGAGCACATCGTGCTGCAGAACGAGGGCTGGGTGCGTGACGTCGACGCCGTCGAGCCCGCCGAAACCTGAGCCGCAAGATGCCCGGATGGACCGAGCGCATCAGCGTATGGCATGCCGGCGCGGCGCCGCAGGCGGTGCGCCTGCGCGAGCCCCGCGGTGCCGACGAACTGGCGCTGGACGGTGTCGACACACGCGCCGCCGTGCGCTGGCTCGACGCGCTGCGCGACGGCCCGCCGGCCGCCGCCGAACTGAGCGCCAGCGACCGCGACGCACTGCTGGCCGGCGTGCACCGCGCGCTGTGGGGCGACCGCATCGTCTCGTCCTTCGCGTGCGTGGCCTGCGGGAAGATGGTCGACCTGTCGTTCGAGCTGTCGGCGCTGCAGCGCGACCTGGCGCGACGCACCGAAACCTCGCAGCTGAACGCACCCCGACGGCTGCACGACGGCGAAGGCCAGGCCTACACGCTACCCACGGCCGCCGACGAAGAGGCCGCCGCGCAACTCACTGCGGCGCAGGCACGCGAAGCCCTGGCCCACGGCATCCGGCCCGGGGCCGAAGCGGCGGCGCTGGCGGCGCGCCTGGAGGCGCTGGCGCCGCTGCTCGACGTGGAACTCGACGCCGTCTGCGCCGAATGCGGCCAGGCACAGCAGATGCGCTTCGACATCCAGTCCTTCGTGCTGCAGCGGCTGCTCGACGAACAAGAATCGCTGCTGGCCGAAGTGCACACGCTGGCTGCGGGTTACGGCTGGTCGCTGGCCGAGATAACCGCATTGCCGCGCAGCCTGCGCCGCGCCTTCGCCGCCAGGCTGCAAGCCCAGACCCAGGCCCCGCACGCCGCGGCCTTCGGCTGAGACGGACGCCGGGCGATGGACTACATCGACCGCCTGATCCAACGCGCGCTGGCGCAACCGCGCGGCGCGGAGGCGGCGCTTTTCGATCCTTTCGAGCGCCAAGCCGGCTGGCCGCTCGACGCCCGGCCGGTTCCAGCGTCGGTGCCATCGGCCAGCTCGGCACCCGCGCACGAGGTGGCGGCGCCGGATTCGGCCCATCCCGCGGTACCGCGGACAACACCGGCCATCGTGGGTCGCCCGCCCGCAGCCTTCGCGCCCCCGCGGGTGCCGGGTGCGTCGAGCCCGACGCCGGCCACGGCCACGGCGGTCGACGCACCCACACCCGCGACACCGGCGCCGGTGCGCGCCGCCGACGTGCCCCGGACCACCCCGCCGCACAGCGCCGAGAGCCTGGCGCGCGCCGATGCATTCATGCGCACGCTGGGTGTGCCCGGCGTGCCGGCCGCACCGCTGGCCCACGCGACCGAAGCGCCTTCGCAGGCTGCCGCGCTCGCGCCCGTCACCCGAGCTCGCCCCGCGGCGCCGGACACCCCCGCCCCCGCACGGACGAGCGCACCGGCGCGCCTGCAGCCGCCTGCGCCACCGCCGGTGGCGTCGCTTCCCGCGCCCACCCGGGCCGCGCAGCCGCCTGCACCGCCGCCGGGTTCGGCAGCCACCGCGCCTGCGCGAACACCGCGCCGCGAGACGCCCGTGCCAGTGCTGCAAACGACGCTGGTCGTCGCGCCGCCGGCACGCGCGCTCGACGACCTGGCGCACAGCGCCGGCATCGTGGGCTTCGGGCTCGGCCAGCTCTGAGCGCCCATGAAGCATTCCACCACGCCCGCTCGTGCGCCCCGGCCGGCGCCGCTCGCCCTTTCAAATGCTCGCCGTCGTCCGAGCTACGGCTGCGCCTTGCGCCCGGATCGACGCCGCCTGGAGCGTCCGCTCGGGCGCGCCGGACTGCTTCACAGGCTCTGAGGCGACGGCCATGGCCCTGCTCGACCTCGGACTCGTCACACGCTGCTACACCACGCTGCTGCGCGAGCGCCTGCCGCTCTATCCCGACTGGCCGGGCGCCACACCCATCAACGTGTCGGCCGGCGCGCCCGATGTCGTCAACGGCGACCACGCATTGAGCTTCTACCTCTACCACGTGCGCGAGGACGCCCACACCAAGGCCGCCGACTGGCCGGTCCCCGGCGACCCGGTGCCGCAGCGTTTCACGCCCATGGGCCTGAGCCTGTACTACGTGCTGACGCCGCGCAGCAGCCTGGCCGACGTGAACCTGCGCGCGCTGGCCGACCAGCTGATGCTGGGCCTGGCGCTGAAGACACTGCGCGACCTGCCGACCATCGACGACACGAGCACCGTCGACAGCGCCGGCGGCCCGCTGCTGTTGATGCCCGCGGCGCTGCGCGGGCGCGGCAACCGTTTCCGCGTGCTGCTGCAGCCGACGCCGGCCAACGAGGCCGCGCAGTACTGGCAGGCAGGCTCGCAGCCGCTGCGGCTGGCCGCCTACTACGAGGTGGCTGCCACGCTGCTGGAACCGGACGAGCCGCGCACACGCAGTGGCCGCGTACTGATGTTCGGCGTGCACAGCTTCGTGCGCGGGCAGCCCGAGGTCACGTCGACCTACAACCGCATCAGCTTCACCGTGCCCGGCGAACTCGATGCCCGCAGCATCGAGCTGTCGCCGGCCGAGGTGCCCTATGGCCAGACGCTCGAAGTGCGCGGCGCCAACCTGAAGGGCGACAGCACCGCGCTGCTGATCGGCCACCGCGACTTCGCCGAACCGATCGCGGTCGACGCACCGTGGCTGGTGTCCAGCAACGGCAGCCGGCTCGGCGTCACGGTGCAGGCCGCCATCGGCGCGCAGCCGCTGCTGCCGGGCATCTACGGCGCCACCGTGCGCACCACGGCGCGCAAGACCCTGCCCGACGGCACGCAGCGCGATTTCGACGCCTATTCGAACCAGGCCGCCTTCGTCATTGCACCCGCGATCCTGGCCGTCAACGGCGCCGGGCCGGTGTTGACGATCGCCGTCGACCAGTTCGAACCGCACACGTTGGCTGCGGGCGACCTCGTCGTCTTCGCCGGGCCGACACGGCTGACACGCATCGGTGCCGGCGTGCCGGCGGCGGGCGAGTTCTTCACGCCCAACGCCCCCTTGGCCGCACGCACGACGCTCCGCTTCGCCTTCCCGGCCACGCTGGCGCCGGGCAGCCTGGTGCCCTTGCGGCTGGTGGTGCGGGGCGCCGAGTCCGGGCCCTGGTGGGAGACGGTACGGTGAACACACGCACCCGGCCGCCGGCCGCGCCCAAGGTGGCCGCTGCGCCCGCCAGCGAACGCGCGTGGCAGCACGCGCGCATCGCGGCGGCGCTGCAGGGCCAGCCTGTGCCGAACCCGGGCCCGGCGCCCGTCGGCCGCCTGGCGACGCTGGCCGAACGTTTTGGCCTGTCCGCGCTCGAGTCCGATCTGCTGGCGCTGCTGTGGGCGGGCGCCTTCGACCCCGAACTGCGCGCCGAGGCCGCCAGCCGCGAAACCTGCGTCGGCCAGATCACGGCGCGGCTGGTGAGTCAGCTCTTCGGCCACCCGCGGCGTGTGCGGCTGAACAGCGAATCGCCGCTGCTGGCCTGGGCGATGGTGCAGGAACATGCGCTGATCGACGGCAGCGCCGCGCTGGCCATCGACCCCACCCTCCTGGCCTGGCTCGAAGGCGAACACGAACTCGACCGCGCGCTGGCCGGGCGTGTGGCGCTGCTGGAAGCCGGCGTGGAATCACCGCACTGGGGCGTGGATGCGCTGGCCGCTCGCCTGCGTGAAGGCTGGCAGCGCGGCACACGCTGGCAGCTGCGGCTGCACACCGACGACACCCTGGCAGCCGCCTGGTGCGCGGCCGCGGTCGGCCAGCGCCTGGGCCTGCCGGTGCTGGCCGTGCGGCCGGGCGTACTGCCGCAGGACGGCGACACCGCGGTGCGGCTGCAGCGCCAGTGTTTCCTCGACGGCTGCATGCCCTTCATTGCTGCCGACGAAGCCGTGCTCGCGCGCCCGCCGGGTGTGCGGCCCTACCCGCTTTGCGTCGTGCACGGCGCCGGCTCGATGCCGGCGCCGGTCGACGGCACGAGCGTTCTGGCGCTGGAACTGCCGCCCCCCGATGCCGAACACCGCCACACCCTCTGGCGCGCACTGTGGCCCGAGGTGCAGGCCTGGCCCGCGCACGAACTGGCCGACCTGGCGCTGTGCCACGAGGCCGGCGCGGGCGACATCGCCGCCGCTGCCGCGAGCGCGCCGAAAAACGCCGCCGAGGCCGCGCTGCGGCTGCGTGAGCGTTCACGCGCCGACGCCGGCACGCTGGCACGGCGCATCGACGGCGGCTTCGTCTGGGACGACCTCGTGCTGCCCGAGCCGACGCACGCACGGCTGCACGAGATCGCCTTCGAGGCCCGCGAACGTGCCCGCGTCTGGGCCGACCCGGCCGCCGCACGCCTCTTCCCTTACGGCCGCGGCCTGGTGGCGCTGTTCGCCGGCCCGCCCGGCACCGGCAAGACCATGGCCGCGCAGGTGATCGCGCAAGACCTCGGCCTGGACCTGCTGGCGGTGGACCTGTCGGCCGTGGTCAGCAAGTGGGTGGGCGAGACGGCGCAGCATCTGCAACAGCTGCTGTCGTCACGCGCGGCGCAGCGCGCGGTGCTGTTCTTCGACGAGGCCGACGCGCTCTACGCCAAGCGCGTGGACGAGGTGCGCGACGCGCAGGACCGCTACGCCAACCTCGACACCAGTCACCTCATGACGGCGCTGGAAAACTACCCCGGCATCGTGCTGCTGGCCAGCAACCTGAAGGCCAACATCGACGCCGCCTTCCTGCGCCGCATCCGGCATGTGGTGGAATTTCCAAAGCCTGATGCCGCGGCGCGGCTGCGCATCTGGCAGCAGGTGCTGGCGGGGTTGTTCGGGGCCGAGGTGCCGCGCAGGCTGGGCAGCGAGGTCGAGCGCCTGGCGGGCATCGAGGCCACCGGTGCCGTGATCAAGAACGCGGCGCTGTCGGCGCTGTTCAAGGCCCGCCACGCCGGGCGGCCGGTCGATCTGCGGCTGCTGGGCGAGATGCTGGCGCGTGAGCTGGCAAAGGAGGGGGCCGGGCTCTCGACGCGCGAGATCGAACTGACGCTGGGGGCCCGGGCATGAGCACAGGCGGCAGCTCGCGCGCCAGCGGCCGCGCATCTACGCCAAGTGCACCGCGCGGTGGGCCGCCCGCGCATCGGCGCCGGCAGGTGCAGGCGCTGCGGCCGATCGCGGCGCGCGCCGAACAGCAGGCCGCGCAGCGTGGTGCAGCGTTTGCGCAGGGACGTCGCGGGCTCGGGCAGGGACTGACTCAGATGCCAGCGGCGTCGCCGGATGTGATCGGCAGCTTGGGGCAGCCCTTGCCGGCGCTGCTGCGCGGCGAACTTGAAACCGCATTCGGCGCACAGCTGGCCGCAGTGCGCCTGCACCACGATGCCGCCGCAGCTGCCGCAGCGCGCGCGCTGCATGCCCGGGCCTTCGCGAGTGGCGCAGACCTCTATTTCGCCACAGGTGCGTATGCGCCGCACTGGGCGAGCGGTCGCGAACTCATAGCGCACGAGGTAACACACGCACTGCAGCAGACCGCACGCTGCGGCGCCGATGGGCGCTGGCACGCTCAGCCCCTGCGGGGCGGCGGCGAGCCGCAGTTCCGGCTCGACTTCGAGGGCCTGCGTGCGTTGCACGGAGGTAGCACGCCGGCCGCGGCGTTCAACAGCCGCGCCGACGAGATCAAGGCGGCGAGCGTCGACGAGGCCACGCTGCGCGCCTTCTTCGATCGCGTGTTCCCTGACGTCGGCACCTGGCCCGCCGAAGCCGTCGCGCTGCTGTACGACATGTGCAAGCGACTCAGCCTGCAAGAGCAGGCCGTGAGGCTGATCGAACGCGACAACTACAAGGGCGGCATCACGCTGCGCACCGGCTTCTATTCAGGGGCGCTGCTCGACCTTCTGATCCAGCGCAGCAACGGTGTATGGGTGCTGCAGCGCGCGATCGAGAACATTCCCGATTTGAAGCTGTACCGCAGTGAATGGCTGCGCCTCGTCGAGGCCTCCTTGTTCCGGCACGCACTGGCCAAGCCGACCCCGCTGGTGCGCAACGTCGACCCCAGTGCCGGCGCAAAGAGCACGAAGTGGCAGACGATCAGCGACCAGCTCGAGCAGTTGCGCCAGGCCTACGTCGGCGCCACCGAGCCCCTGGCCAACGAGTGGTATTACCACGGCCTAGAACATCTGAACCGTCTCGACCGGATGCGGCTCGCCCATGCCGAGGCCGAACGCGAGCAGGGCGCGCGCTGGTCGCCGCGCGAGATCCGCCGCCGCTGGCACCGCATTGGCAGCGTGCGCACGCTGGCCGAGGCGGTACGAACGCTGAGCTTCGTCGGCGACCAGGGCCAGGCCGACGTGGCGCGCACCGAGGCCTGGCGCCCGTTCAATGAAAAGCTGGCCGACGCCGTGATCGTGCTCGTCGAGAAGGTCGAGGCCCGTTGGGCGGACTTCGATCTGCTGCAGGAACAAATGGACGATCCGGCGGAAAAGGGCAGGCCGAACGCGGCCCAGTTGGATGCAATCGCGCAGCTCGCCACCTCGAGCCGCCTGTCGACGCGCCTGATCGAGGCGGTGGTGGCCATCAACCAGACGCAGAAGGACGGCTCGCGACTGCCGACGGATTACGTGGGGATCGCAGCGAAGCGCGGCGACGCCATCGACAAGGTGTTGCGCGAGCAGATCGACCAGAAGCTGCCCGCCTGGCACCGCGGTGGTCGCAGCGACCAGGTCGTGGCCGGCCTGTGGCTGATCGCCAGGGTCTGGCCGGTGCGCAACCAGTTGCACTTCGAGACCGCACCGTTCGGTGAGGAAGCGAGGCCCGGGCCGAGTGTCTCGGTCGTCGTGACCTCCCCCGACCTGATCGTCGCCCACCGCATCGCCGTCGCACGGCGGCTGGCCGACCTGGCACCCACGCTGCGCTCGGCCGAGCTCACCCGACGTGCGCAGGAAGTGCTGACTGCCAAGCTCGATGCCGACAGCCAACTTGCGCTGCTGCCGGGCGATGACGGCAAGCTCTGGACCCAGAGCGTGGTGAGCAAGGACCGTGTGCTGGAGGACTTCGCCAACGTGCCCTTGCGCGGGGCCGAACCCGTCACGCCCTATGGCTGGCTGCTGCTGTACGAGGCTGAATACCTCACGCGGCTGAAAGCCGAACTCCAGCGCACGCTGCCGGCCGACGAGGCCGGAGAGAAGCTGGCGGCGGCGCGGCCCGACCGACCGAGCCTGATCGGCGAGTCCACGAAGACCGTGCGTGCGGAGATGGAGGCGGCCGGGCGCACACCGCAGCGTTGGTCGGTGCCGGAAGACGGCAAGCATGTCTTCTTCGCAAAACGCGCAGGCGGCATGGAGTTCTCGACCGCGATCATGCAGCGGCTGTGGGCGCAGAGCTTCTATGTCGACGCAATGGCCGCCAAGCTCGTGCCCATCGTGCCGATCGCTGACCAGGGGCTGGCCTTTGTCTGGTTCTGGCCGCGCTATCTGGACATGGTGCGCCACCTTCGCACGCTGGCCGTCTACAACGAACTGGTCGCACAGGCGCGCTTCGAGTCCGCCGGGGCCGCCGCCCTCGAGAAAGTCGTTCGGCTCGCGGACGCCGACTGGAGCCAGACGCTGGGCGAGGTGATCAAGGTCAAGCTCGACCCGTCGGGCGACACCAGCCTGCGCTTCAGTAGCGCGGAACTCGGGCGCATCGTGAAGGCCGTGACCGACCACTTCGCAGCGCTGCGGCAAGGCAGGGAGTCGGCGCTGCAGGTCGACTTCCAGAGCGCCACGCGCATCGACCGCCGTTGGACCGCAGCCTGGGCTACGCGAGGCCTTGCGATGTTCGAGGCCGACCGTCACCGAACCGGCCTGCGGGACGACATCTTCGAACAGATCAAGCGTTTCTATTTTTCCCTGCTGGTGGTCTTCCGCAGCGAACTGCCCGCCGGTGACGACACGCTGCGCGTCGACTTGGAGGCCGGCGCGTCGCCACGCCTGCACTTGGCCGCCTTGCTGCTGTCCATCGCGCCGGAGATGGCGTCGGCGCTGCAGTACGAAGATGCCGCAGTGTTCGTCGCAGCCTACCTCGGCATGTTCGAGGACGGCCTCGAATCCGCCGCCGCGCTGTCGGCGCGACCCCAGTCCGCACGGCGTACCTTCCTGCATGCCGACGAGAGCAGCGACGATTGGCTGCGTACGCGCACGACAACCTTGCGCACCCTGGTACAGCAGCTGAACGCAAGGCGACTGAAGGCACAGCTGCGCCAGGGTTTCACCGCCAGAAAGAAGGACCAAACCCTGGACGTGCAGATGCGCTTCAGCAGCCCGCTACCGGTGGGCGAACGGATCTTCCCGCGCACGGGCTACGGCTTCCTGGGCTCAGAGCTGGCAGGCAAGTACTACCGCTTCCTCGGCGTGCACCGCGACTTCGTCTACCACCCGGCGTTCGGCAACGAGCAGGTGCAGACGATGCGCTCGATCCGCAGCGGCTATGCGCCGCCGATGCTCTTCGAGCTGGACGGCACCACGCCACTCTTGCTGAAGCCCGGCGAGATGCTGCTGCAGATCGAGGAAACCGATGCCGACGGCAACTCCTTGCGCATCTTCGACGTCGGCGGCACCGAGGCCGACTACCCGATGCTCGCGCAGATCTACAGCGGCGCGCTGTACTGGGCCTTTGCGTCGTCGATGGCCAATGTGCAGGCGGCCATCGAAGCCTATGTCAGCACGCTGGTCGACATCGCCGAGCTGATCCCGGGCTGGGGCCAAGCCATCACCGCAGCGCGCATTGTCGCGACGATCGGTGAGTTCTGGTCCGAGGGCACCTACAAGGAGATGTTGCAGGTCATCAACGGCGACACCGCCGAGATCCTGCAGGGCCTGTTCGGCAAGCTCTCCGAATTGGCCGACCCCGGCGCGGTGATCGAACTGCTGTTGTTCGGCAGCCCTGCGCTGAACAGTGCGCTGTCCAGCAGCACGATGATCGCGGAGACGAAGTCCGACAAGGCCATGCAGCGCCACGCCTCGCACAGGCGTGGCAAGTTCGCCGCACTGAAGGCCACGTTCGCCCGACTCAAGACACTGGGCAAGGCGTTTGCCAGGCGGCTGGATGGGCTGCATACGCGTGTCCAGCAACCGATGCAGGACGCCCGCGCCTACACCTCGACGCGCCCGGCGCTGTCGATGGCACTGCACTTCGGCGCCACGCACATCTACGAGATCCAGGCGCTGCTGGTGCAAGGCGCCGCGATTCTGGCGATGGTCGACGAACAGGACCGCGCCGCCGACCCCACGCTGCTCGACAAGTTCCGGCAGATGCTCGGCCAGGAGCAGGCCGACCTCGGCCAGAAGATCCACGGCCTGCTGGGCCAGCTCGCGACGCTGGAACTGCCGGCACAGATCATCAACATGGAAGGTGCGGTGCAGGTGATCCTGGCCGAGATGATGGCCTTCGTCGGCAAGCGCCTGGGCCTCAAGGGCAAGGCCGTGGTCATCGTGCTCGAAGGCAGCGGCGTGATGAACTACTTCGCAGGCAAGGTGGCCCGCGAAATCGTTGCCGGCGGCTTCGATCCGAACGTCTACTGGCGCGACGAAGTCATTCCGCTGGTCGCCGACAAGTTCCACGCCGCGCGGGACAGCCTGGTGAAGGATCTCAACGACCTGCTGGCGCGCCCGGCCTTCGACCAGAAGTTCACGCCGATCGCGAAGGGGGCGCCGCTGGATCTGAAGCCCGACGCGTCGGTGCAGTACGACGAACCCGGCATGCAGCCGGCACCCGCCAGCGACCGCAGGCTGCAGCAGCGCCCGGCGGCGCTGCCCGCTCGTGGCGAAGGTCGGCCGCTGGCGCCGCATCAGCGCCCGCCGCTCGAGCGCGCGTTCGGGCAGGACCTGGGCCATGTGCGTGTGCATGCCGGCGGCGAAGGCGAGGCGATGACACGCGCCTTCGGCGCCGATGCCCTGGCCTCGGGCAGCCATGTTTTCCTGCGCCAGTCGCTCGACCCGCGGCACGGTCATGGCCAGGAGGTGATGCATCACGAACTTGCGCACGTGCTGCAGCAGTCCGGCCCCCGCCCCCTGGGCCGGCCTGCGAGCACACGGCCGCTGCCGGCGCGCCCGGAGCGTGGGCTGGTACTCGACCCCTCGAGCGAGGCCGAGGCCCATCAACTGGCCGCAGCCGTCGGTTCTCGGCTGCGCGGCGGTGGGGCCGCATCGCCGCTGCCGGCCACGCCCGGCAGTGCTGCCGGCGTGCAGCCCTACACCGTGGAGTCGCTCGACCCCTATCTGCTGTACCGGATGTTGCGCGGGATGAACCAGCTCGACAAAATCAAGCAGCAGGAGCTGTCGCTAGACAAGCACACGGCGGTCGCCACGCTGGCGCGCAGCGGCGACGGCAGCGCGGTGAAAGCGCTGGTGAGCGAACTTCTCGCGGTGACGCACAAAAGTTCGCGCCTGGTGGTGAAGGCGCCGGGTGTCTTCAGCGGACCGATCGACGTTCAGAACGCGGGCGGCGACAAGACGCTCGACCGCATCCTCGCCGAGCTGAAGAAGCAGCTGGACAAGCCGTCGCTCGAGGTGGTCGCCTCGCACATCGCCAGGCAGGCGCAAGTGCCGCTGCCACGGCTCAAGCTTCCGGGCAGCAAGACGGCACCACCGGTGCAGGAGTACGTGCACCCGAGTCACTTCGCACGCCAGCTCGAAGGCTACATCCTGGGCAAGACCGGGGTCGCACTGGCGCTGGGCATGAAGACACGCGAGCTGATGACCCCCAACGGCAGCAAGGTCGACGAACTCGACCCAGCGGCACCGCTGGCCTCGATCTCGGTGCTGCACCTGCATCTGCCCTACCTGGCGCCGAACACGGACCTTGCCGTGCGCGCCATCACCAACACCTGGCCGGCGGCACGCGCGGACGAGAAGCAGCGCGCAAAGCTCGCCGCCACCGTGCGCGGCGATCTCGAAGGCCGGGGCGTGCGCGCGACAGTGTGGGCGCTGTTCGGCAAGGACTACAAGTTCAGCGCGATCTACAAGCGGCGCATCGACGAGATGATGAGCGCGCGCCTGACACAGGGAGGGGCGCTGGACCCCGACAAGCTGCCCCCGCCCCAGGTGTACGCCGATGCCGACCTCGGCCAGCAGCAGGCAACCCCCATCGGCACCCGTGTGGCAACTTACGCACACGCGAACCAGAAGGCCCCAGGCCGGCACTCGCACCACCTGGCGCAGTTCCTCGTCGCCGAGTACTTCGCGAACCAGAACGAGGGCAAACAGCCCTTCAAGGCCAAGGCCATGCTGCCGGGTGTCACGTGGGACGGCGGCGTGGTCAGCCACATCTCACCCGACCCGAACGACGCCAGTAAGGGCATACGCGTGGGCGAGACCTATGGTGGCTCGAGCCGCGGCGGCGCGATGCCGGCAGTTTCGCTGGCGGCATCGACCCACATGTCGGGCGACCTGCACATCACACCGCAGCCCGACGACCTGCTGGGCACCGTACGCAAGACCCAGGCCTACGCCGTGGACAGCACCTTCCGCAGCGGCCTGCCCGGTGCGCTCAGGCTCGAACACCATGCGCGCCAGTTCCCGGCCTGGCGCAAGGCCCAGGGTGATGCCGAAGTGGCACGCCAGATCCATGCCCACGTGCTGAGCACCTTCACCCATTGGGCAGGCCACATGAACGACCAGCTGAAGGCCCGTATGCCGGGCATGGAACTCGAGTACTACAAGGCGCTGGCCGCAGCCAACACCACCGACCCCGCAGTGAAGGCGGTGGCCCAGAACCCCAGCGAGCAGGCCACCCTGAGGGCCCTGCTCGTGAACGTGGCGAACTCCGCGGTGGCCGAGAACCTGCGCGTGATGGGCGAACTCGGCTGGAAGAAGTAGTGAGACCGAGATGAGCTACCCCAACAGCCCCCTGCTCCTCAAAGGCGCCCTCATCTACTTCGGCGCGCCCATGCTCATCCCGATCCCGAACATCATCGTCTTCCAATACAACCCCGAGACGATGTCGCGCACGCTGACGCCGTGGCAGCCGCCGCAGCGCGAGTTGACGTCCGAATTTGCCGGTCAGGGCACCGCGCAGCAGATCAACGTCAGCCGCGCGGCGCTGACAGCCGCGCAGACGGTTTCGCTGTCCCAGCCCTACGACCCTGCCGAGACCTTCTCGCTCGTGCTCGAGCTCGACGCCACCGATGCACTCGAACACCCCGAGACCCATCCCGTGGCCGTGGCCACCGGCGTGGCCGACCGGCTGGCCGCCATCGAGATGCTGATGTACCCGCCCGGCGACAGCCTGCTTGGCGGGCTGCTGGGTTCGGTGGCCGGCGCGGTGTCATTCTCGGCCGGCGGCCTCAGCGTGGGTGGCGCTTCGGCCGCGTTCAACACGCAGCTGCAGGCCAAGAGCGTGCCGGTGGTGCTGTTCTTCTGGGGCCCGGGGCGCATCGTGCCGGTGCGCATCACCTCGCTGTCGATCGAGGAGCAGCAGTACTCGCCGCTGCTCTACCCCGTACGCGCCAAGGCCACGCTGGGTGTGCGTGTGCTCGACCTCGATGACCTGGTGCAGGTCTCGGGCGACCCCGCCACGGGCGCCGCGGTCGACATCGCCAAGGCCTGCTACCTGTTCACGCGTGGCCAGAAGGAGGCGCTGGCGATGGCCAACCTCGCGAATTCGGTCGAGTCCATCGTCGGCATGTTGCCCTTGTGAACCCGGGAGCCGCACCCATGAGACATCCTGCATCCATCGTCGCCTGCGGCCCGAGCGCCGGGCCGCCCCAAAGCCGGCCCGCCATCCCCTCGGGGGATCGGCCGCCGTACCCGGCGGCCGAGGGGCTCACATGAGCCTTTTCGATCCCAAGAGCCGCTATGCCGCGCTGAGCACGGTACTGATGCTCGACGCCCGCGGCCGCACCGTCGAAGTGGTGCCCCCTGCGCCGGCGCCGCGCCAGGGCTTGCGCGGCCGCCACCTGCGCCGCCAGGGCGAGCGTGCCGACCACCTGGCGGCGCTTTACCTGGCCGACCCCAGCGCCTACTGGCGGCTGGCCGAGATCAACGACGCGATGACCGCCGAAGTGCTCAGCGAGCTGCGCGCGCTGGACATCCCCTTCCGCCGCTGACCACCATGCCCCAAGGTGTCGAAGTGCTCAGCAACGGCCTGCCCGACCCGGCGCTGCGCCAGCCCGCGCGCGTCGAGATCACCGAGGCCGTGAACACCAGCACCACCTTCAGCCTGATGTACGACTTCAGCATCGAGGACAGCGACTTCCCGATGCTGACCGATACCCGCATCGGCCCCGAAGCCGACATCGCGCTGCGCGTGGCCCACGACACGCAGTTCCTGGTATTGGCGCGCGGGCCGGTGACACGCCAGCGCATCCGCATCCTCACCGGCGGCGCGGGCTCGGTGCTCGAAGCCATCGGCGCCGACGTGACGGTGGCGCTGGCGCGTGAAGCCAAGGTGCAGGTCTGGCCCGAGACCACCGACGCCGCCGCGCTGACGCAGTTGCTGACGGCCGCCACCATCGTGCCCCGCGTCACGCTGCCTTCGAGCGTCGTGCACAGCGACACCAAACACGCGCTGGTGCAGCGCGAAAGCGACCTGCACTTCATCCGCCGCCTGGCGCGGCGCCACGGCTGCTGGATGTGGCTGGAATACGACCCCGTCACCACGCTGCCCACCGCACACATCGAGCGCCCGCCGGTCGACGGCCCCACGGTGGCGCAGCTGCACCTGGCCGGCAGCGAGCGCAACGTCGACGAGTTGCACATCGAGTGGGACGTCGAACGCATGGTCGGCGCCGACGCCGCGCACCGCGACCAGTTCGGCGACGCCGACATGGACGGCAGCATCGAACGTTCACCGCTGAACGCTATGGCCGACCAGGCGCTGGCCGACATCGTGAAGTCACCGCGCAAGGCGCGGCTGAGCACGCCGGTGGACGACGCCGGCGACCTGATGGTGCGCAGCGAGGCCGCGTTGATCGAGGCCGGCTGGTTCGTCACCGCGCAACTGTCGGTGCGCAAGCGTGTGCTCAAGAAGGTGCTGCGCCCGGCCGGCGTGGTGGAAATCCACGGCGCGGGCACGCGGCATTCGGGCAAGTACCTCGTCTCGCGGGTCACGCATTTCATCGATGACGACGACCACCGCATGGACCTCACGCTGGTCCGCAACGCCTGGTACTGACATGAAGCCCCCGAGCTCGCTTGCGCTCCACGCAACGCCAGAGGCGTTGCTTGCTCGGCCGTCCAAGTCCGCGCAGGCGGACCTGGAGCCGCGGCCTTCGCCCCGCCGAGGGGGGCGAGTTGGACGAGGAACAGTCGCTGCGGACTGTTCCTCGCCGCCGAGCGCCAGCGGCGTCCTCGCCGCTGGCCGTCCGCCAACGGCCCGGCAGAGCCGGTTCCGCGGCGGGAAGCTTGATCTCTTCTGCGCGCTTTGTGCGTCGCGGGTGGCGCGAAGCGCCGTGCACAACTGAGAGACACCCCCATGGCCGGCCCCGACCTCTACGAACTGCTGCACGCGCTGACGAGCAGGATGTACGGCAAGTACGCCGGCACCGTCAGCGACAACGCCGACCCGCAGCAGCTCGGCCGCCTGCAGGTGCTTTGCCCGGCGGTGCTGGGCAGCAGCCCCGTCTGGGCGCTGCCTTGCGTGCCCTATGCCGGGCCCGGCGTCGGCTTCTTCATGCTGCCGCCGGTGGGCGCCGGCGTGTGGGTGGAGTTCGAGGCCGGCGACGTGGGGCGGCCGATCTGGGCCGGCTGTTACTGGGCCAGCGGCCAGCTGCCGGCCGACGCCAGCTCGGCCGACCACAAGCTCATCGTCACCGACCAGGCCAGCCTGACCATCGACGACAGCAGCGGCGAGATCGTGATGAAAAACGCCGGCGGCGCCAGCGTGACCTGGAACAGCGACGTGACTACCGAAGCCGGTTCGGCCACCCACACGGTGGGCGCGGTGGGCGTGGTGTCGGAGTCGTCGCCAGGCAAGGTGGAAGTGGGCGCGTCCGGCGTAACCGTCAACAACGGCGCCTTCACGGTGATGTGAGGCAGGAATGAAGCCCCCAAGCTCGCTTCGTTCGCTATCCCCCGAGGGGGGCCGTCCGCCAACGGCCCGGCGGAGCCAGTTCCGTGGCGGGAAGCTTGGTGGGCGCGCAGGGCAACTGACATGGCTGCCGCGCTGATCACCACCGCCGCCACCTTGAACTGTCCGCATGGCGGGCAGGTCGTCATCGCCAGCGGCAACACGCAGGTGCTGGCCGGCGCGGCGCTGGCGCTGGCCACCGACACCTTCACCATCACCGGCTGCCCGTTCCAGCTGCCCACGCCCGGCGGCCCGGTGCCGCACCCCTGCGTGCGTGTGCAGTGGCTGAAGACGAATCTGCGCTGCAGCGTCGGCGGCGTGCCCACGCTGGCGGCCGACAGTGCCGGCCTGTGCCTGGCGGCCGACCAGGTGCCGCAGGGCTCGGTCGTCGTCTCGCCGGCGCAGACCCAGGCCAGCGGCGCCTGAACCCGGAGCACCCCCCATGGCCACCCTGCCCTTCACCAGCCTGCGTCACCCGGTCAGCGTGGACGCCGCACGCGGCCGGCTGGCGCAGGAACAGGACTTCGAAGCCCACATCGAACAGCTCGTGATGCAGGTGCTGCTCACCGCGCCGGGTGAACGTGTGCACCGGCCCGACTTCGGCTGCGGCGTCAAGCGGCTGGTCTTCGCGCCGGGCGGCGACGTGTCGGCCACGCTGGCGCAGACCGCCGTCTTCCAGGCGCTGACGAAGTGGCTGCCGGAGGCGATCACGGTCAACGAAGTCACGGCGCGCGCCAGCGACTCGACGCTGAACATCCGCATCGGCTACGTCATCAAGGCGCGCGGCGAGCGCCGTTACCTCAACCTGCAGGTGGCGCCATGAGTGTCGACCGTGCCGATCTGCTGCGTGCGTCGGCGACGCTGACGGGCATCGATTTCATCCAGGTCGCGCCGTCGCAGACCACGCTCACGCTCTTCCTGCAGCACGACACGCTGCCGGCGCCGCTGGCCGCGGCGCTGGCGGCGCTGGACGCATCGCACTTCCACATCGAAGGCATCGGCCAGGTCGACCCGCCGCGCGTGGCCGTGCTGGCGCACCAGTTGCCCTTGCCCGCCCCGGTGGACGGCCGCGCGGTGCTGCGCCTGACAGTGGCGCAGCCCGGCGGCTTCGGCTGGTACCGGCTGCACATCGACTCGGCGGCCATCGACCCCTTCTTCAACGTCCTGCGCTTTTCGTTCAAGGCCGCCTGCGACAGCGAACTCGATTGCGCACCGCCGCCGCACGCCTGCCCGGCCGAGGCGCCGGTGGACTTCCCGGTCGACTACCGCGCGCGCGACTTCTGGAGCTTCCGCCAGGCGCTGATCGACTTCGCTGCCCAGCGCTACCCCGACTGGCAAGACCGCGTCGAGGCCGACGTCGGCATGATGGTGCTGGAACTGCTGGCCGCGCTGGGCGACGAATTTGCCTACGCGCAGGACCGCCTGGCGCGCGAATCGCTGTTGTCCAGCGCGACGCAGCGGCGCTCGCTGCGCCACCTGGCGCGGCTGGTCGACTATCCGCTGGACGACGGCGCGGCCGCCTTCACCTGGCTCGACGTGCAGGCGCTGGCCGCCGGCACCGTGGTCGCCGGCACGCTGGTCAGCGACGCGCAGCAGCAGGTCTTTTTCGAGATCGGCAAGGGCCTGCGCGACACGCCCATCGGCTTGCCCGCGGTGCAGTACCCCGTCACCCCCTCCGCCAACCAGCTTCTGCCGCACCTGTGGGACGAAAACGCGACCTGCCTGCCCGCCGGCAGCACCGAGCTCACGCTGCAGGGCGCACACGCGGCCGACCTGATGCCGGCAGGCGCCATCGACCCGCTCGGCCGCTGGGTGCTGCTGCGCACGAACCCGGTTTCGCCCGACGTGCCCGAGCGCCGGCTGGCGGTGCGCATCGTCGAGCGCAGCGACGGCACCGACCCGCTGCTGGGTGTGCCCATCACCCACATCGCCTGGGACGTGCCCACGCCGTGGGAGATCGACCTCGAGACCCTGGTCGTGCGCGCCAACCTGCTGCCGGCCACCGCCGGCCGCACCGAGACGCAGCGTTTCCGCATCGGGCCCGTGCCGCTGCCAGGCGACCCCGAGCCCGGGTTGCCTGCCGCGGTGGAACGTGTCGGCATCGGCAGCCCGCTGTGCACCCCCGAACCCGGCTCGGCCGCCGACGAGGCCGCACGCGTGAAGTTCCTGTTCTCGCTGCCGAACTCGGAAGTCACGCCGCTGGTCTGGCTGCCGATCGCTACCGCCACCGGCATCCGCACCCAGCCCGAGGTCGCGCTGGCGCGCGACGGCGACGGCCCCTGGGCATGGCGCGAGGCGCTGGTCGGCGAAGACACCGCGCTGCCCAGCGACAAGGTCTACACGCTGGAAGACGGCGTCTACCGCCGCGTCGTCGGCTTCGAAAGGCCGGGCAGCCGCGTCGAACTGGTCGACTACACCAGCGGCGCCGGCAGCACGCTGCGTTTTGGCGACGGCGAGTTCGGCCTGGCGCCCACCGAGCACTCGAAGTTCACGCTGGCCTTCCGACTGGGCAACGGCAGCCGCACCAACGTCGCGCCCGACACGCTGGTGCTCTTTCCTGGCGGCGTGCCTGCGGTGGTGGACCCGGCAGTGGGCATCACCAACCCGCTGGCCGGCGCCGGCGGGCGCGACCCCGAAGACGCCGAGCACGTGCGCATCAATGCGCCTCAGGCCTACCGCGCCATCACCCACCGCGCGGTGACACCCGACGACCACGCCCGCATCGCCGAACGCCTGTCCTGGGTGCAGCAAGCCGGCGCTGCGTCACGCTGGACGGGCAGTTGGCCGACGATTTTTGTCACCCCCGACCCGCGCGACGCCTTCGGCCTCCCGGCCTCGCAACGCGCCGAACTGGAAGCGCTGATCGACCGTGTGCGCCAGGCCGGCCGCGAAGCCAAGGTGATGGACCCGCGTTACGCCGACATCGACCTCGAGATCCACCTCTGCGTAGCCGCCAACGCCTACCGCGGCGAGGTCAAGGCCGCGGCGCTGCAAGCGCTGTTCGGCGCGCCCGGCGCCACCACCGAAAGCGGCTTCTTCGACCCCGACCACTTCCGCTTCGGCACGCCGCTTTCGCGGGCCGCGCTCATCGCGGCGCTGCAGGCCGTGCCGGGCGTGCGCGCCGTCGAAGGCATGAAGGTGCGCCGGCGCGGCCGCTTCGACTGGCGCGATTTCACCGAATTTGCGCTGCCCGTGGGTGTCGACGAACTGGTGCGCGTGGCCAACGACCGCGACCTGCCCGAGCGGGGTGCGGTACGCCTGGTGATGGAAGGAGGTGCATGAAATGAAGCCCCCAAGCTCGCTGGCGCTCGCTACCCCCCAGGGGGGGCGAGCCGGACGAGGAACGGTCCCTGCGGACGATTGCTCGCCTACGAGCGCCAGCGGCGTCCTCGCTGCTGGCCGTCCGCCCACGGCCCGGCAGAGCCGGCTCCGTGGCGGGAAGCCGGATTTCGACCTCGCGCGCCCGTGGTTGCGCGTGCGGCCGCTGGGTCTGGAGTCACTGAAATGACCTGCCCTTGCGACGCGCATCCCTGCCGCACCCCGCTGGCCATCGCGGCCGGGCTGACCATGCTGCCGCGTGCGCCGGGCCTGTTCCCGGACTGGCGCGAAAGCCTGCTGGCGGCCATCGGCCGCGAGAGTGCGCTCGACGCCTGGCGGGCGCGCGAAAGCGGCGACCTCGGCCTGATGCTGGTCGAGATGGGCGCCTACGTGTTCGACGTCGCCAGCTTCTACGACCAGCTGGTTGCCAACCAGAGTTACCTGCGCACCGCGCCGCTGGCCGGCACGCAGCGCCGCCACGTCGAGCTGCTGGGCTACCTGCCGCGCCCGGCGGTGGGCAGCCAGGCCTGGCTGGCGGCCGAGGCCGACGGCACACGTGTCGTCACGCTGCCGGCCGGCATGGCGGTGCGCAGCGGCGAATTTGCCGGCCCTGCCGGACCCGAGCCGCCACAGGTCTTCGAACTGGAAGCGGCGGCCGCGGCCGAGCCGCGCATCAACCGCTTCGAGGTGCAGCGGGTTGTGGCCACCACGCTGCCCTCACCGCTGACGGGTCTGGACGCCAAGGCCGGCAGCGTGCGTGTGCGCGCCGGTGAACTCGTGGTGCTGGACGACGGCAGCACGCTCGGCGTCACGCTTGCAGCTGCAGTGACGCGGCCGCTGCTGCGCATCCGCGAACCGGTGTTGCACATCGCCTTCGAAACGGCGCTGATGCCCGCGGCAAGCGCCACCTACACCGCGTCGCGGCTGCTCAAGGCCGGCGCGCGCTGCGGCGTCTGGAAGCTGGCCCCGGTGGGCAGCGAGCCGGCGGTGATCGGCAGCCACACGCTGTCGCTCGACACGCGGCTGAACCTGCGCGCTGGCGACGTGATTGCGCTGGACAACGGCAGCAAGCGCGAGGCGCACCGCATCAGCGCGGTGACCGAAGTGAAGTACACGCTGATCCCGGCGCTGACCAGCGACCTGCAGGACGCCGGCGGCACCGTCACCGGCCATGTCGTGAGCCCGCCGATTCAGGTGGCGGTGACGCAGCTCAACTTCACCAGCACGCTGGGCTACGCGGTGGCCGACGCAGCGCTGCTCACCGTGCACCACACGATGCTCGACGCCGCCACGCTGCATGCGCCGCTGAAGGACACGCTGGCGCAGGGCGACCCGATCGCCATGCCGGTCTTCGCCGACGCGCTGCGGGTGCCGGTGACGCGATTGCTGCTGCAGGACGTGCACGGCGACGCCGTGGCCACCACCGGCACGCTGGATGCCACCACGCGCAGCGCCAGTGGCGACGCCAGCCCGGCCTGGGGCCGCGAACTGTGGGCGCCGGTGCAGCTGTACGGCAACGTCTTCGAAGTGACCCGCGGCGAAACGGTGAAGGACGAGACGCTGGGCATGGGTGATGCGTCGTTGCCCTTCCAGACCTTCCGGCTGAAGAAGAAGCCACTGACCTACTTGTCCGCGGCCACCGCCAGCGGCCGCAAGACCACGCTGACCGTGCACGTGGGCGGCGTGCGCTGGCAAGAGGCCGACAGCTTCTACGGCCTGGCCGCCGACGCCACCGTCTACACCGTGCGCCACGACGACGAAGGACACACCGACCTCCACTTCGGCGGCGGTGCGCGCCTGCCCAGCGGCGCCGTGGTCGTTGCCAACTACCGCTTCGGCGCCGGCGCGGCGGTGCCGCCGGCCGATTCGATCAAACAGGTGGCGCGGCCGGTGGCCGGCCTGCGGCGGGTACGCAACCCGCTGGCGGCCCACGGGGGCGCCGACGCCGAGACACCGGCCGAACTGACCGTGCGCGGCCCGCAATCGGCGCTGCTGCTGGGGCGCGCCGTTTCGCTGCCCGACTTCGAGACCGCGGCCGCCGCCTTGGCCGGCGTGCGCGCGGCGCGTGCGGCCTGGCGCTGGGACGCCCAAGGCCTGGCGCCGGTGGTCGACGTGGCCGTTATCGGCGACGCCCAGCTGTCGCCCGCCATCCTCGCCGCGCTGCGCGCGCTGGCCGAGGCCGACGCGCCGATTACCGTGCACGCCGCCGCGGCCCAGCCGGCCGCGATGGCGGTCGACATCGCCATCGATGCGCTGCACGTGCCCGAGGAGGTTGTCGCCGCCGTGCAGCAGGCGCTGTTTGCGCCGGTCGTTCTGCCCGGCAGCGGGGGCCTGCTGCGGCCCGAGCGCCTGGGGCCCGACGGCGTGCTGTTCCAGAGCGCCGTGGTGGCCGCGGTGATGGCGGTGGCCGGCGTCGCTGAACTGCGCGCGCTGGTGTTCGACGGCACGCCCTTCGTCGATGTCGGCCGGCGACCTGCCGCGGGCGCGTACTTCGATTTCGAGAGCGGCGGCGTCAGCGTCAACGGTGTACCCGCGCCCTGAAGGAGACCGGCATGTCCAGCGCCCGCGACCACTACCCCGAGTACTACGCCGAACGGCTGTGGGACTGGGTGCCCGCCGTGCACCGCGAGCTCGACGCCACCGAGGGCGGCCACGCGCTCTACGCGCTGCTGCGCGCCATCGGCACACAGGCCGCCGTGGCCCGCCGCAGCCACGACCGGCTGTGGGACGACATGTTCGTCGAACTGGCCGACGACTGGGCCGTGCCCTACATCGCCGAGCTGGTGGCGACAAGGCTGGTCTCCGCCCTGAACCTGCGCGCGCGCCGCGCCGATGTGGCCAAGACCATCTACTACCGCCGTCGCAAGGGCACGCCCGCGGTGCTGGAGCAGCTCATCGCCGACATGAGCGGCTGGGAAGGCAAGCTGGTCGAGCAGTTCAGGCGCCTGGGCCGCATGCGCCACGGCCTGGACGGCCCGGCGCGCCGCGGCCGCATCACCGGCACGCCCGAAGGCGGCTGGGCCGACCTGCGCCACCTGCGCGGTGCCCGCCTCGTCGGCGACCCCTTCGATGAATTCCACTACACCCCCGAGATGCGGCGGCCCAACGGCCGCCTGGGCCTGCGCGGCATCCCCGTGCTCGGTTTCCACCTCTACCGTCAGGCCTCGGTGGAATACACCGGCGTGGTGCCGCGGCGCGTGAACAACGTGGCCGGCCCGCGCGATGGCTACACCTTCGACCCCAGCGGCCGCGACGTGCCGCTTTACGCCGCCCCCGATGCGGCGCGCGACTGGGCGGCCTGGCAGAGCGCCGCCGAATGGGCGCTGCCACGCGCCATCGACTGCCGGCTGCTCAACGAGGCGGTGTTCGAGGTCGGCGCCGAGGAAATCGCCTGGATCCTGGGCGCCGCGCCCATCGCCAGCGTCGCCCTGCGCCTGGCCGCTGCGGCCGACCTGCGCAAGCTCGCCGGCCAGCGCTTCGCCAGCCGCCAGGCGCTGCGCCGTGTGCTGGCCGGGCTGCCGCAGGCCGCCACGCTTACGACACCCGGCGTGCTGGCCGGCCTGATGGCGGTGGCGCTCACCGACGACAGCGGCAGCGCCGCGCTGCTGCCCGGCGCCAACGGTCTGACGGCACAGCAACGGCCGCCCGCGCTGCAGGTGGGCGCGCTCGGCGCGCTGCCGATGGCGCGCGAACGCACACGCGGGGCCAACCTCGACGGTTGGCCGATGCCGGTGCTGACCGGCGTCGACCTGCTGGTGGACCCGGCGCGGGGGCGCTTCGTGTTCGATCCCGGCGCCACGCCGGTGCTGAACCTGCGTGTGCGCTACCGCAGTGGCCGGGCCGGACGCATCGGCGCCGGCGCACTGGGCCGCGAGATCGACCCCACGCCGGCCACCGTGCACTGGCTGCAGCGCAGCGCGGCCGCCGGCACGCCGGCCGCGGGCATCGCGGAAGTCGACGACAGCAGCAGTTTTGTCACGCCACCAAACCAGTTGGCCGTCTCCGCCTGCACCGTGCGCGCCGCCGAAGGTCAGCGGCCCTACCTTCTGCTCACGGCCGACTGGCGGCTGAGTGCCGCCGGCGCCAACCGCACGCTGGTGCTCGACGGCCTGTGGCTGGGCGTGCGCGCCGGCGCACGCCTGGTGCTGGGCGGCGATTGGTCGCGCGTTGAACTGCGCCACTGCACACTCGACCCGGGTGGCCTGGACGCCATGGGCAACCTGCTGCCGCCGTGCGAACTGGTGATCACCGGCAGCATCGACGAACTGGTGATCGAACGTTGCATCCTCTCTGCCATCCGCCTGCAGGGCGCGGCGGCGGGTGTCGACCACATCAGCCTCAGCGACAGCATCGTCGACGCCACACGCAGCACCGGCATCGTGGCGCCGCGCGCGCGGCTCACGTTGAACCGCTGCACCGTGATCGGCGCGGCCATCGGCACGCTTTGCGTGGACGTCGAGAAACTCAACGCCAGCGACACGCTGATCGCCGGCCGCGCCGACGTGACCGACCTGCAGAACGGCTGCTTCCGCTTCTCGGCGCGCGGCCCGCTTTCGCGTGTGCCCCAGCCCTACGAATCGCACGTCGTCGACGAGATGGCGCGCCTGTTCACTTCACGCCGCTTCGGCGACCCGGCCTACGCCACGCTGCAGCCGCACGCACCGGCGGCGCTGCACGCCGGCTCCGTCGAGGGCAGCGAGATCGGCGCCTATTGCAGCGAGATCGGCCCCATCAAGCTGGCCAGCCTGCGCAGCAAGGTCGAGGAGTACATGCCCTTCGGCCGCCTGCCCGCCTTCCTTCTGGAGAACTGAACCATGTCCACGATCGACCTCTCCCGCGTGGCCACCGACCCGCGCAAGCACTATGCGGGCGTGCGCATGCAGCAGGGCCGCGTGCTCACCGACGACGACTTCAACGAGGCCGGCGCCATCGACGCCGAGGAACTGCGGCGCACGCGGCTGCACGCCATTGGCGCCTACGGCACGCCCGATGCCGGCTTCCTGCCGAAGAACCTGGCCGTGGTGGGCGGGCGCTGCGACTTCACGCTCTCGGCCGGCACGCTCTACCTGGGTGGCCAGCGGCTGGAGATGAACCCGGAAGAGCAGTTCCTGCTGCAGAAGGACTGGCTCAACTTCAACCCCGCGTTCGACGCGCCGGCCGCGCCGGCGGGTGGCGCCACGCGCACCGACCTGGTCTGGATCGAGACCTGGCAGCAGCCCGTGACGGCGACGGAGGACAGCGAGCTCTTCGAGGTGGCGCTCGGCGGCCCCGACACCAGCACCCGCTGGCGCACGATGCGGCGTGTGCACCTCACACCGGGTGCGGCGCAGGACGAGTGCGCCGACGCCTGGGCCGCCGTGTCGGCCGGCTTCGCGGCGCTGGGCACCTTGAACGCCGAGATGGAACTGGCCACCAACGCCACGCTGACGGTGAGCTTCACCGCGCCGCCGGCCAGCGGCGACCTGTGCGCGCCGCCGCTGGCCGGCGGTTACCTCGGCGCCGAGAACCAGGCCGTGCGGGTGCAACTGCTGAGCGCCACGCACTACACCTGGGGCTACGACAACGCCGCGCCGCTGTACCGCGTGCAGGTCGCGGCCGTGGGCGGTGCCCCCATCCGCGTCAAGCTGCTGACCGCGCCGCGCGACGCCGCGCACTGGCCGCTCGGCGGCCAGGTCGTCGAGCTGCTGCCCTGGTCGGCGGCGCTGAGCAACGGCGAGCGGCCGGCCGAGATCGCCGGCCACCTGTGCAAGGTGGCGGTGAGCTACGACCCCGACACGCAGACGCTGGACATCGACACGCCGCTGCCCGCCGGCTTCGGCGCGCAGTGGCAGGCGCGCGCCGACGTGGCCAGCTTCTTCGACGGCAGCGCTGAACAGAATTTTTTCTACCTGCGCGTCTGGAACCGCGGCGACGATCTGGCCGCGCCGGCGGCCATTCCCATCGCCACGCCGGCGCTGGGCAACAGCGGGCTGCAGGTGGCTTTCGGCGGCGGCCCGCTGCGCGCGGGCGAGCACTGGATCATCGCCGCGCGGCCGGCCGCGCCCGACGTCGTCACGCCCTGGCAGCTGCTCAGCGGCGCGCCGGCGCAGGGCGTACGCCGCTGGCGCGCGCCGCTGGCGCTGCTGCGCTGGAGCACCACCGGCGGCGTCACCACCGGGCAGGTGATCCACGACTGCCGCCCACCCTTCCTGCCACTGACGCGCATGCGCGGCTGCTGCAGCGTGACGGTGGGCGACGGCACGCACAGCTTCGGCATGTTCACGTCGATCAACGCCGCCATCGCGGCGCTGCCACCTTCGGGCGGCACGGTGTGCATCCTGCCGGGGCGTTATGTCGAATCGGTGCTGGTCAACGGGATGCGCAACGTGACGCTGCACGGCTGCGGACCGGCGTCGCGCATCGTCGCGGCCAGCGCCGAGGGGCCGGGCTCGAACGCGGTGCACATCGTCGGCAGCCGCGATGTGGCGGTGGAAGCGCTGGCGCTCGAAGGTGGTATCGACGCGGTGGTCCACGTCGAAGACAGCGGCGCCGTGCGGCTGGCGTCTTGCCTGGTGCAGGCGCGCGACGACCGCGGCCGCTTCTCGCCCTGGCCAGCGGTGTTCGTGCGCGGCCAGGCCATCGAGCTGCTGGACAACATCGTCGAGGTGCTGCCGCGCGAACCCGGCGACCTGCTGCGCATCTTCCACCCCGTGGCGGTGCCGCTGCGCGCGGTGCAGGCCCTTTCGGCGCGTGGTGGCATCCAGTTGGCCGGCGGCTGCGAGCATGTGCGCGTGGCCGGCAACGTGATCGTCGGCGGCGCCGGCAACGGCATCACGCTGGGCAGCATCCTACGTTTCGACGTCAACGACCCCGACGGCCGCGACGTGCCCGACATCGATGTCGACGACCCCTGCGCCCCCTGCGATCCGGCCGACAACGGCGTGCCACCCGACAATGGCGACGGTGGCGTGCGCTTCGAATCGGGCGGCGACCTCTACGACATCCGCATCGAGGACAACCTGATCACACGCCATGGCGCCAACGGCATCGCGGTGGTGCGCTTCTTCGGCTCGGCGCCGGGTGACGCCTTCGGCGGCATGCCGATGATCGTCGTGCACGGCCTGGCCATCCTGCGCAACCGTATCCAACGCTGCCTGCAGCGCGAGGTCGCCAGGCAGCCGACGCAGATGCAGCTCTTCCTGGGCTACGGCGGCATCTCGCTGGCCTTCACGACCGACCTGGAGCTCGAGGACAACACGATCGAGCGCAACGGCCTCAGCTGGTTGAGCCCGGTGTGCGGCGTGTTCGTGCTGGTGGTCGACGGGCTGCGCGTCGAACGCAACCGCATCGTCGACAACGGCCCGCGCAACGAAGAGACACCCGACGCCGCGCAGCCCGGCCTGCGCGCCGGCGTGCACGTGTGGCTGGCGCTGGCACTGCAATCGGCCCTGGGCAACACGAAGGTCGACGCGAAGCAGATCACCGCCGGCGCCGCGCCCGAGCGTGGGCGCCAGATCCGCGTGCACGGCAACCAGATCGAGCAGCCGCTTGGGCGTGCACTCTTCCTGCTGGGTGCCGGGCCCATGCACCTGAGCGACAACCGGCTGGCCAGCGAAGGGCTGGGCGCACCGGGCGCCGACCCGCTGGCCACCACCGTGCTGGTGGTCAACCTGGGGCTCAGCCGCGAATGGAACATCGGCCTGCTGCTGGCGTTGCTGCTGGTGCTGTACTACCGGCTGCTGAGCAAAAACCCGCCCGACAACATCGAGGCGCTGATCTGCAACTTTTCGCGCGTGTCGGTGCTGCTGCCCGGCCTCTGGCTGCCCTGGCCCACAGGCAAGACGCTGTTCACCGACAACCAGGTCAGCTTCCAGATGCGCGACGCACCCCGCGGCTTCAGCGCCTCGTCGGTGCTGCTCGCTTCGCTGGACGACGTGGGTGCCAACGACAACCAGTTCGAGTTCCACGCCCAGCAGCATGTGGTGATCGCCGACCTGCTGGCGCTGGGCCAGAGCGTGCGCAGCAGCGACAACCGCCTGGCCGAGACCTGGGGCCGCGCGCTGCGCTCGGTGCTGAGCCTGGCGCTGCAGAACACGGCGGCCGACAACCAGAGCACCCACTGCATCACGGCCTTCGGCCTGCAGCGAGCCGTGCACGACAACCTGGTGCTCGCGCGGCTGTTCTGCGACGACGCCTGCGGCGGCACGCGCCTGCTGGCCGGCCAGCTCGTAGCCGGCGGGCAGATGGCCGCCGGGCCCCTTCCCTGACGACCCACCGCGGAGATCAACATGGCCACCATGAGTTCACGCTACAACGGCGACAGCCGCGCCACCCAGGACAAGCTGCAGCAGGCGGCGCAGCAGGCCGGTATCGCCGACGTCTTCGGCCGCACCGCCGCGCAGGCCGAGGCACAGTTGGCACTGCAGCAGTCGCTGCTGGGCGGCATCGTGCGCTCGCAGCAGCAGGAAGCACGCCGGCTGGCGCGGCGCGACGGCGACGACAAGGAAGGCAGCCCGCGGGTACAGCAGGCACGCGCGCGCGCCGCGCAGCTGCAGGCGCTGGTGGACGACGCCGTCGACAAGGCGCGGCTCGTCACGCGCCTGGCCGACACGCTGGGCACGCCCGGCACCTTCGCCGGTTATGTCTACGGCGAAAGCGGCGCGCCGGCGCCGGGGCACGACGTCAGGCTGCTCATCGCCGACAAGGCCCACGGCCGTGAGCTGAACAGCACCGCCAAGACCGACGCCGACGGCTACTTCCGCATGACCTGGGCCGCCACCAAGGGCAGCGCCGCGCCCGCCTCGGTGGATGCCGGCGCCCTGGCCGCCGAACTGCTGGCGGCGCTTGCGGGTGACGACGACGCCAACAAGGACGGCGCGCCGGCCAAGCGCGCCGCGGCGGCGCCTGCAGCCTCGGCGACGGCAGCGCCCGTGGCTGGCGCGCCGACAACAGGGTCGTCGCAGGCACGCCCGACCGTCGTTCGTGTACAGGTGGCCAACCCCCGCGGCACGGTGGTCTTCGAAGACCCGGCGCCGCCGGCCTTCGACACGCTGAGTTCCGAGTTCCGTTGTTACGTCGTGCCGGTCACAGCCAACGCCGGCCAGACCAACGCCGCGGCCTGACACCGTTTTCCTGAGCCCGCGAAGCCGCAGGCGACGCGCAGCAGAACCGGCGCCCGTTTTGAGCGCAAGCTCGATAGCCGCACGGGACCGGGCAGCGTACTCGACGCTTGCAGGGTCAGCCCGCAATCGCCACCACGACACCTGACTCCTCGATGCTGGCCATCGCCGGTTGACCCACCTTGAGTTGCCGGCCCTCTTCGGAAAAGCCCACCAGGCTCATTCCGCCTTCGAGCCGCAGGGCCAGCTCGCCGCCCGGCACGGAGCGGGACGCACGGCTGACGGTGCCGACGACGACGTTGCGAGACTCGGCCGCGACGATGCGTGCCGCCACTCGAACCGCCGTGGCCTTGCACAGGGCAAGCACGTGCAGGCCCGGCTTGAGCTGCAGCAGCTGCGCGCTCTCGCGCGTGATGCGGGCGTACAGCAGGCCGCCACCGGGCAACTCGAGCGCGACGCGCACCAGGCTCCCGGTGGTGCTGAGCGCCTTCACGACGCAGGGCATCTGGTTGCGCATGCTCGTGCGCAAGGCCATGGCCGCCAGGCCCGGGCCGCCCCGCCCGCCGCGCGCGCCGGGCTCCAGCAAGGCCAGGACCTTGTCACGCGCCTCGTCGAGCAGGGCCGCTGCTTCCAGCACCTGTCGGCCCGCGGGCGTCAGCACGGCTCCACCGCCGCCGCTGCCACCGACGGCCTTCGCCACCATCGGCGTGCCGGCAAGATTGCCCAGCGTCTCGATGGCCTGCCATGCCGCCTTGTAGCTGACCCCGGCGCGACGCGCCGCCTCGGAGATGGAGCCGCCCTCGCCGATGCGGCGCAGGATGTCGATGCGCTTGTCGGTCGATTCGTGGCCCAGCACTTCGGCCAGGTCGGGACGGTGGGGCTGCATGCGGCGATGGTAAGCAGATGCCCTACACTTTCGCTATTCCATTCGTGAATAACGAGGTGTGCCGTGAAGCGAGGGCTGCTCGGTGTGTGGATCGCAGGGTGCCTGGTCGGGTCGGCAGGCTCGTTGGCACAGGCGGCAGAGGTCAGCGTGGCGGTGGCGGCCAACTTCACGGCGCCGATGCAGAAAATCGCCGCGGCCTTCGAGCAGGACACCGGTCACAAGGCCTTGCTGACCTTCGGCTCGACGGGCAAGTTCTACGCGCAGATCAAGAGCGGTGCACCCTTCGAGGTGCTGCTGGCGGCAGACGACGAAACGCCCGCGCGCCTGGAACGCGAGGGGCTGGGCGCCCCCGGCATGCGCTTCACCTACGCCATCGGCAGGCTGGTGCTGTGGAGCCGGCAGCCCACGCTCGTCGATGACCAGGGGGACGTGCTCCAGACCGGCAGGTTCGAGCGCCTCGCGCTGGCCGACCCGAAGCTCGCGCCCTACGGCGCTGCCGCCGTCGAGGTGCTGAACGGGCTCGGGCTGCTGAAGTCGCTGGCGCCGAAGTTCGTGCAGGGCGGGAATATCGCCCAGACCCACCAGTACGTCGCCACCGGGAACGCCGAGCTCGGCTTCGTCGCCTTGTCCCAGGTGTTTGCCGACGGCAAGCTCACCCGGGGTTCGGCGTGGACGGTTCCTGCGCGCCTGCACACCCCGATCCGCCAGGACGCGGTGGTGCTGAACGCCGGCAAGGACAAGCCCGCGGCCCTCGCGTTCATGGCCTACCTGCGCAACGACAAGGCGCGCGCCATCATCCGCTCGTTCGGCTACGAGCTCTGACGCCCATGCCACCAAGCACCGAGGCCTTGCAGGCCATCTGGCTGACCGTCGAGCTGGCCACGCTGACGACCCTGGTGCTGCTCGTCATCGCCACACCCATCGCGTGGTGGCTGTCCGGCACGCGGTCGCGCTGGCGCGCCCCGGTCAGCGCGCTGGTCACCCTGCCCCTCGTTCTGCCGCCCACCGTGCTGGGCTTCTACCTGCTGGTGGCCATGGGGCCGGACGGCCTGCTCGGCCGGCTCACGCTGGCCCTGGGCTGGGGAACGCTGCCGTTCACCTTCACCGGGCTGCTGGTCGGCTCCATCATCTTTTCGCTGCCCTTTGCGGTGCTGCCGATACAGCACGCTTTCGAAGCCATCGGGCCGCGGCCGATGGAGGTGGCGGCCACGCTGCGCGCGCGCCCGCTGGACGCCTTCTTCAGCGTGGCGCTGCCGCTGGCGCGGCCGGGGCTGATCACCGCGGCCATCCTGAGCTTCGCCCACACCGTCGGCGAGTTCGGCGTCGTGCTGATGATCGGCGGCAACATCCCCGGCAAGACCCGCGTCGTCTCGACGCAGATCTACGGCCACGTCGAGGCCATGGAGTACTCGCAGGCCCACTGGCTTGCCGGCGGCATGGTGCTGCTGTCGTTCGTCGTGCTGCTGGCGCTGTCGCTGATGAAACGCCGCTTGGGGCGGGTGATGCCATGAGCGCGCCGGGCCGCTCCCAAGCGCTCATCCCGGAGCGCGCAGCGCGGAGGGCAAGTCCAGTGACCGCGCCGGGCCGCTCCCAAGCGCTCATCCCG
>JBBRBW010000022.1:0-50976 GCA_038205425.1 Burkholderiales bacterium | reverse complement strand
CAGAGGGCCAGGCGCAGACTCTGTATCGCGTCGGCCTGAGCGGCTTCCTCGACTTGCTGCTGACGCAGCGGGAGGCACTGGACACCCGTCGCGAACTGCTGCGCGCGCAAGCTGATGCGGCAGCGGCTGCGGTGGTGGCGTTCGAGTCGATGGGGCTGATCGACGGTCCGGACAGAGCAGCTTCCCGCTGAGAAGCGAAGCAGCAGTGCCGCAACGGCGCTGGGCGAGCATCTCGGGCTCGAAGCCTTGGTCGGCCAGACCCACTCAGCGTCCGCGCAGAAACAGCCCGTCCAGTTCCTTCATCGTCACCTGGCGCCAGGTCGGGCGCCCGTGGTTGCAGGTGTCGGCGCGCTCGGTCTGCTCCATCTCGCGCAGCAAGGCATTCATCTCTTCGAGTGTCAGTCGGCGGTTGGCGCGCACCGCGCCGCGGCAGGCCATGGTGGCGAGCAGGTCGTCGCGAGCGCGTTGCACGACGGCACCGCCGCGCGCAGCATCGTCGCCAGTCGCTTCGGCCAGTTCGGCCAGCACCGAGCGGGTCAGCTCGACCAGGTCGGTGCGGTCACCGTCGGGCAATGCCGCGGGGCGGCTGCGCAGCACCAGCGTGTGCGCCGTGAGCGCAGCCACGTCGAGCCCCAGTTCCAGCAGCGTGGCCGCTTCGGTTTCGGCGGTGGCGCATTCGGCCGGTGTGGCGCTGAAGGACAGCGGAATCAGCAGCGGTTGCGAAGGCAAGGCACTTTGCGCAGCGCCGGCGTCGCGGCTGCGCTTCAGGCGTTCGTAGACGATGCGCTCGTGAGCCGCGTGCATGTCGACGACGATGAGTCCTTGCGCGTTCTCGGCCAGCACATAAACACCGCCGATCTGCGCCACGGCGCGGCCGAGCGGCCAGGCGCTGGCGTCGGCTACCGGTGCTGCCGAAGCGGAATGTGGCGAGCCTTCAAGCAAGTGTTGCCACGCCGACAAACCGCCACTGCCCCGAGGCGTGCGCCAGGCACCGTCTTCTTTGTCTCCGGGCCAAAGGGGCGAGCTCTCGCGCGCCACTGATGCGGTCTCCGGCAAAGCCAGTGCCGGCTGCCACGCGCGGAACGCCTCGACGGGCTCTGCGGGTGCAGCGGCCGCCTTTGGCGCCGTCGCACGCGTTGGCGCCAATGCCTCGGTCACCGCCAGTCGAAACGCGGAGTGCAGCGCGCGGCCATCGCGAAAGCGAACCTCGATCTTGGTCGGGTGCACATTCACGTCGACCAGCTCTGGCTCGATCGTCAGGAACAGCGCATAGGCCGGCTGCCGACTGCCATGCAGTTGGTCTTCATAGGCCGAGCGCACGGCGTGCGCCAGCATGCGGTCGCGCACATGGCGGCCGTTGACGAACAGGTACTGCAGATCGGCACGGGCACGCGCCGCCTCGGGCTGACCGACGCGGCCGGCCAGCACCAGCGGGCCGCGCTCCCACAGCAGTTCGCGGCTGCTGTGGGTGAAGTCGGCGCCCAGCACGTCGGCCCAGCGCTGCGCCGGCGCAGCGGCGCGCCACTGCGCGGCCAGCCGCCCTTCGTGCCAGACGGCAAAGCCGACGTCGGGCCGCGCCAGCGCGTGGCGGCGCACGGCTTCCAGCGCGTGTGCAAACTCGGTGGCGTCGGTCTTCAGGAACTTGCGCCGCGCCGGCGTGCTGAAGAACAGCTCCTGCACTTCCACCGTGGTGCCGATGCCGCGCGCGGCGGGCGCCAGTTCGCCGCTGCGGGCGTGCAGCCGCCAGGCATGCGCCGCTTCGGCGGTGCGCGTGGTGACGGTCATCTCGGACACCGACGCGATGGCCGCCAGCGCCTCGCCGCGGAAGCCCATCGTGGACACCGACTCCAGCTCGGCCAGCGAGCCGATCTTGCTCGTTGCGTGGCGCTTCAGCGCCAGCGGCAGGTCGGCGCGTTCGATGCCGGCACCGTCGTCCTCGACGACGATGCTGCGCACGCCGCCGGCCAGCAGGCGTACGGTGACCTGCGTGGCGCCGGCGTCGAGCGCGTTGTCGACCAGTTCACGCACCACCGAGGCCGGCCGCTCGACGACCTCGCCGGCGGCGATCTGGCTCACCAGTTCATCGGGCAGCTCGTGGATGCGGCGGCGCGGCGCCGGGTTCTCGCTCATGGCTGCGGGGCCCAGGCCGGGCGGTGCCGCGGCTTCATTCGGCGGCCAGCACCGAACCGCAGTGCTGGCAGAAACGTGCGCCCGACAGCACCGGGGTGCCGCAGTGCTGGCAGAAACGGGCCGGCCGGCGCGGCGGCGGGGGGTCGGCGTCGGCCGGGCCGGAGGCGCGGGCGCGCGGGCGGGCGGCGGCGGCCGGCACGGCCGCGGCCGCAGGCACCGCCTGGCGCGCAAAAGCCTGCAGCATCTGCAGCCAGGCGCCGGCGCCACCAGGCTGCGCGCCCAGCACCAGCAGCACACGGCTGCCCAGCGGGTGCGGCGCGGCCGCGTAGAAGACCGAACGGGCCACCGCCACACGGGCGCGCAGCTGCAGGTCCTCGACACGCACCGGCGGCTCGCCGCGCGCACGCGCGCCGCCATCGACCGGCGTGTCGGCCAGGCGCTGGTAGCGGCCCTTGAAGTCCAGCCAGGTGAAGGTCGACTGCACCTCGACCCGGCTCCACAGCAGGTGGCCCACGCGCAGCGCGTAGGCGCCCGCCAGCAGGCAGGCCAGGCCGGCCGCGCCCGGCACCCATGAAGCGTTGACGTCGCGCATGTGCGCCAGCGCCAGCCAGACCCAGAGCACTCCGCCAGTCAGGCTCCAGGCCAGGCCCAGGCCGTCCAGCCACAGCAGGCCGCGGGTGCGTGCCGGGCTCTGCGCCTCGGCCGGTGCCAGGTCACGCCCGGCATGCGGCACCAGCGGCTGCGACTCCTCCAGCACGACGGCGTGGTAGTCGCCCTGCTCGGCGCCCCGCGCCAGCTGCGGCCCCTGCCAGGCGTAACGCCGGTTGGGCACGCCCTCGGTCCACTGGCGGTGCAGTTCGAGATCGACCTCGCGCAGCAGCTGTTCGGGGTCGGCGTCGAAGCCGACGCTGGTCTCTTCGGCCGACAGGGCCGCCAGCCACGGCGTCTGCAGCTGCGCGCGTGCGGCCAGGATGCCGACGGCCTCGAACAGCAGCACGCTGGCCAGCAACACGCCGGCAGCGATGGGCAGGCCCAGCTTGGGCAGCGATGCGGCGCGCGGCACCATGTCGGCGAACCAGCCCAGGCCGCCGCCCAGGCAGACGGCCACGACGACCAGCACCGCCACCAGCCAGGGCGCCAGCGCCCCCTGGTGGGGCTGCAGCAGGTGGTGGGCCAGCACGCCGCCGCAGACCGCCATCAGCACCATCGACAGCAGGGCCAGCGCCGGCGGATCGCGTACCACGCCCACCGCCAGCAGCAGCAGCACCAAGAGGCCGGCCGCCAGCACCGCATGGGCAAGCCGGTGGCGCAGGTAGGCATGCAGGCTCACGGGTGCCGCGCCCAGTTCAGGCGCCAGCGTGCGCAGCCAGCCGCCATACGCACCGCCCGGCGGCGGTGGCGCGACGGCACCCACCTCGAGCAGGCGCTGCAGCGCCGCGGCGCCAGGGCTGACGCCGCTGGCTTCACGCGCCACCTCGGGCATCAGCGAGGCCGGCTGCCCCGGCGCCAGCAGCAGCGTGCGCCGCGCAGCGGCCTGCAGCAGGTCGAGCGCGCCCAGCAGAGTCAGCAGCATCGCGCCGACGAGATGGGGCACGACACTGGCCTGTTCGGGCAGCTTTTCGAGTATCACGACCGGGCGCTCGGCGCTTTCACCGCCGACGAAAGCCACCACCAGCACGACGAGCAGGGCGAGGCCGATCAGCGCGTAGCCGCGCCACACCAGGAAACAGTTTTCGGTGCCGTAAGGGGTCGGAAACTCGAAGGCCGGTCCTTCCAGGCTCCACCGGTACGCCATGCAGACTCCAACTCGATCGAGACCGATCGATTCTGCATGATGGCAGCCCGGGCCCAGCGCGGGCCCGGTGGACGCTCGGCGCCCGCCGACGCCGCTTTCCTCGGGCGGGAAGTGGGGCGGCACGGCACCCCAGCGCAGGCGCGTCTCGAGCGTGCGCGTGCCCAGCAGTTGCACCGTCGCGGGCGGCAGGTCGAAGCTGCCGGCCAGCAGCACCCCGTCGCGGTCGAAGCTGAACTCGAGCCCCATGCCCGGGAAGCCACCGGGCACGGCCACCGACACGCCACTCGGCTCGGTGACGTCGCTGACGGTGAGGGTGCCGAGTTCAGGGTCGAAGCGTGTGACCTTGGTGCGCTGGTCATGGAAGGCGCCGCCGCCCGCGTTCAGCGCAGCGGCGAAGCGGCGCTCTTCCCAGCGCAGGACGCCCGCGGCCGAAACGCGCAGGTCGCCCGATGCGCTGACGATGCTGCCGCTGCCGCTCCAGGTGACGGTGGTGGTCTCGCGCTGCACGGTCTGCGAGATCTCGCCGCTGGCCTGGTAGCGCGCCAGGCTGAGCGCGCTGCTGCCCAGCGGCAGCATCGCATTGCCATTCAGCCGCCGCGCGTCGGGCTGCAGCCGGTAACCGCGCACGTCGGCGCGCAGGTGCAGCGTGATGTCGACGACAAGCACCAGGCCGCCGGTGAGGGTGGCCGTCACCTGCACCGGGATCTCCCAATGCGTGACCTGCACCGCCCTCGACCAGCGCCCGCCGTTGACCACCTGCACGTAGCCGCCGTGTTCCAGCGCCCCGGCTTGTCCCAGGTGAAGACGTTGCGCAGCCCGGCGCCGCGCAGCGCGCTGTCCCAGCGCGGCAGCACCGAGCCGCCGGTGAGGTTCAGGATGCCTATGCATTCGTCGGGAAAGCGCCAGCGGTTCAGCGTCACGAAGGCCGGCGTCATGGCCAGCACCTTCTGCGGCACCCAGTTGCTGCCGTTGCCGCGCAGGGCCACGGCGTAGGTCAGGGCGCCGGCGCTGAGGTCGCTGGCGTAGCGCAGCTCGTTGGCTTCGGTGGCGGGGGTGGCGGGGGTGGCGGTGCAGATGACGGTCTGCGGGAAGTCGGTGGCGTCGATGGCGGCGCTGCAGGCGGTGATGAAAAAAATGCCGTCGCCGCCGATGTCGCGCAGGCCGTCGACGCCGTTGCCGTAGCCCTGGTCGGGCGGCTGCACACACTGGCTGGCGGGCAGCGCAAAACCGCGGCCACGCGCCAGCAGCCGCAGCGTGGGCAGCGTCTGGCCGTCGACGAAATCCTGGCAGACGGGCGCGGCCTCGACCGCGGCGCTGATCGGCACGTCGCCGAACATGTCGAGTTGCCGGTACTGCGGCTGCACCAGCAGCGAAGGCAGGGGGATGCGATCGGAGGCCAACGCCACGGCACGGTCCGACAGGATGCGGGCGCGGCCGCAGGAAAGCGGCTGCGGCGCCGCACCGCCGGTGGCCGCCATCGGTTCGAGGTTGTTGGGCACGACGAGCGCGCGGCCGTCGGTGAACAGCGCCCACACGTTCTGCATGCGCGAGGAAGCGCCCACCCGCTGCAGCGCCGGCAGCGCCAGCAGGCGCTGGGCCAGCACCGTGCTGTCGAAACGCAGGCCACTGGACGCCTGCGCGGCCACTTCGGCGGCCACGGCATCGAGTGCGGCCACACGCTGCGCCGCGCTGGCGGCCGCGCCTGGCGTGGCGGCGGCAGCGGCGCCGTTGCCGTCGAAGCTGACGGTGCCGCCTGTGCCCCCACCGCCTGTGCCGCCACCACCCGTGCCGCCACTGCCGTTGCTGTCTTCACCCCCGCCGCAGGCCCCCAGCGTGCTCGGCACCATACCGCTGCCCGCCAGAGCGAGAAGGCGACGCCGGTTCCACAGGCCTCGGTGCATGAGGGCAATCCGTCAACAACGATGACGGTCAGTGTCTGCCCCGGCGCGTTGGCGGCGGCGCGGAACGGCCGCCGCCCGGCTACATGCTGCGCCGGTACTGCCCGCCCACCTCGAACAGCGCGTTCGTGATCTGCCCCAGGCTGCACACACGCACGGCGTCCATCAGCACTGCAAAGACGTTCTCGTTGGCGATGACGGCCTGCTGCAGCCGCTGCAGCATGGCCGGTGCCTCGGCGGCGTGGCGCTGGTGAAAGTCGTGCAGCCGCTGCAGCTGGCCGCGCTTTTCATCCTCGGTGCTGCGCGCCAGCTCGATCGTGCCGGAACCCGCATCACCGTGCGGCGCGCGGAAGGTGTTGACGCCGATGATCGGGTACTCGCCGGTGTGCTTGAGCATCTCGTAATGCATGCTCTCTTCCTGAATCTTGCTGCGCTGGTAGCCGGTTTCCATCGCACCCAGCACGCCGCCGCGTTCGGCGATCTTCTCGAATTCCTGCAACACCGCCTCTTCCACCAGCTCGGTCAGTTCGTCGATGACAAACGCGCCCTGGTTGGGGTTCTCGTTCTTCGCCAGGCCCCACTCGCGGTTGATGATGAGCTGGATGGCCAACGCGCGGCGCACGCTGTCCTCGGTGGGCGTGGTGATCGCTTCATCGAAAGCATTCGTGTGCAGGCTGTTGCAGTTGTCGTAGATCGCGATCAGTGCCTGCAGCGTGGTGCGGATGTCGTTGAACTGGATCTCCTGCGCGTGCAGTGATCGGCCGCTGGTCTGCACGTGGTACTTCAGCTTCTGGCTGCGGTCGCTGGCGCCGTAGCGCTCTTTCATCGCCACCGCCCAGATGCGCCGCGCCACGCGGCCCAGCACGGTGTACTCGGGGTCCATGCCGTTGCTGAAGAAGAAGCTGAGGTTGGGCGCGAAGTCGTCGATGTGCATGCCTCTGGCAAGGTAGGCCTCGACGAAGGTGAAGCCGTTGCTCAACGTGAAAGCGAGCTGGCTGATCGGGTTGGCGCCGGCCTCGGCGATGTGATAACCGCTGATGCTCACGCTGTAGAAATTGCGCACGTCGTGGTGCACGAACCACTCGGCGATGTCGCCCATCACCTTCAGGCTGAACTCGGTGCTGAAGATGCAGGTGTTCTGGCCCTGGTCTTCCTTCAGGATGTCGGCCTGCACCGTGCCGCGCACATTGGCCAGCGTCCAGGCGCGGATCTTCTGCGCCTCGTCGTCGGTGGGCTCGCGCCCGTTGTCGATGCGAAACTTGTGCAGGCCCTGGTCGATGGCGGTGTTCATGAACATCGCCAGGATGGTCGGCGCCGGGCCGTTGATCGTCATGCTGACCGACGTAGCCGGGTGCGTGAGATCGAAGCCGCCATAGAGCACCTTCAGGTCGTCGAGCGTGGCGATGCTGACGCCGCTGTTGCCCACCTTGCCGTAGATGTCGGGCCGCAGGTCGGGGTCGTTGCCGTAGAGCGTGACGCTGTCGAAGGCCGTGCTCAGGCGCTTGGCCGGCAGGCCCTCGCTCAGCAGCTTGAAGCGCCGGTTCGTCCTGAACGCATCGCCCTCGCCCGCGAACATGCGTGTCGGGTCTTCGCCTTCGCGTTTGAACGCAAACGTGCCGGCGGTGTAGGGGAAGCTGCCCGGCACGTTGTCGAGCAGCAGCCACTTCAGCAGTTCGCCGTGGCATTCGTATTTCGGCAGCGCCACCTTGCGGATCTTGCTGCCCGACAGCGTGGTGTGCGTCAGCGCCGTGCGGATCTCCTTGTCGCGGATCTTCACCACGTACTCGTCGCCAGCATAGGCCTTGACCATGTCGGGCCACATGGCCAGCAGCTTTTTCGCCTGCGCATCGAGTCGGGTCTCGCGCTGCTCGGCGAGGTTGATCGCCGCCTCGGCAGCACGCGGCTTGTCGGGTTTGCCGACGGTGAGCATCGCGGCGGCGGCGCGCAGCTGCTGGATCTCGCGCGCCAGGCGGCTTTGCGCCACGGCGCGCTTCTTGTAGCCGCGCACCGTGTCGGCGATGTCGGCCAGGTAGCGCACACGCGCACCCGGCACGATGGGCACTTGGTGTGTGCTGTGGCGCGTGGCCACGCGCGGCAGCCGGCTTTCTCCCACCGGCAGCCCCAGTGCGGCCAGTCGGGGCAGCAGCGCCTGGTAGAGCGCGGTCACGCCGTCGTCGTTGAAGCGGCTGGCCATGGTGCCGAAGACCGGCATCTGATCGGGTGCCACCTTCCACGCCTCCTGGTTGCGCTGCACCTGCTTGGCAACGTCACGCAGCGCGTCGGCCGCACCCTTGCGGTCGAACTTGTTGATGGCCACGAACTCGGCGAAGTCGAGCATGTCGATCTTCTCGAGCTGGCTGGCGGCGCCGAACTCGGGTGTCATCACGTACATCGGCACGTCGACCAACGGCACGATCGCCGCGTCGCCCTGGCCGATGCCCGAGGTCTCGACGACGATGAGGTCGAAGCCCGCGGCCTTGCAGGCCAGCAGCACGTCGGGCAGGGCCTGGCTGATCTCGCTGCCGAAGTCGCGCGTGGCAAGAGAGCGCATGAAGACACGCTGCCCATCGCCCCCGCCGCCGCCGGGCCGCCCCAAGGCAGCGGGCGCCCCCTCGGGGGGTGGCGCAGTCGGCGAAGCCGCAAGCCTGGGGGCCGACCATTCGCCGATCGCGTTCATGCGGATGCGGTCGCCGAGCAGCGCACCGCCGCTCTTGCGCCGCGAAGGGTCGATGCTGATGACCGCGATGCGCAGCGCATCACCCTGGTCGAGACGGATGCGACGGATGAGTTCGTCGGTCAAGCTGCTCTTGCCCGCGCCACCGGTGCCGGTGATGCCCAGCACCGGCGTCTTCGCGCCCTGTGCGGCGCTGGCCAGCGCGGCGCGGAAGGCACCGTCGGCCTGGCCGTTTTCCAGCGCCGTCAGCACCTGCGCCAGCGCACGCCAGGCGGCGTCGCCATGGCCCTGCAGCGCGGCCACTTCGCGCGGCGCATACGTCGACAGGTCGACGTCGCAGCGCATCACCATCTCGCCGATCATCCCGGCCAGGCCCATGCGCTGCCCGTCCTCGGGGCTGTAGATGCGGGTCACGCCGTAGTCCTGCAGCTCGGTGATCTCGGCCGGCACGATGACGCCGCCGCCGCCGCCGAACACCTGGATGTGCGCGCCGCCGCGGCTCTTCAGCAGGTCGACCATGTACTTGAAGTACTCGACGTGGCCGCCCTGGTAGCTGCTGATCGCGATGCCCTGCACGTCTTCCTGCAGCGCCGCCGTCACGACCTCGTCGACGCTGCGGTTGTGGCAGAGGTGGATGACCTCGGCACCCATGCCCTGCAGAATGCGCCGCATGATGTTGATGGCCGCGTCGTGGCCGTCGAACAGGCTGGCGGCGGTGACGAAGCGCACCTTGTGGGTGGGGCGGTAGTTGGCGAGGCCCTGGGCCTCGGCGGACAGGTCGGTCATGGTGCGGCGGCGTTCGGGTTGGAGTCGCTGGTTGACGTTTACGTCAACGTCAACCGGCATCATGCCACGCCGCTTCCTGGCGTCGGCGCGCGGCACACGCTCATCGTTAACCCGCAGCGGGCCGGGCGCGCCGCCGCGCGCTGATACGCTCGCGCCCCATGACTTTCCTGGCCATCGACATCGGCAACACACGCCTGAAGTGGGCCCTCTATGCCGCGCCGCGCCCCGGCGCCAAACTGCTGCGCCAGGGCGCGGTGTTCCTGGAGACCATCGACAGACTGGCCGACACCGAATGGGCCGCCATCGAGGCCCCGCACAGCATGCTGGGCTGCGTGGTCGCCGGCGACGCGGTGCGCCGGCGTGTCGAGGAACAGCTGGAACTGTGGGACATCGAACCGCACTGGGTCGTGCCTTGCAGCCACGAGGCCGGCGTGCGCAACGGCTACGAGCACCCCAACCGCCTGGGCGCCGACCGCTGGGTGGCGCTGGCCGGCGCCCGCGCCCGTGCGCTGGCCGGCGACGTGCCGCGCCCGGCGATGGTGGTGATGGTTGGCACCGCCGTCACGGTGGACGCGCTGGACACCGAAGGCCGTTTCCTGGGCGGCCTCATCCTGCCCGGCTTCGGTCTGATGCAGTCTGCGCTGGAGATGGGTACCGCCGGGCTGAAGGTGCCCACCGGCGAGGTCGTCGACTTCCCCACCAACACCAGCGACGCGCTGATGAGTGGCGGCGCCAACGCCATTGCCGGTGCTCTGGAACGCCAGGCGCGCAAGCTGCAGGCGCGGACCGGGCAGGCGCCGCTGATGCTGATTGGCGGTGGCGCGGCACCCAAGCTCGTGCCCATCACCGACCTGCCCCTCGAAACCGTCGACTCGCTGATCTTCGAGGGCCTGCTGGTGATGCAGTCGCACCGGCTGGCGCTGTAGCGGCGCGCCGCCTGGCCCAGCAGTTCAAGTCTGGATGTAGCTTTCCAGCTGCGCGATGGTGGCGTCCTGATCGGCGATGATGTCGTCGAGCATGTCGCGGATCGAGATCATGCCCAGCACGGTGGCGCCGTCCAGCACCGGCAGGTGGCGGATCTTGCGTTCGCTCATCAGCCGCATGGCCTCGCGAAGGCCGGTGCGCGGCGTCACGCTGAACACCTGGCCGCTCATGATGTCGGCCACGGTCGTCTCGCGCGAATTGCGACCCTGCAGCGCCACCTTGCGTGTGTAGTCGCGTTCGCTGAACACGCCCACCAGGCGCCCGGCGTCCATCACCATCAGCGCACCCACTTCATATTGCGCCAGCAACTGCAGCGCGGCGAAGACACTGTCCTCGGGGCGCACGTGCCAGAGCGTGCGGTCCTGTCTCTTCAGCAGTTCGGACACCGGTTTCATGGCTTCGACTCCGCGCGGCAATGGACAAGCCCGAGCCTACACAAATGGCAGCCACGTTCAAGGGTGGCTGTCCCCAGGGCCTGCGCCGATGCGAAAGCCATGCCAACATGAGGCCATGCGCCTACCTGCCGCACCACAACGGAGCCCCGCACGCCGGCGCTGGCGCGCGGGCGCCGCGCTGGCGGCCGTGCTGCTGGCCGCCGTGCTGGGTGGCTGCGCGGTGCTCGACGAACAGCAGCGCAAGTGGATCTTCCAGCCCGGCGACCGCACCTGGTGGGGCGGCCAGGCCGCGGCCGAGGGCATGGAGGACGCCTGGATCGCCTTCACGTCGCCCACCAGCGGTGACGCAGTGCGCCTGCACGGCCTGTGGCTGCCGCAGCCGCGCGCCGACGCGCCGGTGCTGCTCTACCTGCACGGCGCCCGCTGGGACGTGCGCGGCAGCGCGCCGCGCATGCGCCGCATGCACGAGCTGGGCTTTGCGGTGCTGGGCATCGACTACCGCGGCTTCGGCCGCAGCAGCGCCGGCCTGCCGTCGGAGACGCTGGCCGGCGAAGACGCCCGCGCCGCCTGGGACTGGCTGGCGCAGCGCACGGGGGGCGCGCCGCGCTACGTCTTCGGCCATTCGCTGGGCGGCGCGCTGGCCGTGCAGCTGGCCGCGGCGGTGCAGGACGAAGCCGGGCTCATCGTCGAGAACAGCTTCCCTTCCATCCCCGACGTGGTGCGCACCTTCAAGTGGGGCTGGCTGCCGGTGGCGCCACTGATCACGCAGCGCCTGGACGCCGGCGCTCGCATCGCCGAGGTGGGCACGCCGGTGCTGGTGGTGCACGGCAGCGACGACAGCCTGATCAGCCCCACGCTGGGGCGTGAACTGTTCGACCGCGCCCGCGAGCCCAAGCGTTTCATGCTCGTCGAAGGCGGCACCCACCACAACACCAGCGCGGTCGGCCAGGTGCAGTACCGCGACGTGCTGGCCGAGCTTTTCGGGCTCAGCGCGGCGCGCTGAGCCCGGGCAGGCCGCCGCCGGTCGGCGCCCGCGGCACCCCCCATGACTGAAGTGGCGCACGGTGTGCTTCGCGCGCAGCATCGCGGGCTTGTGTCAAGGTGCCGCGCGACGGCCGTGGCGTTCACCCGGGAGGCCCTCGATGACTGACCCCACCGCGGCAGGCTCGCTGCCCAGCGCCGAACGCCTGCCCACACTGGACATCCTGCGCGGCTTCGCGCTGATGGGCATCCTGATCATGAACATGCCGGGCTTCAACAGCTCGTTCTTCGCCGAGGCCGACGGCACCCACCTGTGGCCCGGCAAGGTCGACCAGGCCGCCGAGTTCGTGCGCGAGACGCTGTTCTCGGGCAAGTTCAACAGCATGTTCAGCCTGCTCTTCGGCATCGGTTTCACGATCCAGTTCACGCGCATGGCCGCGCGCGAGCCCGAGCGCGCGACGCCGCTGTACCTGCGCCGCCTGGGCGTGCTGGCGGTGCTGGGCATCGTGCATGCGTGGTTCTTCTGGCCCGGTGACGTGCTGCACACCTATGCCATCCTGGGCCTGCTGCTGGTGATCGGGCTGCGCCATGTGAGCGACCGAGGCATCGTGGCGCTGATCGCCGCCTGCATCGTCTACCCGGCCGTCTCGGGCGTGCTGCGGCTGCTGATCTTCACGCGTGAGATGACGGCCGAGCGGGTGCAGATCGCCAAGGCCTTCGAGGCCAGCAACAACATCGCCTACGGACAGGGCAGCTGGCTCGACGCGGTAGCTGAGAACACACGCGTGATGAACCACTTCTACGACAACGCGCTGGGTCTGTGGGGCACCTTCGGTTGGTGGGTGATGATGAGCCTGACCATGCTCATCGGCCTGCTCGCCGGCCGCCGCCGCTGGGTGCAGCGCGCCGGTGAACTGATGCCGCAGATCCGCCGCCTGACCTGGTGGGCGCTGGCCGTCGGCCTGGGCTGCGGCATCGCCTTCACGGTGATCTTCGAGCTCAATCGCACGCCGGGGCCGTCGCCCGTCAAGGTGCTGGGCAGCGTCTGCTACAGCCTGTCGCGGCTGGGCATGATGATCTTCTACGTGCTCGTCATCGTGCGCCTTGCGCAGCGCCTGGAATGGCAGCGCCGTCTGGCGCCGCTGGCCGCCGCCGGTCGCATGCCGCTGAGCAACTACCTGATGCAGACGGCCCTCTGCATCACGCTCTTCCAGGGCTGGGGCTTCGGGCTGTGGATGCAGGTCGGGCCGGCACTGAGCCTGGTGCTGGCGCTGGTGATCTTCTGGTGCATCCAGGTGCCGTGGAGCCTGTGGTGGCTGCGCACGCACGAACGCGGGCCGCTGGAGGCGGCCTGGGCGCGGCTGACCTACGGGCGCCGGCCGGTCAACCCGGGTATCGCCGCCGCCGCTGGCCCGCGCTAGCGACCGCGGCGCGCACGCCGACGCGCACGCCGGCGCCGCCGATATCATGCGGCGCATGCAAGACGCCGTCCTCCGCCTGTGGGACATCTCGCCCCCGGTGCACGCTGGTTCGCCAGTGTTCCCGGGCGACACCCCCTACCGCCAGGAATGGGTGGCACGCATCGGCCCTGGCTGCCCGGTGAACGTGAGCACGCTCACACTCTCGCCGCACACCGGCGCGCATGCCGACGCACCGCTGCATTACGACGACGCCGGCGCAGCCGCTGGTGCGCTCGCCCTGGCACCCTACCTCGGCCGCTGCCGCGTCATCCACGCCGTCGGCTGCGGGCCGCTCGTGCGCTGGGTGCACATTGAGCATGCGCTGCATCAGTTGCCGCCACGCGTGCTGGTGCGCAGCTGTGCGAAGGCTGCGGTCGAGCGCTGGGACGAACACCTCACCGCCTACGACGCCGAGACGGTCGAGCGCCTGGCCGACCTTGGCGTGCTGCTCATCGGCATCGACACCGCCAGCATCGACCCCGCATCCAGCAAGACGCTGAACAACCACCAGGTCATCCGCCGGCGCGGCCTGCGTGTGCTCGAGAACCTGGTGCTCGACGAGGTACCCGAGGGCGACTACGAACTCATCGCGCTGCCGCTGAAGCTGACCACTGCATGCGCGTCGCCCGTGCGCGCCATCCTTCGTGAACTGACATGACCCGAGACGACGCCCTGGCGCTGGATGCGCAAGACCGGCTGGCCCCGCTGCGCGAGCAGTTCGACCTGCCCGCCGGTGTGCTCTACCTCGACGGCAACTCGCTGGGCGTGCTGCCCAAGGCCACCGCCGCGCGTGTGCAACAGGTGATGACGCAGGAATGGGGCAACGGCTTGATCCGCAGCTGGAACAGCGCCGGCTGGATGGACCTGCCGCAGCGCGTGGGCGACAAGATCGCGCGCCTGGTCGGCGCCGGGCCCGGTGAACTGGTGGTGGCCGATTCCACGAGCGTCAACCTCTTCAAGGTGTTGAGTGCCGCGCTCACCGCCGTGGCGGCCGATGCGGCCGATGCGCCGCAGCGCAGGGTGATCCTCAGCGAGCGCAGCAACTTCCCCACCGCCCTCTACATCGCCGAATCGCTGGCGCGCCAGCACGGCTGCGAGCTGGTACTCGCCGAGGCCGACGAACTGCCCGGCCTGCTGGACGAACACACCGCCGTGCTGATGCTGACCCACGTGAACTACCGCACCGGCCGCATGCACGACATGGCCGCACTCACCGCCGCAGCCCACGCCGCCGGCGCGCTGGCGGTGTGGGATCTGGCGCACAGCGCCGGCGCCGTGCCGGTGGATCTGAAAGCCGCCAGCGCCGACTATGCCGTCGGCTGCGGCTACAAGTACCTCAACGGCGGGCCCGGCGCACCGGCCTTCGTCTGGGTGCACCCGCGCCATGTCCAGCGTTTCTGGCAGCCGCTGGCGGGCTGGATAGGCCACGCCGCGCCCTTCGAGTTCACGCCCGGCTACCGGCCCGCGGCCGGCATCGCGCGTTACCTGTGCGGCACGCCGGCGGTGCTGTCGCTGGCGGCACTGGAGTGCGGCGTCGACACGGTGCTGGCCGCCGAGCCCCTGTCCGGCGGCCGCGGCGCGATGGCCGCACTGCGCGAGAAGAGCCTCGCGCTGACGCGTGTGTTCGCCGAACGTGTGCGCGCCACCTGCCCGCAGCTGACGCTGGTGTCGCCGCAAGACGACGCACAACGCGGCAGCCAGGTATGTTTCGCCGACCCCGAAATCGGCTATCCGGTGATCCAGGCGCTGATCGCGCGCGGCGTCATCGGCGACTTTCGCGCCGGCGACAAATCGCAGCCTGCGGGCGCGGTGGACATCCTGCGCTTCGGCTTCACGCCGCTCTACCTTCGTTTTGTCGACGCCTGGGACGCCGCCCAACATCTGCGCGAGGTGCTGGCCAGCGGCGAGTGGCAGCGGCCGGAGTTCAACCGGCGCCACGCCGTGACCTGAGCGGCAGCCACGATGAGCGGCTGCCCCTTCAACGCCGACGATGCTGCGGCATCAGCGCCCGGCGCCGCCGCACCGGCCGCTGCTGCGGGATCAGCGCCCGGCGCCGCCGCACCGGCCGCAGCCGAAACGGCTGCCGACTTCGAAGGCGCGCAACTCGACTTCAGCGCCACCATGAGCTACGGCGACTACCTGCAGCTCGACAAGGTACTGAACGCGCAGCAGCCGCTGAGCCCGGCCCACGACGAGATGCTGTTCATCGTGCAGCACCAGACCAGCGAGCTGTGGATGAAGCTGCTGCTGCACGAACTGCATGCCGCGATGGCGCAGGTGGCGGCCGACCGCACGAATGCGGCCTTCAAGTCGCTGGCACGGGTCTCGAAGATCATGGAACAGCTGGTGCACGCCTGGGACGTGCTGGCGACGATGACGCCCCCTGAATACAGCGCCGTGCGGCCCTACCTCGCCAGCAGCAGCGGCTTTCAGAGCTGGCAATACCGCTGCATCGAGTTCAGCCTGGGCAACAAGAACGCCTTGATGCTGAAGCCGCACGAACACCGCGCCGACCGGCTGGCGCAGGTCGACACGGCCTGGCGCGCACCTTCGCTCTACGACGAGGCCTTGCGCCTGCTGGCGCGCCGCGGCCTGGCCGTGCCGGCCACGCACACGCAGCGCGACTGGACGCAGCCCTACACCGTGAATGCCGAAGTCGAGGCCGCGTGGCTGGAGGTCTACCGCGCGCCTGAACAGCACTGGGACCTCTACCAGCTGGGCGAGAAGCTCACCGACCTGGAAGACGCCTTCCGCCAATGGCGCTTCCGCCACGTGACGACGGTGGAACGTGTCATCGGCTTCAAGCGCGGCACCGGCGGCACCGGCGGCGTGAGCTACCTGCGCCAGATGCTGGACGTGGTGCTCTTTCCCGAGATCTGGCACCTGCGCACGGCGCTGTAGCGTGCTGGCGCGCCGAGCGTCGGCGCCGCCTGGACTGGTGCTTGCTTGGTGACAGGGGTGGGTCGCTTCCCGCCCCACTCTGCAGCCAGCCCTTGGTGCGGGTTGCACCGGACTTGTGCAAATACTGTCCTCAAGTTCAAATGAGTTTCCAATGAAGAAACCCGCCCCGCCCCGACCGCAGCACAAGGCCCGCACGGTCGCGCCGCGGAGTGCACCTGCGCGCTCTGCGCCGCAGGCCCCACCTGCGGTGGCCATCGGCGCTCGGCTGCGCCACGCACGGCTGGTCAAGGCGCTGCTGATCAAGGACCTGGCGGCACGCGTGGGTGTGTCGATCAGCCTGATCTCGAAGTACGAAAACAACAAGCTGCTGCCGCCGCTGACCGCGCTGCACGCGCTGGTGACCGCGCTGGACACCAACATCGGCGCGCTTTTCGACCCCGACTGGACGGGCCTGGACCACGTGGCGCGCGCCGGCACGCGCCCGCGCATCGTGGCCGCGGGCGTTGGCGACGCCGAGGGCGTGACACTCGAGCGGCTGGTGCCGCATGGCCGTGGCCACCTGCTGCAGGGCAACATCCACATCGTGGCGCCGGGCGGCGGCAGCATGGGGCCGATGCGTCACGAAGGCGACGAGGTGGGCTACGTGCTCGAAGGCCGGCTGGAACTGCGCATCGGCGACGCCAACCATGAACTCGGGCCAGGCGACTCTTTCGCGTTCCCATCGAATCTGGAGCACACCTACCGCAACCCGGGCACCGTGGTGACCCGGGTGGTGTGGATCAACACACCGCCCACCTTCTGACCGCCGCCGCGGCCCGCCCGCATCCGTGGCACATGCTTTGCTAGCCAGGTTGCATACTGTGCAACCCGTTTGAATCTCCGGCCCGGGTCTGCCATCGCAAACCCGGAGCCACGCCCTCTTCTTCCACCGCCGCAGGAGCACGACCATGAAAACCTTCGCACCCCTCAGCCCCTGGTGGGCCGCGCCCTTGTGCGCTGCCCTGCTCACGGTCTCCGCCGCGCAGGCCAAGGACACCGTGAAGATCGCCTTCATCGGCCCGCTCACCGGCGGCGTGGCGGCCAACGGCATCGGCGGCCGCAACTCGGCCGACCTGGCCGTGAAAATGCGCAACGAGGATCCGAAGGCCAAGTACAAGTACGAACTGGTGGTGCTGGACGACGAGTGCAAGCCCAACGTGGGTGTGCAGGTGGCCACCAAGGCCGCAGCCGACAACAGCATCATCGCCGGCGTTACGCACTACTGCTCGGCCGTGGCCATGAGCACGGTGGACGTCTACCGCAAGTTCGGCATGCCGGTGGTGGTGTGGGGCGCGGTGCTGCCCGAGATCACCTACGGCAACGACTACAAGGAGATCCACCGTGTCAACGGCACGATGATCAACCAGAACGAGGTGGCCGCGAAGTTCATGAGCGGCCTGGGCTACAAGCGCTACGCCGTCATCCACGACACCACCGACTACGGCAAGGGCCACAACAAGTACTTCAGCCAGTTCCTGGCCAAGAACGGCGGCCAGATCGTCGGCACCTTCGGCGTCACCGCCGACCAGCAGGACTTCACCGCCGAGCTGACCAAGGTGAAGGAACTCAAGCCCGACGTCATCTACTTCGGCGGCCTCACGCCCATCGGCATCCGCATCCGCAGCCAGATGGACAAGCTGGGCATCAAGGCCGTGTTCGAAGGCACCTCGGGCATCAAGAGCGCGGCTTACCACGACGGCCTGGGCAAAGAACTGGCCGAGGGATCGCTCTCCTTCATCGAAGGCGCGCCCTGGGAGAAGTTGCCCGGCGGCCTGAACTTCATCGCCAAGTACAACCAGGCCAAGTACAACGAGCCGCCGGAAGCCTACGGCCCGTTTGCCTTCTCCGCCGCGACGCTGATCATGGACGCCATCGAGAAGGTCGGCCCCGACCGCAAGAAGGTGCGTGCAGCGCTCAACGCCACCAAGGACGCCGACACCATCATCGGCAAGGTCACCTTTGACGACCGTCGCCAGAACATCGTGCCGCTGATCAGCAAGTACGTCGTTCAGGACAACAAGTGGGTGCTGTGGGAAGACAGCGAGTACGCGTCCAAGAAACGCAAGCTACCCGGAATGTGATGCCCCCAAGCTCACTTCGTTCGCTACCCCCCGAGGGGGCACTTGCAGCGGCCCGGCAGAGCCGGTTCCGCGCAAGGGCTTGACGGTGCGCAAAGCATGAGCGTCGAGATCCTCAGCCAGTACGTCGTCAACACGCTCATGCTGGGCGTGATCTACGCGATGGTGGCGGTCGGCTTCACGCTCTTCTTCGGCGTGCTCGATGTCATCAAGTTCAGTCACGGCGACGTGCTGATGCTCGGCGGCTTCACCGCGCTGGCCACCTATGTCGGGGCCGGCGCGGTGGGCATCACGCAGCCCTGGCTGCTGCTGGCGCTGATGCTGCTGGCCGCGGTGCTGGTGACGGCCGCGGTCGGCGCTTTCGTGGCGCGTTACCTGGTGCTGCCGCTGAAAAACGCACCACCCATCAACACGCTGCTGGTGACGCTGATGTTCGGCCTGGCGCTGCGCGAGTCGGTGCGCCTGTTCTACCCCAGCGGCTCCAACCCCAAGCCCTTTCCGCGCCTGCTGCCCGCCGGCGAATTCCAGCTCGGTTCGCTGGCGCTGCGCACCGACAGCCTGATGCTGCTGGGCGCGGGCCTGGCCACCATCGTCGGCGTGCACCTGATGATCACGCGCACCAAGCTCGGCCTGGCCATCCGCGCCGTGGCGCAAGACAGCGAAACCGCGCGCGTGATGGGCATCGACTTCCAGCGTGTGGTGCTGGTCACCTTCGGCCTGGGTTCGGCGCTGGCCGCGATGGCCGGCGTGATGAACGGCCTGTACTACAACGAGGTCAACTTCGGCATCGGCCTGCTGCTGGGCGTGATCGGCTTCTCGGCGGCCATCCTCGGCGGCTTGGGCAACTTCCTCGGCGCCATCCTCGGCGGCTTTCTCTTCGCCGCGCTGCAGACCTTCGGCGCCGTGGCGCTGCCCATCATTTCGCCTTCGATACCGAGCGCCTACAAGGACGTGTTTGCCTTCACGATGGTGATTCTCTTGATGGCCTGGAAGCCCACGGGGCTCATCGCCGAACGTTCGAGCGAGCGGGTATGACATGAAGCCCCCGAGCTCGCTGACGCTCGCTACCCCCCGAGGGGGCCGTCCGCCAATGGCCCGGCAAAGCCGGTTCCATGGCGGGAAGCTTGGTCGAGGTGTCGCGCTTCATGCGCCGCGTGTGACGAGAAGCGTGGTGGCGCAACCGACATGACACCGCTGCGACCGACGATCCTGCTGAACACCGCCCTGGTGGTGGTCTTCACCTACCTCTGGGGCCTGCTGCACGCGGAAAGCCAGCTCGCCGTGGGTGCGCTGCTGCTGGCCGTGCCTGCGGTGCTGTGGGCGCTGCGCCGCGCCGGCGTGGCCGAGCCGCTGGCGGCCGCGGCGCGCGTGTCGCCGCGCCTGCTGGGCACCGGCTGCGTGCTGGGCACGCTGGCGCTGGTGGCGGCGCTGTACGACGAGCACTTCGCGCTGCTGCTGCTGTCGTCGGTGCTGCTCTACACCGTGGTCGGCCTGGGCCTGAACCTGCAGTTCGGCTATGCCGGCATCGTGAACTTCGCCGGCGCCGCCTTCTTCGGCATCGGCAGCTACACCGCTGCGACGCTGGCCACGCACACCGCGCTGCCGCACTTGCTGGTGCTGCTGACGGGTGGTGTGGTGGCTGCGGTGCTGGGCTCGATGCTGATCTGGCCCGTGCTGCGCACACGCGGCCATTACGCGGCGCTGGTCACCATTGCCTTCGGCATCCTGTTCCGCAACTTCCTCGAAGTGAACGACACCCTGGGTGGCCCGCAAGGCCTGCGCATTCCGGGCATGACCGTCTTCGGCTGGAAGCTCAACGACCACATCGAGATCGGCGACACCGAGATCTCCTTCTACGTCAACTACGCGCTGCTGTCGCTGGCGCTGTGCGTCGCGGCCTTCGTCTTCGTGCGCCGCGTCGAGCGTTCCTGGCTCGGCCTGTCGATGGACATGATCCGCACCGACGAGGTGGCCGCCGCCACCTTCGGCGTGAGCATCGCGCGCGGCAAGGTGCTGGCCTTCACGATGGGCAACTTCCTCGCCGGCCTGGCCGGTGCGGTGTACGGGATGATGACGAGCTACGTGGCGCCGAACAACTTCACCTTCGGCGATTCGCTGATCCTGGTGTCCATCGTCATCCTCGGCGGCATCGGCAACCCCTGGGGGCTGCTGCCGGCAGCGGCCATCGTGCTCATCCTGCCCGAGAAGTTCCAGTTCATCCAGGAGTACCGCTTCCTGCTCTACGCGGTGCTGGTGATCTTGATCCTGCTGTTCCGGCCCGAAGGCCTGCTGCCGCGCACGGTGCGGCAGTACTTCCCCGGCCGGCGCAAGGGCGAAGCACCATGAGTGCCGTGCTGCTGCAGGCCAGCGGCCTGACGATGCGCTTTGGCGGCGTCACTGCGCTCGACGCACTCGACCTCGTCGTGCACGAACACGAGATCCTCGGCCTGCTGGGCCCCAACGGTTCGGGCAAGACGACCTTCTTCAACGTCGTCACCGGCATCTATGCGGCGTCGGCAGGCACCGTGCAGTTTGCCGGGCATGACCTCACGCGCAGCAGCCCTCAGGACGTCTACCGCGCCGGCATCACGCGCACCTTCCAGCGTTCGCGTCTTTCGCTGCCGCTGACGGTGTTCGACAATGTCGCCATCGGCCGCACGCAGCAGTTCCACCAGGGCCTGATCTTCAACCTGCTGCAGCGCAAGGCGCTGAAGTTGCAGTTCGACGAAACCGTCGAGCAGGTGCACACGCTGCTGAAGACCTTCAGCGCCGGCATGGCCGAGAAGATGTGGCAGCCCGCCGGCACGTTGAGCATGATCGACCGCCGCCGCGTCGAGGTCTGCCGCGCGCTGGTGAGCAACCCGCGCCTGGTGCTGCTGGACGAACCTTCGGCCGGCATGACGCACGACGAGACACGCGAGCTGATGGACGACATCCTGATGGTGCGCGAACGGCTCAGCCCCTTCACGGTGGTGATCATCGAACACGAGATGGGTGTCATCCAGCGCATCACGCAGCGCTGCGTGGTGCTGAACTACGGCAAGAAGATCGCCGAGGGCAGCTTCGACGAGATCACGCGCCACCCCGAGGTGCAGGTGGCTTATTTAGGCCAGGATGCCGAGGTGCCGCTGTGAGCGCCGCACGGCCGCCCCGAAGGCGCTCGCTCCCCCTTGGGGGGACGGCCCGCAGGGCCAAGGGGGCAACATGACGCCGCTGCTCGAAGTCGAAGGCATCCGCGCCGCTTACGACCGTGTCGATGTGCTGCAGGGTGTGTCGCTCGATGTCGCCGCGGGCAGCATCACCTGCATCCTGGGCGCCAACGGCGCCGGCAAGAGTACGCTCATCCGCGCCATCCTGGGGCTGACGCCGCCGCACACCGGCGCCATCCGCTTCGAGGGCCTGGCGATCCACGGCCTGCCCACGCACCGCATCATCGGCCGCGGCATTGCCTGCATTCCGGAAGGCCGTAAGGTCTTCCCGAAGATGACGGTGGAAGAGAACCTGCGCGTCGGCGCTTTCCAGATCAGCGACGCGGCTGAAGTGGCGCGGCGCATCGAGCAGGCTTTTGTGCTGTTCCCGCGGCTGAAGGAAAGGCACGCGCAATTGGCGGGCACGATGTCGGGCGGCGAGCAAGCCATGGTCAGCATCGGCCGCGGGCTGATGGCGCAGCCCAAGCTGCTGATCATCGACGAGCCGTCGCTGGGCCTGTCGCCGCTGTACGTGAAGGAAAACTTCCGCATCATCGGTGACATCAACAAGCTCGGCATCACCGTGCTGCTGGTGGAACAGAACGTGCGCCAGACGCTGGCCATCGCCCACCACGGCTACGTGCTGAGCCAGGGCAAGCTGGTGGCCGCAGGCACGGCGCAGGCGCTGGCCGAAAACGAAGAAGTGCGCGCGGCGTACTTCGGCTGAGGACGTACCCGATGGCCGATCTCGACCCTGTGGCGCTCACCCAGTCGCTGGTGCGCGTGGACACCGTCAACCCGCCGGGTCACGAAGACGCCTGCATCACGCTGCTGGCCGACCTGCTCTCGGCCGCCGGCTACGCCTGCCGCACACACGACTTCGCGCCGCGGCGCACCAGCCTGGTAGCGCGCATCGGTGGCGCTTCGCGCACCGACACGCGGCTGCCGCTGGCCTTCACCGGCCACCTCGACGTCGTGCCGCTGGGCGCCGCGCCCTGGCAGCACGACCCCTTCGGCGGCGACATCGTCGAGGGCCGCCTCTACGGCCGCGGCAGCAGCGACATGAAAAGCGGCGTCGCCGCCTTTGTCTGCGCCGCCATCACGCAGGCCGAGCGGCTGCGTGACGGGCCGGGGCTCAGCCTGATCCTCACCGCCGGCGAAGAAACCGGCTGCGAGGGCGCCTTCGCGATGGCGCGCGACACCGACGCCGCCGTGCTGCTGGGCCGCGCAGGCGCATTGGTGGTGGCCGAGCCGACGGCCAACGCGCCGCTGGTGGGCCACAAGGGTGCGTTCTGGCTGAAGGCGCAGGCCCGCGGCGTCACCGCGCACGGCTCGATGCCCGAGCAGGGCGACAACGCCATCTACAAGATCGCGCGCGCCGCGCTGGCGCTGGAACAGTTCGAATTCGAGACCCCGCCGCACGCGCTGATGGGCGCGCCGACGTTGAACGTGGGCACGGTGCGCGGCGGCCTGAACATCAACTCGGTGCCCGACGCGGCCGAACTGGGCATCGACATCCGCAGCGTCGCCGGCCAGGACCACGCGCGTGTGCTGCAGTGCCTGTGCGCCGCACTGGGCACGCAGATCGACTTGAGCACGGTGCTCGACGTGGCCAGCGTCTACACCGCGCCCGACGACCCCTGGATGCAGCGTGTGTTTGCGCTGTGCGCCGCGCGCCAGGGCGCGATGCCGCCGCCGCGCACGGTGTCGTACTTCACCGACGCCGCCGCGCTGCGCCTGCCGCTGGGCATGCCGCCGGTGCTGATCCTCGGCCCCGGTGAACCGCAGCTGGCGCACCAGACCGACGAGTACTGTCACGTGCACCGCATCCACGAGGCCACGGCCTTGTTCGACGACCTGATCACCGACTGGTGCTGCGCTGCCTGAATGGGGTCTGACGCCCCACCCCGAACATGAAACCCAACCAACTCGATGCCTGGCAGGCCGCCCGCCTGCTGGCCCGCCGCGAACTCAGCGCCACCGATCTGATGCGTGCCTGCCTGGACCGCATCGCCGAACGCGAGAGCGAGGTGCACGCCTTCATCCACCTCGACCCCGACGCCGCGCTGGCGCAGGCCCGCGCGCTGGACGCCGGGCCGTGGCGCGGGCCGCTGCACGGCCTGCCGCTGGGCGTGAAGGACCTCGTCGACACCGCCGACCTGCCCACCGGCTACGGCTCGACGGTCTATGCCGGCCACCGGCCCGCGGCCGATGCCGCCACCGTGGCGCTGTGCCGCGAAGCCGGCGCGGTGGTGGCGGGCAAGACGGTCAGCACCGAGTTCGCCTACTTTCACCCCGGCGCCACGCGCAACCCGCACGGCCTCAGGCACACCCCCGGCGGCTCGTCCAGCGGCTCGGCCGCGGCGGTGGCCGACACCATGTTGCCGCTGGCGCTGGGCACGCAGACGGCGGGCTCCATCATCCGCCCGGCCGCCTACTGCGGCGTGGTGGGCTACAAGCCCAGCGCCGGCCGCGTGCCGCGCGCCGGCGTGAAGAGCCTGTCGGAAACACTCGACGTCGTCGGCGGCTTCGGCCGCAGCGTGCGCGACGTGGCGCTGCTCGGGGCCGTGCTCACCGGCGACCGCAGGCTGCTCGCCGACCCGGACCGCACGGCGCCGCGCATCGGCCTGTGCCCCACGCCCGAATGGCCGCAGGCCGACGCCGACGTGCAGGCCGCCTGGGCGCAGGCGCTGCACACGCTGGGCCCGCAAGCGGCCTTGCTGGAAGACGCAGCCTGGCCCGCCGCCATGCCCGACCTGGTGGCGCTGCAGAAGGCCGTGATGGCTTTCGAGATGGCGCGTGCGCTCAGCCACGAACGCTTGCAGCACCGCAGTCAGCTCAGCGAACGCCTGCGCGGCCTGCTCGACGAAGGCATGGCCATCGACGGCGAGCAGCACGCGGCGAATGGCGCCCGCACCGCAGCCGCCCGCCAGCTGGCCGACGCCTGGTTCGAACGCTACGACCTGCTGCTGGCGCCCAGCGCGATGGGCGAAGCGCCCGCAGGCATCACCGCCACCGGCGACCCGGTGTTCTGCCGCGGCTGGACCCTGCTGGGCCTGCCGTGTGTGCACCTGCCCTTCGCCACCGGGCGCCACGGCCTGCCCGTGGGCCTTCAACTTGTGGGCCGCGCCGGCGACGACCAGCGCCTGCTGGCTGCGGCGCACTGGTGCATGGAAAGGCTGTCGGCCTGAGTCTTTGAACCCATCCGGCGCGCCGCCGGGCCGGCCGGCGGGGCCGTGAACGCGCTACAGCAACGCGTTGAGCGCCCGCTCGAAAGTGGCCACGGTACGGTCGACGTTCTTCAGCTTGTCCAGCCCGAACAGGCCGACGCGGAAAGCGCGGTAGTCGGCCGGCTCGTCGCAGGCCAGCGGCACGCCGGCGGCGACCTGCAGGCCCTGCTTCGCGAAGGCTTGCGTGTTGCTCCAGTCGGCATGGTCGGTGTAGCTGACCACCACGCCCGGAGCCTGGAAGCCCGCAGCGGCCACGCTCTTGATGCCCTTGCTTTCCAGCAACGCACGCACACGATCGCCCAGCTGCTGCTGCGCGGCACGGGCGTTGTCGAAACCGAACTCGGCGGTTTCCTTCATCACGTCACGCAGCTGCGCCAGGCCGTCGGTGGGCAGCGTGGCGTGATACGCCGTCGTGCCCTTCTCGTGCGCTTCCATGATCTGCAGCCACTTCTTCAGGTCGAGCGAGAAGCTGCTGCTGGAGGTGTGCTCGATGGCCGCGCGTGCACGCTCACCCAGCATCACGAGGCCGGCGCAGGGTGTGCTGCTCCAGCCCTTCTGAGGCGCGGTGACGATGACGTCGACACCGGTGGCCTTCATGTCGACCCAGATCGCGCCCGAGGCCACGCAGTCCAGCACGAAAAGGCCGCCGTACTCGTGCACAGCATCGGCCACGGCCTTGAGGTAGTGTTCGGGCAGCAGCATGCCGGCCGAGGTTTCGACGTGCGGTGCAAACACCACGTCGGGCTTGCCGGCGCGGATGGCGGTCACCACTTCTTCGATGGGCGCGGGCGCAAACGGCGCCTTCGGGCCGGGGCCGGTCAGGCGCGCCTTCAGCACCGTGGTCTCGGCCGGGATGCGGCCCATCTCGAAGATCTGGCTCCAGCGGTAGCTGAACCAGCCGTTGCGGATGACCAGCACCTTCTTGTCCTGCGCAAACTGCCGCGCCACCGACTCCATGCCGAAGCTGCCGCTGCCCGGCACCACGATGGCCGAAGTGGCGCCGTAGACCTGCTTCAGCGTGGCCGAGACATCCTGCATCACGCGGTGAAAACGCTGCGCCATGTGGTTCAGCGCGCGGTCGGTGTAGACGACGGAATATTCGAGCAGGCCGTCGGGGTCGACGTGGGGCAGCAGGCCGGGCATGGAAGCCTCCGGTAACGAAGCGTTCAGGGGCTGGCAGCTTAGCAGCCCGCGCCCGGCTGCGCCTGCCGTACGCCCTGCCGCACGGCCGCACTGCGCTATCGTGCCCGCATGCCGCGCCGTCCTTCACCTCAGCCCGGCGCACCCGCGGGCCTCGGCGCGGGCATGCTGGCGCTGACTTCCGCCGGGCCGCTGGCGCAGGCCGCGCTGCTGGGGGTGGCGGCGCTGGTGCTTTGGGTGGCCTGGCAGGTGCTGCAGCCGACCCCGGTGAAACGCCTGGTCATCGCCACCGGCCCCGAGCAGGGTGCCTACGACGACTTCGCCCGCCGTTACCGGCCGCTGCTGCAGGCGCAGGGCGTGGAGGTCGAGCTTCGCGCCACCCAGGGTTCGAGCGAAAACCTGGCGCTGCTGCGCGACGCCCGCTCTGGCGTGCACGCCGCCTTCGTGCAAGGCGGCGCCGCGAGGCCTGACGCAGCCGGCGCCGACGACGCCCCGGTGCTGTCGCTGGGCGGCGTGGCCATCGAGCCGCTGTGGCTCTTCTTCCGTGAAGACAGCGCGCAGCGGCTGTCGGCCGGCGTGGCGCCCGAAAAGCTGGCGCAGCTGGCCGGCTGGCGCATCGACACCGGGCCGCCCGGCGGCGGCTCGGGCCCGCTGTTCTGGCAGCTGGCCGAAGCCGGCGGGCTGCCGGCGCCGCCACAGGCCGGCGCCACGGTGGACGCCGTGGGCGGCGTGCTCGACCTCGTGCAGGGCCGCGTCGACGCGCTGGCGCTCGTCTCGGCGGCCGAAGCACCGCTGGTGCAGTACCTGCTGCACACGCCGGGTGTGCAACTGCTCGGCATGGCGCAGGCCGAGGCCTACGCACGCCGCTTCCCCTTCCTGCGTGTGCTGAAGCTGCCACGCGGCACCGTCGACCTGGCGGCCGACCTGCCGCCGCAGGACCTGCCGCTGGTGGCCACCACCGCCACGCTCGCGGTGCGCGCCGACCTGCACCCGGCGCTGGTGCAACTGCTGCTGCAGACCGCCCACCAGGTGCACAGCCCGCCGGGCTGGTTCCAGCGGGGCAGCGACTTCCCTCAGCCCAGCGCCGACGAACTGCCGCTGGCCCCGGCGGCCGACCGCTACTACCGCCACGGCCCGCCCTGGCTGCAGCAGTACCTGCCGTTCTGGCTGGCCAACTTCGTCGACCGCATGTGGATCGTGCTGCTGCCGCTGCTGGCCGCGCTGCTGCCGCTGTCGCGCATCCTGCCGCCGCTGGTCACGCTGCGCCTGCGCTCGCGGGTCTTCCGCTGGTACGCGCACTTGCGTGCCATCGAAAGTGCGCTGGAACAACCCGACGCCGATTTCGCCGCGCTGCGCGAACGGCTCGAACGGCTGGACACGCAGACCGAAAACATCGGCGTGCCGCTGTCCTTCACCAACGAGCTCTACGACCTGCGCGGCCACATCCACCTCGTGCGCAAGCGCCTGCTGGCGCGAGCGGCCGGCATGGCCGAAGCGCCACCGGCCGCCGATCAGCCCGCCGCTTCGTAGGCGGCGCGCAGCCAGCCCAGCAACTCGGCATCGACCTCGGCGGCCGTCGACAAGCGCACGCTGGCGTTGCACATGCCGCCAGGCGGCAGCAGCTTCAAGCGCGGGTGCGCCGGCAGGCTCTTGTGGTTGATGCCGACCTCGATCTGCGTCTTCGTCGCCGGCCCCAGCATGGCGAACTGCTTCTTGCGGCGCAGGCTGACGTAGGCCTTCTTGGGCGCCTGCTCGAATTCGCCGAAGGTCGTGATGGCGGCGATCAACGATTCGTGCAGCGGGCGCAGGTCGGCCTTGGCCCCGGCATAGATCGCATCCAGCCCTTCGCCATCGCCCACCGGGGGCAGGGCGGCGGCCGCCGCGCCTGGTGCCGCACCCAGGTCGGGCAGAGGCTTGCCCAGCGTCAGCGCCAGCGCGTTGGCGTCGCCGTAGCCGAGTTTGAAGTGCTCCATCGCCCAGGCGCGGCGCTCAGCGACCTTCGACAGGCCGCAGGCGGCAATGGCGGCCTGCAGTTCGGCGATCGTCTTGCCGGTGCGCGTCTGGATGTTGCGCAGCTGGTTCAGCGTGGCGGCTTGCGGGTCGGCCATGAGCAGCTCCTGACCGGCGATACCGGGGAGGCGATGCTGCGCCAGCACCGGCTCGCCAGCCAGCGGGGTGACACCTAGAATCCGCCCTTTTCGCCGTCTGGCATGCTGGAGCACCGCCCCATGGACACCCGCACCTCCCCGATCCGCATGCGCATCACCCAGCTGCGCGAGGAACTGGCACGGCACGGTGTACACGCCCTGCTGGTGCCCAGCGCCGACCCCCACCTCAGTGAATACCTGCCCGAACACTGGCAGGGCCGGCAGTGGCTCAGCGGCTTCACCGGCAGCATGGCCACGCTGGTCGTCGCCACCGACCGCGCCGCGCTTTTTGCCGACAGCCGCTACTGGATGCAGGCCGAGGCCGAGCTCACCGGCACCGGCATCGAACTGGTGAAGATCCCCACCGGCAACAGCAACGCGCACATCGACTGGCTGGCGCGTGAAGTGCCGCGCGGCGCCACGGTTGCGGTCGACGGCCAGGTGCTGGGGCTGGCTTCGGCGCAGGCGCTGAAGTCGGCGCTGAGCGCCGCCGGCGTGCTGCTGCGCACCGACCTCGACCCGCTCGACGCGCTCTGGCCCGAGCGCCCCGCGTTGCCTGCGATGCCGGTCTACGAACACGCCGCGCCGCACGCGCCGACCCCGCGCGCCGCCAAGCTGGCGCAGGTGCGGCAGGCGATGGGCGCGCGCGGCGCCACGCACCACTTCATCAGCACCGTCGACGACGTGGCCTGGCTGACGAACCTGCGCGGCAGCGACGTCAGCTACAACCCGGTCTTTCTGGCCCATCTGCTGCTGGACATGGCGGGCGCCACGCTCTTCGTCGGCGCCGGCAAGGTGAACGCCACGCTGCGTGCGCAACTCGCCGCCGACGGCGTGCAGCTCGCGCCCTACGGCGAAGCGGCCGGCGCGCTGGCCGCCTTGGGCGAAGGCGCGACGCTGCTGTTAGACCCGCGCCGCGTCACCTTGGTTTTCCGCGAGCGCGTGCGCTGCACGGTGCTCGAGGCCATCAACCCGAGCACGCTGCTGAAGAGCCGCAAGAGCGCCGCCGAAGCCAACTTCGTGCGCGAGGCCATGGCCGAGGACGGCGCCGCGATGTGCGAGTTCTACGCCGGGTTCGAGGCCGCGATGGCGCGCGGCGAACACATCACCGAGCTGATGGTCGACGAACGCATCAGCGCCGAACGCGCCAAGCGCGCCGGCTTCGTCGGCCTGAGCTTCAACACCATCGCCGGCTTCAACGCCAACGGCGCGATGCCGCATTACCGCGCCACCGAGGAATCGCACGCGGTGATTGCCGTGCAACCGGGTGAAGGCGGCCTGCTGCTCATCGACAGCGGCGGCCAGTACCTGGGCGGTACCACCGACATCACACGTGTGTGGCCCATCGGCACGGTGAGCGCGGCGATGAAACGCGACTACACGCTGGTGCTCAAGGGCACGATGAACCTGTCGCGCGCGCGCTTTCCGCGCGGCACCGCCAGCCCCATGCTCGACACGCTGGCGCGCGCGCCGCTGTGGGCCGAAGGCATCGACTTCGGCCACGGCACCGGCCACGGCGTGGGCTACTTCCTGAACGTGCACGAAGGCCCGCAGAGCATCAGCAAGGCGGTGCCCAACGCCGACATGGGCATGGAGCCCGGCATGATCACCAGCATCGAACCCGGCGTCTACCGGGCCGGCCAGTGGGGCGTGCGCATCGAGAACCTGGTGCTCAACGTGCCGGCCAACACGCCCGAGGGCCGCACCTTCGACGAGTTCCTCGAGTTCGAGACGCTCACGCTGTGCCCTATCGACACCCGCTGCATCGACCTGCAGCTGTTGCGCCAGGACGAACGCGCCTGGCTCAACGCCTACCACGCCACCGTGCGTGAACGCCTGACGCCGCGCGTCGGGCCTGCCGCGCTGGCCTGGCTGGTCGAACGCACGCAGCCGATCTGAAACCTGGCGCCATGACCGCGCTGGGCATCGACCTCGGCGGCACCAAGGTCGAAGCGGCGCTGCTGGCCGACGACGGCCGCACGCTCTGGAAGCAGCGTGCCACCACGCCGGCGGGCGACTACGAAGCGACGCTGCAAACGGTGGCCGCACTGGTGGCCGCCGCGCGGCCGGCTGCTGGCGGGCCGGTGAGCATCGGTATCGGCACACCCGGCGCGGCCGCGGCCGACGGGCGCATGAAAAACTGCAATTCCACCTGGTTGAACGGCCGCCCATTGCAGGCCGACCTGCAGGCGCTGCTGGGCCAGCCGGTGGCGCTGCTGAACGACGCCAACTGCCTGGCGCTGTCGGAAGCCACCGACGGCGCCGGCGCCGGCGCGGGCGTCGTTTTCGCCGCCATCCTGGGCACCGGCACCGGCGCCGGCATCGCCGTGCACGGGCGTGTGCTCACCGGCCCCAACGGCCTGGCGGGGGAATGGGGCCACAACCCGCTGCCCTGGGCCGAAGCCGGTGCCGATCCGGCCTGGGCCTGCTACTGCGGCCAGCACGGCTGCATCGAGACCCTGCTCAGCGGCCCCGGCCTGGCGCGCGACCACGCGCGCCAGCACGGCGGCACGCTGGACGCCGTGGCCATCGCTGCGCAGGCCGCGGCGGGCGACGAAGCCTGCGCCGCCACACTGGAACGCCACACCAGCCGCCTGGCGCGTGCGCTGGCCGGCGTCATCAACCTGCTCGACCCCGACGTCATCGTGCTCGGCGGCGGCCTTTCGCGTTTGCCGCACCTGTACACGGCGGTGCCGGCACTGTGGTCGCGCTGGGTGTTTGCCGCCGGTGCCGACGGGGCGCCGGTGCGCACACGCTTGCTGCCGGCGCTGCATGGCGACGCCTCGGGTGTGCGCGGCGCGGCGTGGGTCGGACGCTCGGCCGGCGCCTGACACGCTGGCACCGCGCGCCGCATGGCGGTGCGTCGAAAGCTCAGGCCTTGCCGAATTTTGCGATCAGGGCCCGCGCACTCTCCAGCAGCGCCTTGCCCTTGAAGCCACGCTTGTCCATGTCGGCCACCCACTCGTCGTCAACCTGGGCGCTGAGCTTGATGAACTCTTGCGTCTCGGCGGCGGTGAAGGTGTGGATGGTGTTGCCGCGGTCGACCGCGGCCTTGCGCCCGGGCGCGTCGTTGGCTTGCTGCACCCTGCCCAGCCAGGCGCTGGTGGCCAGGCCCGAATGGGCGTCGACGACCTTCTTCAGGTCGGGCGCCAGGGCTTCGTACTTCGCCTTGTTCATCGCCAGCACGAAGGTGTTGGTGTAGAGCGCCGGGCTGCCGGCCGGGAACTCGCTGTGGAACCTGGCCAGTTCGTGCACCTTCACCGACGGCACCACCTCCCACGGGATGGCGCAGGCCTCGATGGTGCCCTTGCTCAGCGCGTCGGGGATGCCCGGCAGCGGCATGCCCACGGGGATGGCGCCCAGTGAGGCCAGCATCTTGGTGGCCTGGCGCGTGGGGCCGCGCACCTTCATGCCGCGAAGGTCGGCGGCCCGGTTGATCGGCTTCTTCGTGCTGTGGAACATGCCCGGGCCGTGCACGTGCAAGGCCAGCAGCTGGGTTTCCTTGAACTCGTCGCTGGCCTGGGTCTGCATGTATTCCCACAACGCCTTCGACGTCGCCTCGGCGTTGTTCATCATGAAGGGCAGCTCGAAGGCCTCGCTGCGCGGGAAGCGGCCTGCCGAGTAGCCTGGCGCCGTCCAGATGATGTCGACGACGCCGTCGCGCGCCTGGTCGTAGAGCTGCACGGGCGTGCCGCCGAGTTGCATCGCCGGGTAGGCCTCGAACCTGATGCGGCCGCCGCTGTCCTTCTCGACCAGTTCCATCCACGGCTTGTGCATGTTCAGCCAGACGCCGCTCATCGGCTGCATGAAAGTGTGGAACTTGAGCGTCACGCTCTGCTGCGCCAGGCCGGTCAGCGCCGGCGCGCCGAGGGCGGCGCCGGCGGCGCCTTGCATGAACTTGCGGCGGTTGAGCATGAGGTGTCTCCGTGAGTGGTGTGTGGCGCCGGCGTCCGCTTCGGGCCACGCCCGGTGTGGGCAAAGCGCCGGTGCTGCTTTTACCCCAGGCGGGCGCGGCGAGAATCCGGACTATCGAGCCCAACGGACAGGCGGTTGAAGATCATGACGGTGTTTGCGTGGCTGCTGCTGGCGGCCTTGGTGGGGGGCGGCGGCTGGCTGTGGACGCCCGACAAGGACCGCGCCGAACTCGAGCCGCGCTACGCCGGCCCGGCCAGCGAGTTCGTCGACGTGCTGGGCGTGCGCCTGCACCTGCGCGACAGCGCCGCCGGCGCCGCGCCGGGCACGCCCACGCTGGTGCTGCTGCACGGCTTCGGCTCCAGCCTGCACACCTGGGAGCCCTGGGCGCAGGTGCTGGCCGCGACGCACCGCGTCATCCGCATCGACCTGCCCGGGGCCGGCCTCACCGGCGCCGACCCGACGGGCGACTACAGCGACGAGCGCGGCATCGCGTTGTTGAACGCGCTGCTCGAGCAGCGCGGCGTGGCGCGCGCCACCTTCGTCGGCCACTCGATGGGCGGCAGGCTGGCCTGGCGCTATGCCGCCGCGGCGCCGCAGCATGTCGAGCGGCTGGTGCTCGTGGCGCCCGACGGTTTTGCCAGCCCTGGCTTCGAATACGGCAAGGCGCCTGACGTGGGTATGGCCATCAAACTGATGCAGTACACGCTGCCCAAGGCCGTGCTGCGCTGGAGCCTGCTGCCGGCCTACGCCGACCCGGCGGTGGCCAGCGACGAACTCGTCACGCGCTACCACGACATGATGCTGGCGCCGCGGGTGCGCAGCGCACTCATCGCGCGCATGCAGCAGCTGGTGCTGCAGGACCCGGTGCCGATGCTGCGCCGGATCAGCGCACCCGTGCTGCTGCTGTGGGGCGAGAAGGACGCGATGATCCCGGTGGCCAACGCGCAGGACTACCTGCGTGCCCTGCCAAAGTCGCGCCTGGTGGTGCTGCCTGCCGTGGGCCATGTGCCGCACGAAGAGGCGGTGACCGCCGGTCTGGCGGCCGTGCAGGCCTTCCTGGCCGAGTAGCGCCGCGCGGGCCGTTCAGGCGACCGGCGCGGCGCGCTTGCGTGGTGCGCGGGCGAGTGCGGTCGCGGCGCGCTTCGCAGGCGCGCGGGTCGGTGCTGCCGCGGCCCGCTTTGCCGGCGCCGGCTTGACCACCCCCTTGTTCTTGACCGCTGCCTGCGCGGGCTTCGCGCTGGCAGCGTCCGGCTTCGCGGCCGCAGCCCGTTGGCGTAGCGCTGCCTTGGGGGCCAGGGCCGGGGCCACCGCCGCGACCTTCGCCCGCGCCGCCAGCGCCAGCTTGCGCACACGCCGGATGTCGGCGTCGGTGATGACACCGTTGACGCCCGAAATCGCGGCCAGCTTCATGCCGTGTTTCAGGCCCAGCTGGTAGATCTCTCGCACCTTCTCCCACTCGATGTTGCGGCCGATGGTGTAGTTCTCGAAGCGGCCCTCCAGCGCCAGCACGATGGTCTCGGCCAGGCAGGCGTAGGCCACGCCCTCCGGCAAGCCGATGTTCTTCATCTTCACCTCGCCAGGCAGCAGGATCTCGCCCGACTCGATGACCAGCACGTCGGGCCGCCGCGCCACTTCCTCGGGCGGCAGGTCCAGCGGCCGCGCCACGTCGGTGATGACGCAGCCGGGCTTGACCTTCATGATGTCCAGCACCTTCTTGCCGGCGGCCGAGGTGGCCGTGACGATCATGTCCATCTCGGCGATGTGCGTGTCGGCGCGCGCCGACAGCACCAGCTTCGCGTCGGGCGTGTCGTGCAGGATGGACTGCTGCAGCGCCAGCAGCTTGGCGGTCTCGGGCGAGACCAGCGTGACCTCTTCGGCCGCGCGCACCAGCAGCCGCGCACACGCCGCGCCAATGGCCCCGGTGGCGCCCACCACCATGGCCTTGAAGGCCACGCGCTCCTTGGCCTTGGGCTGCGGCAGCAGCTTCAGCCGCAGCAGCGCGTCGTGCGCGGCCCACAGCGCGGCCGACGCGCTGTAGCTGTTGCCGGTGGTGATGGGCAGCGGCGCGCGCTTGGCCACCGTGACGCCGGCGTCGCCCACCACCTTGGTGAAGGCGCCCAGGCCCATGATCTGCGCACCCAGCTTCTGCGCCATCTCGGCCGCGGCCAGCAGTCGGCGGTAGGTGAACTCGGGGCTGCGGCGCATGATCTCGCGCGGCGTGCCGCCCACCGAGATCAGCCAGCCCTCGGCCTGCACCCCGGTGGGCGAGCGTATGCCCTCGACTTTCGAATAGACGAAGGGCGGCGCATAGGCCATCAGCTTTTCCAGCGAGTCCAGGAACAACGGCGGCGAGATCTGCGACAGCATCTCCACCGGCTTGAGCACCTTGAAGTACTCCTGCGACAGCGGGTGGATGACAAACGCAAAGCGGTTGGTGCGCTGGAAGCCGCCCGGGTAGAGCAGGCGCGGCTGCATCTGCAGGCCGGCGACGATCTCGAGGTAGTCGTCGTCGAGCACCGCCTCGGGCGACTTGCCGGTGGCCGCCAGGATCATCGCGTCCAGCGTCTCGGGCCCCAGCACGTGGCCCTGCAGCACCGGCGAACCGTCGACCACCAGGTGCACGCCCTTGTCCTTGAACTGCGCCAGGCGCTGGTCGTTCAAGGCCGAGGTGATGACGGTCTTGCCGGCCAGTTCCTCGAGGCCGAAGCCGTCGAGCTCGTGCGCCGGCGCCACGATCACCGTGGCCTTCGTCATCGCCTTGCGCAGCACGAACTGCGCCCACTGCTGCAGCAGCGGGGCCGGCAGCACACGCGGCGGCACCCAGCCCGTCAGGTAATGCGCGCCGTCGCTGTAGAGCTTCAGCGCGCCCAGCGAAGTCAGCAGCTTGGGCACGCCCAGCTGCAGCAGCGGGTCGGCGAACAGCAGGTTGGCGCTGTACTCGGCCATCGTCTGCGCCAGCTTGCGCTGCGCCATGCCCGAGAAGAACAGCACCCGCGCGTTGGCGAAGCAGCCGCCCAGCTCGTTCTGCGTCTGGCGTACGGCCCATTCCTGCAGCAGGTCGCCCAGGCGTTCGCCGGTGGTCACCGGCGCCTGCGTCACGGCGCGGCGCAGGCGCAGCGCGTCGCGCTCGATGAAACGCCTTGCGCCCAGGCTGTAACTGTCTTTCAGCACGCCCAGGCCGATGGCGTCGGCCTTCGTCTCCCACAGCTTCAGCAGCTTCAGCGCCTTGGCGGTGCTGCCGTCGGTGCCCAGCCGGCGCACGGTCAGCCTGCGGCCCAGGAAGAGCGTGCTGAAGTCAAAATCCTGGCTGCTTGCACCCAGGCTGATGCTGATCACGGTCTTCATGGGTTTTCTGCGCCAAAGTTGCCCTGTGCATGATGAAGGAGGTGCAAGGTGGCGAACTTGATCAGCGACATGGCGCGGGCGGTCGGCCTGCCCCGGCTGAAGCGCGCGGCGGGCGTGGTGACGCGGCGGCTGCCGATTCCGCAACCGCTGCTGATGGTGGGGCCGGGTTCGAGTACGCGGCTGGCGCAGGCGGTGGCCGACTTCGGGCACAAGAAAGTGTTCGTCGTCACCGACGCCGTGATCGTGAAGCTGGGGCTGTTGCAGCCGCTGCTCGACACCCTGTCGGCCGCCGGTGCGGCTTTCGAGCTCTTCGACACCATCACGCCCGACGCGCCGATCCCGGTCATAGAAGCCGGCATCGAACGCTACGAGGCCGCGGGCTGCGACGCGCTGCTCGCCTTCGGTGGCGGCAGCGTGATGGACGCCGCCAAGGTCATCGGCCTGGCCGCCGCCAACCGCAAGCATCCGCGTGAACTGGTCGGTTACTTCAAGGGCCTGCGCGCGCCGCCGCCGATCTACGCCGTGCCCACCACGGCCGGCACGGGCTCGGAAGTGACGGTGGCGGCCGTGATCTCCGACCCCGAGACGCACCAGAAGCTGGTCGTCGCCGACACACGCCTGGTGCCGCGCATGGCAGCACTCGACCCGGTGCTGATGACCGGCCTGCCCGCGCCCATCACCGCGGCCACCGGCATGGACGCGCTGACACACGCGGTCGAGGCCTACATCGGCGAATGGGGCACGCCCTACACCGACCGCATGGCGCTGGCCGCCGTGGCCATGGTCTACCGCCACCTGACGCGCGCCTGCGCCGACGGCAGCGACCTGGAAGCGCGCGAGCAGATGGCGCTGGCTTCCACCTACGCCGGCCTGGCCTTCACGCGCGCCAACGTCGGCAACGTGCACGCCATCGCGCACCAACTGGGCGGGCGCTACGGCACGCCGCACGGCCTGGCGAATGCCATCGTGCTGCCCGCCGTGCTGCACTGGTGCAGCGCCGCCGTGCCGCGCAAGCTGGCGACGCTGGCGCGGCGCGCCGGGCTGGGCGAGGCAGGTGAGGACGAGACCGAACTGGCACGGCGCTTCGTCGCTTCGGTGGAAGACATGAACCGAGCCATCGGCATCCCCAGCCAGCTGGCCGCGCTGCGCGCCGAGGACATCCCCGCGCTGGCCGAGGCCGCCTGCGCCGAAGCCGACGCCAACTACCCGGTGCCGCAGGTGATGTCGACGACGGCCTGCGAATCGCTTCTGCTCGGGTTGCTGTTCGACAAGCCCAAGCCCAAGTACAAGTCCAAGTCCGCGGGCGCGCCGCGGCGCAAGGCGACGCCGGCGGTGGTGCCCGTCAAGGCCCGCAAGAAGGCCGCGGTGGCCGCCAAGCCGACACGTGCACGCAAGGCGCCGGCCCGGGCTTGAGGCGGCCGCGGCGGCCCGTGTGGCTCAAGCGACGTACTTCACCAGCCACAGGCTGAGCGCCGGGAAGAACAGCAGCAGCAGCGTGCGCAGCGTGTCGGCGACCAGGAAGGGCATCACGCCGCGGTAGCTCTCGGCGATGGGCACGTCGCGCGCCATGCGGTTGACGACGTAGACGTTCAGCCCCACCGGCGGCGCCAGCAGGCCGAAGCCCACCGTCATCAGCACCAGGATGCCGAACCACAGCGCCACGCTCTCCGGCGGCAGGCCGAAGTCCAGCCCCATCACCACCGGGAAGAAGATCGGGATGGTGAGCAGGATCATGCTCAGCTCGTCCATCACCGCGCCCAGCACGACGTAGAACAGCAGGATGGCGGCCACGACGGCCAGCGGCGCCAAGCCGGAGCCGCGCACCAGGCCGGCCAGCTGCGCGGGCACCTGGGTCAGCGCCAGTGCCGCGTTCATCAGGTCGGCGCCCAGGAAGATCAGGAAGATCATCGCCGAGCTCTCGGCCGTGGCCAGGAAGCTGGCCTTGAAGCCGGGCCAGGTGATCTCGCGCTTCAGCAAGGCCGCCAGGAAGGTGGCCGCAGCGCCCACGGCCGCGCCTTCGGTGGGCGTGAACAGGCCGGCGTAGATGCCGCCGAAGACGAGCAGGAACACGCTGCCGATGGGCAGGATGCCGCCCAGCGCCTGCCAGGTCAGCGCGGCGGCGCTGTCGTCGGCGCGCGCGCTGTCGGTGGCGTCGGTGGCGTCACCCGTGGCCGGCGCCTGGCCCGGCACCAGGCGCACGTAGACCGCGATCGCCACCACGTAACCCAGCACCGCCAGCAGCCCCGGGAACATCGCCGCGGCGAAGAGCTTGGCGATGTTCTGTTCGGTGAGGATGGCGTAGACCACCAGCGGCACCGAAGGCGGGATCAGGATGCCCAAGGTGCCGCCCGCGGCCAGCGTGCCGGTGGCCAGCCGCCCCGAATAGCCGTGTTTGCGCAGCTCGGGCAGCGCCACCTGCGTGATGGTGGCCGCGGTGGCCACGCTGCTGCCACAGATGGCGCCGAAAGCCGCGCAGGCCAGCACCGCGGCCATCGCCAGCCCGCCCCGGAAACGCGCCATGACCGCGGCGGCGAACTGGAACAGCGCACGCGAAATGCCGCCGTGGGTGGCGAAATTGCCCATCAGGATGAAAAGCGGAATGACGCTCAGGTCGTAACTGGCAAAACGCGCGTAGGCCTGCGTGTTGAGGAAGTTGGCCAAGGGCAGCCAGCCTGCCTGCAGCACGTAGCCCACGACGCCGGCGGCGAACATTGCCACCGCGATGGGCGTGCGCAGCGCCATCAGCACCAGCATGACGGCGAAGATCAGCAGCGCCAGCGTGATCGGCGTCATGCAGCCGCCCGCGCCTTGCCAAAACCGCGCAGGGCCTGCGCCAGCGCGATCAACGCCGTCAGCGCCAGCGGCGGCACCATCACGGCGTAGACCCACCAGTCGGGCAGGCCCAGCATCATGCTGCTGGCGTTCGAGCGCCAGGCGCTGAAGCCGCCGAGCGTGCTGCGCCAGGCCATCAGCGCCATCAGCAGCGCCATCAGCAGCGCGCCGAAGCGGTCGAGCTTGTCCTGCGTGGCGCGCGAAGCCTTGACGGTGAAGAAGTCGACCATGACATGGCCACGCTGCCGCTGGCACCAGGGCATGAAGAGCGCGATGGCCGCGCCCGCGGCAGCACCCGTGAGCTCGAAGTCACCCACCACCGACCAGCCCGTGGTGTTGCGGCCGACGAGGCTGGCGCAGGTCATCATCGTGATGACGGTGAGCAGCGCGCCGGCAAGCACGGCGCACAGGCGGGCGAGTCTGTCGAGCAGGGGCAATCAGGCATCCTGGCAGGGCGGGGGCGGCGGAACCGGGGTCACATCAACACGATGTCGTATTGAGCGCCCCCAGGAAATGACTTCGTCATTGCCGCCCCCAGGGGTCAAGCAAAGTGGCAAAGCCACATTTCCTTGAGAGGAGGCGGCAACAAAAACACTCGATCAATCAAGGGTTATGGGGCACTGTCCACCGTCGATCGGATCGAGCGACCCGTCTGGCTACCTGCTGCGCGTGGACTCTCTTGGGACGCCCCGAATCTTCGCCACCTTGAGCGCTGCCACCGCAGCGAAAGTCTAGCTGCACCGGCGCAACCCGACGGACGCCATGAGAGCGCGTCCCAGACCGGCTCACCCTCCACGACCGAGACGAACCGGTCGGCACTGAACCTCGCCGGGTACCGGCTTGTGCGTGCTTGCCGGTCAGCAAACGCTGTCTCGGTTGGTGGTGGCCGAGACAACAGCCCGTCAGGATCGTTCAGCACGCCTCGGTCGTCGTGCAGCGCCACGATCACCTCCTCCAGCGACACCTTGAGGAAGCCGCTGAACCGCTCGTGATCGGACTCGATCGACGTCTCCACGAGCCATCCGTGAACGCGCTCCGGCGGCTGCGCGCGGTCGAAGCCCAGCGCCTCGCAGAACTCGGGGTCCGCGCCCTGGGCCCACTCGACGATGTCCGTGCGCAGGCCACAGCCGCCGGGACGGCCGCCGCGCGGGCGGGTACAACATCTGCAGTCGGCAGCAGCCATCCGGTTTCGACGACCACCCGTGGCACAGCCGCCACCCTCAGCAACGCGACCTGCGCTGTCGGTTTGCAGGGTCGACCCGATGCACTCAACGCGGCGGGGGAATCAGCGTTACACCGGGCAATGCACCCTTGGGGCCACGGTGCACGATGGGGCAGTTCAAGATGACCCGAGTCGGCTCCAGCACCACGACACCGCTTTCTGCGGCCGCCAGCACAGCTTCTTCGGACCGCAGGGTCTGCGGCGTCCGGCCTGCGGTCCAGGTGACCTTGACCATCTGCCACAGCGGGCTGTACGCGGTGTCGCGGCTCGTCGAACCCATCGGGAACGGGGCCGACGCGAAGATGCTGGCCTGCTGGAAATTGGTCACGGCGTAGACCTTGTCCAGCGAGGAAGGCTGGCCGGGCGCCGGCTTGCCGGTGGGCAAAGCGTAGGCAAGGCGCGGGGCGAAATTCGCCCCCTTGGCCTGGGCGACATCGGCATGCGACACATCGGTGGTGATGTAGAAAACCTCTTCGCCGTCAAACCAGCCGCTCAACACCGGCACGGACGCGTGGCTCTTGACCGGCGGTGGCGCCACGGTGGTGCAGGCGCTGGTCATCAGCACCAGGAAGCTGGCCAGTGCGACCCGGGTGCTTGCGTGCAATCGGAAGGGTTGGGGGGACTGCATGTCCTTGTCTCCGGTGATTTGTCAGATTCCAGCCGCATCGCCGCGCTGCCAGTGGGTCGGCGTGGCACCCATGCGTTGCAGGAACACGCGCCCGAAGGCGCCCGGGCTGGCATAGCCTACCTCGGCGGCCACTTGCTTCACCGGCAGCCCCTTGCGCAGCAGCGTGCGGGCCAGGCCCAGGCGCCAACCCGTGAGGTAGTCCCCAGGGGGCACACCCACCGTGCGCGTGAAGTGGGCTGCGAATCGCGCACGCGACATGCCGGCCAGTGAAGCCATGCTGTCCAGGTTCCAGCCTTGCGCCGGTTGCGCATGCAGCGCGCTGAGGGCCTTGGCCAGCCGCGCGTCGGCCAGGCCGGCCATGACACCGCCGTCCACCAGGCGGTGTGCCGTGGCATGCCGCAAGAGCTGGATCACCAGCACCTCGGTCAGCCGGTCCACCACCGCGCCGTGCCCGCAGCGGCTGGCTTGCGCTTCGCTGAACAGCAGTTGTTGGGCGAGATCGAGGCCCGGCAATTGCGCCAGGGGCACGCTCAGCAAGGCCGGCAATCCGCGCAGCAACGGGTTCTCGTCCCTGGCGCCGAAGTCGATCGATGCGCAGACGACATCGGCGCCTGGGTCGTCACCGCCGTCGAGCCGGTGGGCACCCGGGCGCGGGATGAACAGCACGCTGGGTTCCATGACGATGCTGCGCCGCCCCTGTGGGTCTGTCACGCGCAAAGGCCCGCGTCGCACCAGGTGCAGGTGGCCCACCCCGACGCTGCCGTCGAAGTCGGCCGGGCCGCACAGCGCGCCGCTGTGAAAGACGCGGGCGCGCAACTCGAAGCGCTGGAGCAGGGCCGACAGGCGGTCAGACATGAGATTAATTGTGTTGAAACGGAGACGAAAAGATGCTAATCGTCTCAGCCTCGCCGCTAGAGTGCAAGCATTCCTGAAGACTGGAGAACACCCATGCCCGCTGCTCAGCCGCTGTCCTCACTGATGCCGCGCCAAGCGGTACCGCCCTTGCTGGTGCCGACGCTGGACCACGGCAGCTTGACCCTCAGCGAGGACGCAGCGCCGAACTTCACACTGCTGGTTTTCTACCGCGGCCTGCACTGCCCGATCTGCCTGAAGTACCTGCTGGAACTGGGCCGGCTGCAACCCGAATTCGATAAACGTGGCGTGAAGGTGGTCGCCATCTCCAGCGACGGGCGCGATCGTGCGCAGGCCATGGCCGACAAGCTTCACGCCCCCGCTTTGCGCATCGGATACAACCTCAGTCTGAGCAAGGCGCGCGAGTGGGGCCTGTACATCAGCACCTCGCGCGGCATCACGTCCATCGGCATCGAAGAGCCGCCGTTGTTCTCGGAGCCCGGCGTCTTCATCGTGCGGCCCGACGGCACGCTGTACTACGGCGCAGTGCAGACCATGCCCTTTGCACGGCCGCACTTCGACGAACTGCTGGCGGCACTGGACTTTGCGCTGGACAAGAACTACCCGGCCCGGGGCGAGTACATCGGCGCGGTGTGAAGGTGAGCAGACAGGTGCTCCGCTGCTCGCGGCGCCAGGCGCTGCTGGCCGGCCTGGGCGCGGTGGGCTGGCGTGCTGCTGCGGCAAAGGAACCGACGCCGTGGACTGCACGCGCCGTCCCCACAGTCGAGCCGGTGCGCCAGTTGCAAACGGGTGGGCCGTCGGGACTGTTGGGCACAGGGGTCAGCGGCGTCTTGTGGGCCTTGTCGCTGACCGGCCAGGCACCCCGCCGCTTGGCCGACGGGCTGGATGCGGCCACGCCCCTGGCCGCCGGCCACGGTCGCATCGCGGCACGCATGGCTGGCGGTGGGTTGTGGGTGTGGGAAGACGGCCGCATACGCACGCTGCCGTCCGCCGGCCTGGCGGTGCACGCAGGCCTGCTGATCTTGCCGCTGGCCGTGGTAGCCGTGGTGAGCGGGCAGACCGGGTTGACTCGGGAAAACGGCAGCCCGCGAGGTACCGATCCGCCCAGCCACCGCCTTGCCCGTTTCGAACCCGACGACGCCGGACGCTGGCGCGAAGTGGCGCGCTCGCAAGACGCCGTGTTGCCCGACGCGCGGCCCCTGCAGGTCGACCTGGATGGTCGCGGCGACGGCGGCCACATCGCCGTGTTGGCCGGGCCCGATGCCAGCCGCTACGACCACGGTGTGCTGGGCGATGGCATCGAGGCCACACGATTGCTCTGGCTCGAACGCCACGGGTTGGGCGTGATGCGCGCCTTGAGCCTGCCGGCGCCCCATGTCCTTGAAGACATTGCGCCCAGGGCGGTGACGTTGCCGGGCGCGCCTGGACGCTTCGGCCTGCTGACCGTGCGCTCGGGGCCCGACGGCGGGCAGCTCGCGCTGGTGACGGCTGACCCGGCCCGGCAGCAGGGCCTGCAGGTCGCCGCGATCGGCGACACCGTCGGTGGCTTTCACCGCTGGCTGGCGCCCACCACCGACGGCCGTCACCTGTTGGCCGTGCACACGCCGCACATCGGCGGTGTCTTGCATGTGTACCAACAAGACGGCCAGCACTTGACCCGGCGCCGGCTGTTGAACGATGTCAGCACGCACCGCATCGGCACCCGAGAGATCGATCTTTCGGTGTGGCTGCGTGGGCTGCTGGTTCTGCCCAGCCAAGATGGCCGGCGGCTGCGGGTACTGAACCCTGCAGCGAACTGGGCTGAGCAGCAGTCGGTCCCTTTGCCGGTCCGCATGGGCATGGCGACCGCCATGGCAGACGGGTCGGCGATGCTCGTCCTGAGCGAAGAGGGTCGGGTTTGGGTCGTGGGGGTAGCAGGACAGTAGAGGCCCGTGGGCCCGTTGGCCCGTCGGCGAACGCGCCGTCGCGTGGCTGGGGTGCAACTACGCGGCCAGCGGCAGCAGCAGACACAGGCGCGTGCCACCCTGCGGGGCTGGAAGCGGCCGCAGACTGCCGCCATGCAACACCGCCACCCGTTGCGCGATGGCCAGCCCCAGGCCGCCAATGCCGCCACTGCTGCGTTTGATGGGCGGATCGCGCAGCGACAGGCCCTGGTCCAGCCGCTGGTGCAGTTCACCCGGCAAACCCGGCCCGCCGTCCTCCACCACGATCTCGGCCTGTGTGCCCTCGCGCCGCAAGCTTACCCGTACCGGGCGGCTGCCGGGGGCGTGGCGCACGGCGTTGTCGATCAGGTTGGTCAAGGCGCGCTCGATCAGTTGCAGATCGCCATCGAGCTCCAGGCGTCCCGGTGGCACGCCCTGCAGCGTGACCGCGGGCACGCAATCGCTGAACCCGAACTTCTGCACGGCGTCGGTCACGACCTCATCCAGGCTGAAACGTTCGCGGTGCAGCACCTGCTGGGTGGACTGCAGCGCGGCCAGTTCGAACAACTGCTGCGACAGGCGGCTGACCTTGCGGCTTTGCGCCAGTGCCGTCTGCAACATGTCGGCGCGTCCGGGGGCGTCGGGTGCGGCCTTGGCTGCCAGGGCTTCGAGGTGGCCATGCAGCGCCGTCAGCGGCGTACGCAGGTCATGTGCCACGCTGGCCATCATCTCGCGGTGGTCAGCCACCTGGCGTTGCTCGCGTTCGGCGTGTAACTCGATGCGCTGCTTCATGTCTTCGAAGGCTTCGCCGATCGCCACTACTTCATCGCCTGATGCACGCGCGGATGCCGGGGTCGCCGCGGCCCCTTCGGAAGTCGCACCGCGCTGGCTGTAGTCGCGCAAGCGTTGCGCCAACAGGTGCAAGGGCAGGCTCAGGCGGCGGAAGGTGAACAGCCCCAGCCCCAAGGTCACCAGCAGACCGATGGCAGCGGCCAGCGCGGCGCTGCGCCACATCCGTTCGGCACCGACTTGCGCTGCCACCGCATCGCGTGCCTGGCTGTCGAGAATGACGTACAGATAACCCGGCGGACGGGCGTCACCGGCGCGCACCGGGAACATTGCCGCGCTGAAAATGCGCGGCACACCGGACCCCATCGGATCGGTGCCGCGTAGCGGCAGTACAGCACCGGCCAGGAAGGCGCGCACCGGCACGAGGTCCACCTGTGCTTGCCGCACCATGCCCGGCTCGCCGATGTAGTGCTGCACGCGGCCGTCGACGTCGAGCAGGTACACCTGCACGCCCGGATTCACCGTCATCAACATCGACAGCAAGGCGCCACGCGCCGAACTTTCGGCCCCATCCCGGTTGGGCGACGTGATTTCAGGCCAGTGGCCGACGATGTGCTTGGCTAGCCCGTAAGACAGGCGCTGAAGGGACTCCTGCTCTTGTTCAGCCGCCACCTGGCGCCCGAGCAGCGCGACAAAGGCGCCATAGGCCAGCAACAACAGCGCCAGCGCGAGCGACAGGCGGGTGGCAAAGGAACGCGCCTGCTTCATGGGGCGGGATCAAGGTCGAAGCGGTAGCCGACACCCAACACCGTGACGACTCGCCGGGGGTCGCGCGGGTCGTCCTCGATCCGGGCGCGCAGTCGGTTGATGTGCGAATTGACGGTGTGCTCGTACCCATCGAAGCCCTCACCCCACACGCGCTGCAGCAGTTCACGGCGACTGAACGGCCGCCCCGGATGCTTCAACAGGAAGTGCAGAAGATCGAATTCGCGCAGCGTCAAGGGCAGCGCGGCCTCACCGCGCCTCAGTTCCCGGCGCACGGTGTCCAGGCAAAACGGGCCAAACCGGAACTCCTGTTTCGTCGCGTTGGTGGAGCGCATCTGTTCCATGCGGCGTAGCAGCGCACGGATACGCGCGACCAGTTCGAGCATCGAGAACGGCTTGGCCACGTAATCGTCGGCCCCCAATTCCAGCCCCAGCACACGGTGTGCCTCGGCAGAACGTGCGCTGAGCGTGATGACCGGTACGTCGGCATGGCGGGCACGCAGGTGGCGGCAGACCTCCCAGCCGTCAGCTCCTGGCAGCATCAGGTCGAGCAGCACCAGATCCCAGCGTTTCCGGTCAATGGCGGCCATGGCGTGCTGGCCATTCGCCTCGCGGTGCAGGTGGTAGCCCGCATCTTCAAGGTGCAGGCGCAGAGCCACCGCGATCGCATCGTCATCTTCAACCAGCAGCAGGTGTTCGTTCATGGGTGGCCGGTGCCGCCGGCATGCGGGAGCGCGACACCGGCAAACGATTGGAACAGACTGCCAGAGACCGCGCTTCAGGCGGCGGCTTTGCCTGCGGGCTGCAGGCCAACACGACGGCGGCGCGCCATGAAGCCCACGGCCGCCAAGCCCGCTGCCATCATGGCGTAAGCGCCGGGCTCCGGCACGGGCGAGACGCCAAACGAAATGCGGTAGACATCACTGTCGGCCGTCAAGGCGCTGTTGAAGGTGTAGCCGGCACCTGTGGTCAGCCCGTTGAAGGCCGCGAGCTCAGCGAAGTTGAAGGCCACCACCGAGTTCTGGTCACGGCGCAGGCTGCCGGTGGCGCCAGCAACGAAGGCGGAGGCAGCGGGATCAAAAATCTCCGAACCGGCGTCCCAGATCTCGTTGGCCTTGACGACGATGCTGGGAATGAGGAGGCTGCCACTGCGGTTGAGCAGGAGATACTCGAGGGGGTCGTCGTTGCCGATGAAAAAGTCATTGCTTGGCACCGCCATGGTGGCGAAGGTGAAGTACCGGTTGAGCGTCGTGTCCACCCGGAACGTCTCGCTCCTGCTGGCACCCGGCAGCAACGGGCCGCCGGTGGTGACGATGGTACCGAGGGTGGCGCTCGGCTGGGCCGCAGCAAACGCTGCTTGCCAGGCAAGGCCGACGCCGCCTTCGGCCACCGAGATGATCGGTGCGGTGGCCACGCCACCGAGGTTGAAGGCGTCGTAGCTGCCGTTGTTGAAACCGACATGCAGGCGCGCGAAGCCGATGCTGTTGGTGGGCGCGAGGTTCTGCACGGTGACAGTGACGTCGACGAGCACGGCATGGGCTGAGGCGCATACCGCCATCAGGGCGGCTGCGCCCAGGGCGGTTCGCACGGGGCGACGGAAGAAGTTGGTCATCTGGAAACTCCTGGCAAGGTTGGGTGGGAAGCGGAGTTCGGCTTGCCGACACCGCTCGACCGATGCTAGGAAGGCAAGCTCATCGAGTCCTCATGGGGAGTTCACCGCTGCGGGATCTTTGCTGTGTGGACGGCGCTGAACCGGGCGCCGCGGCCGACATGCCAGCGGACGCAGAGCAGGCACTCGGGCACGGTGTCGTTCCCCTGATCGCCTTTTTGACGCAGGGGTCGACGAAACCTTCACCAATCCGTGATGACTGTGCGGCGCCACTTTGCTGCAATCAGCGCAGGCGATGTGCCTCGACAACCGAAGTAATTCCTCGCAGCCTGTAACCCGCGGCCCCGTTCGATCGAACTGGAGCCCGGAGAGAGTGGCATTCGTCACTTCCCTCACCCCTCCTCCAACTGCCACGAAAGCCGACCATGACCCTCCGCCAACTCCTTTTGTCCGCACTGCTGATGGTATCGGCAGCGCTGAGCCACGCTTTGGATGTCCAGCCCTACAGCGCCGCTGCCCTGGCTGCCGCGCAGAAGGCCGACAAGCCCGTCGTGCTGCAATTCCACGCCGACTGGTGCCCGACCTGCCGCGCGCAGGACAAGGTGCTGGACAAGCTGAAGGCTGAAAGCGGCCTTGACGTCACGGTGCTCAAAGTCAACTTCGACACCGAGAAGGACCTGAAGCGGCAGTTCAAGATCCAGACCCAGGCCACCATGGTCGTGCTGCGTGGCGACAAAGAGCGCGGGCGGCTGGTCGGCGACACCACCGAGGCCGGCATCCGCACGGCCTTGAAGTCAGCCCTGTAAGGACGCCCAGGTGCTCACCGGCCTGTCCTTGCCGCAACTGGGCCTGAGCCTGGCTGCGGGGGGGCTGACGACCTTGTCTCCCTGCGTGCTTCCGCTGCTGCCGCTGGTCGTCGGCGGCGTCGTCCAGGGCAACCGTCTCGCGCCCGTCGCAATGGGCCTGGGCATGACCTTGTCCTTCGCCGCCATCGGGGTTTTTCTCGGCGCATTGGGTCCGGCGCTGGGCATCGACAGCTCGACGGTTCGCACGGCGGGTGCGGCGATGATGATCGCCTTCGCGCTGGTGATGCTGGTGCCCTCGTTGAGCGAGCGCTTCTCGCGCTGGATGCTGCCGATGGCCAGCGCAGCGAACTCGGCATCGGCACGCCTGGATGGAAGATCACTCGGCAGCGCCCTGCTGCTCGGCGGCGTGCTGGGCCTGGTCTGGAGCCCGTGCTCGGGGCCCTTGCTCGGCTCGGCACTGGCCCTGGTGGCCAGCGACGGCGGTGCAGCGCGGGGTGGATTGGTGCTGGCCGTGTTCGGTTTCGGCGCCGCTTTGCCGCTGGTGGCGGTGGCTTATGCCTCACGGGCCGGATTCGTGCGCGCCCGCAACTGGGTGCTGGCGAGGGTCGAGCGCTTGCGCCTGGGCTTTGCGCTGTTACTGGGTGGGATGGGCATCGCCATCCTCACCGGTGCCGACAAGCGCCTGGAGGCGTTGGTGCTGACCTGGCTCCCTGACGCGTGGGTCAACCTCACGGTGGGCATCTGAACTCTGATTGCCGGTGCGCCGTGACCACTCTGAACCTCACGCGTTCTTTTCCTTTGTCGGGGTTGGAAGCCAATCCCCGTCCAAGCAGCACGAAACCCGCGCACTGTGCGGATTTCGGGTCCCTGCCGCCTCAGCGGCCCTTGCCGCGAGCGTTGTTCAACCTGTCCTCAAAATGGAGATCCTCATGACCCAAGCCTCACACAAGCTTTCCGCCGTTGCCCTGGCCCTTGCGCTGGGCGCCGCTTTCACCGCCTTGCCCGCCGCCGCCCAGCCGGCCGACAAGGAGAAGTGTTTCGGCGTGGCGTTGAAGGGCAAGAACGACTGCAAGGCCGGCGCCGGCACCACCTGCTCGGGCACTTCCAAGGTCGACTTCCAGGGCAACGCCTGGACGCTCGTCCCCAAGGGCACCTGCGAAAAGACGGCTTCCAAGACCTCGACGACCGGCTTCGGCCAGATGAAGGAGTTCAAGGAAATGAAGACCTGATCCGGACGCTGTCAGCGCCCCACGGTCACAGACAGCCCGAGAGCACTTTGTCGGCCCCGAGAACGTTCCTGGCGCAGCGCACGACGCGTGCGGCGTCCGCCGGGCCGCGGGTTCACACGGGCTCCGGGCTGTTTGCACGGGTGGGCGTCGGCCTCAAGCCGGAGCACTTCCGGGATGTGCTCGAGATGCGCCCGGACATCGGTTTCTTCGAAGTGCACGCCGAGAACTACATGGTCGACGGCGGACCCTTCCACCACTTCCTGGGCCGCATCCGCGAGCACTATCCGCTGTCCTTGCACGGCGTCGGCCTGTCCATCGGCGCCGAAGGTCCGCTCGACGAAGCGCACCTCGACCGGCTTGCTGCGCTGATCAAGCGGTACCAGCCGGCCTCTTTCTCCGAACACCTGGCCTGGTCCAGCCATGGCGAGGTGTTTCTCAACGACCTGCTGCCGGTGCCCTATGACCGCGCCACGCTGGACCGCGTGTGCGAGCACGTGGACCGGGTGCAAGAGCGACTCGAGCGGCAGATGTTGCTCGAGAACCCGTCGACCTATCTCGAGTTCGAGGCCTCGACAATGGACGAAGCGGCTTTCCTGACCGAGGTGATCCACCGCACCGGCTGTGGCTTGCTGCTGGATGTGAACAATGTGCACGTGTCCTGCGTGAACCACGGCCGCGATGCGCTGGCCTATATCGACAACTTGCCGCTGGCAACCGTCGGCGAGATCCACCTGGCCGGCTTTGCCACCGACCGCGACGCGGCTGGCGCGCCGCTGCTGATCGACAGCCATGGCGCGCCGGTCGATGAGGTGGTCTGGGGCTTGTATGCCGCTGTACTGGCGCGCACAGGGCCGATGCCGACCTTGCTCGAACGCGACAACGATGTACCCGGCCTGGAGACACTGCTTGCGGAAAGCCAGCGCGCCGAAGACCTCATGCCGGCACTGGACGACCCCGGGCACTGCGGCATCCACTGGGGCTGCTCATGACCCAGGCCCTGTTTGCAGCGGCCCTGCTGGCGCCGGATCTGCCGTGTCCTGCCGGCCTTCGCGCGTGGAACGGCTCGGACCCGAGCGCGCGTCTGGCGGTCTATCGCAACAACGTCGTCAGCTCGCTGATCGACGCCATGGCCGACACCTTTCCCGTCACGCAGGAGCTGGTGGGTGAAGAGTTCTTCCGCGCCATGGCGTCGGTGTTCGTGCGCCAGCACCCGCCGCGCTCGAGAGTATTGGCGCACTACGGCGGCGAGTTCGCGGATTTCGTCGAGGGCTTCAAGCCTGCGCGTACCGTTCCTTACCTGGCCGACGTCGCCCGACTGGAGCGCGCCCGCGTGCTGGCCTATCACGCTGCCGATGCCGACCCTATGACGGCCGAGATGCTTGGCGTGGCGATGTCCAGCGGCGAAGACCTGGGCGCACTGCAATGGGTCTGCCACCCGTCGGCCTCAGTGGTGGTGTCCGCGCACGCGATCGTCTCGTTGTGGGCCGCTCACCAGGGCGACGCCGACCTTTCCGACGTCGACTCTGCCGTGCCTGAATCCGCGCTGGTGGTGCGCCCCGGTCTGGACGTGCTTGTCACCCGCCTGCCGCCCGGCGCCTCCCGCTTCATCACCGCCCTTCAATCCGGCGCGGGGCTCGCCGACGCTTCGGTACTGGCCGCGGGCGAGGCTGCTGATTTCGACTTGCCCAACGTGCTGGCGCTCTTGATGGGCCAAGGCGCGCTGATCTCTGTTCAGTTTTCCGGGAGTCGTTCTCCATGAACAACACTGCATTGGGCGCCAAGACCGGCGCGCACGCACCCAGCCCCAGCCCCAGCCCGGATAGCCCGGCAGGCAGGGTCGCCTGGCTGGTTCGTTTGTTCGAACGCATCCCGAACAGTCTGATTGCGTTCCTGGCGCGTTTCTCGATCGCTGCAGTCTTCTGGACGTCCGGGCAGACCAAGGTCCAGGGGCTGGTTGTGAACTTTGTCAATGGCGAATTCGCCCTGGGCTGGCCGCGTCTGTCGGATTCGGCGCTGGCCCTGTTCCAGGACGAATACAAGCTGCCCCTGGTGCCGCCCGAATTGGCCGCGCCGATGGCGGCATTCGCCGAGCACCTGTTTCCGCTGCTGCTGCTGTTCGGCCTTGCCACTCGCTTCTCGGCACTGGCCTTGCTCGGCATGACCCTCGTGATCCAGGTCTTTGTCTATCCCGATGCCTATGCCACGCACGGCACCTGGGCTGCGGTGCTGCTGTACCTGATGGCGCGCGGACCGGGTGTCTTCTCGATCGACCACTGGCTGGCAACGCGTCGGTCGGCGCGCTGAGCGCCGAGACCCGGGCGCAGCCCTTCAGTGGTTCCCGATGCTGCATGGCTCTACAGTAGGGCGACCGAGCAGCGGCATGCCCGATACCGGCCGCGCCGCCCGGTCACCTCAACAAGGAGAACCTTGCCATGCTGATGCCCCGCCAGCCCGTCCCGGATCTGCACGTGCCTACCTTGGCGCATGGCGACTTCGTACTGTCCGCCGACGCCGCACCCCGCTTCACGATGCTCGTCTTCTACCGCGGCCTGCATTGCCCGATCTGCCTGAAGTACCTGCTCGAGCTCGGTCGGCTGCTGCCCGAATTCGCCAAGCGCGGCGTCAAGGTGCTGGCCTTGTCTTCGGACACGCGCGAGCGCGCGTCGACCATGGCCGACAAGCTTGGCGCGCCCGATCTGCGGATGGGCCATGACCTGCCGCTACCACTGGCGCGCGCCTTCGGCCTGTACATCAGCACCTCGCGCGGCTTGACCTCGGCCGGCATCGAGGAGCCGGCGCTCTTTTCCGAGCCCGGCGTGTTCCTGGTCAGGCCCGACCGCTCGCTGTACTACGGCGCGGTGCAGACGATGCCTTTCGCGCGTCCGCATTTCGACGAATTGCTGGCGGCGCTGGACTTCGCGATCGCCAAGGACTACCCGGCGCGCGGCGAATACGCCGCCGCGGTCTAGGCCGGGACGGACGCACGACCCTTGCGCTACGACGCATTGGCCTTCGACACCGGCGGTACGGTGCTGGTTTGGCATGGATCGTTGGTCGGCGAACTGGCCCCTAGTGCGCGGTTCCGGACTAGGCGGTCTGCATGTACGTGCGCCCGTTGACTGACCTTGCCCCTGGAATCCGTACCCCATAACCGAGTCACGAATTGACTTGCCTTGGTTGATCGGCAAGCCAGTCTTGCTCGAACTGCATCGGGC
>JBBRBW010000021.1:0-54817 GCA_038205425.1 Burkholderiales bacterium | reverse complement strand
GAAGTTGAAGTCCAGCACCAGCTCGCCCGGGATCACGTTCAGTGCGCCGGTGCCGGCTTGGACGTTGCTGACTTGCCAGCTGGTTGGCGGAAAGAAGGCATTGCCCTCGTCCCAGCGCGTCGCCACCAGTTCGGCCAAGGCCGGGGCCAGCAGGTGCAACGGGTTGGCGGCGAGCTGCGGGTAGGCGATGTGACCCTGCTGCCCGTTCACCGTCAGGCGGCCGGACAGGCTGCCGCGGCGGCCGTTCTTGACCATGTCGCCGAGCCGGTTGACCGAGGTGGGCTCACCGACGATGCAGGCGTCGATGGCCTCCCCGCGCGCCTGCAGCAGGTCCACGACATGGCGCGTGCCGTGCAGCGCCGGGCCTTCCTCGTCGCTGGTGACGAGCAGGGCCACGCGCCCGGCGTGCTGCGGCTGGGCCTGAACGAAGTCGCAGGCTGCGCGCGTCATCGCCGCCACCGCGGCCTTCATGTCGGCGGCACCGCGGCCATACAGCCGGCCATCGCGGTGGCTGGGCACGAAGGGGTCGCTGGTCCATCGCTCCAGCGGGCCGGTGGGCACGACGTCGGTGTGGCCGGCCAGGGCCAGCGTCGGTCCGGGACGCCCGCCCCGATGCACGGCCCAGAGGTTGGCGACCCGGCCTTCGGGCGGTCCGGCGTCCAGGCGTTCGACGCTGAATCCGGCGTCGACCAGCAGGGCCTGGATGAGATCCTGGCAGCCGGCATCGGCCGGCGTCACGGAACGGCGGGTGATGAGCTGTTCGGCCAGGCGCAGCGACTGCATTCAGGCCGTGGCCGGGACGGGCGTCACTTGCGCACGCTCCACGGCGTCTCGTTCGCCGGCCGGGTGTCTTCGGCGTGCGACTCGATCGTGATCTCGGTGAAGGTCGGCGCTTCGGGTTCTTCCCGCTTCGGCGCCACGCGCGACACCGGGGCCTGGTCGTTCTGCAGACGCCACAGCAGGTTGGTCGGCGAGTCCGAATGCGCCAGGCCTTCGTCGCGGCTGATCACGCCTTCCTCGATCAGCCGGGCGATGTCGTGTTCGAAGGTCTGCGAGCCCTCGGCCATGCTTTTCTCCATCGCCGACTTGACGTCGCTGATGTCGCCCTTCTCGATCATCTCGCTGACCAGCTGCGAGTTCAGCAGCACTTCCACCGCCGCCACGCGCCCGCCGCTGTTGGAACGCAGCAGGCGCTGGCTGACGATGGCGCGCAGCCCGCTGGCCAGGTCGGACAGCAGCGTCGGGCGCGCCTCGGGCGAATAGAACGACAGGATGCGGCCGAGTGCGTGGTAGCTGTTGTTGGCGTGCAGCGTGGCCAGCACCAGGTGGCCCGACAGCGAATAGCTGATCGCCGCGGTCATCGTCTCGCGGTCGCGAATCTCGCCGATCAGGATGCAGTCCGGCGCCTGGCGCAGAGCGTTGCGCAGCGCGACCTGCAACGACTGCGTGTCGCGGCCGACCTCGCGCTGGTTGACGATGCTCTTCTTGTTGGTGAAGAGGAATTCGATCGGGTCCTCAATGGTGAGGATGTGCCCGGTCATCTGCCGGTTGCGGTATTCCAGCATCGACGCCAGCGTCGTGCTCTTGCCGGTGCCGGTGGCGCCGACCATCAGGATCAGGCCGCGCTTCTCCACCACCATCTGCTTGAGCAGCGGTGGCACGCCCAGGCTGTCCAGCGGCGGAATGACGAAGGGGATGCGGCGGAACACCGCCGCGATCGACCCGCGCTGCTTGAAGGCCGACAGCCGGAAGCTGCCGACGCGCGGGATGCCGATGCCGACGTTCAGCTCGCCGGTGTCGTCCAGCTCTTCCAGCTGCTGCGGCGTCAGCAGCTCGGCCAGCAATTGCCGCGTCTGCGTGGTGCTGAGCACCTGGTCGGACAACTGCAGGATCTGGCCGTGGATCTTGATCAGGATCGGCGTGTTGGCCGACATGTAGACGTCGGAGGCGTTCTTCTCCGCCATCAGGCGCAACACACGTTCCAGATTGTTCGACATTCGCCGCTCCGCTGCTGTCAGGTCAACGGACCATCATGCCCGCAGCAGTTCGTTGATGCTGGTCTTGGCGCGGGTCTGGGCGTCGACTTTTTTCACGATCACTGCGCAATACAGGCTGTGCGTGCCGTCGGCGCTGGGCAGGTTGCCAGAAACCACCACGCTGCCCGCCGGAATGCGGCCGTAGCTGACGGTGTCGGTGGCGCGGTCGTAGATCTTCGTGCTCTGGCCGATGTAGACACCCATGCTGATGACCGAGTTCTCCTCGACGATCACACCTTCGACGACCTCGCTGCGCGCGCCGACGAAGCAGTTGTCCTCGATGATGGTCGGGTTGGCCTGCAGCGGCTCGAGCACGCCGCCGATGCCGACGCCGCCGCTCAGGTGCACGTTCTTGCCGATCTGCGCGCAGGAACCCACGGTGGCCCAGGTGTCGACCATCGTGCCTTCGTCGACGTAGGCGCCGATGTTCACGTAGCTGGGCATCAGGACCACGTTCTTCGCCAGGTAGCTGCCGCGGCGCGCCACGGCCGGCGGAACGATGCGCACGCCGGATGCACGCATCGCGGCTTCGTCCAGCTTGCTGAACTTGGTGGGCACCTTGTCGAAGAAGCCCAGGTCGCCGGCGTGCATGGCCTTGTTGTCGTTGAGGCGGAAGCTCAGCAGCACGGCCTTCTTGACCCACTGGTTGACCTGCCAGTCGCCGACGCCGCGGCGCTCGGCCACGCGCAGGCGCCCGCCGTTGAGATCGGCGATGACGTGTTCGACCGCTTCACGCACCTCGGGGGCGTTGACGGCGCTGATCTCGGCGCGTGCTTCCCACGCCATGTCGATGATCGGTTGCAGTTGAGCAGTGCTCATCGGAGGCTTTCGGTATAGGAGACGATGCGGTGCGCGGCTTCCAGGCATTCCGCAACGGGGGCCACCAGGGCCATGAGGATGCGGCCCTGCCCTGGGTTGGCCGGGGCCAGGCCTTCGACGGTGCGGGCCAGCAGGCTGCCGGGCAGGACCTGCACATTGTATTGAGCGAGCAGGCCGCGGGCCCAGGCGATGTCGTCGGGCCGGCCGTCCGCGCCCGGCGGGCCGGGGATGCCGGCCCACAGGTAGAAGGCGGCGTCGGGCAGCGCGACGTCCAGCGCGCCGGCCAGCACCGGCGTCACCTGCGCGAACTTGGTGCGGTAGAGCTCGCGGTTGGCCACCACGTGGGCCTCGTCGGTCCAGGCCGCGGTGCTGGCCCGCTGCACCATGCCGCCCATCGCGCTGCCGTGGTAGGTGCGGTAGAGCAGGAAGGCCTTGATCAGCCTGGCATCACCGGCGACGAAACCCGAGCGCAGCCCCGGCACGTTGCTGCGCTTGGACAGGCTGGTCAGCGCGATCAGCCGGTGGAAGTCGGGGCGGCCCAGGGCCAGGGCGGCCTGCAGCGCGCCCAGCGGCGGCTCGTCGCGGAAGTAGATCTCGCTGTAACACTCGTCGCTGGCGATGACAAAGCCGTGACGGTCGCTCAGCTGGAAGAGCTGCTGCCACTCTGCCAGCGGCATCACCGCGCCGGTGGGGTTGCCGGGCGAGCAGGTGTAGAGCAGTTTCGTGCGCTCCCACACCTCGGGCGGCACGGCGTCCCAATCGGTCGCGAAGTTGCGCTGGGGCGCGCTGGGCGCGAAGAAGGTGTCGGCGCCGCCGAGCAGGGCCGCGCCTTCGTAGATCTGATAAAAAGGGTTGGGGCAGACCACGACGCTGCCGGGTGTCGTCGGGTCAAGCACGGTCTGCGCCAGCGCAAAAAGCGCCTCGCGCGAGCCGTTTACCGGCAGCACCTGCGTTGCCGGGTTCACCGTCACTTCATAGCGACGCTGCACCCAGCCGGCGATGGCCTCGCGCAGCGCCGGTTCGCCCAGCGTCGCCGGGTAGACCGACAGCGTCGGCAGCGCCTGCACCAGCGCCCGTTCGATCAGTGCCGGCGTGACGTGCTTGGGTTCGCCTATGCCCAGCGAGATCGGCCGCAGCGCCGGGTTGGGCGTGATGTCGGCCGTCAGCTCGCGCCAGCGTTCGAAGGGGTAGGGGTGCAGGCGGGCGAGCAGCGGATTCATGCGCTGGATTATCCCGCCAGACCCCCGCCGCAGGCTGGCGGCGGGCCGGCCGGCGGCGGTGCGGCGGCCTCAGCCTGCGTGTGCGCCGCCGGGCTGCAGGCGGAAGGCCGCCACCACCTCGACCAGCGACTGCGCCTCCTGGCGCAGGCTCTCGGCCGCGGCCGCGCTTTGTTCCACCAGTGCGGCGTTGCGCTGCGTGGTCTGGTCCATCTGCGTCACGGCCTGGCCCACCTGGGCCACCCCGGCACTCTGTTCCTGGCTGGCGGCGCTGATCTCGCGCACGATCGCCGTCACGCGGGTGATGGCGCCGACAACCTCGGTCATCGTCGCGCCGGCCTCGTCGACCTGCGCCGTGCCCTGCTCGACACGTTCGACGCTGGCCGCGATCAGGCTGCGGATCTCGCGTGCCGCCTCGGCGCTGCGCTGCGCCAGGTTGCGCACCTCGCTGGCCACGACCGCGAAACCGCGGCCCTGCTCGCCGGCGCGCGCGGCTTCCACCGCAGCGTTGAGCGCCAGGATGTTGGTCTGGAACGCGATGCCGTCGATGGTGCCGATGATGTCGGCAATGCGGCGGCTGCTCTCGTTGATGCCGCGCATGGTCTGCACCACGCGGCTCACGGCCTCGCCGCCGCGCGCGGCCACGGTGCTGGCGTTGCCGGCCAGTGCGTCGGCCTGGCGTGCGCTCTGGGCGTTCTGGGTCACGGTGCTGCCCAGCTGCTCCATCGACGCCGAGGTCTGCTGCAGTGCGCTGGCCTGCTGCTCGGTGCGGCCGGACAGGTCGGCATTGCCCTGGGCGATCTCCTGGCTGGCGCCGGCCACACGCTCGGAGCCGCTGCGCACCTGCGTCACCACGCGCGACAGGCTGGTCTGCATGAACTGCAGCCCGGCCAGCAGGCTGGTGCTGTCGCCCGGGCGCACGGGGATGGGGGTGCTCAGGTCGCCATCGGCCACGGCGCGTGCCACGGCCGCCGCCACCGACGGCTCACCGCCCAGCTGCGCCAGCAGGCTGCGCGTGATCAGCCACGCCAGCGACACGCCCACCAGCAGCGCCAGCAGCACCGTGCCCAGCGTCATGATGCGGCTGAACTCATAGCGCTGCGTGGCCAGCGCGGCGGCCTGGTTGGCGCGCTCGAAACCGAGGGCGGTGAGCTTGTCGAGTGCGGCGATGGCCTCGTCGGCACTCATCTTGGCTGCGCCGTCGCTCAGGTCCTTCGCGTCTTCGGCCTTGGCCGCGCGGCCGAAGGCCTGCACCTTCTCGGCAAAGCCCAGGTACTCCTTCCACTTGGCCGCCGCAGCCGCGGCCACTGCGCGGTCTTCGTCACCGCCGGCGGTAAGGTTGGCGTGGGCCCCCAGGTGGGCGGCCACCGCAGCGGCGGCCTCTTTCAACTTGTCTTCGTACTCGGCGCGGTAGCTGGCGTCGGCGGCGCTGGCGTGTTTCACCTCGAGGGCGCGGTACTCCAGCATCGCCGCGCGCGCGGCACCGGTGGCGCCCACCCCGGGCAGCCACTTGGATGCCAGCTCGTCGGACGCGCCGTTGACGCGCGCCAGGTTGAATATCGAGGCGCCACCCAGCACGGCGGTGAGCAGCAGCACGGCACCGAAGGCCAGCGTCAGGCGCTTGCCGATGGACACCGTGTCGAACCAGGCAGACAGCAGAGCAAAGGCTTTCATGGCATCACTTGCAGGGGCATGTTCCAGGGCGCGGGCAGGGCGGGCGCCCTACTTCTTGTAGCCAACGTAGGTGACGCCGACGACCTTGCCGCCACCGTCCTTGATCGGGTGGTAGCAGGAGTCGAGCGAGGTGCCCAGTACATCGACTACGCCGCAGTACGGGTCACCCTTGGAGACGGCTTCGTAGGCCTTGGCACGTGCCAGCGCCGTGCCGACGCCGCGCTTGCCCTCGGGCGTGAGCACGTTGGTGCTGACGCGCACGAACTCGTCGCCTTCCTTGACGAAGATGGTGGCGCTGGCGCCGGTGGACTTCTTGATCTCGTCGACGACGTCGTAGTTGTTGTTGATCTTGCGCGGGCCGAAGAAGAGCGCGCCGACGGTCTTGTCGCCGGCCTTGTCGGTGCCCTCGACCTTGGCGGCACCGATCTTGGTCAGCCGGGCGTCGAGCTTGGCGATGGCGTCCTTGGGGTCGTTGGCGTGGGCGATGCCGGCGGCGGCGAGCAGGGTGATGGCGAGCAGAGCTTTCATGGTTTGCAGTCCTTCTGGATGTGGGGCGGGCGGGCGCGCGACCCGTTGCCGGTGAGCGCTGGCGCAGCCCACGCCGGCAGAACTGCGGCCCGCGTGGAAGTTGCTTGCTGGTCTATCGGCAGCGGCGGCGGCGACTTGAGGCGCTGCCGGCGCGCCTACAGCGCGCCGCGGCAGCCCGCCACGCCACAGCGGCAGGCCAGACGGCCTTCGTGGTGGGTCTCGCCGTAGTCCACCGTGATCTCTTCGCCGGCGGCAATCGCACGCAGCGCGTAGAACTCCACCCGCCCCTGGCGGATGCACAGCCGGGCGTTGGGCCGGCAGCTGTGGTTGGTGTAGCGCATGGGGTCGGCGCTCTTGCTGAAGTCGATGGCCTTCCGCTCGCTCAGCTCGACGATCATGATGCGTTCGGTGCGCGTGGCGCGGATGCGCCCTTCCTGCACGCTGATGCTCTCGCCGCGGATCTCGCCTATCTTCAGCCGCGCCGGCACGGCCTCGGCGGCGAAGGCGCCCCGGCCGTCGATGGCGCTGGGCTGCACGTCCACCGCGAACTTCTGGTAGGTCGGCCGGCCCGTGGCCGCGGGCGGCGCGACGGGCGCTTTCGCTGCGGCGGCCTTCAACTGCGGCATGGCGGGCAGGCGGCGGGCAGACGGCGGTCAGGCGGCGGTCAGGCGGCGGTCAGGCGGCGCTCAGGCGGCGCTCAGGCGGCCGGCAGCTCGACGCGCGGCGCCGGACTCCAGCCCTTCTTGCGCTGCTCCACCGTCACGCAAGTGCGGATGCCGCCGCGCACGAACCAGTCGGCGTGCAGGCGGATGAAACGCGGCGCGATGGCGGCCACGATGTCGCTGACGATGGTGTTGCTCACCTTCTCGTGGAAGGCGCCCTCGCTGCGGAAGCTCCAGAAGTACTGCTTCAGGCTCTTGGTCTCGACGCAGAACTTGTCGGCGACGATCTCGATCGTGAAGTGCGCGAAGTCGGGCTGGCCGGTCAGCGGGCACAGGCAGGTGAACTCGGGCACGTCGAAGCGGATGACGTAGTCGCGCTCCGGCGCCGGGTTCGGGAAGGCCTGCAGGTCCTTGCTCGGGGCACTCGGCGCTTGCGCAGGTCTGGCGCGTTCCGGTGGGACGGCTGTCTTGGCATGTTCGGTGGGGGTCTTGCGGGCCATGGCGGAGCAGGGTTCTGGCGGCGGGGCCGCGGGGGGCGCGATGCTATCATCCAGCCCACTCTGCGCCTGCCTGCACGGCGCATTTTTTCATTCAAATCAAGCACTTGCGTGCGCCTGGCGGTGATGCCGGGTGTGCGCTTCGGCTGCCGATGCGCCTCAACCAGATCAAGCTTTCCGGCTTCAAGTCCTTCGCCGAGCCCACCACCTTCCAGCTGCCCGGGCAGCGTGTGGGCGTGGTGGGGCCGAACGGCTGCGGCAAGAGCAACATCATGGACGCCGTGCGCTGGGTTCTCGGTGAGAGCAAAGCAAGCGAGCTGCGCGGTGAGTCGATGCAGGACGTCATCTTCAACGGCAGCGGCAACCGCAAGCCGGCCAGCCGCGCCAGCGTCGAGCTGGTGTTCGACAACACGCTGGCGCGCGCCGGCGGGCAGTGGAACAGCTTCGCCGAGATCGCCGTCAAGCGCGTGCTCACGCGCGACGGCAGCAGCAGCTACTTCATCAACAACCAGCCGGTGCGCCGCCGCGACGTGCAGGACGTGTTCCTGGGCACCGGCCTGGGCCCGCGCGCCTACGCCATCATCGGCCAGGGCACCATCAGCCGCATCATCGAGAGCCGGCCCGAGGAACTGCGCCTGTTCCTCGAAGAGGCCGCCGGGGTCTCCAAGTACAAGGAACGCCGCCGCGAGACCGAGAACCGGCTCAAGGACACGCGCGAAAACCTGGTGCGTGTCGAAGACATCCTGCGCGAGCTGAACGGCAACCTCGAGAAGCTCGAACGCCAGGCCGAGGTGGCCACGCGCTTCCGCGGCCTGCAGGACGAAGGCACGACCAAGCTGCACCAGCTGTGGTTCCTGAAGCACCGCGACGCGGCCAGCGAAGAAGCACGTGTCGGCCTCGCCGTGCTGGAAGCCACCAACGCGCTGGAATCGCGCCTGGCGGAGTTGCGCGCCGTGGAAGCCCAGCTCGAGCAGGTGCGCCAGACGCATTACGCGGCCAACGACGTGCTGCACGCCAAGCAGGGCGCGTTGGGCGAAGCGGCGCTGGAGGTCAGCCGCCTGGAAGAGCGCATCCGCTACGTCGTCGAAGGCCGCCAACGCGCACAGCAGCGCCTGGCCGAGCTGCAGCTGCAGAACACGCATTGGCAGGAACGTCAGCAGTCGGCGCACGCCGAGCTGGACGACACCGCGCTTCAGATCGAAGGCGCCGACGAACAGGCCGGCGTGCTGGCGGCGCAGGCCGAGGAGCAGGGCTTCGAGCTGCCGACGCTGGAAGACGCGGTGCGCGGCGCGCAGTCGGTGGCCAACCAGCAGCGCCAGCAGGTGGCGCAGGTGCAGCAGCAGATTCAGGTGCTGGCCGCCGAAAGCCGCAGCATCGAGGAGCAGTCGCGCGGGCTGAAGGGCCGACGTGAGCGCCTGGCCGGTGAACGCCAGGGCCTGCAGGCGCCCGAAGCCGACAAGATCGAGGCCTTGCGCAGCCAGGAGGCCGACGCCAACGAACAGCGTGACGTGCTCGACGCGCGCCTGCACGAGCTGCAGGAGCAGGTGCCGCTGCTCGACGAACAACGCCGCGCCGCGCAGTCGGCCGTCAACGCCGAGTCGGGTCGGCAGGCCGACATCGGCGCCCGCCTGGAAGCGCTGCGCGCGCTGCAGGAGAAGGTGCAGACCGAGGGCAAGCTCAAGCCCTGGCTCGACAAACACGGTCTCACCGGCCTGCAGGGTCTGTGGACCCAGGTGCACATCGAGGCCGGCTGGGAAACCGCGCTCGAGGCCGCGCTGCGCGAGCGGCTCAACGCGCTGTCGGTGGGCCGCCTGGACACCGTGCGTGCCTTCGCCGCCGACGCGCCGCCGGCCAAGCTGGCCTTCTACGCGCTGCCGCAGGGCGTGGTGCCGAACACCCACCGCACGCTGCCGCGCCTGGCCGAGCAGTTGCGCCTGGGGCAGTCCCACGACGGGGCCAGCCTGAAGGCGCTGCTGGAAGACTGGCTGGAAGGGGTCTACACCGCGGCCAGCCTCGACGAGGCCCTGGCGCAGCGCGAGAAGCTGACCCAAGGCGAGGTCATCATGACCCGCGAGGGCCATGCCGTCAGCGCGCACGCGGTGGCCTTCTACGCCCCCGACAGCGAACAGGCCGGCATGCTGGCGCGTGCGCAGGAGATCGAGAACCTGACGCGCCAGCAGCGCGCGCAGGCGCTGATCGCCGACGACGCCAAGAGCGCCAGCGTGCGCCTGGAAGCCGCCTACACCGACGCCAGCCAGCGCCTGCTGCAGGCGCGGCGTGAGGCCGGTGAAGCCCAGAACCGCGCCCACGCGCTGCACGTCGAGCTGCTGCGATTGACGCAGCAGGCCGACGCCGCGACCTCGCGCCGCGAACAGCTGAGCGAAGAGCTGGGCGAAATCGATGCCCAGCTCGAGGCGCTGGAAGAGCGCAAGGCCAACGGCGAGGCGCGTTTCGAGGAGCTCGACATCGGCTTGGGCACGGCGCAGGAGCGCCACGCCGAGCTCGAAGACGCCGTGATCGCCGCCGAGCGCAAGCTCGCCGATGCACGCGAGCAGCAGCGCGCGCTGGAACGCCAGGCGCAGGAAGCGCGTTTTCAGGCCCGCGCGCTGGCGGCGCGCCGCGACGAACTGCAGCGCAGCATCGAGACCGCAGCCACCCAGGTGGCGGCGAACCTGCAGGCCGGTGAACAGCTGCAGCTTGAACTGGGCGGCTTCGACGACGCCGCGGCGCAGAGCGGGCTGCAGGCGGCGCTGGAACTGAAGACCGAGCGTGAACGCGCCCTGGGCCTGGCGCGCAGCGAGTACGACGACTTCAGCGCCCAGCTGCGCCGCGCCGACGAGAGCAAGCTCGGCTTCGAGCGCAGCCTGGAGCCGCTGCGCGAGAAGATCACCAAGCTGCAGCTCGAGCAGCAGGCCGCGCAGCTGGGGGGCGCGCAATACCTCGAGCAGCTCAGCGCCGCCGCCGTCGACCTGGAGGCGCTGGCCCAGGGCATCGAACGCGACAGTGTCAAGCTGTGGGGCCTGCAGACCGAGATCGACCGCATCAACAAGGACATTGCCGCTTTGGGCGCCGTCAACCTGGCGGCGCTGGACGAACTGAGCGCCACGCGCGAGCGCAAGACCTTTCTCGACGCGCAGAATGGCGACCTCAACGAGGCCATCCAGACGCTGGAAGATGCCATCCACAAGATCGACCTCGAAACGCGCGACCTGCTGGCTTCCACCTTCAACCAGGTCAACGAACACTTCGGCCGCATGTTCCCCACGCTCTTCGGTGGTGGCAACGCGCGCCTCGTGATGACCGGCGCCGAGATCCTGGACGCCGGCGTGCAGGTGATGGCGCAGCCGCCGGGCAAGAAGAACAGCACCATCCACCTGCTGTCTGGCGGCGAAAAGGCACTGACCGCGATTGCGCTGGTGTTCGCGATCTTCCAGCTCAACCCTGCGCCTTTCTGTCTGCTCGACGAAGTGGACGCGCCGCTGGACGACGCCAACACCGAGCGCTATCGCAAGCTCGTCACCGAGATGAGCAAGGGCACGCAGTTCCTCTTCATCAGCCACAACAAGATCGCGATGGAGATGGCCGAGCAGCTGATCGGCGTGACGATGCAGGAACAGGGCGTCAGCCGCATCGTCGCGGTGGACATGGAAGCCGCGGTCAGCCTGGCGGAAGCGGCGTGAACATGGCCGCCCCCCGAAGCGCCTGCGGCGCTCCCCCCCGGGGGGGCGATGCCAGCGGCCCGGCGGAGCCGGTTCCGCGGCATCCGCTTGATGGCGCAGGCTGCCGGTTGAACGGCCCGCTTCGGGCACGGGCGGGTGCTTGAGATGAACCTCGGCCTCGGCACGGCGTTGGCGATCTTCGGCGGCGTGGTGCTGCTGGTGCTGGCGCTGCACGGCTGGTGGACAACGCGGCGTGTCTCGCCCAGAGCTTCTGCCGCGGCCGACGGGGCGGCCGAGCGTGTCGAGCCGTCGATGGAAAATGCGGTGGCGGCCGTCGGGGCCGAACCCGCTGCGCTGCGTCAGCCGCCGCGCCGCATACCGCGGCTCGATGCGCTCATCGATGCCCTGATCCCGCTGGCGCTCGACGCGCCGATCAGCGGCGACATGGCGCTGCAGCACCTGCCGCCCAGCCGGCGCGCCGGCGGCAAGCCCTTCTACATCGAGGGCCTGGACGCCGAGACCGGCACCTGGGAGCCGCTGGCGCCGGGCCGCCGCTACGGCGAGCTGCTGGCGGGTGTGCAGCTGGCCAGCCGCAGCGGGCCGCTGACCGAGATCGAGTATTTGGAGTTCGTGCAGAAGGTGCAGGCCTACGCCGATGCCGTGGGTGCCAGCACCGACGTGCCCGACATGCTGGAAGTGGTGGCCCGCGCGCGTGAACTCGACGCGCTGGCCAGCCCGCTGGACGTGCAGCTCATCATCACGCTGCGCACCAACGGCGTGGCCTGGTCGGTGCCCTTCGTGCAGCAGGTGGCGGCGCGCCAGGGCCTGGTGCCCGCCGCGCCGGGCCGCCTGGTGCTGCCGGCCGACGAGGAAGGCGCGCCGCCGGTGCTGGTGCTGGCGGTCGATGCGCAGGCCGCGCTGGCGGCGCTGGGCGACGACCCCCAGGCCGCCGCCGTGCGCCAGTGCACGCTGACGCTGGACGTGCCGCAGACCCCTGCCGCCGCCGAGCCCTTCCCGGCCTGGCACCTGATCGGCAAGCAGCTCGCCGACGACCTGGACGCCACCGCCGGCGACGACCACGGCGAGCCGATCTCGCTGCACGCCTTTGCCGCCATCGGCAAGGAACTCGACGGCATCTACGGGCGGCTGGAAGCGCTGGACCTGGCGGCCGGCTCGGCCGCGGCGCGGCGCCTCTTCAGTTGAAGACGCAGCCGCGCTTCCGGCTGGCCGTGCCGGCCGACGTGCCCACGCTGGCGGGCCTCTACGCCAGCGCGGCGCGTGAGCTGGGCAGCTGGTGCTACTCCCCCGAGCAGGTGGCGGCCTGGTCGGCCTTCGGCGCCGACACGCCGGCTTTCCGCGACTACGTGCTGGGCGCGCGCACCTGGCTGGCTCTGCCGGCCGAGGCTGTCGACGGTAGCGAAGACGGCGGCGCTGAAACCGTGCTTGGGTTCTGCGGCATCGACGCCGAAGGCCACGTACCCTCGCTCTACGTGTGTCCCGATCACAACCGCCGCGGCATCGGCACGGCCTTGCTGGCCCACACGATGGCCGATGCTCGCCAGCGTGGGCTGCACCACTTCTCGGCCTGGTGCACGCCCTTCAGCGAGCCCGTCTTCGCGCGCGCCGGCCTGGTGGTGGTCGAGCGCCCGCTGACCGAGTTCGCGGGCGTGAGCTTCCGCCGCTGCAGGATGGCGACGCCGGCGGGCTGAATCTGTGCCGGCCTCAAGGCGGCATCAAGGCGGCCGCGAACGACTCAGGCTTGTTCGGGCAGCGCCGCCAGCACGGCCGCCGATGGTGCGCACCAGCCGACGATGCCGCCCTGCGCCACGATCATCTCCAGCGCCGCGCGCTTGAAGGCGGGGAAGTAGCTGTCGGTGGCGTCCTCGACGATCAGGCAGCTGTAGCCGCGGTCGTTGGCTTCGCGCATGCTGGTCTGCACGCACACTTCGGTCGTCACGCCGGTGAACAGCAGGTGCGTGATGCCGGCCGCCTGCAGGCGCGCGTGCAGGCCGGCCGGCGCGCAGGTGTTCCAGAACATGCCCTTGCCGGGCTTGTCGATGACCCACTCGCCCGGCGTCGGCGCCAGCGCGTCGATGATGTCGGCGCCGGGCTCGCCGGCCACCAGCAAGCGGCCCATCGGCCCGGGGTCGCCGATGCGCAGCGCGGGTTCACCGCGCTCGCGCTTGGCGGGTGGGCAGTCCGACAGGTCGGGGCGGTGGCACTCGCGGGTGTGCAGCACGGGCCAGCCGCGTGCCCGCCAGGCGGCCAGCAGCGCGGCGATGGGCGCGATGCTGGTGTGCAGCAGCCTGACATCGTTGCCCAGGCTGGCCCCGAAGCCGCCGGGTTCGACGAAGTCGCGCTGCATGTCGACGACCACCAGCGCGCTGCGCCCCTCGGGTGCCAGCGCGAAGCTGAAGGGCAGGGCGGCCACGGTGATCATGCGGCCGCACGCTCGATCGGCGCCATGACCGGCGGCACATCGCCATGTCTGCCGACATGACCGCTGCCGTGACCGCTGCCGTGACCGCTGCCGTGACCGCTGCCGTGACCGCGACCATGACCGCCCATGTAGGAGCCCAGCGTGCGCCGGTCGGCGCCGGCAGCGGCGCACTCGAAGACGATGCGGCCATCGCTCATCACGACGATACGGTCGCTGAGGTGCAGCAATTCGTCGAGGTCTTCGCTGACCAGCAGCACCGCGGTACCGCGGTTGCGCGCCGCCACGAGCCGGGTGTGGATCTCGGCCACGGCCGCGAAGTCGAGCCCGAAGACCGGGTTGCTGACGAGCAGCAGGTCGGCGTCCTCGGCCAGCTCGCGGGCCAACACCGCGCGCTGCACGTTGCCGCCCGACAGCGTGCGGATCGCCGCGCCTTCGCCCTGCGTCTTCACGCCGTATTCGGAGATCAACGCCCGCGCCTTGTCGCGCAGCACGCCGAAGCGCAGCCAACCGCCGCGTGCTGCGGGCTCGGCGTCGAAGACCCGCAAGCCCATGTTGTGGCCGACGCTCAGCTCGCCCACACACGCGTTCCGCAGCGGTTCTTCGGGCAGGCTGCGCACCTTGAGCTGCCGGTTCTGCGCCCGCGTGGCGTGGAAACGTTCGCCGCTGACACGCACGCTGCCGCCGTCGATGGCGCGCTGGCCCACCAGCGCTTCCATCAGCTCACGCTGGCCGTTGCCCGAGACGCCGGCCACGCCGACGATCTCGCCGCCGCGCACTTCCAGGCTCAGGCCCTGCACCGCGAGTTCGCCGCGGTCGCCGGCCACTTCCAGCGTGTGCACCTGCAGCCGCACCGGGCCGCCGCCGGCGTTGCCTTCGCGCACCAGTGCGGCGGCCTGGGCGCTGCGGCCCTCGCCCACCATGGCCGCGGCCAGCGCGTCGGCCGACACGTCGGCGACCGCGTGGCTGGCCACCAGCGCGCCGCGGCGCAGCACGCTCACGTCGTCGGCGTGTTCGGCCACCTCGCGGAACTTGTGCGTGATCATCACCACCGTGCAGTCGCCGGCGTGGGCGCGGGCCTTCAGCAGGCCCAGCACCTCGTCGGCTTCCTGCGGCGTCAGCACCGAGGTCGGCTCGTCCAGGATCAGCAGCCGCGGCTTGAGGTAGAGCTGCTTGAGGATCTCGAGCTTCTGCTTTTCGCCGGCCGAGAGGTCCTGCGGCGTGGCGTCGAGGTCGAGCTTGAACGGCGTGGTCTGCAGGAAGGCCGTGAGCTCGGCGCGTACACGCTTCCAGTCGATGATGGCGGGCAGACGGCCACGGGCCAGCAGCAGGTTTTCGGCCACCGTCATGCCGGGCACCACGGTGAAGTGCTGGTAGACCATGCCGATGCCCAGGTCGCGGGCGATGGTGGGCGAGGTGATGGCCTGCTCGCGGCCGTCCACCAGCACGGCGCCATCGTCGGGTGCGTAGTAGCCGACCACGCACTTCACCAGCGTGCTCTTGCCGGCGCCGTTTTCGCCCAGCAACGCGTGCACGGTGCCCGGGCGTACCTTCAGCGACACGGCGTTGAGCGCAGTGAAGGCGCCGAAGCGCTTGGTCAGTTCGTAGGTGTCCAGCCCCAGTGCGTGCATGCTCAGGCTCCTCGCAGGGCTTCGATGGTGGCACGCGAATTCGACACCGCGCCGAACACGCCGCCCTGCATCGTCACCATCTTCAGCGCGGCCTCATGGTTGCCGCGGTCGGTGGCGCCGGTGGCGTCGTCGACGATCAGGCATTCGAAGCCACGGTCGTTGGCCTCGCGCATCGTCGTGTGCACGCAGACGTCGGTGGTGATGCCGGTGAGCACCAGGTTGCGGATGCCGCGTGTGTGCAGGAGGAGTTCGAGGTCGGTGGCGCAGAAGCTGCCCTTGCCGGGCTTGTCGATGATCACCTCGCCGGGCAGCGGCGCCAGCTCGGAAATGATCTGCCAGCCGGGTTCGCCGCGCACGAGGATGCGGCCACAGGGTCCCGCATCACCGATGCCTGCACCGATGCGCTGCGAGCGCCAGCGTTTGTTGGCGGGCAGGTCGGAGAGGTCGGGCCGGTGGCCTTCGCGCGTGTGCATGACGTGGAAGCCGCCGCGGCGGAAGGCCGCCAGCAGCGCGCGTATCGGCTCGATCGGCGCGCGGGTCAGTGCCAGGTCGTAGCCCATGCTGTCGACGTAGCCGCCGACGCCGCAGAAGTCGGTCTGCATGTCGATCACCACCAGGGCGGTGTTGGCCGCGCGCAGGTCGCCGTCGAAGGGCCAGGGGTAGGGGTTCGCGGTGACGAAGCTCACTTCGACATCCCCAGTTCCAGCGGCGCGCCGTTGATGCTGCGCTTGGGTGAGCAGGTCCACACCAGGATGGCCAGCGTCAGCAGGTAGGGCACGGCGTTGAAGAGGTGGTAGTGGCCGCTGACGCCCACGCTCTGCAGCGCCGGCCCGAGTGCACCGGCGCCGCCGAAGAGCAGCGCCGCCCACAGGCAGCGCACGGGGCTCCAGCGCGCGAAGATCACCAGCGCCACCGCAATCAGGCCCTGGCCGCTGGACAGGCCCTCATTCCAGCTGCCAGGGTAGTAGAGGCTGAGCGACGCGCCGCCCAGCCCGGCGATGAAGCCGCCCCCAGTGGTGGCCGCGATGCGGATGCCGTTGACGCTGTTGCCTAGCGCGCGTGCGGCGTCGGCGCTGTCGCCCACCATGCGCACCAGCAGTCCCCAACGCGTGTTCATGAACGCCCAGCCCATGCCCACGGCCAGCAACACGCCGAGCGGGAACAGCGCGTTGATCTTCAGTGCGGCCTGCACCTGGCCGGAACTGCTCCACCAACCCAGGTCAATGGACGGTATCTGTGGTGCCTGCGGCTGGATCAGCGGCTTGCCCAGGTAGAAAGCCAGGCCCGCGCCGAGCATCATCAACGCGATGCCCATCGCGATGTCGTTCACACGCGGCAGCGAGCACACCAGACCGTGCAGCAGCGCCAGCAGCGCGCCGCTGGCGCCGGCCAGCAGCACGCCCAGCCACGGTGAACCGCTGAGGTACGCCCCCCCGAAGCCGGCCATGGCGCTGAACACCAGCACACCTTCCAGGCCCAGGTTGATACGGCCGCTCTTCTCGGTCAGGCACTCGCCCAGACTGACGAAGAGGAAGGGTGTGCCGACGCGGATGGCGCCGCCCAGCACGGCCAACAGGACGTCGAAGAAGGCTTCCACGCGGTTTCTCCTGCTACGCGCTGCGCGCTGCGCCGTGAACGTCGGCCCGCGGCCCGTTGCGGACGTTGGCGACGTCTTGGGCTGTCTCGGCCTTTCGTGGTGCGTTGCTTGACGTAGGCCGGGCCGAAACCCCGGCCTAGGTTACGCAACCCACTTCGAAAGATCGGGACACACGTGAATGTCCGCAACGGGCCGACAGCCGCCACTTCACCCAGGTTGCAAGGGAGCGCCCGCCGTGTCACTTCAGGCGCCCTTCACCGCTGGCTGCGGCGCGCGCTGCGGCAACAGGCTGAAAGGCAGCAGCCGACCGCGCCAGGCTTCGGTCGCGAGGATCAGAACGAAGGCAAACCCCAGCAGCACCTGCACCGAAGCGTCGGGCAGCCCCATGCGGCGCTGCAGCAGGCTGCCCGCAGCGCCGAAGCCGCCGAAGAGGATGGCCACCGGGATGATGGCCAGCGGGTGGTGGCGAGCGACGAAGCTGACCAGGATGCCGGCGTAGCCCAGCCCGGCGATCAAGGACGCATTCGCCGAGAAGTGCACGGCAGCCACCTCGATACCGCCGGCCAGCCCGGCCGCCGCGCCGCCCAAGGCGCAGGCGGTGATGATGAGCCGGTGCGCTGGCAAACCCACGAGCCGCGCCGCGCGGGCGTTGCCGCCGACCACGCGCGTGGCAAAACCGTGTGTCGAGCGCGACAGCCACACCGCTGCGGCCAGGCAGGTCACGACGCCGAAAGCCAGACCCCAGTGCACGTCGTAGCCGAACATGGTGCCTATCTGCAGCCCTTCGGGCAGCGGCAGCGTGCTGGGCTTGTTCAGGCTCGCCGGGTCGCGCATCGGGCCTTCGACCAGGTGCTTGAAGAAGGCGATGGCCACGTAGCTCAGCAGCAGGCTGCTGATGGTCTCGTTGACGCCGCGGTACTGGCGCAGCGCGCCGGCCAGCGCGATCCACAGTGCACCGGCGGCGGCCGCTGCGGCCAGCAGCAGCGTGATGCCGAAACGTCCCTCGGGCACGCCCACCAGCACGGGCAGCGCGGCGCAGGCCAGGCCGCCGAGCACCAGCGCACCTTCGCCGCCGATGACGGTGAGCCCGGCACGTGCCGGCAGCGCCACGCACAGCGCCGTCAGCATCAGCGGCGCGGCGCGCTGCAGCGTGTTCTGCCACGAGAAGGCATCGCCAAAAGCGCCCAGGAGGAGCAGCGACCAGGCCTGCACCGGGTCGTGGCCGCCGAACCAGACCCAGGCGCCGAACAGCAGCAGCGCACCGCCGAGCGCCAGCACCGGCAGCGCAAAGGCCTCCGCGACGTCGTGCCAGGTTTTGCGTGGCAAGCGAGTTCCTTCAGCGCGCGTCCATCGCGCGGACCGAGGCGATCAAGCTTCCCGCCACGGAACCGGCTCGGCCGGTCCGTCGGCGGACGGCCCCCTCGGGGGGTAGCGAGCGATGGCGAGCTTGGGGGCTCACAACTTGCCCACGACGCCTTCAACGAGGTAGTTCATGCCTTCCAGCACCGGGTCGGTCTGCTTGAAGACTGTGCCCTTGGGGATCACCACCTTGCCGGTGTTGTCCCTGAGTTCACCGCCGAAGATGTCGAAGCCGCCGGCCACCATCTTCGCTTTCACCGCGTCGGCAGCCTTGCGTGCGCCCTCGTTCACCATCGGGCCGTAGGCGCTGGTTTTGACGAAGCCCTCCTTCAGGCCGCCGCGCACGAAGTTCGGGTGCGGCTTGCCGGTACGTGCCGCGTCGATGATCAGCTTGTAGGCGGTGTGCCAGTTCCACTCGGCGCCCGTGAGGTAGGCATTGGGCGCCAGCCTGGCCTGGCTGGCGTGGTAGCCGCAGACCATCTTGCCGCGCTTGGCCGCGGTTTCCACCACCACCTTGGGGCCGTCGACGTGCATCGTGAATACGTCGCAGCCCTGGTCGGCCAGGCCGTTGGTGGCCTCGGCTTCTTTCACGGCCATGCTCCAGTCGCCGGTGAAAATGACGCTGGTGGTGATCTTCGGGTCGACCGAGCGTGCGCCCAGCGTGTAGGCGTTGATGTTGCGCAGCACCTGCGGGATCGGCTTGGCGGCCACGAACGCAAGCTTCTTGCTCTTGCTCATGTGGCCGGCGACCACGCCGTTGAGGTACTGCGCCTCGTCGATGTAGCCGAAAAAGCTGCCGGTGTTGTCGGGGTGCTTGCCCTTGGTCCACATGCCGCCGCAGTGGCTGAAGCGCACGGCTTTGTTCTTGGCCGCGATGGCCAGCATGTGCGGGTCGAAATAACCGAAGCTGGTGGGGAAGAGCAGCGTGGCGACGTCCTGCGAGATCATGCCCTGCATGGTCTTCTGCACGGCCTGCGTCTCGGGCACGTTCTCTTCCTCGACGACCTTCACGCCGGCCATCTTCTTCACCTCGGCCACCGCCTCGGCGTGGGCCTGGTTGTAGCCGAAGTCGTCCTTCGGGCCGACGTAGATCACGCCCACGGTGATGGCCGCCTGCGCGCGCGCCCAGGGGCTCATGGCGGCCAGCGACGCGGCCGAGAGTTGCGCCAGGGCGCGGCGGCGGGAAACGTCGGTGGTGAAATCTCGGCGCATGGCGGCTCCTTGCAGGCGGTGGGCGGGATGACGGGCTGTCCAGCCGCGCCGCTTTGGGGCGTCAACTGGTATACCAGTCGGTATCCAGCAAGAGCCGTGCCGAATCTGCGGTGGGCTTCAGGCGCTGTGCGCCTGCGCCGCGGCAGGGGGCAGCTCAGACGCTGCGCGCCCTGGCTTCGTGCAGCGTGGCCAGCGTGATCTTGCGCACCTCGGCCTTGCTCTGCTCGATGTGCGTCTTCAGCAGCAGCTGGGCCTGCTCGGGCTTGCGCTGGATGATGCTGCGCAGGATCTTGGCGTGTTCGGCGTAGGTGGCGTCGACGCGGTCGGGCCGCGTGAAGTCGAGGTGGCGGATGATGCGGATGCGTTCGGTGACGTCCCAGTGCACACGCGCCATCTCCTCGTTGCCGACGGCGCGCACCAGCGTGGCGTGGAACAGTTCGTCCAGCGCACCGACTTCGCGCCCGTCGGCCAGGCGTTCGCCCACCGGCACCAGCCACACCGCCTTCAGCGCGTCGAGCTCGGGTGCCGGCTCGGCGCGGGTGCACAGGCGCTGCACGCTGGCCGATTCGAGGATCACGCGCAGGTCGTAGAGCTGCTCGAGCTTGTCGAAGTCGATCGGCCGCACGAACCAGCCGCTCTTGCTCTCGACGTCGAGCAGACCCTCATTGCGCAGGCGCAGCAGCGCTTCGCGCACCGGCGTGCGGCTCACGCCCAGCTGCACGCTGAGCTCGGCTTCGCTGAAACGGTCGCCGGGCACGAGGCGGAAGTCGTGCATCTGCGCCTTCAGGTCGGCGTAGACCTGGTCGGCGAGGTTGGCACGTGCCGGCGCCTCGCCGGGGCGTGGCAAGGCGACGGCTCTCATCGTTTCAGCCCGCCAACAGGCTGACGTGCGCCGCAACGACACGCCAGCCGCTGCCCGACGGGCCCCCGAAGCGCACCCAGGTCTGGCTCTGGCGCCCGCTGCGCGCCTGGCCCTCGCGGGTGAATTCGGTCATCGCGGTGGCGAAGTCGCGGCCGTAGGTGGTGATGACGGTGTGCTGCAGCGTGCGCGCCAGCCCCGCCGACGGCCGTGCTGCGCGGAAGGCGCGGATGGCCGCGATGCCGCGCAAGTTCTCGCCGGCGCCGTAACGCACGGTGAATTCGCCGGGCCAGAAGAGTTCGTCCAGCACCTCGACCTTGTTGTGCACCAGCGCATCTTCGTAGCGTTCGAAGACGGCGCTGACTTCGGCGTGGGTCTCGGGCAGGTTGATGTCCATGGTGCGGGCTCAGTCGAGTGCGGCGACCGGTGCACGGACGATACCCCCAGCCTCGAGCGCTGCGGCTGCGGCCAGCACGCGGTCTTCGCGCCACGGGGCGGCGATGAGCTGCACGCCGATCGGCAAAGCCGGGTGCGCGCCCCACACCGGCACCGTGCACACCGGCAGCCCGATGCACGACACCGGCTGCGCCAGCAGGCCCAGGCTGGGGCGCGCGGGCAGGCGCAGGCCGCCGATGTCCAGCCACCCGGTGCCGAAGGGCGGTGCCGCGCAGGGCGTGGCTGGCGCGATGAGCAGATCGACGTCGGCAAAACCCGCCGCCACCTGGCGCGCAAACCAGCGCCGCACCCGCTGCGCCTGCGACACCCACACCGCGGGCAGCAGTGCGCCGGCCAGGAAGCGGTCGCGCGAGAGGGGCTCGAAGTCGTCGGGGCGCATTTTCAGGTTCTCCAGGTGCAGCGCGGAGCTCTCGGCCTGCGTGATGAGGAAGGCCGCGGCGCGTGCACGTTCGACACCGGGCCATTCGATGGTTCGGGTCGCACCCAGTGCGGCGGCCACGGCATTCACGGCGGCGCGCGCCTCGGGCAGCGCCATGTCGTGGAACCAGCCACCAAGCACGCCGACGCGCAAACCGTGAACTTCGCCGAGCCGGGCCACAGTGGGCTCGAAGGGGCGCGCGACGCAGGCGGGGTCGGCCGCGTCGGCGCCCTGCATCGCGTCGTAGGCCAGCGCCAGGTCACGCGCGCTGCGGGCGAAGGGGCCCAGGTGGTCGAGGTTGGCGACGAAGGGGAAGCTGCCGCGGCGCGGCAAGCGGCCGAAGGTGGGCTTGAGGCCGAACACGCCGCACAGCGACGAAGGCACGCGGATGCTGCCGTTGGTGTCGGAGCCCAGCGTCATCGCCACATGGCCGGCGGCCACCGCCGCGGCGCTGCCGCCCGACGAGCCGCCGGCCACGCGCGCCAGGTCGTGCGGGTTGTGGCAGGCGCCGTCGTGCGTGTTCTCGGTGGTGAAGCCGTAGGCGTACTCGTCCATGTTCAGCGCACCCAGCAGCACCGCGCCGGCGGCGCGCAGGCGCTGCACCAGCACCGCGTCGCGCTGCGCCGCCGGGCGGCCACGCTCGATCTTCGAGCCGGCCACCGTGGTCACGCCTTCGATGTCGAACAGGTTCTTCACCGCATACGGCACGCCCAGCAGCGGCAGCGCGGCGGCGGTGGTGTCGCCCACCGCCAGCCGGGCGTCGAGCGCGGCGGCCTCGCCAAAGGCGCGCTGCAGCGTGAGCTGGGTGAAGGCGTTGACGCGGCCGTCGGTGGCCGCGATGCGCTCGGCCGCCGCGTGCACCACGTCGGTCACGCTCAGTTCGTGTGCCCGCACGGCGGCCGAGAGCAGGTGCCCCGGGCCCCGCAGCAGTTCGGCGGCGCGGCTCATGACCTTGGCGGCTCGACCGGCACGAACAGCGCGGCAGGCTCGTCGTCGGGTGTCAGCGGCTGCGCCAGCACCAGTTCGGCCATGGCGGCGGCGATGGCGAAGTAGTGCAGCACACCCGGCCGGTGCGCCGCGGCCAGCGGCAGGCCGATGAGCGCGGCGGTGGCGTCGACCTGGGCTTCCAGTTGTGCCGGTGTGGGCATGGCGTGTTTATCGGCGGGGGTTCAAGCACGCGACTGCAGGAAAGCCCGCCAGCCGCCGAAGGCCGTGATGTCCTGCGCCCCGGCCAGCGCATGCGCCTCGCACAGGAAACCGTGCACATGGCGGCCGTCGGCCAGCTGCACGCTGCCCAGGCCCAGCGGCGGCGGGATCAGCGCGAGGAAGCCGCCCACCTCGGCCAGCGGCATCTCCCAGACCTCGACCACGATGGCCGCGCCGCCCGCGGCCACACGCTGCAGCCCGGGCTTGGGCGGCGTGGTGCCGGGCAGGGCGTAGAGGCGGTAGTCGGGCGCGGTCGTGGTGGCTTCGCGCAGCAGCGCGCCGCGCTCGCGCAACTGGCCGTTCAGCGGCAGGCCCGACAGGTGCGCCCCCACCACCGCCAGCGGCAGCGTCGCCTGTACGGCCGGGGTGGGGCCGGCCGGCGCGGCCGGCTCGCCCAGCCAGGCGCGCGCCATGTGCAGCAGCGCGGCGTCGTGGCCGCCGCGGCCGATGAAGGTGACACCGAAGGGCAGGCCGGCGGCGGTGCGGCCCCCGGGTACCGCCAGCGCGCACCAGCCCAGCAGGTTGACGAAGTTGGTGTAGGTGCCCAGCTGCGTGTTCACGCCCACCGGGTCGGCGTCGACGTCGGCGAAGCGCGGGTGGGTGGGCGCGGTGGGCACGAGCAGCGCGTCGACGCCGTCCCACAGCGGGGCCAGCGCCCGCCGCAGCGCCTGCAGCCGGTACAACGCGGCGAAGGTGTCGGTGGCGCTGTAGCCCAGCGCGCGGCCGATGACGCTGCGCACCGTGGCGTCTAGCGCTTCGGGCTGCTGATCGAAGAGGGTGCGGCAGGCGGCGTGGCGCTCGGCCACCCAGGGGCCTTCGTAGAGCAGCGCCGCGACCTCGTGCAAGGGCGTGAAGTTGATCTCGACGGTTTCGTGGCCGAGGGCGCGGGCGTGGGCCAGTGCCTGCTGCCACGCCACGTCGTAGCCGACGGCAGCGTCCAGTTCGGCATGCCGAGGCACACCCAGGCGCAGTGCCGCGGGCAGCCGCGCCGGGCCGGGCACAAACGCGCTGTAGTCATCGGCGGGGTCGTCCCCTTCGATGACGGCCAGCACCTGCGCGGCGTCGTCGACGCTGTGCGCGAAGATGCTCACGCAGTCCAGCGTGCGGCAGGCCGGCAACACGCCGGCGGTGCCGACGCGCCCCGGCGTCGGCTTCAGCCCGACGAGGCCGTTGAAGCCCGCCGGCACGCGGCCCGAGCCGGCGGTGTCGGTGCCCAGCGCGAAGGCCACGAAGCCGCGCGCCACCGCCACCGCCGAGCCCGCACTGCTGCCGCCGCTGATGCGTGTGGCGTCGGCCACGCTGGCCGGCCGGCCGTAGGGCGAACGGGTGCCGACGAGCCCGGTGGCGAACTGGTCGAGGTTGGTCTTGCCCAGCCACAGCGCGCCGGCGTCGAGCAGGCGCTGCACCACCGTCGCGCTGTGCGCGGCGCGGTGCTCGAAGGCCGGGCAGGCGGCGGTGGTGGGTGCGCCGGCGATGTCGATGTTGTCCTTCACCGCGAAGGGCACGCCCAGCAGCGGGTAGCGGCGCCGGCGTTCGGCGGCATCGGGTGCTTCGGCCAGGCGCGCTTCCAGCACCGCCAGCTGCGCGGCCCAGGCCGCGTCGGGGCAGAGGTGGATCCACACGCCGGGCGTGCGTTCCTGCATCACCTTGGTGCGCAGGCCGGCCAGCGCCGTGCGCAACGCTCCGGCGTCGCCGGCAGCCGTCTGCCAGGCCAGCAGCGTGCGCGGCAGGCGGGTCACGGTGACGGCGGCGGGGCTGGACACGGTGGACGGTGGTGCGTGTGTACCGGTTGGTATACCAGAACGCAGCAGGTAACGTGCCAAGGGGGCGCAGGGCGGCACTGCGGGAGAATCCGCGTCATGGCCGAACAAGACCCCGCCGCGCGCGCCGCTGAACTGCGCGCGCTGCTGCACCACCACGCCCACCGCTACTACGTGCTCGACGCGCCGGAGATCCCCGACGCCGAGTACGACCGCCTGTTCGCCGAGCTGCAGGCGCTGGAGGCCGCGCAGCCCGAACTGCTGACAGCCGACTCGCCGACCCAGCGTGTCGGCGGTCGTGTGCTCGACGGCTTCACACCGGTGCGCCACGCGGTGGCGATGCTGAGCATCCGCACCGAAACCGACACCACGGCCGGCGGTGCCACCGCCTTCGACGAGCGTGTGCACAACGCGCTCGAACTGCCGGCCGACGCGCCGCCGGTCGAATACAACGCCGAACTGAAGTTCGACGGCCTGGCCATCAACCTGCGTTATGAACACGGCCTGCTGGTGCAGGCGGCCACGCGCGGCGACGGCGAGACGGGCGAAGACGTGACGCAGAACATCCGCACTGTCCGCGGCCGGCGTGGTGCCGGGGGCCAGATCCCGCTGCGGCTGCACGGCGCCGCGCCCGAGGTGCTGGAGGTGCGCGGCGAGGTCTACATGCGCCGCGACGACTTCGAACGCTTGAACGAAACGCAGCGCGAAACGGGTCAGAAGACCTACATCAACCCGCGCAACACCGCCGCCGGCGCGGTACGCCAGCTCGACCCGGCGATCAGCGCGCAGCGGCCGTTGAGCTTCTTCGCCTATGGCCTGGGCGACGTGCACGGTTGGGACCAGCCGCCCACACACAGCGCGACGCTGGACGCGCTGGCCGCGTTCGGCATCCCGGTGTGTGTCGACCGCGCCGTGGTGCGGGGCGCCGAGGGCCTCGTCGCCTTTCATGCCGCGATGGGCGCCAAGCGCGACACGCTGCCTTTCGACATCGACGGCGTCGTCTACAAGGTCAACGACATCGCGCTGCAGAAGCGCCTGGGCTTCGTGACCCGTGAACCGCGCTGGGCCGTCGCGCACAAGTACCCGGCGCAGGAGCAGATGACGCGGCTGAACGCGATCGAGATCCAGGTCGGCCGCACCGGCAAGCTGACGCCGGTGGCCAAGCTCGAACCGGTTTTCGTCGGTGGCACGACGGTGAGCAACGCGACGCTGCACAACGTCTTCGAGCTGCGCCGCAAGGGCGTGCGTGTGGGCGACACGGTGATCGTGCGGCGCGCCGGCGACGTCATCCCCGAGGTGGTGGGCCGCGTCGGCAACGGTGCGCGCACACCCTACGTGCCGAACTTCCGCATGCCACGCGGCTGCCCGGTGTGCGGCAGCCGCGTGCTGCGTGAACGTGGCGGCATCGACCACCGCTGCACCGGCGGCCTGTTCTGCGCTGCGCAGCGCAAGCAGGCGCTGCTGCACTTCGCGGGCCGCCGCGCGATGGACATCGAGGGCCTGGGCGACAAGCTGGTCGACCAGCTCGTCGACAGCGGGCTCATCCGCACGCTGCCCGAGCTGTACACGCTGGTGACCGAGGAAAGACGGGCCAAGCTCGGCGCGCTGGAGCGCATGGCCGAGAAGAGCGCCGCCAACCTGCTGGCCGGCCTGGAAAAGAGCAAGACGACGACGTTGGCGCGTTTCCTCTACGCTTTGGGTTTACGCCATGTCGGCGAGACCACGGCCAAGGACCTGGCCAAGCACTTCGGCAAGCTGGACAGGCTGATGGCGGCCACGGTCGAGCAGCTGCTGGAAGTGGCCGACGTCGGCCCGGTGGTGGCGCAGAGCATCCGCACCTTCTTCGAGCAGCCGCACAACGTCGAGGTGGTGGGACAGTTGCGCGCCGCCGGCATCCGGTGGCCCGAGCACGACGGCGACGCGCCCGACAAGGGCCCGCAGCCGCTGGCCGGCAAGACGCTGGTGCTGACCGGCACGCTGCCGACGCTGAGTCGCGACGAGGCCAAGGCGCTGGTCGAGGCCGCGGGCGGCAAGGTGGCCGGTTCGGTGTCGAAGAAGACGAGCTATGTCGTGGCTGGCGACGAAGCCGGCAGCAAGCTTGACAAGGCGCGCGAGCTGGGCGTTCCCGTGCTCGACGAGGCCGGCTTGCGGGGGCTGCTCGATGGCGCCGTCTGAACCCCGCGCCGTGCCGCTGCCGGCGCGCCGCCTGGCCCTGCTGGGCGGTGAGAGCAGCGGCAAGACGACGCTGGCCATCGCCCTGGCCCAAGCCCTGCACACGGCCTGGGTGCCGGAGTACGGCCGCGAACTGTGGGAGCGCCTGCGCCACACGCTGGACGTGCAGGAACTGCTGCACGTGGCGCGCCACCAGGTCGAACTGGAAGAGGCCGCCGCAGCGCAGCGCAGCGGCTGGATCGTCTGCGACACCACGCCACTGACCACGCTGCAGTACTGTGTGCACGACCACGGCCAGGCACCTTCCGAGCTGCTGTCGCTGGCGCGCCGGCGCTACGACCTGACCGTGGTCTGCGAACCCGACTTCGACTTTGTGCAGGACGGCTGCCGCCGCGACGACGGCTTCCGCACCGCGCAGCACGCCTGGACGCTGGCCCAGCTGCAGGCCCAGGGTGTGCCCTGCCTTCGCGCCCGAGGCGCGGTGCCGGCCCGCGTGGCGCAGGTGCTGCAAAGCCTGGCCCACGTCGACGCCACCGCCACCCCCAACGAGGAAACACAGACATGACCGTGCGCGAGATCCTGAAGATGGGCGACCCGCGCCTGCTGCGCGTGGCGCCGCCGGTGCAGCACTTCGACACGCCCGAGCTGCACACGCTGATCGCCGACATGTTCGAGACCATGGCCGCCGCCGACGGTGCCGGCCTGGCCGCGCCGCAGATCGGCGTCGACCTGCAGTTGGTGATCTTCGGCTACACGAACAACATGCGTTACCCCGATGCGCCGCCGGTGCCGGCCACGGTGCTCATCAACCCGGTGATTGCGCCGCTGGACGGTGAACTCGTCGAGGGCTGGGAGGGCTGCCTCTCGGTGCCCGGCCTGCGCGGCGTGGTGCCGCGCTACAGCCGCATCCGCTACACCGGCTTCGACCCCCAGGGCCGGCCCATCGAGCGCGAGGCCGACGCTTTCCACGCCCGCGTCGTGCAGCACGAGTGCGACCACCTCATCGGCCGCCTCTACCCCACACGCATGACCGACCTGACGAAGTTCGGCTACACCAGCGTGCTGTTTCCAGAACTGGACCCGGCGGCTGACGATTGAAGGCAGGGGTCGGGGCCAGACGGCCGCGGCGGTCGCAACGGGCGGGCGCGGCGGAAACCGGCAAGTCTTGCAGGCGAAGCCGCCTGGCGTCTACCTTCCTTTACACGGCGGTCGTCATCGGCGGCCGCCTACGGGGCGTTGAACCCGCATGAACACGCAACACCACGGACAAGTTCGGGTCACCACGGCGGCCCGTTGGGGCGCCTTGCTGCTGCTGGCGCTGCTCGCCCTGGTCTTCGGCGGCGCCGCCCACGCGCAGCAGGACCCGCCGGGCCGCGGCGGGCGCCGGGCCGACTTCAAGGGTGGTGTCTCGTGGTGGGACGACGAAACCGGACACTGGGACGACGCGCAGCGCAACCGGCCGTTGACCGGCGGCGACCGCCTCGCCACGGCCTTGAACGGCCGCGCTGAATTGCGCGTCGGTTCCACCGTGCTGCGGCTGGCGGGTGACACCGAACTCGAGGTGCTGCGCCTGGACGACGAGCGCATGGTCTTCCAGCTGCACAGCGGCAGCGTGGCGCTGCGGGTGCGTTCGCGCGAGGTCGCCGACGAGGTCGAGTTTGTCACCGCCGAGGCGCTTTTCCTGCCGCAGCGGGCCGGCCACTTCCGCTTCGACCGCGCCGACGACGTCACGCGCGCCGGCAGCTGGCGCGGTGCGCTGCGCATCGGCGCCGAGGGCGGTCCGCTGGTGGGCGAAGGCCAGCGTGTCGAGCTCTTCCGCGACGCGCGCCGCGACGGCAGCGGCGGCGTGCGCCAGGCCTGGATCACGCTGCCGGACGACAGCTTCACGGCCTGGGTGATGGCCGAGGACCAGCGCGAACAGCGCAGCGCCGCGGCGCAGCCCTACGTGTCGCCCGAGATGACGGGTGCCGAAGACCTCGACCGCTACGGCCGCTGGGAACAGCACCCCGACTACGGCGCGCTGTGGCTGCCGATGCAGGTGGAAGCCGACTGGGCGCCCTACCGCTACGGCCGTTGGAGCTGGGTCGCGCCGTGGGGCTGGACCTGGATCGACGACGCGCCGTGGGGCTTTGCGCCCTTCCACTACGGCCGCTGGGTGTCGTGGCGGGGCCGCTGGGGCTGGGTGCCGGGCGCCTATGTGCCGCGCCCGGTCTACGCGCCGGCGCTGGTGGCATGGATAGGCGGCGGCTTCGGCGTGAACATCCAGATCGGCGGCCCGACCGTGGGCTGGGTGCCGCTGGCGCCGCGCGAGGTCTACCACCCCCACTACCGCAGCACGCCGCGCTATATCGAGCGTGTGAACCCGAACCCGCCCTACCGCTGGCGCCACGCCCCGGGGCAGGTGCCCACCGGCCCGATCAGCTATGGCAACCAGGGCGTGCCCAACGGCGTGACGGTGGTGCTGCGCGACGTGCTGACGCGCCGCCAGCCGGTGTCGCGTGGCGTGGTCGAACTGCCGCGCGACAACCGCCCGGGCCCACGGCCGCCGCTGACCGTGCTGCCCCCGCCACCGGCGCCCGAGCGGGCGCGCCCCGAGCGTCGGCCGCAGCCCGAGCGCACACCGCAGCGTGAAACCATCGGCGGCGTGCAGCCCGTGCCGGGCGGCGTGCAGCCCGTGCCGGGCGGGGCCCAGCGTGTGCCCGGGCCGGTCGTGACGCCGGCACCGGAAGTGCGACCGCAGCGCCCGCCGCTGCCGGGTGTCCGTGACGAGCGGCGCGACGAGCGTATCGACAGGCGCGATGACCGGCGCGATGACCGGCGCGACGAGCGCCGCGACGAGCGCCGCGATGACCGCCAGGACGATCGCCGGGACGACCGGCGCGACGGCCCGCGCGGTGATGCCCGCAACGGCGGCCGCGAGAACGCGCCCCGCGAAGTCATCGACCTGCGCCAGCCGCGGCCGGGCCCGCAGACGCCGGCAGGCAGCGTCGCACCGCCCGCGGCCGCCGCACCGCCGCCCGCGGCCGTGCGTCCGCCGGCCGCCTTGCCGGTGCCGACGCGCGAGCCCGAGGCAGCGCCGCCGCAGCGTGGTGGACGACCTGAACGGGGCTCGCAAGGGCAGCCGCAACAAGCGCAGCCGCAGCCGCAACAAGCGCAGCCGCAACAAGCGCAGCCGCAGCCGCAGCCGCTGAACAACCCGCCTCGCGGCCCGCAGTCCATGCCGCGCCCGGCCGTCGCGCCGCCGGCCGCGGCGCCGGTTGCGGTGCCGGCATCACCACCGCCCGCCGCGGCACCTGCCGCGCCGCCCCAGCGTGCACCGCTGCCCGAGCGTGCGCGCCCCGGCGAACGCGGCGAACGCGGCGAACGCGGCGAACGCGGCGAACGCGAACGCGACGGCAACCGCTGACTTCCAGCCCCCCGCGCCTGCGGGCGCTGGGCGGGCACAGCCGGTGCCACACGCCGGCGCCCCGGCCGGCGCCGGCCTACTTCAGCAGCGGCCGCAACACCGGCCAGACGTTGGCCAGCAGGCGCGGATGCGCCTCGGCCCGCGGGTGGATGCGGTCGGCCTGAAACAGCTCGTCGGCGTTCGGCACGTCGGCCACGCCGGCCAGCAGGAAGGGCACCAGCGCGGCGCCCTCGGCCTTGGCCACGCTGGCGAAGAGCTTGATGAAGTCCTCGCCGTACTTGCGGCCGTAGTTCGGCGGCACGGCCATGCCGGCGATCAGCACACGCGCGCCGACGGCCTTGGCGGCTTTCGCCATGGTGCGCAGGTTGGCTTCGGTGGACACCAGCGGCAGGCCGCGCAGCGCGTCGTTGCCACCGAGTTCGATCAGCACCACCTGCGGCCGGTGCTGCGCCAGCAGCGCCGGCAGCCGTGCACGCCCGCCGGCCGTGGTGTCGCCGCTGATGCTGGCGTTGACCACCGTGGTGGCCACGCCCTCGCGCGCCAGGCGCGCTTCCAGCAGCGCCACCCAGCCCGTGCCACGTGCCAGCCCGTACTCGGCCGACAGGCTGTCGCCCACCACCAGCAGTTTCTGGCCGGTGGCCGCACTTGCGCTTGCCCCCTGCGCGCCTGCGGCTGGGCTGAAGCCCGCCATGCCCGCCAGGGCGGGCAGGCTACAGTGCCGCAGGAAGGCGCGCCGCGCCACAGAAAAACGATCGATGTCCGAATCTCTCATAGACGTACAACGTGTCAGCAAGCAAGTCGCCGACGCCACCGGCACGCTGACCATTCTCCATGACATCGAATTCCAGCTGCGCCCGCGGGAGTCGGTGGCCATCGTCGGCGCCTCGGGCTCGGGCAAGAGCACGCTGCTGTCCATCCTGGCCGGGCTCGACGTGCCGACTTCGGGCACCGTGATCGTCGCCGGCACCGACCTCTTCAAGCTCGACGAGGACGCCCGCGCCGCACTGCGCGCGCAGCAGATGGGTTTTGTGTTCCAGAGCTTCCAGCTGCTGGGCAACCTGACGGCGCTGGAAAACGTGATGCTGCCGCTGGAACTGATGGGCCGCAGCGACGCCCGCGCCGCGGCCACCGAGATCCTGAAGCGTGTCGGTCTGGGCGAGCGCCTGTCGCATTACCCCAAGGTGCTCTCGGGCGGCGAACAGCAGCGTGTGGCGCTGGCGCGCGCCTTCGTCGTGCGGCCCGCGCTGCTGCTGGCCGACGAGCCCACCGGCAGTCTCGACTTCGCCACCGGCGAACGCGTGATGGCGCTGATGTTCGACCTCAACCGCGAAGCCGGCACCACGCTCGTGCTGGTGACACACGACCGCGCCATCGCCGCGCGCTGCGACCGCCAGCTCGTCATCGAGGCCGGGCGCCTGCTGCCGCAGGGCACGGTGGGCCTGGCCGGCTGAAACCCCGTCAGGCCGGCAGGCCGGCAAGCCGTCAGAAGCGTTTCATCAGCCCCAGCATCTGCCGCATCGTCGCCGAATAGGGCGGCAGGAAAAGCGACATGCCGTTGGTGCGCGCCTGGTGGAACACCGGCATCAGCTTGCTGAAGGTGTCGAAGCCCCATTGGCCGTGGTAATGGCCCATGCCCGAGCCGCCGACGCCGCCGAAGGGCAGACTCTCCTGCGCGATGTGCAGCAGCGTGTCGTTGACCGTCACGCCACCGGCCGGCAGCGTGCGCAGCGCGAGTGCGGTGCGCTTGGCGTCGCGGTCGAACCAGTACAGCGCCAGCGGGTGCGGCCGCGCGTTGACGAAGGCCATCGCGTCTTCCAGGCGGTCGTAGGGCAGCAGCGGCAGCAGCGGGCCGAAGATCTCGTCGCGCATCACGCCGCAGTCGAGCGGCGGGTCGATGAGCAGCGCTGGCGCGATGCGGTGGCGCGCGTCGTCGCGCGTGGGGCCTTCGAACAGCGGCTCGATCACGGTGCCGCGCGCCGCGGCTTCGTCCAGGTCGGCCACCAGCCGCTGGTGGTGGCGCTGGTTGATGATGCTGCAGAAGTTGATGTCGGCCAGGCCCGCCGGGTAGCCGCGCCGGACCTCGGCTCGCGCGGCCGCGACGAAGGGCTGCAACTGCTCGCGCGGCAGCAGCACGTAGTCGGGCGCGATGCAGGTCTGCCCGGCGTTCATCAGCTTGGCCGCGACGATGCGCTGCACGGCATGGGCCAGCGGGTAACCCGGGGTGACGATGGCAGGCGACTTGCCGCCCAGTTCCAGCGTCACCGGCGTCAGGTTGGCCGCGGCGGCGGCCATCACCTTGCGGCCCACCGGCGTGGAGCCGGTGAACAGCAGGTGGTCGAAGGGCAGGCTGCTGAACTGCGCCGCCACCTCGGGCCCGCCGGTGACGATGAGCACCTCGTCGGCGCTGAAGGTCTGCGTGAACAGCTGCTGCATCAGCGCCGAGAAGGCCGGCGTCAGCTCCGACAGCTTGACCATGACGCGGTTGCCGGCCACCAGCGCGGCGACCAGCGGCCCGATGGTGAGGTAGAGCGGATAGTTCCAGGGCACGATGACGCCCACCACGCCCAGCGGCTGCGGCAGCACCTCGGCACGCGCCGGCAGGAACCACTTGCCGACCCCGGCACGGCGCGGCGCCATCCAGTCGCGGCCGTGGCGCAGCGCGCCCTTGACGGCCTCCAGGCTGGGCCAGACCTCGGCCAGCGCGGTCTCGATGGCGGGGCGGCCGCCGAAGTCGGCGTCGATGGCCTGCACGAGCGCGGTTTCGGCATTGGCCAGCAGGCGCTGCAGGCGCTGCAGACGGTCAGCGCGGGTGGCCCAGTCGGGCGCAGGCGTGGCAGCGCGGGCGGTGCGCTGGCGTTCGAAGGCCAGGGCGAGTTCAGGGGGCAGGTCTTGCATGTTCATCCCACCATCCTAGGCCGCGGCCGGCGCCGCGTGTGGAGCGGCCTCCTCAATCCCGCCTTTCGGCGCCGGCGGCTCAGGACGCCGTCGGCGCCGCGGGCGTGACGTCTATCGACACGCCGACCACCGATTGCACGCGGCCGTCGGCGCCGGCCAGGCCGATGCGGCGCGTCAGCAGCGTGCGCACGCGGCCGTCGGGGGCGCGCACGCGGTAGGTGGCCTCGACCGTGGTCGTCTCGTGCAGCGCACGTTCCCGTGCGGCACGCACGATGGCGTGGTCCTCGGGCAGCACGGTATCGAAGATCGCATGCGCCTCGACCGGCGTGTCGTGCGCCGCGACGAAAGGGTGTTTGCCCTCGGGCATCCAGGTCACGCTGCCCGTCGTCTGGTCGTGGACCCAGAAGAACTGGTCGGCCGCGGTGGCGGCCAGCTCGATCTGGCGCAGCAGCCGCAGCTGCTCGGCCTGGCGGCGCGGCGAGCCGCTGACGTCGACCATCACGCCCAGCACCCGCTCGCCGCGCCGCGACCAGTGCACCTGCAGGTCGCGCAGGCGGCCGCCGGCATGCTGCACGGTCAGCTCGAACAGGCCCTGCGTTTCGCCCCGGCGCATCTCGGCGAGGTGGCCATCGAGCGCATGCAGCGCGTCGGCGGTGAGCAGGTGCCGCAGTTCGCCGACGGTCGGCATCGGCGAGCCGACGGGCAGCCCCAGCATGCGCAGCGTGTGCGGGTCGGCCTGGCCGAGGCCGGTGGCGAGGTCGCGCTCCCACAGGCCCACCAGGCCGACGGCCTGCACGTCCTCGATGCGCAGGCGCAGGTCGGCCAGTTCACGCTCGGTGCGTTTGCGCTCGCTGATCTCGGTCTGCACGCTCACAAACTGCACGATGCGGCCGGCGCCGTCGCGCACCGGCTCGATGTCGATCTGCACGTGGTAGGGGCTGCCGTCCTTGCGGTAGTTGATCAGCTCGACGCCCATGCAGCCGGTGCCGTTGATGCGGGCGTCGCGCAGCATGCGCACGGCTCGCGGATCGGTGTCAGGCCCCTGCAGCGCGGTGCCTGGCGCGCGGCCGCGCAGGTCGTCGACCGTGTAGCCGGTATTGAGCGTGAACGCCGCGTTGACGTGCAGCGTCAGCCCCTGCGCGTCGGTGACGATGACGTTGTGGGCCCGGCTCACCGAGGCGATGGCGGCCGCACGCGGCCACGTGTCGTCGAGGTAGACGGGCACCTTGCTGGCCAGGAAGGCCGGCACGTCGTCGGCTTCCAGTGCGGGGGCATAGAGCCAGCCTTGAGCGCGGGTGCAGCCCAGTTCGGCCAGCAGGCGGGCCTGGGCGGCGGTTTCCACGCCCTCGGCCACGGCCTCCAGTTGCAGCGCCTGTGCCACGTGCAGCGCCGCTTGCACCAGCGCACGGTGGTAGGCGCTGGTCTCGATCTCCTTCACGAAGGCGCGGTCGATCTTCACCTGCTGCACCGGAAAGTGCTGCAGCGAGGCCAGCGACGAGTGGCCGGTGCCGAAGTCGTCCAGCGCCAGCTGCACGCCCAGGGCACGCAGCGAGGCGAGCACCGTGCGGGCCGAGCTGTCGTCCATGGCCATGCTTTCGGTCACCTCGAGCTGCAGCGCGCTGCAGGACATGCCCAGTTCGTCCAGCAGGGCGCCGACGCGCTCGGGAAGCGAACGGTCGGCGAGCTGGGCGCGGCTGAGGTTTACCGACAGCCGGGCCGGCAGGGCCAGCCCGTCACGCCGCCAGGCGGCGAACCGGCTGCAGGCCAGGCGCAGCATGGTCTCGCCGAGTTCGAAGATCAGCGACGACTCCTCGGCCACCGGGATGAAGAGCGCCGGCGGCACCTCGCCGCGCACGGGGTGGCGCCAGCGTGCCAGTGCCTCCATGCCGACGACACGGCCGGTGGCGATCTCGACGATGGGCTGGAACACCGCGCGCAGCTGGCCGCCTTTCAGGGCCTGGCGCAGGTCGGCTTCGAGCGCCAGCGCGTCGGCCACGCGCTGGTGCATCTCGGGCTCGAAAAGCACCCAGCCGCCGCGGCCGCGCCGCTTGGCCTCGTACATCGCCGTGTCGGCGTCGCGCAGCAGCTGCTCGGCCGAACTGTCGGCGCCGGCGAGCACGACGCCGACGCTGACCGACGCCATCAGCTCCTGGCCATGCACCCGGTAGGGCTGGGCCATGGACCGTACCAGCCGGTCGGCGACGGCGCTCACGCCATCGCCATCGGTCACGCCGTCGGCGAGCACGACAAATTCGTCGCCGCCCAGCCGCGCGGCCATGTCTTCGGCCGCGGCCGTGGGCAGGCTGTGCAGCGCGTCGGCGGGCCGCAAGCTGTGGCGCAGGCGCTGGGCGAGGTGGCGCAGCAACTCGTCGCCGCTGTCGTGGCCCAGGCTGTCGTTGATCTGCTTGAAACGGTCGCAGTCCATGAACAGCAGCGCGAAGGGCCGCCCGGCCTCGAGCCGCCGGCGCAGCTGCAGCAGCAGCGCGCTGCGGTTGGGCAGGCGTGTCAGCGGGTCGGTCTCGGCACGCAGTCGCAGTTCCTGCTGCAGTGTCTCGCGTTCGCTGACGTCGGTGACTACGCCATGCCAGAGCGTCAGGCGACCGCTTCGCCGGGCCGCGAGTTCGAGCCGCCGCTGCGGCTCGCGCTGCGGAGACAGGACCACCAGCCAGCGCTCGGCGCCCGTGGCCACGGCGTCGGCCACCGCGGCCTCGAGGGCCTGCCGGCTGAGCGGCGCCAGCGCAGCCAGCAGGCGCTCGGGGCTGGACAGCGCCTGCCCCGGTGTCACACCGAGCAGGTCGAGCAGCTGGTTGCTGGCATAGGGGAAACACAGGCCGCCCGCGGGCTGCAGTGCGACCTGCAGCACCGCACCCGGCATCGACTCGAGACTGTCGCGCGCCTGGCGCAGTTCGGCCAGCAGGCGGCGGCGTTCGAGGCCCGGGGTGAGCAGGCCGAAGTAGGTGGTCGCGCCGTCGTGCGCCTCGGCACGCCACGACGACAACATCGGCCAGGACCCGTCGCCGCCCGCCGCCGCGCTGGGGGCCAGTGTCAGTTCGAGCAGCGCTTCGTTGAGGCCGCGTGCGGCCTGCAGCGTGGGCCACAAGCTGGTCGCCCACAGCGCCTGCGAGGCCGGCGTCAGCCAGGACAGGAAGCTTTCGCCCGCGCCCGCGTGCGCCGGCCCGAGGCGGGCGCCGAGCGCGCTGTCGGCGGCCAGAACACGCCCGCCAGCGTCCAGCTGCAGCCAGTGGCACGGCAGCGCGGCCAGCGCAGGTTCGGCGGCTTGCAGCGTGGTGGGCATGGTGGGTAGCGGCCTTCAGCCGCGCCAGGCCAGGTGCTCGCGCAGCACGCGGGCCACCTCGGCCGGCGCGCTGACGTGGGGGCAGTGGCCGGTGGACTGCAGCAGCTCGACGCGGTTCGTGGGCAGCTGCGCGCCCAGCCACCGCCCCACGGCCTCGGGCGCCAGCGCGTCGTCGCGGCTCTGCATCACCAGGCAGGGCACACGCACTTCGGACATCACGGGGCGCAGGTCCGACAGGAAGGTTGCGCGCGCCCAGCGCAGCGCGATCGCCGGGTCCATGGCACAGAAGCTGTCGGCCAGCCGCGTGCCGAGCGCCGGCCGCTCGGGGTTGCCCATGACCACCGGCGCGATGGCGCGCGACCACGCTTCCTGGCCCTCGGCCAGCCCGTGCACCAGCCCTTCGAGCTGCGCCGGCTCGAAGCCACCCAGGTAATCGGGCGGATGGTTGGCGAAGCAGGGCGAAGGCGAGAGCATGGCCAGCAGGCCGAAGCGCGCCGGCTCGCGGCGCGCCGCCAGCGCGGCGATCGAGGCCGCCACCGAGTGGCCGACGACGACGGCGTCGTGCAGGTCAAGCTCGGCCATCAGTGCCAGCAGGTCGTCGGCGTAGCCGTCCAGCGTGGCATGACGGCGGGTGTCGTAGGCGCCCGGATCGGCGGCGCCGGCACCCGGCCAGTCGAAGAGGATGCGGCGCGTTTCGGGCAGCGCCCGTGCCACCTCAAGCCACATGCCCTGATCGCAGCCATAGCCGTGCGCCAGCAGCAAGGTGGGGGCGCCCGCGGCGCTGCCGGCGAGCATGACGTTCACGTTGAGGGGATGGGCCATGGATCAACCGCGGCCTTGCGCGCACGGTACTGCTGATGGGCGTGAAGGCAATGATGCGCTATCCCACCCGTGGCTGCGTGCGGGCGATCGATAGGCTCGCAGGGGCAATCGCAGCCGGCACCCGGCAGGTGGTGGAGACGGGCGCGACCTGACCGTTCGACGGGGCCCGTGCAGGTTGGCGCCCTGCTGAGCCTGGAGCTGTCGCATGCTGGGTTGTCGGCACTCGGGAGCGCAGCTTGAGCCGCACCGGCGCGCGCCCGCGCCGCAGCCGTCGCGACTGCGTCGAGGCCGGCACGTGCAGCGCGGCGGCACGCTGCTGCATCTTGCGCCGCAGTTGCTTGCGCACCAGCGCTGCGGCGTGGCGGCGGCGTTCGTCTGGCGTGGCCGGCTGCCGCGGCGGCACGGCAACCGGCCGGCGCAGGTCGTCCACCGCGACCATCGTGAAGCAGCTGTTGACGTGCCGCACGACGCGCGCGCGAATGTCCTCGGCCACGACCTTGATGCCAATCTCCATCGACGAGGTGCCGGTGTGGTTCACCGAGGCCAGGAAGCGGACGAGTTCACCGACCATGATGGGATTTCAGAACATCACCCGGTCGAAGCTGAGCGTGACCACGTAGCGCCCGGCATAGCGGCTGGCGCAGGCGCAGGCCACCCGGTCGAGCAGCTTGAGGATGGCGCCGCCGTGCACATGGCCGGTGAAGTTGGCGGTGTCCGGTGACATCAGCACCGTCATCGTGAGCCGGTGCGCGGGCAGGTCAATCGGCCGGGCTCACATCGGCGCGTCGTCGCCCGCCGGGCCGGCAGACGGCGGCGCCGTCTTGCGGATGCGCACGGCGGCCTTCCTGGCCGGCGCGGCGGGCTCGGTGGCAGCGGCCGCGACGAAGGCCTGCGTCGCGTCGTCGGACGGAACTGCGCCTTCGGCATGGGCCGCAGGCTCGTTCTTGATGACCCGCGTGTAGGGCGCCAGGATCTGCACCATCTGGCCGTAGACCTTCGGGTTGCCGGCGACGATCTCGCGCTGGTAGAGGTAGTCGCTTTCGCCGGTGAAGTTGCCAACCAGGCCGCCGGCCTCGGTGATCATCAAAGCGCCGGCGGCCGCGTCCCAGGGGTTGAGGCCGGTCTCGAAGAAGCCGTCGTAGTAGCCGGCGGCCACGTAGCAGAGGTCGAGCGCGGCGGCGCCCGGCCGACGCAGGCCGGCGCAGCTCTGCATCACCTCCTCGAACATCTTCACGTAGCGCTTGAAGTTGTCGCCCTTGCGGAAGGGGAATCCGGTGCCGATGAGCGAGTCGCTGATGCGTGTGCGCTTGCTGACACGCAGGCGGCGGTCGTTGAGGAAGGCGCCGCGGCCTTTGCTGGCGTAGAAGAGGTCGTTGCGCGTGGGGTCGTAGACCACGCCTTGCTGCACCTGGCCGCGGAAGGCCAGCGCGATGGAGACGGCGTAGACCGGGAAGCCGTGCAGGAAGTTGGTGGTGCCGTCCAGCGGGTCGATGATCCAGACGTAGTCGCTGTGCTTGGCGCCGTGCGTGCGGCCCGACTCCTCGGCCAGGATGCCGTGGCCGGGGTAGGCCTCGAGCAGGGTGTTGATGATCGCCTCTTCGGCCGCGCGGTCGACTTCCGACACGTAGTCGTTGGGCCCCTTGCTGCCGACCTTCAGCACCTCAAGGTCGAGCGCGGCGCGGTTGATGATGGAACCTGCCAGGCGGGCCGCCTTGATGGCGATGTTCAGCATGGGGTGGAGCGCTTGCGACATGGGGCGGCCTGCGTGAGCAGTGATTTCGTGGAAGGGGCGGCAGAGGGGATAAAGAGCGGCAGCGGCAGCGGCAGCGACAATGCGCACGACGATGCTGGAACCCCCGAGTTTACCCGCGACGCCCGAGCCAGGCGTACCAGGCGCGCCGGACTCGAACCCCGCGTGCCCGGGCGGCGCGCGCTTCGTGCTCGTCGGCACCAGCCACGCCGGCAATGTGGGCGCTGCGGCGCGCGCGATGAAGGTGATGGGCTTTGCTGACCTTGTTCTTGTGCGGCCGCGTTTTGCCGACGTGCTGAGCCAAGAAGAGACGCTGGCCCTGGCGAGCGGTGCTGCCGACGTGCTGGCGGCCGCGCGTGTCGTCGACACGCTGGCGCAGGCGCTGGACGGCATCACCTGGGCCTGCGCCACGGCGATGACGCCGCGCGACTTCGGCCCCGCCACCTTCGCGCCGCGCGAACACTTCGCCACGCTGGCCGCCAGCCCGCACCGCGTGGCCTTCGTGTTCGGGCCCGAACGCACCGGGATGTCGAACGACGATGTCTACCGCTGCCACGCCTGCCTGTCGATTCCGGCCCACCCCGACTACGGTTCGCTGAACCTCGCGCAGGCGGTGCAGCTCATCGCCTACGACTGGCGCCAGGCGCTGGGGGGTTACGACGTGCTGCCGCGCACCACCACTCCGGCACTGGCCGACGGTACGGCCATCGACGGTGTGCTGCAGCACTGGCAGCAGGTGCTGCAGGACATCGACTTCCTCGACCCGGCATCGCCGAAGAAGCTGATGCCCAGGCTGCACCAGTTGCTCAACCGCGCGCAGCTGACGGCGGAAGAGGTGCACATCCTGCGCGGCATCGCGCGCGCGGTGGCGAAGCGGCTCGGCTGAAACGCGTCCGTGCTTGATGGCAGGGGCTGCGGCGGCGGCACTCGGCCCGATGCGGACGTTCGCGTGTGTCTCGGCCTTTCAAGGTGCGCTGCACAACGTAGGCCGGGGTTTCGGCCCGGCGGCCGACTCCCTTTCTTTGCGGGTGCAAAGAAAGGAAGCAAAGAAAGCACCTTCAATACGGCACACCTTCAGAGCCGTTGTGATCGATCGCTGCGCTCCAGCCGGTGCTGCGCTCGATCTCGCGAAGCCTCGCTCGACAGACTGGCCCGGCCAGACCGTGGCGGCCCTTTGCACGGTCATGCTGTCGCGGGGCAAGGCTGTTCGCGCGGGGCTGCGCCGTCGAAATGCCCGCCGTGGCGTCGCTGGCCAAGGTGGTCTCTTTGGGCTACCGGCACCCGGCCTGCCGCTCCACGGCGTTCGACAGCAGGTCGGTGCTGGCGTCGCCCGGCGCTTGCCGGGCCAGTCTGTCGAGCGAGGCTTCGCGAGATCGAGCGCAGCAGCGGCCGGAGCGCAGCGATCGATCACAACGGCTCTGAAGGTGTGCCGTATTGAAGGTGCTTTCTTTGCTTCCTCTCTTTGCACAAGCAAAGAAAGGGAGTCGGCCGCCGGGCCGAAACCCCGGCCTACGTTACGCAACGCCCCTCGAAAGGCCGAGACCGCGCAGCAAGACGTCGCCAACGTCCGCAACGGGCCGAAAGCGGCCCGCCGCCAGTGCGCCACCCAAGGCGGCCGGCCCGCCGCCAGTGCGCCACCCAAGGCGGCCTCGGGGTGATGTGCGCCAACCCGACGCAGGCCGTGGCACCCGCCGCTACACTGACCGGCATGTTTGCTCGCCTGCACGAAGACATCGCCTGCATTCTCGAACGCGACCCCGCGGCGCGTTCGGCGTGGGAAGTGCTGACCTGCTACCCGGGCCTGCACGCGCTGGTGCTGCACCGACGCGCACACGGGTTCCGGCAGCGCGGCTGGCACTGGCTGGCGCGCTTCACCTCGCAGCTGGCACGTTTCCTCACCGGCATCGAGATCCATCCCGGCGCCACGATAGGCCGCCGTGTTTTCATCGATCACGGCATGGGCGTGGTGATCGGCGAAACCGCCGAGATCGGCGACGACTGCACCATCTACCAGGGCGTCACACTGGGCGGCACCTCGCTGGCCAAGGGCGCCAAGCGCCACCCGACGCTGGGCAAGGGCGTCATCGTCGGCGCCAACTCGCAGGTGTTGGGCGGCTTCACGGTGGGCGACGGTGCACGCATCGGCAGCAGTGCCGTCGTCGTGAAGGCGGTGCCGCCAGGGGCCACCGCGGTGGGCAACCCGGCGCGCGTGATCCAGCGTTTCGTCGACGCCGCGCGCGAGGAGGCGGCCGCGAAGATGGGCTTTTCCGCGTATGGCGTGACGCAGGGCGACGACCCGGTGTCGCAGGCCATGAAGGGCCTCATCGACAACGCCTCGGGGCACGAACACCAGATCGCATTGCTTTGGGCGGCGATCGAGAAGCTCTCGGCCCGCGCGCGTGAACTGCCGGCCGACGATTGTGTGCCACAGGACGCGCAGACCACCGAGACCTTCGACGCCGAGCGCCTGAACCGCCTCGTCAAGTGACGAGGGTCCAGGCATCGGCGCTGGCCACCGCGGCCAGCGGCGCAACGTCGCGGGCCAGCCCGGGACGGCCGAACAGGTAACCCTGGCCGTGCTTGCAGCCCAGCTTCTGCAGCAGCAGGGCCTCCTCCTCGGTCTCGACACCCTCGGCCACCGTGTCGACGCCCAGGCTGCGGGACAGCCCGACGATGGCCTGCACGATCTTTGCGCTCTCGGGCCGGCTGCGCAGCGTGCGCACGAAGCTGCGGTCGATCTTGATCTTGTCGAAGGTCATCTCGGCCAGGTAGCTCAGGCTGCTGTAGCCGGTGCCGAAGTCGTCCAGCGTCACCGTCATGCCGGCGTGCTTGAGCGCCAGGATGACCTCGCGCGCACGCGCCGTGTCGTTGACCAGGGCGCTTTCGGTGAGTTCGACGTCCAGCCGCTGCGGCGGCACGTCGGCGGCGTGCAGCTGGGCCAGCAGCGCCGGCACCAGCGTGGCGTCCTGGATCTGCTGCGGCGAGACGTTGAGCGACAGCCGCCAGTGCGCAGGGAATCGCGGCAGGTCCTTGCAGGCCTGGCGCAGCAGCGCCATCGTCAGTTCGCCGATGAGGCCGCTGTCTTCGGCCAGGCCGATGAACTTGTCGGGCGCCAGCAGTCCGCGCTGCGGGTGGCGCCAGCGGCACAGCAGCTCCAGCGAACGCACCTGGCGCGTCGCGAGGTCGACGATGGGCTGGTAGTAGGGCACGAGTTCGTCGCGCGCGATGCCCTCGCGCAGCGCCAGCTCCAGCGTGTGGCGCTCCGAAAGTACCTCGTCGAGCGCGGCGTCGTACAGGCACACGCCGCCGCGGCCGTCCTGCTTGGCGCGGTAGAGCGCCGAGTCGGCCTTGCGCAGCAGTTCGTCGTCGGTCTCGGCGTCGGCCGGGAAACGTGCGATGCCGACGCTGGCACCGATGTTCACCGTCAGGTCGCCGAAGCGCATCGGCCACGAAAGGCGTTCGACGATGCGCTCGGCCGCGGCGCGTGCCGTGCCCGGGCCTTCGCGTTCGTCGACGACGACGACGAACTCGTCGCCGCCGTAGCGGGCGCGCAGGTCGCTGCTGCGCAGGCAGCGCGCCAGGCGCTGTGCCACTTCCTTCAGCACCAGGTCGCCCACCATGTGGCCGTGGCGGTCGTTGACGGGCTTGAAGCGGTCGAGGTCGACCATCAGCACCGCCAGCGCTTCGTTGTAGCGGCGGGCGCGGCCGATGACGCCGTGCATCGCGTCGTGCAGCGCGGCCCGGTTGTCCAGACCGGTGAGCAGGTCGCTGGCGGCCAGGCGCTGGATGCGTTCCTCGGCGTCCATCAGTGAGCCGCGTGAGCGGCTCAGCCCGCTGGTCAGCCGCCGCCACAGCAGCAGCCCCATCGCCGCGCCCAGGCCCAGCATCACCAGTGTGCTGCCCAGCGAGAGCTGGCGCAGCCAGCGCACCTCGGCTTCGGTGGCGGCCAGCGAGGCGGCGGTGAGCTCCTCGGAGGCCTCGCGGATCAGCTTGGTCTGCGCGCTGTAGCGCTCGCTGTCGAGCAGTGCACGCGCCGATTCGGCTGCCCCCGAGTTCAGCGCGTCGGTGGCCGAGCGCTGCATGCGCGACAGCAGCGCGGCGGCCTCGGCGGTGCGCGCGCGGTAGCGCTGGGCCACGGCCTGCGGGGCCAGCAGGCTGGCGTGTTCGATGGTCAGCGCCGCCTCGGGCAGCAGCTTCTCCAGGCGGTCGGTCCAGGCGCGTTCACCGGTCAGCGCGGCCATCTGAGCGGCCAGCGCCAGTTGCTCGTCGACCAGGCGCACGTCGCCGGCGAGCTTGTAGGCCTGGGCGTGGCGGTCGGCGGCGCGCTGCAGTGCCGTCGACGACCACAGGTGCAGGCCGAGCAGCACCGCCGCGGCGACGGCCGCGCCCAGCAGCGCCAGCGCGACGGCGCGGCGTGCCTGGCGCATCGTCTCTTCGACGATGGATACGGTTGGCAACAGGGGCGCCGGCGCGGTGACGGGTTCGGGCATGGGAGTCGGCGGGAACGGTCTGATCCCGGGTTTTCGACCCCGCTCGGCGCAGCTTGAGGCGCCGACCCCGCCTTTGCCGCGCTGCGCCGGCGGCTGGCCTCAGGCTGCTGGCGCGGGCCGCTGCGCCGCCTTCGGCCGGAAGGCCTTGCACAGCGCGGGGTCGGTCTCGATGTAGGGGCCGCCGATGAGGTCCACGCAATAGGGCACAGCGGCGAAGATGCCGTGCACCGGCGGGCTGCGTTCGGGCAGGCCCTGCAGCGTCTCGGCGATGGACTTCGGCTGACCGGGCAGGTTGATGATCAGCGCCCGGCCGCGAATGACGGCCACCTGGCGCGACAGGATGGCGGTGGCCACGAAAGCCAGGCTGATCTGGCGCATCTGCTCGCCGAAGCCGGGCATGACCTTGTGCGCCACCGCCAGCGTGGCCTCCGGCGTGACGTCGCGCGGTGCCGGGCCGGTGCCGCCGGTGGTCAGCACGAGGTCGCACTTCAGCCCGTCGACCAGCTCGCGCAGCGCGGCGCTGATGCCTTCCTGCTCGTCGGGGATCAGCCGCGTGTGCCACTCGATCGGATTCTTCACGGTGCGTCCGAGCCAGTCCTGCAGCGCCGGGATGCCCTTGTCCTCGTAGACGCCTGTCGACGCCCGGTCGCTGACCGAGACGACCCCGATGCGCACGTTTTCGTAGCTGGCATTCATGGTGACGGCGTTCACAACATCGGCTTGATGAACTGGAACAGCTCGCGGAAGCTCTTCGGCTGGCGGTCTTCCGGCACCAGCCCGGTGGCGTCGCGGCGCGCCGCGCGCACCAGGCTGCGCATCTGCTGCGTGTCGGTGTCGGGGTGCTCGGTCATCCAGCGTGTCATCGCGTCGTCGCTGGCGATGAGCTCGGCGCGCCAGCGCTCGGCCTCGTGCAGCGCCAGCGCACTCTGCGCCGTGCCCAGCGTGGCGGCGGCCACGGCTTCGCGCAGCGCGTCTTCGTCGGCGTTGTGCATCAACTTGCCGACGTACTGCATCTGACGCCGGCGGCCTTCGTGGGTCTTGGTGCGGCGGTAGAGCTCGATGGCGTCGCGCAACGGCTCGGGCATCTCGATGGCGGCCAGGGCGTTGTCGGACAGCGCGGCCATGGCCACGCCCAGCGTCTGCAGCTCGTGCGACTTGTTCTTGAGCTGGGTCTTGCTCGGCCGGTCGTCGGCTGCTGTTTCATCGGGCTCACCGTAGTGAACGTCGATGCCGCGGTGCGGTGCGGCGTGTCGGGCCATGGGTGCGGGCTGCTTCTGGGGTGTGGCCGCTATCATAAGTGCGCACCTCATCACACTTTCGAGACCTCCCCCGCCGATGACATCCAACCGCGCCGCACCCGGTTTTGCCTACCGCCGAGACCAGTTCCAGCAGATCGTCGAGGACACGCTGGCGCTGGCCCGGCAACTGGGCGCCAGCGATGCCGGCGCGGAGGTTTCCGAAGGCGTGGGGTTGAGCGTCTCTGTGCGCAAGGGTGAACTCGAGAACGTCGAACGCAACCGCGACAAGTCGCTGGGCGTCAGCGTCTACCTCGGTCAGCGTCGCGGCAATGCCAGCACGTCCGACTTTTCGGTCGAGGCGCTGCGCCAGACGGTGCAGGCGGCCTACGACATCGCGCGCTTCACCGCCGAAGACCCGGCCGCCGGCCTGCCCGAGGCCGACGACCTGGCGACCATGGCCGAGGCCGCACGCGACCTCGACCTCTTCCACCCCTGGGCCATCGACGCCGCCGCCGCGGCCGAACTGGCGCGGCGCTGCGAGGACGCCGCGCTGAGGACGCACAAGCTGATCACCAATTCCGAGGGCGCCGGCGTCTCGGCCCAGCAGGCGCATTTCTGGGCCGGCAACACCCGCGGCTTCCGCGGTGGCTACGCCAGTTCACGCCACTACCTGTCGGTGTCGGCGATTGCCGGCCGCGGCAGGAACATGCAGCGCGACGGCTGGTACACGAGCATGCGTGACGCCGCCAACCTGGCCGCACCCGAGGTCGTGGGCCGCTACGCGGCCGAACGCACGCTGGCGCGGCTGAAGTCGCGCAACATCGCCACCGCCGAGGTGCCGGTGCTGTTCGAGAGCAGCGCCGCTTCCGGACTGCTGGGCGCCTACGTGCAGGCCACGTCGGGCGGCTCGCTCTACCGCAAGACCAGCTTCCTCGAGGGCAGCCTGGGCAAGCGGGTGTGGCCCAAGCACATCGACATCGTCGAAGACCCGCACGAGCCCAAGGGCAAGGGCAGCGCACCCTTCGACGACGAGGGCGTGCGCACGCGGGCGCGCCAGGTCGTCAAGGGAGGGGTCGTGCAGGGGTACTTCCTGTCGAGCTACTCGGCGCGCAAACTGGGCATGAAAACCACCGGCCACGCCGGCGGCTCGCAGAACCTGGCCATGACCAGCCGCCTGACGCAGCCCGGCGACAACCTCGACGCCATGCTGCGCAAGCTGCACCGCGGCTTCTTCGTCACCGAGCTGATGGGGCAGGGCATCAACTACGTCACCGGCGACTATTCGCGCGGCGCCGCCGGCTTCTGGGTCGACGGCGGGCGCATCGTGCACCCGGTGCACGAGGTCACGATTGCCGGCAACCTGCGCCAGATGTTCAAGGACACCGCGGCCATCGGCGCCGACGTCTACAACTCGGGCAGCAAGTCGGTGGGTTCGGTGCTCGTCAGCCGCATGAAGCTGGCCGGGTCCTGACCCGAAGGCGGCCGGGCGGGCCATGAAGATCGCCGTCATCACCGACCTGCACGCCAACCGCGAGGCCGTGCAGGCGGTGCTCGACCACGCGCAGGGGCAGGGCGTCGAACGCCATGCCTTCGTCGGCGACTTCGTCGGCTACGGTGCCGACCCGGCCTGGGTCGTCGACAAGGTACGTGAAATGGTGCAGGGCGGTGCCTGGGCCGTGCAGGGCAACCACGACGCCGCGGTGGCGCAGACGCCGGGCCCTGGCATGCGCCCCGACGCACGTCGCGTTGTCGAGTGGACCCAGGGGCAGCTGAACCCCGCGCAGCGCGACTTCCTGGCCCGGCTGCCGCTGGTGCAGGAGCACGGCGAACTGCTCTTCGTGCACGCCAACGGCCACGAACCCGCGGCCTGGGGCTATGTGCACAACCGCGTCGAGGCGGCGCGCAGCCTGCTGGCCACGACGCAGCGCGTGAGCTTCTGCGGTCACATGCACGAGCCGCGTCTCTATCACCTGTCGGCGCTGGGCAAGACGGGTGACTTCGTGCCCGTTCCGGGTGTGCCGATACCGCTCTTGGCCTCGCGGCGCTGGCTTGTCATACCCGGCTCGTCGGGCCAGCCGCGCGACGGCGACCCGGCGGCCGCCTACGCCCTCTACGACGACGCGCGCAAGGAGCTGACCTACTGGCGTGTGCCCTACGACGCCGTGCGCGCCGCGGCCAAGATCCGCGCCGCCGACCTGCCGGCCGGGCTGGCCAGCCGCCTGCTCGATGGCCACTGAACCCACGCCCGACACGCCCCTCGCCGCCTTGCCGGTGCTTGCACCCGGCAGCGTGATCGACGGCTTTCGGCTGCAGGAGCGCCTGCACACCAGCGCCATGGCGCAGCTGTGGGGTGTGCTGCCGGTCGGCGGCCCCGGCAGCCCGCCCTTGCCCGCCGGCTGCGAAGGCCTGCCGCTGGTGATGAAGGTGCCGCGCCTGCGCGGCAGCGACGACCCCGCCGCCATCGTCGGCTTCGAGGTCGAGCAGATGCTGCTGCCGGCGCTGCGCGGCCCGCACGTGCCACGTTTCGTGGCCCGCGGCGACCTTGCGCAGCAGCCCTACATCGTGATGGAGCGCATCCCCGGCGTCAGCCTGAAGCCGCGGCTGGCGCAGGCGCCGCTGCCGCTGGACGAGGTTGTCGACATCGGCGTGCGTGTCGCCACCGCGCTGCACGAACTGCACCGCCAGCACCTCGTGCACCTGGACGTCAAGCCCAGCAACATCATGCAGCGCAGCGACGGCAGCGTGGTGCTGATCGACTTCGGCCTCGCCCACCACGACCACCTGCCCGACCTGCTCGACGAGGCCTTCCCCTGGCCCATGGGCACCGGCCCCTACATGTCGCCCGAGCAGGTGCAGGTGGTGCGCGACGACCCGCGCAGCGACCTCTTCGCGCTGGGCGTGATGCTCTACCACTTCACCACCGGCCAGCGCCCCTTCGGCGCGCCCGATTCGGTGCGCGGGCTGCGCCGTCGCCTGGTGCTGGGCCCGGTGCCGCCGCGTGTGCTGCGCAGCGACTGCCCGCCCTGGCTGCAGGAGATCATCCTCAAGTGCCTGGAGCCGTTGCCCGACGAGCGCTGGCAGAGCGGGGCGCAGCTGGCGCTGGCCTTGCAGGAGCCGAGCCAGCTCGTGCTGACCGAGCGCGCCACGCGCACGCACCGCGGCCCGCTGCTGGGCCGCGCACGCGCCTGGTTCGGAACGCTGCTGCCGCGCGCCGCGCAGCCGGTGCTGGCCGGCGGCGTGGGCCGGCGGGTGCTGCGCTGCCCCATCGTGATGGCCGCAGTCGACGTGGAGCACGCCGAGGCCGGCTTGCTGGAGCAACTGCGCGAGGCGGTGCGCCGCACCGTCGCGGCGGAGGACGGCGCGCGGCTGGTCTGCGTCGGCGTGATGAAGACGGCGCGCATCGGCAGCGACGGACGCATCGACGCCGCTGGCCGCAACCTGCACCTGCAGCAGCGGGTCGGCCTGCGCCACTGGGCGCGCCCGGTGGCACAGGCGCTCGGGCTCGACGAGGGGCGGCTGAGCTGCCATGTGCTGGAGGCTGCCGACGTGGCCGCGGCGCTGATCGACTTTGCGCACCGCAACCAGGTCGACCACATCGTGATGGGCGCGCGTGGCCACTCCGCGCTGCGCCAGTACCTGGGCAGCGTGAGCGCGCAGGTGGTGGCGCAGGCGGCATGCACCGTGACCGTGGTGCGGGTCTGAATGACCGCCTGCGCCATGTGTGATCTCGAGCGGGAAAACCCGGCCGGGCCTGATTGGGCCGGCTCCTAGAATTTCTCGTCCCGAGCCTGTCCCTCTCACCCTTTTGTTCCCACAGGAGATCTCAATGGAGCGTCGTTCCTTCGTCCATGGTGCCGGTCTGGCTGGCGTGCTCGCCGCCGGCGTGGCGCCGGCCATCGTTCATGCGCAGGCGGCGTTGCGCTGGCGCCTGACCTCGGGCTTCCCGAAGTCGCTGGACACCATCTACGGTGCCGCCGAGACCTTCTCGAAGAAGGTCAAGGACATGACGGGTGGCAAGTTCGAGATCTCGGTGCACGCCGCCGGTGAACTGGTGCCCATGCCCGGCCTGGTGGACGCGGTGCAGAACGGCACCGTCGAGATGGGCCACACCGCGCCCTACTACTACTTCGGCAAGAACGACTGCTTCGCCCTGGGTTGCGCCATCCCCTTCGGTCTCAACAGCCGCCAGATGACGGCCTGGAGCTACGACGGCAACGGCCTGAAGCTGATGCGCGAGTTCTATTCGAACTACGGCTTCACCAGCTTCCCGATGGGCAACACCGGCGCGCAGATGGGCGGCTGGTACCGCAAGCAAATCAAGACCGTCGCCGACATGAAGGGCCTGAAGTTCCGCGTCGGCGGTTTTGCCGGCAAGGTGACTTCGCGCCTGGGCACGGTGTCGCAGAATATCCCCGGTGGCGAGATCTACCAGGCGCTCGAGAAGGGCACCATCGACGCCGCCGAGTGGGTCGGCCCCTACGACGACCTGAAGCTCGGCTTCAACAAGGTGGCGCCGATCTACCACTACCCCGGCTGGTGGGAAGGTGGCCCGCAACTCGACCTGTTCGTCAACCAGAAGGCCTTCGACGGCCTGAGCGCCGAGTACAAGGCCATCATCGAAAGTGCCGCGGCCTTTGCGCACACCGAGATGCAGGCCAAGTACGACGCGCGCAACCCAGGCGCGCTGCGCAAGCTGGTCGAAGGCAAGACCCGGCTGGTGGCCTTCCCCAAGCCCGTGCTCGACGCCGCCTTCAAGGAAGCCATGGCCCTGTACAGCGAAGTCAGCGCATCCAACCCGGCCTTCAAGAAGATCTACGACGACTACTCGAAGTTCCGCGCCGAGTCGAACCTGTGGTTCCGCTTCACCGAAGCGCGCTTCGACAGCTACATGCAGAGCGTCAAGCTCTGACAACCCGACGGTCGCCGCCACGCGCGGCGCCTGGACAAGGCAAAACGGCCCCGCGATCGCGGGGCCGTTCCGTTTGGTGCGCGTGTGCCGGGCGGCCTACTTCTTGGCCGCGTCTTTGCGCATCGCCTCTTCCAGCGCCTTCATCGGGTCGTCGTCGTCGGGCATGCCTTCGTCGGCGGCGCTGGCCCCACCTTCCGGCGCCGAGGCCGCATCTGCTGCGGGATCGGCTGCCGCGGGTTCCGCGTCAGGCAGACCCATGGTCTCGAAGGCCTTGTCGGCGTCGATCTTCTCCACCTTTTCGATGCCGCCGGTCACCAGCTCCGGGTAGGCGATGACTGTGGCTACCATGATCACCTGCAGCACGATGAACGCGATGGAACCCTTGTAGATCTGCGCCGTCGTCACGGCCGGGATCAGCTCGCCGGTGATGCGGTCCTTGTAGTCCTTGCGCGCCGCCACGCTGCGCAGGTAGAAGAGCGCAAAACCGAAGGGCGGCGTCAGGAACGAGGTCTGCAGGTTCATGGCCAGGATGACGCCGAACCAGATCAGGTCGAGGCCCATCTTGTCGGCCACCGGCGCCAGGATGGGCACGACGATGAAGGCGATCTCGAAAAAGTCGATGAACATGCCCAGGATGAACACCAGCAGGTTCACCACCAGCAGAAAGCCCATCTGGCCGCCGGGGAGCTTGTCGAACAGGTGCTCGACCCAGATGTGGCCGTCGGCGGCGTTGAAGGTGAAGCTGAAGACGGTGGAGCCGATGAGGATGAACATCACGAAAGTGGCCAGCTTGGCGGTGCTGTCCAGCGCCTGGCGCATCAGCGACAGGCTGAGCTGGCGCCTGGCGAAGGCCATGATCAGCGCGCCGACGGCGCCCATCGCGCCGCCCTCGGTGGGCGTGGCCACACCCAGGAAGATCGTGCCCAGCACCAGGAAGATCAGCACCAGCGGCGGGATCAGCACGAAGGTGACCTGTTCGGCCAGCTTGGACAGCAGCCCGAAGCGCAGCACGCGGTTGGCGATCGCCAGGGCCAGGGCCAGCACCGAGGCCACGGTCATCGACAGGATGAAGGTCTCGTCGCCCGGCGCTGGCGTGCTGCGGTCGATCCAGCCGTTGACGAGAGGGCTGTGCACCTGCGACCACAGGCCGCCGGCCACCGCGCACACCAGCAGCAGTGCCAGCAGCGAGTGGTGCCCGCTGGCGCCGCTGCTTTCGCGGTAGATGCGGGCTTCGACCGGCAGCGCCGGCACCCACTTGGGCTTGATGAAGGCCACTGCGGCGATGAACAGCAGGTACAGGCCGACCAGCATCAGGCCGGGCAGCATGGCGCCGGCGTACATGTCGCCCACCGAGCGGCCCAGCTGATCGGCCAGCACGATGAGCACCAGTGACGGCGGGATGGCCTGCGCCAGCGTGCCGCTGGCCGTGATGGTGCCGGTGGCGATGGTGCGGTTGTAGCCGTAGCGCAGCATGATGGGCAGCGAGAACAGGCCCATCCTGATGACCCCCGCGCCCACCACGCCGGTGGTGGCCGCCAGCAGCGCGCCGACCAAGACCACGGCCACCGCCAGGCCGCCGCGCAGCGGGCCGAAGACCTGGCCCACTGTCTCGAGCAGGTCTTCGGCCATGCCCGAACGTTCGAGCACGATGCCCATCAGCGTGAAGAACGGAATCGCCAGCAGCGTGTCGTTCTGCATGATGCCGAACACGCGCAAGGGCAGGGCCTGGAACATGTTCAGCGGAAACAGGCCGGCTTCCATACCGATGAAGCCGAACAGCAGGCCAGTGGCGGCCAAGCCGAAAGCCACCGGAATGCCGGTCAGAAGGAAGCAGAACAGGCCCGCGAACATCAGGGGCACGAAGTTCTGGGTGATGAAGGCGACCATGTTCAGCGCGCCCCTTCAAGGTTCTTCCGGGCCTTGGCTTCGAGCTCTTCGAGCAGCCGCTGCTCGTCGCTCTTCTCGGCCACCTCGCTAAGCGGTTCACTGCGGTGGCCGGTGAGGAAGGCCGCGCGCTTGATCATCTCCGAGCCGCACTGCATCAGCAGGATGCTGAAGCCCAGGGGGATCAGCAGCAAGGCCGGCCAGCGGATGAGGCCACCGGCGTTCTGGCTCATCTCACCTGAAACCCAGGCCCGTTCGAACACCGGCCATGAAAGCTTGATGAGGATCAGGCACAGCGGGATGGTGAACACCAGCATGCCGACGATGTCGATGATCGTGTTGGTGCGCTTGCTGAGCTTGGACGCGATGAAGTCGATGCGCACGTGCGCGTTGCGCAGCCACACGTAGCCCGAACCGAGCATGAACACGGCCGCGAACAGGTACCACTGGATCTCGAGGAAGGCGTTCGAGCCGATGTCGAAGGCCTTGCGCATCACCGCGTTGCCGGCGCTGATGAGCACCGCCGCCAGCACCAGCCACATCACGAACTTGCCTATCCACTCGTTGACCACGTCGATCAGACGCGACAACTTCAACAGCCCACCCATGGCGCCTCTCCCGGTTCGGTGCGTCGCAAATTCTAGGCAGCAGGGCGGGCGCGACGGGCTCTGTTAACCCGCTGCGACCCGACGCGCCAGCGCCGCGCTACAGGGTCGTGGCGGCCATGTACAGCCGCGTCGAGCGTGCGCCCGAGCGGCAGAACAGCAGCAACGGCCGCGGCAGCGCTTCCAGCAGGCGCGCGAACTCGGCAATCTGCTGCGGCGACTGGTAGCCGCCGCTGACCGGCAGAAAGCGGTATTCGAGCCCCGCCGCCCGCGCCGCCACCTCGATCTCGGCGCTGGTGGGCTGGTCGGGGCCGTGCTCGAAATCGGGCCGGTTGTTGACCACGCTGCGGAAGCCCGCGGCGGCGGCGGCGGCCATCACGTCGGGCGTGAGTTGCGGGGCGACGCAGACGTCGTCGGCGATGGCGTGAACGGGCAGGTGGTGGGTCATGGCGTTTACTTCGCCAGAGCCTGCTTGACGGCGCCGGAGACCAGGCCCATCTCGGCCCGGCCACCCAGCCTGGCCTTCGCCGCGGCCATCACACGGCCCATGTCGCCTGGCCCGCTGGCGCCAAGTTCGGCCACCAGCGCCGCCACCTCGGCGGCGACCTCCGCGGCCGACAGGCGCTGCGGCAGGTAGGCCTCGAGCACCTTCAGCTCGGCGGCCTCCTTGGCCACCAGGTCGGCGCGGCCGCCCTGTTCGAAGGCGGCGATGGAGTCCTTGCGCTGCTTGACCAGCTTGTCGACGATGGCCACAACCGCGGCATCGTCGAGCGCGATGCGCTCGTCGACCTCGCGCTGCTTCAGCGCGGCCAGCAGGCCGCGAATCGCCAGCAGGCGGTCGGCGTCCTTGGCGCGCATGGCGGCCTTCATGTCTTCGGTGATGCGGTCTTTCAGGCTCATGGCAGGGCTCCGTAATGAAAGAAGCCCGCTGCGGCGTCCCGCGCGGGCTTGTTCTCAGCGTGATCGGGTGACGATCAGTACAGTTTCTTGGGCAGCTGCATGCTGCGCACACGCTTGAAGTGGCGCTTGACGGCCGCGGCCTTCTTGCGCTTGCGCTCGGCGGTGGGCTTTTCGTAGAACTCGCGTGCGCGCAGTTCCGTCAGCAGGCCGATCTTCTCGATGGTGCGCTTGAAGCGGCGCAGGGCGACGTCGAACGGCTCGTTCTCTTTGACGCGGATGGTGGTCATGTAGTCAGGGATCCCGAAGGTTTGCGCTCGGTGTCTGCCGGGGGCTCTCAATGGGGTCTTGAGGGGCCATGTTCCGGAACGGCCCCGAAAGATCAGGGAGGCCCGTCGGCAGATCGACACGCTGGTTTGCCAGCAAAGCCCGACATTATAGACCGGCTTTTGCCGCGCCCCGCAAGCGCTGGTACCGAACAAGGGATGCGGCCCTTGGGGGGGTGCAGCAGGCGCCTGTCGCGCCCGCCGGACTGCGCCCGACTCACCCCTCAATTGCGCGCTTCGACGCGTCAAACTAGGGGCCAGAATGCCGTGGACGCTTGATATGACCTGCGCACATCACCAACATAGGGCACCGGCTGCAGATGGGTGCAGTGACCGGCCCTTTTCTCGGGGGCGCTCGCAATCCGACATGAGCACGATGCTTGACGAGCCCCCGCTGCCACTGCCGGTACAGGCAGCGCTGCAGCCCGTGCTGGCTGCCTTGCTGCCGGCGCTGCTGCGCCATCATGCCGAACTGCTGTCCGTCAAGGACCTGCGCAGCGGACGCTGGGTCTGCGCCAACGCCGCGATGGCCGCCTTCCTGCAGCGCCCGCTGGCCGACGTGTTGGAGCGCACCGACGCCGAGCTCTTCGAACCTGCGATTGCCACCGTGCTGCGGGCTGCCGAACAGACGGCAATGGGGCACGGCGAGGCGCTGACCAGCGAACACCGCTTCGAACACGCCGGCAGCCGGCATGAGTTTTCGGTGCTGCGCTGGGCCACGCCGCCCGACGCCAACGGCGCGCACTGGTTGTGCAGCGTCTGGCGCGACCTCGGCCCCGAACGCCAGCGCGAGGCACAGCTGCGTGCGGCGCTCGATCAGATCGAACAGCAGCAGCGCGCCAACGAACTGCTGCAGCGCGAACTGACCGACCAAGCGCTGCGCGACCCGGCCTCGGGCCTGTACCGCCGCGGCCACTTCGAGGACCAGCTGCGTCGCGAGGTCGACCTGTCGACACGCGAGCACCGCGAATTTGCCATCGTCTTCATCGACATCGACCCGCTGGGCCCGAAGGTGCTGGCGCTGGGCGCGCAGGGCGAGCAGCGTGTGCTCGAGGCCGTCGGGCGCCTGCTGCGCAGCGGCACGCGGGCCATGGACGCGTCATGCCGCTACGACGAGCAGCGTTTCGCGGTGCTGCTCTCGGGCGTCGGGCTGGCGACCGCGCACGCGCGCATGGAGGGCCTGCGGCGCAAGTGCGCGACGCAGATCGTCGTGCACGAAGGCCGCGAGCTAGGCTTCACGGTGGCGATGGGCGTGGCCAGCTTCCCGCACACAGCGCAGACCCAGGACGAGCTCGTCGTCGCCTGTGACGCGGCGCTGGCCGAGGCACGCCGCCGCGGCGGCAACCACGTCACGCTGGCAGCGATCCGCTTCGACGCAACCTGACGCCGACGGGCGGCAGCCTCAGCCAGCCAGCGCGCGGTGCAGCATGCTGCCGGCCAGCGCCAGCAGCAGCACCGCGAACAGGCGCTTCAGCAGCACGACGTCGATGCGCTGCGCGGTGCGCGCGCCCCAGGGCGCCAGCATCACGCTGGCCAGCGCGACGATCAGCAGCCCGGGCAGGTAGAGGTAGCCCATCGCGCCCGGCAGCGCCGGCGCCAGGCCCCGACCGGCGACGACGTAACCCGCCGTGCTGGCCAGCGCGATCGGGAAGCCCAGTGCCGCGCTCGTGCCCACGGCGTGGCGAGGCGGCACGTTGCACCAGGTCATGAAGGGCACCGAAAGGAAGGCGCCGCCGGCACCCAGCAGCCCCGAGATGAAGCCGACCCCCGCACCCACACCCACCTGGCCCCAGGGCCCGGGCAGCGCGCGGCCGGGGCGCGGTTTCTTGTCCAGCAGCATTTGCAGCGCCGTGTAGCCGATGAAGGCCGCGAACAGCAGCGCCAAGCCCTGGCCCTTGAGTATCGCGAAGGCGCCGGCGCCAGCGAGCAGCCCGCCGGCAACGATGCCCGGCGTCATGGCGCGCGCGATGGGCCAGCGCACATGGCCCAGCCGCTGGTGCGCACGCACGCTGGACAAGGCGGTGAAGATGATCGTCGCCATCGAGGTCGCAATCGCCATCTTGACCGCCATGCCGCCTTCGACGCCGCGCTGCACCAGCAG
>JBBRBW010000020.1:0-54853 GCA_038205425.1 Burkholderiales bacterium | reverse complement strand
CGCAAGAAGGTGGCCGCGCCTGCCGCCGCCCACAGCCCCTGCTTGACCTTGCCGACGAGGCCGCCGCGCTGCTTGGCGGCATCCATGTTCGTCTGGATCGTGAACAGGCGCGCCAACCCGGCCCGGAAGACCGGGTTGTCGGTGTCGAGCGAGATCGGGAAGACCTGCTTGCTGATCTCGGTGGTGATGCGGAAGACCTCGTAGTCGTAGGAGGTCGGGTCCAGTCCCATCGCCGCCTTCAGCATCGGCCGGGTGTGGTCGCGCACGTACATGGTGGCGTACACCGCCAGCAGGAAAAAACGTATCCACAGCAGGTTGCCACCCTTGAGCAGGCGGGGCTGCGTGCGCATGATCAGCGCGAAGCTCTCGCCGTGCCGAAATTCGTCGTTGCACCAGCGCTCGAACCAGCGAAAGATAGGGTGGAAGCGCTTGTCGGGGTTGCGTTCGAGTTGGCGGAAGATGGTGATGTAGCGGGCGTAGCCGATCTTCTCGCTCAGGTAGGTGGCGTAGAAGATGTACTTGGGCTTGAAGTAGGTGTAGGCCTTGGTGCGTTTCAAGTCGCCGAGATCGAGGCCGAGGCCGAAGTCGCGCAGGCTCTGGTTGATGAAGCCGGCGTGGCGCGACTCGTCGCGTGCCATGTAGCGCATCAGGGCCTTGATGTCGGGGTTGCTGACGTTCTTCTGGATCTCGTTGTAGAGGATGCAGCCGCTGAACTCGCTGGTGATCGAACTGATCAGGAAGTCGAGAAACTCCTGGCGCAACTCCGGCGAAACCTGCGAGAACACCTGCGCGACTTCGGCGGCGAACTCTGGCGTGCGCTGGAAGTGGTCGTGATTGTTGTCGCCTTCGTACTCGGCCAGCATGGCGTCCCACTCGGCGCGCAGGGGTGAGACGTCGATGGCGTCCATGGCCTTGAAGTCGGTGGTGTAGAAGCGCGGGCTCAACAGCGATTCGGTCTTGGCCTGGCGCGCGGCATCTTCTGAACTGTTGATGCCTTCGGCCACGGTGGCCGTTGCGGAGTTGGCTGCTTGCATGACGGGATCCTTAGACTTCAAGGCTTGGCAGATGGGGAAGCAGGGCTCGGTGCGGTGACCGGGCGCGCTGTCAGCAACGGTGCGAAAGCACCTGCATTCGTCGGCCCGAATGATTCCAGATCAACGCGCTGCTGGGTCACCGGATCGAACAGCGTCAACCCGCCATCGGTGCGCGCGATCAGCTGAAAAGGCAGCTCCGAGCCGATACCGCGAGACTTGCGCTCGCGCGCCAGCGCGCGCAGCGTGCCACGCAGGAAGCCCTGCTCGCCACTGAATGAACGCACGAGCTCGCCGGTGCGGCCGTCGATGACGGCGATGCTGCCGTCGGGCCGGTCCTCGAAGCGCAAGGCGCGCTCCAGGGTGCCGGGCGCGGGTTTCTGGTCGGGGCCGTTGCCGGTGATGCGCACGAGCCCCACGCTGATGAGGGAAAAGGCGACGACACCACCGGCGCAAAACAGGACCCAGCGGGGAAAGCTGTCAGGCGCCAGGGCTGCGGCCGACGAGGCCGGGCGGGGCAAGGGGCTGCGGGCTGTGGTGTTCATGGTGCGGATCGCCAGTGGGTGCTCAGGTGGGAATGGTCTGCCAGCGCGGGCCCGACGGAGTCGGTGCCAGGCCGGGCGCGGCGGATGCATCGGCGGCGGCCACCGCCACACCCGTGGTGGCCGACCAGGCCTGGGCCAGCAGTGCTGCCACATGCGCTGCATCCGGCACCGCCCGCAGCATGGGTTCAGGACGGGCCAGCACCCAGGGGCGGACGTGCGGCCACAGGTGCAGCCAGGCGATCTGGTCCTCGCTGCCCATGGCGATGAGGATGTCGCCGCAGCCGTCCTTGTGCTGGCGCAGGCCGGCCGACTTCACCAGGCGCAGCGGCAGATTGAAGGTGAGCGTGAGGGCTATGCCGATGCGCATCACGATGCGCTTGTCGGTGAGGGTGTAGACCGCCGTTCGCGCCGTGGCCCAGGCCAGGCCGGCGAGTGCAGCAAAGCCCATCACGGCCAGGGCGCCCAGTACCGTGATCGACATCAGGCCGTCGACGAACGAGCCCCCATCGCTGATGGTGCTGGCCACCTTCCAGACCAGCATGAGCGCGAAGTACACCGCCACCTTGCGCAGGTGGAAGACGCGCCGCGCCACTGTGCCGAAGTCGGGCGAACCCTGCCAGAGGATCTTCTCGTTGGCGGGCAACAACTCGGGCAGTCCGTACTGCGGTTCGAGTTCATGTTCGTGGCCGTGGCTTTCGATGGACATTTGTGCTCTCGCGTGCAATAGGCTGCAGGGTTCAGGCGACAGGCGGGTGCCCGGCCCTCAGATCAGGGGCTCGCCGCGGCTCGGCTCGGCGTACAGGGTGCCGGCGCCGAAGTACGCACTGATGCGGTCCTCTTCCAGAAAGGTCACCTGGTCGGGGTTCTGCAGGCCCGGCACATCGGCAAACTGGCTCGCGAAGATCGACAGCACCTGTACGCTGGCGCCGCCGATGCGCGCAAACGGCACCGGCACCAGCAAGCGGCGCGGGCCGCTCGCGGTGGGGGTCTCGACCTCGAGGTAGCGGAACAGCATCTCGGCCTGGTCGAGCCAGACGTCCACCACCTTGCCGGCGCTCTTGAAGTCGCCGGCGATGACGTCCAGGCCGCGCGGGTCGGTGTCATTGGGGCTGACGCCACAGGCCATGGCCACGCGCAGCGGCACGATCTTCGGGCCGCCGGCGTGCATCATGTCGGGCACGTCGGCGCGATTGGACCAGGCACCGGCGCCAACGCCCGCCAGCAGCGGGTTGCCCGTCGGCTCGATGGGCGAACCCGGCGACGCGTAGGTGCCAGCGGCGGCGTAGGCCGGCTCACCGCGTTTCAGGTCGGGCACGACCACGTCGCCGTGCACCGTCTTGAAGATCTTGGGCGACGGCACGGGCCAGCCTTGCACCTCGCGGCTGAGGCCGTCGGTCTGCATCGGGTAGCCCTCGCGGTGGCCTTCGCGGATGAGGTAATAGATGAGGCCGGCAAAAAACAGCCAGAAGGCGTACAGAAGAATCTGTGCCAGATCGACGTAACCGGTGATGGCGCCGAATTGCATGGGAAACGCTCCTCTCTTGCGGGGGTGAAGACCGAAAGGTCTTGCGGGAACTGGCTAACCGGGCAGTTCGGCCAGACCGAACTTGCGCTGGGGATGAGGGGCTGCCGAGCGACGGCCCACGAGCGGACCGATGGCCACCAGGGTCACGAACAACAGCAGCATCTCGAGGTGGTACACAAAGCTGTAACCCGTGGCCGGGTTGGCCAGCGCCGTGCCTAAAGCGCCCTCGGTGGCGAGGGCGGAGACGAGGTCGCGCAGGCCACCACCGAAGAAGGTGGACAGGCCGGCGCCCGCGGCCTGCACCGCGCCCCAGGCGCCCAGCGCCATGCCGACGAAGCCGCCTTCTTCCATGCGCATGGCCGCTGACAGCGTGCCCACCGCGAACAGGCCGCCGCCAAAGCCGATGCCCCAGGCACCGGCGCGGAACAGCCAGCCGGAGTCCAGCGGCGCCGCACAGATGACGGCTGAAAATGCCGGCAAGCCGGCCAGGGCGCCGTAGGCCGCCAGGCGCAGGGGGTCGGCACCCCGCGCCAATTGACGGCCTGCCAGCACGAAGCCGATAAGGGCGCCGCCCGACAACATGGCGGTGAGCGCGCTTGTTGCGCCCACGCTCAGGTTCAGGATCTCGCCGCCATAGGGCTCGAGGATGATGTCCTGCATGTTGAAGGCCATGGTGCCCAGTCCGGTCGCCCACAGGAAGCGACGCGCACGCTTGTTGGCGATGAACCTGCGCCAGACGGTGCGGAAGGGCGGCGGTGGCGCTTCCTTCTTCATCGCCGCGGCCCGCACCGGATCGCGTGGCTCCTGCTTCCACAGCGCGATGCAGTTCAGCACCAGCACGACGAGAGCGAAGCCCTGCACGGTCTGCACCAGGCGCTGGGGCGAAAACTCGGCCAGCAGGAAGCTGAAGACCAGGCTGCCGCTCACCGCACCGAGCAGCAGCATGATGTACAGCAGCGCCACGACGCGCGGCCGTGTGTCTTCGCTGGCCTGGTCGGTGGCCAGGGCCAGGCCGGCGGTCTGCGAGGTTTGCAGGCCGGCACCCACCATCAGGAACGAGAGCGCCGCGGCCACCGGGCCGAACCAGTCGGGCACCTCCACGGCGTTGCCGCCAGACAGCACGAGCAGGGCAAAGGGCATCACCGCCAGGCCGAAGAACTGCACCAGCGTGCCGCCCCACATGAAGGGCACGCGCCGCCAGCCGAAGGCCGAACGGTGGGTGTCGGAGTGGTATCCCGTGGCGGCGCGAAACGGCGCCACCAGCATCGGCAGCGCCACCATGAGCGACACCAGCCAGGCGGCCACTCCGAGCTCGACGATCATCACGCGGTTCAGCGTGCCCACCATCAGTGCGGTGGTCATGCCCATGGTCACCTTGAACAGCGACAGGCGCAACAGGCGCGGCATCGGCAGGCCCGGGCTGGCGACATCGGCAAAAGGCAGCCACTCGGCGGGCATTGCCCGCGCCACCTTGCCGAAGAGCTTGGCTGTCATGTCCGCTTCCACTCCATGGCCTGGCTCTTGTAGAAGCCGCCGGTAATGAGCTCGAAGCGGGCCGTATGCCAGGCCTCGAAGGTCGGCTCGCGAGCCATCAGCCAGCGCAGCACCTGGGGCGACACCGGCTCGATGGCCGGCGAGCGGTCGCCTCGCGGGAACAGCCGGCCCATGCCCAGCATCAACATCGTGGCCGGCGTGCGCGGCGCCGCGGTGAAGACGATCGAGTGGCGCGTGCGCACGGCCAGCCGCGACAGCGAGGCCACGATGTCGGTCTCGCGGTAGTGGATGAGCGAGTCCATCGCCACCACGTGGTCGAACTCGCCGAGCGCCGGGTCCAGCATGTCGCCGCTGCGGAAATCGATCGAACCCCAGTCCGGCGCGCTGACCAGGGCCGCGGGCAGGCGCTCGCGGGCCAGGTTGACCAGCGTGGGCGACAGGTCGATGGCCACGACATGGGCGCCGCGCCGAGCGGCTTCCACCGCCAGCGCACCAGTGCCGCAGCCTGCGTCCAGGATGCGCTTGCCGCGCAAGTCGTCCGGCAGCCACGACAACAAGGTGTTGCGCATGCGGTCGCGGCCGGCCCGCACGGTGGCGCGCACGCGGCCCACCGGTGCGGTGGACGTCAACCGGGCCCAGGCCTCGGCGGCGGTGCGGTCGAAGTAGGTCTCGAGTTCGCCGCGGCGGGCGGTGTAGGTGCGGGTGGTCATGGATACAGCTCTGGATTGACGGCAGGTCGGCTTGGGCTCAGTCGAAGCCCAGCAGGTCGAAGATGTCGCGGTCTTTCATGGGTACCGCGCTGTACTGCTTGTCCCCCAGCCACAGGTTGGCGGCCAGGCGCATGTACTCTTTCTGCACCGCTTCCAGCTCGGGGCTGGGCTCCATCTCGAACAACGTGCTTTTCTTCAGGCGGCTGCGGCGGATGACGTCGAGGTCGGGGAAGTGCGCGGCCAGCTCGAGGCCGATCTTGCCGATGTACTTGTCGATCTGGTCCGTCGCCGCGCTGCGGTTGGCGATGACGCCTCCCAGCCGCACGTTGTAGTTCTTGGCCTTGGCGCCGATGGCCTGCACGATGCGGTTCATCGCGAAGATCGAGTCGAAGTCGTTGGCCGTGACGATCATCGCCCGGTCGGCGTGCTGCAGCGGTGCCGCGAAGCCGCCGCAGACCACGTCGCCCAGCACGTCGAAGATCACCACGTCGGTGTCTTCGAGCAGGTGGTGTTCCTTCAGCAGCTTGACGGTCTGGCCGACGACGTAACCGCCGCAGCCCGTGCCCGCGGGCGGGCCGCCGGCCTCGACGCACATCACGCCGTTGTAGCCCGGGAAGACGAAGTCCTCGACGCGCAGTTCCTCGGCATGGAAGTCCACCGTCTCGAGCACGTCGATGACGGTGGGCAGCATCTTCTTGGTCAGCGTGAAGGTGCTGTCGTGTTTGGGGTCGCAGCCGATCTGCAGCACCCGCTTGCCCATCATGCTGAAGGCGGCGCTGAGGTTTGAGCTGGTGGTGCTCTTGCCGATGCCGCCCTTGCCGTAGATCGCGAACACCTTGGCGGTGCCGATCTTCAGGTTGGGGTCGAGCTGCACCTGCAGACTGCCTTCGCCGTCTTCACGCGGCAGGGGCTTGCGTACCTTCGGGTACGGGAGCGTCACGGTCTCGGTCATGCGGCAGCCCTTTCTTCGAACACGCCTTCGAGGTGGTCTTCAAGCTCTTCGCCTGCACGCTGCAGGGCCTCGAGCGTTTTTGCATCCGGCTGCCAGTACTGGCGCCTGTGTGCTTCCAGCAGACGGTTGGCCACGCGCGCCGACGCGGTCGGGTTCAGCTTGGCCAGGCGTTCGCGCATGGCCGGGTCGAGCATGAAGGTCTCGCTCAGCTGCTGGTAGACCCAGGGCTGCACCTGCCCGGTGGTGGCGCTCCAGCCCATGGTGTTGGTGACGTGAACCTCGATCTGCCGCACGCCCTCGTAGCCGTGTTCCAGCATGCCTTCGTACCACTTGGGGTTCAGCATGCGGGTGCGTGTCTCCAGGCTGACCTGTTCCTTGAGCGAGCGCACCGCACCGTCGCCTTTGGTCTGGTCACCGATGTAGACCGGTGGTGTCTTGCCGCCCTTGGCGGCCTTCACGGCCTGGGTGATGCCGCCCAGCGTGTCGAAGTAGTTGTCGACCGTGGTCACGCCCAGTTCGACCGAGTCGAGGTTCTGGTAGGTCAGCTGCACATCGGCCAGCACGCTTTGCAGCAGCGCGGTCTGCTGCACCGCGCGGCCGGTACGGCCGTAGGCGAAACCCTTGCGGCGGCTGTAGGTCTCGGCGATCTCGTTTTCCTCGTCCCACTTGCTGCTCTCGACGAGGTTGTTGACGTTGCTGCCGTAGGCGCCTTCGGCATTGCCGTAGACGCGCAGGGCGGCCACTTCCAGCGTGCAGCCGTGTTCCTTCTGGTAGGCCAGCGCGTGCTTGCGCACCCAGTTCATCGCGACCGGCTCATCGGCCGAGGCCGCCAGCCAGGCGGCTTCGGCCAGCAGCTTGATCTGCAGCGGCATGAGGTCGCGGAAGATGCCCGACAGCGTGATCACCACGTCGACGCGCGGCCGGCCGAGATCACCCAGTGCAATGAGCTGGGCACCGGCGATACGGCCGTAGCTGTCGAAGCGCGGCAGCGCCCCCATCAGCGCCAGACACTGGGCGATCGGCGAACCTTCGTTCTTCAGGTTGTCGCTGCCCCACAGCACCATCGCCACGCTCTCGGGCAAGGGGTTGCCGTCTTCGGCATAACGGTCGAGCAAGCGCTGCGCCTGCTTGGCACCGTCCTTCACCGCGAAGGCGCTCGGGATACGGAAAGGATCGAAGCCGTGGATGTTGCGGCCGGTAGGCAGTACGGCCGGCGTGCGCAGCACGTCGCCGCCGGGCGCCGGGCGGATGTAGCGGCCATCCAGCGCCTGCAGCATGGCATCGACTTCGGTGTCGACGGCCAGCTTGGCGTTGGCGTCGATGAGGCCGTCGACCATGGCCACCTGCGCTTCGTCGCGCGGCAGGCCGGCGAGCTTGAGCACCTGCGCCGCGCCCTGCCCGGCCACCAGCGCCTCGACCGCAGACCGCGGCAGTTGCAAGCCGTGCGAAGCATCGGCCATCGACAGCAGCATGTCCACGCGTTCGATCGCGCTGGGCGCGCGGCCGGCGACGTGCAGGCCGTGCGGGATCAGCGTGTACTCCAGCTCGAGCATCTGCGTGGCCAGCGTCTGCACGCGGTTGTCGCTGTCGCCGGCGGCGCTGCTGTCCCACAAGGGCTCGGCATTGCACAGGTTGAGCTCGGCGGCCTGCGCCTGGATCAGCACGGCCAGTTCGGTGCGCTCGGCGGCATCGGGCTCCAATCCGCGCCAGCGCTCGATGGAGGCCTTCAGTTCGTTCAGGCCCTTGTAGAGGCCGGCCTGCGCGATGGGCGGCGTGAGGTAGCTGATCAGCGTGGCGCCCGAACGCCGCTTGGCGATGGCGCCTTCGGACGGGTTGTTGCTGGCGTAGAGGTAGATGTTCGGCAGGTCGCCGATCAGACGGTCGGGCCAGCAATTGCCGCTCAGGCCAGTCTGTTTGCCGGGCATGAACTCCAGCGCGCCGTGGGTGCCGAAGTGCAGCACGGCGTGGGCCTTGAAGTCCTCGCGCAGGTAGCGGTAGAAGGCCGAGAAGGCATGCGTCGGCGACAGGCCCTTCTCGAACAGCAGGCGCATCGGGTCGCCTTCGTAGCCGAAGGACGGCTGCACGGCGATGAGGACATTGCCAAACTGTTTGCCCAGCACGAAGATGCCATTGCCGTTGCTGAGTTGCTTGCCCGGCGCCGGGCCCCACTGGGCCTCGATCTCCATGAGCCAGCGTTCGCGGCGAACGTGGTCGTTGGCGGAGATGACGATGTGGACGTTGGCGTCGGCACCGTAGCGTTCGGCGTTGCCCTTCAGCACCGCCTCACGCAGCACGTCGATGCTCTCGGGCATGTCCACCGTGTAGCCCTGGGCCCGCATGGCGCCCAGCGTGTGGAACATCGACTCGAACACCGACAGGTAGGCGGCGCTGCCGATGTTGCCGGCATTGGGCGGGAAGTTGAAGACGACCACCGCCACCTTGCGCTGCGCGCGCTCGCTTCGCTTCAGGGCCACCAGCTTGTCGACACGGGCGGCCAGCATCTGCGCGCGTTCGCCGCAGCTGGCCATGTCCTGGCCGCCGCTGCCGGCGTGGAAGGTACAGGCGTGCTCGCAGCCTTGGCAGGTGACGCCGTCGGCGCCCGGGCGGCCGCCGAAGACGATGGGGCCGGTGGAGCCGTCGAGCTCGGGGATGGCCACCATGATGGTGCTCTCTACCGGCATCAGGCCGCGCTCGTTGCCGCCCCAGGCGTCCAGGGTCTGGAACTCGACCGGGTGCGCGGCGACGTAGGGCACGTCGAGCTTGGCCAGTATCTCCTCGGCGGCATGGGCGTCGTTGTAGGCCGGGCCACCCACCAGCGAGAAACCGGTCAGCGAGACCACGGCGTCGACCACCGAATGGCCGTTCGGCATGAAGAACTTGTCGATCGCCGGGCGCGAGTCGAGCCCAGCGGCGAACACCGGGACCACACGCAGGCCGCGGGCTTCCAGCGCGGTGATGACGCCGTCGTAATGGCCCGAATTGCTGGACAGCAGGTAGGAACGCAGCAACAGCAGGCCCACCGTGCCGCGCACGGGCTGACCCTGCAGCGACAGCGGCAGCGGCAGGTGCGCGGTGTCTTCGCTCAGGCGTGTGGCCAGGCCGGTGCCCATGCGTGGGTGGTAGGCGCCGACCTCGGGATAGTCGACTGGCGCCTGCGCCCTGGCCACTCCCTTCGGCACCTTGCGCGGGCCGGAGGCGCCACGTTCGATGACGTGGCGCACCAAGTTGAGCATGTTTTCGTCGGAGCCGCCCAGCCAGTACTGCAGGGTGATGAAGTAGGCCCGCACGTCTTGCGCCGTGCCGGGAATGAAACGCAGCAGCTGCGGCAGGCGGCGCAGCATCTTCATCTGCGCGGCGCCGCCGGTGGCCTTCTTGTCCTTGTTGCCGCGCAGCTTCTTCAGCAAGGCCATCGGACCGCTTGCCGGCTTGTCCATGTCGAAGGCGCCCAGCCGCGTGAGCTTGACGACTTCGGCGGCCGAGGCCATGCAGATCATGGCGTCGCAGTGCTCGCGCCGGGCGCGCAGGGTGTCGAGGATGGGCAGGAAATGGTCTTCCAGGAACAGCATGCCGGCGACGACGATGTCGGCGGCCGCAATGTCGGCATTCACACGGGCCGTCAGGCGCTCGTTGCCCGCGTACTCGCTGGCGGCGTGCATGCTCAACTGCAAGCCCGGGTATTCGCGCGTCAGCACCGGCAGCGCGCGCGCCGTGGCACTGGCGAGGTGGGTGTCCATGGTCACGACACAGACACGAATGGGCAAGAGCGCAGCAGGCGCCAGCTTCAATTCAGCGATTGAAATGGGCTTTTGCGTCATACAGCGTGTCCACGGTGATCGTTGCCAGTCCGCGTTCGGCGGCAAAGCGTTCGGTGTTGCGGCGGGCCTTGCCTCGCACGAAAAATGGGATCTTCTTGAGCTCTCGGTCGGCGTCGGTGGCCCAGATGGCCTGCGCGACGACCTTGTCGACGGCGCCCTGCGCGGCAGCGACCTCGGCAGCCACTGGCAGGCCCGGCACCACGGCGGAGACGGCGACCTCGGTTTCGGGCTCGAGCGCCGGCGTGGGCTGCGGCACGCCGTTGCGTCCCAGGTGCGAGGGCGCGGCACCGTCGTGGAACTCGAAGTCGCCGCGGAACATCGTCAGCAGGTGCTCCTCCAGGCCCATCATCAGCGGGTGCACCCAGGCGTCGAACATCACGTTGGCGCCTTCGAAACCCATCTGCGGGGCGTGGCGCGCCGGGAAGTCCTGCACGTGCATCGGCGCGCTGATCACGGCGCAGGGGATGCCCAGGCGCTTGGCGATGTGGCGTTCCATCTGCGTGCCCAGCACCAGCTCGGGGTGCAGTTCGGCCACGCGTTCCTCGACGTCGAGGTAGTCGTCGGTGATCAGGGCTTCGCAGCCGTAGAGCTTGGCGGCGTCGCGCACGTCGCGGGCGAACTCGCGGCTGTAGGTGCCCAGGCCGACGACCTCGAAGCCGAGTTCGGTGGCCGCGATGCGCGCCGCGGCCACCACGTGCGTGGCGTCACCGAACACGAACACCCGCTTGCCGGTGAGGTAGGTCGAGTCGACCGATTTCGAGTACCAGGGTGAACGGGCGCGCGGGTCGTTCAGCAGCGGCGCGGGGTCGGCGCCGCTCAGCGCAGCCACCTCGCGGATGAAGTTGCGTGTGGCACCGACGCCGATGGGCACCGTCTTCACCACTGCCTGGCCGAAGTTGCGCAGCAGCCACTGCGCGGCCTGCATCGCGACTTCCGGGTACATGACGACGTTGAAGTCGGCCTCGCCCAGGCGCGTCAGGTCGTGCGGCGTGGCGTCGAGCGGGGCGACGACGTTGATGTCGACGTCGAGCCGGCGCAGCAGGTCCAGCACTTCGCGCAGGTCGTCCTTGTGGCGGAAGCCCAGGGCGGTCGGGCCCAGCACGTTGCAGCGGATGCGGGCGCCGGGCTCGCGTTCCGGTTTCGTTCCCGATGAACTGCCTGGCGCGCCTACGGCGCGCGTGGGCACGTGCGGCGTGCACAGCGCGCGCACCAGTTGGTAGAAGGTTTCCGACGCGCCCCAGTTTTCCTTGCGCTGGTAGGCCGGCAGTTCCAGCGCCACCACCGGGCAAGGCAGGTTCAGCGCCGCGGCCAGGCCGCCCGGGTCGTCCTGGATCAGTTCGGCGGTGCAAGACGCGCCGACGATCATGGCCTGCGGCTGGAAACGTTCGTAGGCGCTGCGTGCGGCGTTCTTGAAGAGCTCTGCGGTGTCACCGCCCAGGTCGCGTGCCTGGAAGGTGGTGTAGGTGACCGGCGGGCGCACGTTGCGGCGCTCGATCATCGTGAACAGCAGGTCGGCGTAGGTGTCGCCCTGGGGCGCGTGCAGCACGTAATGCAGGCCCTTCATGGCCGTGGCGATGCGCATGGCGCCGATGTGCGGCGGGCCTTCGTAGGTCCAGAGGGTCAACTGCATGTCAGGCTGCCAGCAACTGTCGGCGGCGCAGCGGGCGCGCAAACAGTTCGGCCAGGTCGCCAGCCTGTTCGAAGCCGTGGATGGGGCTGAAGACCAGCTCGATGGCCCACTTGGTGGTCAGGCCCTCGGCTTCAAGCGGGTTGGCCAGGCCCAGGCCGCAAACCACGATGTCGGGCTGCTGGGCACGGCAGCGGTCGAGCTGCCTTTCGAGGTCCTGGCCCTCGCTGAGCACCGTGCCGGCCGGCAGCAGCGCCAACTCGCCGGCCATGTGCTCGCGGTGCAGGTAGGGCGTGCCGACTTCGGTGAGCTGCATGCCCAGTTCACGCGACAGGAAGCGCGCGAGCGGGATTTCAAGCTGCGAATCGGGGAAGAAGAAGATGCGTTTGCCTTGCAGCGCGGCGCGGTGGCGGGCCAGGGCTGCCTGCGCGCGGGCACGGGGCGCCGCCGTCGCCTGCTCGACCTTGTCGGCGCCGATGCCGAAGGCCGCCGCCGCCGCCTGCAGCCAGCTCAAGGTGCCTTCGGCGCCCAGCGGGAAGGGTGCGACGATGCGCTGGGCGCCGCGCGCGTCCAGCAGCCGCGCGGTGTCGGCCAGGAAGGGCTGGGCCAGCAGGTAGCGTGTGTTCGGGCCGACGGCCGGCATGGCGTCGCTGCGGCGCGCCGGCAGGAAAGCCACCGCCGGCAGACCGATCTGCGCAAACAAGCGCGTGAACTGGTCTTCGACGACGTCGGCCAGTGCGCCCACCACCACCAGCGAAGGGGCAGCGTTTGCTGCCGGCACGGGCAAACCCGGCACCAGCGACGCGAGGCAGGCGTCTTCGCCCTGCGTGAACGTGGTCTCGATGCCACTGCCCGAGTAGTTCAGCACCCGCACCTGGGGCGTGAAGCGGGTGCTCAGGCGCTGCGCGGCGCGCGAAAGGTCGAGCTTGATGACTTCCGACGGGCAAGAGCCGACGAGAAACAGCGTGCGGATGTCCTTGCGGCGTTCGAGCAGGCGGGTGACGACGCGGTCGAGCTCGTCCTGCGCGTCGGCCAGCCCGGCGAGGTCGCGCTCGTCGATGATGGCGGTGGCAAAACGCGGCTCGGCGAAGATCATCACGCCGGCCGCGCTCTGGATCAGGTGGGCACAGGTGCGCGAACCGACGACGAGGAAAAACGCGTCCTGGATCTTGCGGTGCAGCCAGACGATGCCGGTCAGGCCGCAGAACACCTCGCGCTGGCCACGTTCCTTCAGCACCGGGGCAGTGCTGCAGCCACCGCCGGCTTCGGCGTGCAACGGAATCACGGCGTTCAAGCCGCCACCCCTTGCAGCGGCGCGGTCGCGCGGCGCGCCGCCTCGTCCAGCCGCGCCAGGCGCAGCTTCCAGATGAACTGCGCGGCGTTGATCACGTAGGCGGCATAGGCCGCCAGCGCCAGCAGCATCAGTTCACGGGGTGTCAGTGCACCGGTGAACAGCGCCCACAGGTAGGCGGAATGCAGCGCCAGCACGAGCATGCTGAACACGTCTTCCCAGAAGAAGGCCTTCGCGAACAGCCACTTGTCGAAGACCACCTTCTCCCAGATGCAGCCGGTGATCATGATCGTGTAGAGCACCAGCGTCTTCACCACCACGGACACGGTCGCGGCCATCAGGCCCTCGCCGCTGGCCAGGAAACGCAGCACCAGCACGGCACTGACCAGGAAGACCAGGAACTGCACCGGCGCCAGGACGCCCTGCACCAGCGTCCAGACCGTCTGGTCGCGCCGTACTCTCTGTTCAGCGGTGTACAGCGCGGGGCGCTGTACCGCTGCGCCGGGGGCCGGTTCGGGCCGCTGTGATCGATTCATGAAGCAGAGACTAGGGGCTGGAAACGCATCTGTCAATCCAGGTAGACGTAAATCGCAGTTGACACTATGGATACCCCCTTCCACCCTCGGCCAGACCACGCCCATCCGCGCTGCGCCGAGCCCGTCCCGCCCCCCTTGCGGCCCTCGACTCAGTGGAAACACTGAGCAAAATACTTCCTTTGACGCCCGGTCGAAGGAGGTTTACAACCCCGTCCCACGTGAGCGAAGACCTGGTCGGAATCGAGCCGATGAAATGGGGTACTTGCATGCGCACCGGTCGTTGGCAGGCACAGGCCCTGCGCGCATCCGGCGCATGCCATGCACCAAGGCGAACCCGGTCTCCGCAGGCCCTTCTTCTCATGGCCGCAGTAGTAGGAGACAGCGATGCAAGGTGATCCGTCCTGGGGCTCAACCGCCCCGGTTTTGCAGGCGCGCGAACAGGAATGGGCCAACGAGGAACCCGCCGCTGTCTGGCCCGACACCGCCGCGGGCCGCGTGGCCGCCAAGGACCGGCTGGCGCGCCTGGCGCGCACCATCGAGAGCGACGTGATTCCGCGCCTCGTGCAGGCCCACCGGCCCGCCGCGGCCAACCCGCAACCGGGCAGTTCAGGCGCCGTCGCGGCCGACGTCGAGGCCTTCGTGCAGCTCATCATCCACGCCGACGAAGCCCAGGCCGTGGCCAAGCTCGACACCCTGCGAGAGCGCGGCGTGGCCATCGAGTCGATGTACATCGACCTGTTCGGCCCCACGGCACGCCGCCTGGGCGAGATGTGGGACGACGACCGTTGCGACTTCAGCACTGTCACGGTGGCCCTGGGCCGCCTGCAGCGCCTGCTGCGCGAGCTCAGCCCGGCCTTCGGCACCGAGATCGAACACCCCGCCAACGGGCGTCGAGCGCTCTTCGTGCAGCCGCGCGACGAACAGCACAGCTTCGGTCTGTCGATGGTGGCCGAATTCTTCCGTCGCGACGGCTGGGACGTCATTGGCGGCGTCGGCGGCGCTGTCGCCAGCCCGCAGAAGTTGGTGCGCGAGGAGTGGATCGACATCATCGGCTTCTCGGTCGGCAGCGACGCGCGCCTGACCTGGCTGCGCGAGACCATCGCCGCCGTGCGCGCAGGCTCACGCAACCCGGCTCTGGCCGTGCTGGTGGGCGGCCCGCCTTTCGTGGCCCACCCTGAATGGGCGACCGAGCTCGGCGCCGACGGCACCGCGCGCAACGGCAAGGAGGCGCCGCTCGTCGCCGAACGGCTGCTCAGCAAGGCGCGAATTCGAAAGACTTAGAATAGGGGCTTGGCAGCGCTGTAAACTTTGGCTGACAATCAAAACTGTCAACTCGAACTAACAGTCCAAGCCCATGCCTAGACCCCCAGGCGAGCTGCCCTCTCTAGGCGCCATCGACGCCAAGAGCGCAACACGCCTGATGCGGGCGTCCAGCGACATCGCGCTCGTGCTGGACCAGCATGGCACCATCCTCGACGTCGTCACACACGACGAGGACGCCACCAGCCCGAACGTGCTGGCCTGGCGAGGCCAGCCCTGGGTCAAGACGGTTTCGCCCGACAGCCGCCAGAAGGTCGAGGCCCTGCTGCGTGACGCGCAGGCCGCCGCCGACGCCGAGATCGGGCGCTCGCGCCAGGTCAACCACCTCGTGGCCGACGGCGACGATCTGCCCTTGCTGTACTCGGCGGTGCGCCTGGGCGACGGCCGCGGGGCGGAACGGGGCAAGGCACGCATCGTGGCCTTCGGCCGCGACCTTCGCGGCATGGTGGCGATGCAGCGGCGCCTCATCGACACGCAGCAGGCGATGGAACGCGACTACTGGCGCTCCCGCGAAGCCGAGACGCGCTACCGGCACCTGCTTGAGACCTCTTCGGAGGCCGTGCTCATCGTCGACGGCAGCTCGCAGAAGGTGCTGGAAGCCAACCCGGCGGCGCGTGCGCTGTGCGGCAGCACGCGGCCCAAGCTGGTGGGCGTGGCGCTGACGGCGCTCTTCGACGCCGCCCACGGCGAACGCCTGCATGACCTGCTGGCCGCCGCGCGTTCGGTGGGCAGGAAGGACGCCGTGCGCGCCCGCCTGGCCGAGGGCCAGTCCGAGGTCAATGTCTCGGCTTCGGTGTTCCGCCAGGAAGACGCCGTGCTCGTGCTGGTGCGCCTGGCCCCGGTGGCCGCGCCCGGCGCCACCAGCAAGGCCGGCGCCGGGCGCCGCGCCGCGGCCGCCAGCGCCCACACCTGGGAGACCACGCTCGCCGCTTTCGTGCAGAACTCGCCCGACGGCCTGGTGTTCTGCGACGACGGCGGCCGCGTGCTCTCGGCCAACCGCGCCTTCCTGACGCTGGCCGAGCTGAGCACCGAAGACCAGGCCCGCGGCCAGGCGCTCGACCGCTGGCTCGGCCGCACCGGCGTCGAGCTCGGCGTGCTCATCACCAACCTGCGCCAGCGCGGCAGCGTGGGCCGTTTCGTGACTGCGCTGCGCGGCGAGTACGGCACCGAGATCGAGGTCGAGATCTCGGCCGCGCACCTCGCGCCCGGCGGCGACACGGTGCTGGCCTTCGCCGTCCGCGACATCGAGCGCCGGCTCAAACCCGAGGCCGAGAGCGGCCGCGCGATGACACGCTCGGTCAGCGAACTCGCCGAACTGGTCGGCCGCACGCCGCTGAAGGACATCGTCTCGGAAACCACCGACCTCATCGAGCAGCTGTGCATCGAGACGGCGCTGGAGATGTCGCACGACAACCGCGCCTCTGCGGCGCTGCTGCTGGGCCTGTCGCGGCAGAGCCTGTACGTCAAGCTGCGGCGTTACGGCTTGGGCAGCCTGGGCGGCGACGAATAGGCCATGGCCCTACACCTGGAAGTCCAGGTGTAAACGTAGGTTGACGACTAGAAGTGTCAAGTGCAATATGCACTCATGAGCTCCACAGTCCAGGCGCCCCCGCCCACCTTTCCCGCGCCTTCGGCCATCGCCGAGTTGCTGAAACCAGTCACCTGGTTCCCGCCGATGTGGGCGTTTTCCTGCGGTGTCGTCGCCTCGGGCGTGCCGCTGGCCGGGAACTGGGCGCTGATCCTCATCGGCGTGCTGCTCAGCGGCCCGCTGGTGTGCGCCACCAGCCAGGCTGTCAACGACTGGTTCGACCGCCATGTCGACGCCATCAACGAACCGCACCGCCCCATCCCCTCGGGCCGCATGCCGGGCCGCTGGGGCCTCTACGTCGCCATCATCTGGACGCTGCTTTCGCTGGCGGTGTCGACGCTGCTGGGCCCATGGGGCTTCGGCGCCGCGGTCGTGGGCCTGCTGCTGGCCTGGGCCTACAGCGCGCCGCCCTTTCGCCTGAAGCAGAACGGCTGGTGGGGCTGTCTGGCCTGCGGCATCTGCTACGAAGGTCTGGCCTGGGTCACCGGCGGTGCCGTGATGGCCGGCGGCCAAGCGCCGGCGATGGCGTCGCTGCTGCTGGCCTTGCTGTACAGCGCCGGTGCCCACGGCATCATGACACTGAACGACTTCAAGGCCATCGAGGGCGACGAGCAGATGGGCATCGGCTCGCTGCCGGTGCGCCTGGGCGTCCCCGGCGCGGCACGTGCCGCCTGCGTGATCATGGCGCTGCCGCAGTTCGTGGTCGTGGGCCTGTTGCTGCACTGGGGCCAGCCGGCGCACGCGCTGGGCATCGTCGGCCTGCTCATCGGGCAGGGCCTGATGATGAAGCGCTTCCTGTCCGACCCGGTGCGCCACGCACTCTGGTACAGCGGCTTCGGCGTGCCGCTGTTCGTGTCCGGCATGATGGTCAGCGCCTTCGCCTTGCGCGGGATGGCAGAGGCTGGCACGTGAGCAGTGTGCCAACGCCGCTGGGCTGGCTTGGCATCGCCCGCCTGGGCCTGGTGCAGGCCATGCTGGGCGCGGTGGTGGTGCTCACCACCTCGACGCTGAACCGCGTCATGGTCGTCGAACTTGCGTTGCCCGCGTTGCTTCCCGGTCTGCTGGTGGCGCTGCACTATGCGGTGCAGCTGAGCAGGCCGCGCATGGGTTACGGCAGCGACGTCGGCGGCCGGCGCTCGCCGTGGATCCTGGGCGGCATCGCCGTGCTGGCGCTCGGCGGTTTCGGCGCGGCCGTGGCCACCACCTGGATGGCGGCCGACCGCAGCGCCGGCATCGCGCTGGCGGTACTGAGCTTTGCGCTGGTCGGCATCGGCGTCAGCGCCGGCGGCACCTCGCTGCTGGTGCTGCTGGCCAAGCGCGTCGACGAAAGCCGCCGCGCACCGGCTGCCGCGCTGGTGTGGATGATGATGATCGTCGGCTTCGCGGTCACCGCAGGGCTGGCTGGCCAGTGGCTGGACCCCTACACGCCGCAGCGCCTGGTGGTCGTTTCGGGCGTGGTGTCGCTGGTGGCGGTGCTGGTGACCGTGGCCGCGTTGTGGGGCCTGGAGGGCCGGGCCCGCGGCACGGCGCCCGAGCGCAAGGCCCCGGTCGACTTCAGGGCCGCGCTGGCCGAGGTCTGGGCCGAGCCCGACGCGCGCCGCTTCACGGTCTTCGTTTTTGTCTCGATGCTGGCCTGCAGCACGCAGGATCTGATCCTCGAACCCTTCGCCGGAGCCGTGTTTGGCTACTCGCCGGGGGCGTCGACGCAACTCTCTGGGGTCCAGCACGGCGGCACGCTCACGGGCATGCTGCTGGCCGCGCTGGCCGGCCGCCATGTGGGCAGCGCGCGGCTGGGTTCGCTGCGCGCGTGGACGGTGGGCGGCTGCATCGCGTCGGGGCTGGCGCTGCTGGGCCTGGCGCTGGCCGGCGCGCTGGCGCCGCACTGGCCGCTGCGAGCCAACGTCTTCCTGCTGGGCGCGGCCAACGGCGCGTTCTCGATCGCCGCCATCGGCTCGATGATGAGTTTGGCCGGCGGCAGCAACACACCGGGTCACAGCCCGCGCGAAGGCACGCGCATGGGCCTGTGGGGCGCGGCGCAGGCCATCGGCTTTGCCGTCGGCGGCCTCTTCGGCGCGGCGGCCAGCGACGTCGCGCGATGGCTCATCGGCAGCCCCGGCAGCGCCTACGCCGCCGTTTTCCTTCTCGAAGCCGGCATGTTCGCGGCAGCCGCCTGGCTGGCCGCCCGGGTGGGCGGCCCGCACACGCAGGTCGCCACCCCCGTGACGGCGCCGCCGGCGCTTGCCATTCCCCTGGTCGGCGCCGCCGACGCCAACGCCCTGTGGGCCGGAGGTTACCGATGAACAGCACTGACACTTCCCTGTCCTACGACGTCGTCGTCATCGGCGGCGGCCCGGCCGGCGCGACCGCCGCACACGACCTCGCCAACAAGGGCCGCAGCGTGCTGTTGCTCGACCGTGCCGGCCGCATCAAGCCCTGCGGTGGCGCCATCCCGCCGCGGGCGATCAAGGACTTCAGCATCCCCGACCACCTGCTGGTGGCCAAGGCACGCTCGGCGCGCATGATCTCGCCCAGCGACAAGCGGGTCGACATCCCGATCGACAACGGCTTTGTCGGCATGGTCGACCGCGAGCACTTCGACGAATGGCTGCGCGAGCGCGCCGCCGGCAGCGGCGCGGTGCGCGTCAACGGCAGCTTCGAGCGCATCGAACGCACCGACGACGGCATGGCCGTGGTGCACTTCCGCTCGCGCACAAACGACGGCCCGAAGGAAGGCCGTGCCGCGTCGGTGCGCGCACGCTGCGTGATCGGAGCCGACGGCGCGCGTTCCGCGGTCGCGCAGCAGTGCGTGCCGGGCGCCGAGGACACCGAGTACGTCTTCGCGTACCACGAGATCGTGCGCGCTCCGGCCGAAAAGCCGACCGGCTACGACGGCACACGCTGCGACGTCTACTACCGCGGCGAACTCAGCCCCGACTTCTACGGCTGGGTGTTCCCGCACGGCGACACGCTGAGCATCGGCACCGGCAGCGCCGACAAGGGCTTTTCGCTGCGCACAGCCACGGCCACGCTGCGCCGCAGCGCCGGCATGGCCGGATTCGAGACCGTGCGTCGCGAAGGCGCGCCGCTGCCGATGAAGCCGCTGAAGTGCTGGGACGACGGCCGCAATGTCGTGCTCGCCGGCGACGCCGCCGGCGTCGTGGCACCGGCCTCGGGCGAGGGCATCTACTACGCCTTGTACGGTGGCCGGCTGGCCGCCGATGCGGCCGACGACTTCCTGCGCACCGGCAAGACCGCCGCCCTGGCGCAGGCGCGCAAGCGCTTCATGAAGGCCCACGGCCGCGTGTTCTGGGTGCTGGGCATCATGCAGCGCTTCTGGTACAGCAGCGAAAAGCGCCGCGAGCGCTTCGTCAAGATTTGCCAGGACAAGGACGTGCAGCAGCTGACCTTCGAGTCCTACATGAACAAGGAGCTGGTGCGCAAGAAGCCGATGGCCCATGTGCGCATCTTCTTCAAGGACATGGCCCACCTGCTCGGGCTGGCGCGCGTCTGACGCACGCATGACACGGCGCGCGCCCGACGCGCGTCAAGGCACTTGCACACTGGCCCCGCAGCCGCCGCCGCGGGGCCCCGGTGCGCACCTGCCGGACCTACAATCAACACGCTGTCGACCCCACCCCAACCCATACGTACCACGCCAAGGAAGGACTTCCACTTGAGTCGCCGCGACAACCCGTCGGCCGACCTGGGCGCCCTTTCCGGTTGCGCTACCGGTTTGGCGCGCGCCTTCGTCTCGCTGTCATCCGACATCGCGCTGGTCATCGACGAGGCCGGCATCGTCACCGCGGTGGCCCAGGACGAGCTCGCGCCGATGAGCGCGACGGCGCAGCAGTGGGTGGGCCGGCACTGGGCCGAAACGGTCACCGGCGACACGCGAAGCAAGATCGAAAGCCTGTTGGCCGACGCCACCCGGGGTGGGCTGGCGCGGCGGCGCGAAGTCAATCTGGCCAGCGAACCCGGCGCCGACCTGCCCGTGGCCTACACCGCGCTGCGGCTGGGCGAGCGCGGGCCGGTGCTGGCCGTCGGCCGCGACCTGCGCAGCATGGCCGCCATCCAGCAGCGATTCCTGGAAACCCAGCAGGCGCTGGAACTCAGCTACTGGCGCGCGCGCCACATCGAGGTGCGCCACCGCCTGCTCTACCAGGTGGCCACCGACGCCGTGCTCACTGTCGACGCGCGCGACCAGTGTGTGCTGGCGCTGAACGCCAGCGCACTGGGCCTGCTGCAAGCCGACGGCGGCGCCGCACCGGGGCAGGCAATTGCGACGCAGTTCGACGCGCGCTCGCGCCCGTCCGTCGCGGCGCTGCTGGCACGCGCCCTGGCCGGCAACGAACCCGTCGAAGCGCTGGCGCGGTTGGCGGGCTCGCACACCTCGGTCGACCTCGTGGCCTCGCGCCCGCCCGGCGCGGCCGGCGGCAGCCTCGTGCTGCTGCACCTGCGCCGCGCCGAGCCCCCGCTGGACGATCAACTGGGCGTCGGCTCGGCGCTGGCCCGGCACGTCGACGGCACGGCCGAAGGCATCGTCATCACCGACTCCCAGGGCCGGGTGCGCGAGGCCAATCTGGCCTTCGTGCAAATGGCCCAGGCCACGGACGTCGCCGCTCTGATCGGCCAGCCGCTGCAAACCTGGCTGCCCGACAGCGCGTTGGCCGTGCTGCACCGCGTCTGCGCCGAGGGTCTGGCCCCGCACCAGCGCGTGGCGCTGCGCCGGCCAGACGCTTCGCACCTGCCGCTGGACATGGCCGGCGCGTTGCTGGCCGACGTGGGCGGTGGCGACGTCGGCTTCACGCTGCGGCCCTGCTTCACCGACAGTCTGGCCGCCGACGCCCGCGCTGCGGCACTGGCGCAAGCCATAGCCGCGCTGGCCGATGAACTGGGCAAGGTGGCGCTGCCCGAACTGTTGCAGCAAGTGCAGGCGCTGGCGGGCCGGCATCTCGTGCTCAGCGCGCTCGACCGCCACACCGGCGACCCCACCGCCGCCGCGCAGCTGCTGGGCATCAGCCCCGAGCAATTGGCTGAACTGCGTCGCGAAACCGGGCCCGACACCCCGCAGCATCCGAGGTAGTCGCTTGTCGCGCAGTTCGGCATCCGGTCTGGCCGGCCTGGGGGCGGCCGGCTCCTGCACCATCAGTTGGCAGCAGCGGCAGGCCCACTTGCCGCGGATCTGGCGCTGCACGAAGAACTGCGCCGGCACGATGTCGAGCCGCTCGCTGATGTCCTCGCCCACGCGGACCATCGGTTGGCCGCACTCTGGCGTCGGGCAATTTGTGCTCTCGGGCTCGATGCGCTGCTCCACGCCCGGCAGGTGTGCCGGTTGTGGCTCGCGCTGGGCTGGCGGCGGGGCTCCTTGTCTGGTGCAGTGTCGCCGGCGGCGGCGCTCTGCTGCAGGTGCGCGCGCTGGGCCTCGAGGCTGGCCTGGTCGGCGGCCAGTGTCTCCTCGGACAGGCTGCGCTGCTCGGCGTTCATGGCTTCGGTCTTGGCACCGAACTTTCAGGCGCGCATGTCGATGGGCTGCACCGCCAGCCACAGGGCGTCGACGCTGATCACACCGCAGCCACTCGCGCAGCCAGGCCGCGCAGTCGCGGCCGCTCTGCACGGGCCAGAGGATGTTCACGGCCGTGGCGTCGACAAGCGCTGACGGCTGCGCGGTCGCCGCCTCGGCCGCGCGTCGCCACTTGTGCACGAGGTTCGCGTTAAGCCCATGCGCCAGCGCCACCTTGGCCACAGTCATATCCTGCTGCGAGCACTCGGCCAGAACCTGCGCCTTCAACGGTGCACTGTGCGGCCGGTGTGATGCTCGTTCGCCGTCTTCCATCGTGTCCACCTCAGTTTTCGTGGACACCCTGCTGTATTCCGTCGCCGGCAGGATCAAGACGCCACGCCGAGAGGCTTACATCTCATCGACGCCGATGGCGCGCAACGTCCCGAGTTCGGGATGCTCCAGTTCCCGCTGCACGACGTATTCCACGGCATGGCACACCTGATCCCAGGTCGTGCCGAAGCTCAATGCCGTCTCCTTCCACGACCGGACCTGGACGACTGGCCCCGATCCTGGCACGTCGAGCCCGGTCCGGCGCGGCGGTACTCAGGACAACTGCTCCAGGCTCTCCAGGAATCGCCGCGCGTCCGCGCTCACGGTGGTGAAGCGCAGGACGAAGGTGTCGTCCGTCCCGGCGCGCGCCATCACCTTGCCGTAGATCGCGCCCTGCGCCAGCGCTGCGTCCCCAGCGTCGAACAGCAGGCTGATGTCCGTGAACGGCGGCGGCCGCGTCGCGCTGCGGATCTCGGCCTCGCGCCGCGACAGTCGCACCAGACTGCCGGCGTGGACCTGACCCACCACCTCCTTCTGCGTCACCCAGCGGAAGTTCACAGGCACCGGGGGTTCGACCTCGGCCCACCGCGCATCCTCCAGGGGCAGCGCAAGCGCGTGGGTACCGCCCAGACCATCGACGTCATAAAGCGTGATCGGTGTCGAGAGGCCCTTGGGCTCTACCGTCATCTCGCCGCGTGTCGTCAGCGGCGCCTTCACAGCCCGACGTGTGGCATCGGCGATGAGGATCTGGCCACCCGTCGTGTAGCCCTCGATGCGCGCGGCCAGGTTCACGTTGCTGCCGACGACGCCGTACTTGGCACGCTTGCGCGAGCCGATATTGCCCGCAACGACCTCGCCGGTGTTGATGCCGATGCCCGTCTCGAGCATCGGGAACCCCTGTGCGGCATTCCAGGCGTTCACGCGCGGCATCGCGAGTTGCATCTCCAGCGCGCAGGCCACCGCTCGGTCGGCATCGTCTGCGCGTTGCAGCGGTGCGCCGAAGATGGTCAGGATCGCGTCGCCGATGAACTCGTCGATCGTGCCGTTGTACTTCTGTATCACCGTCGTCATCTCGCTGAGGTAGTTGTTCAGCAGCTTGACGATGGTCTCTGGCGGCAGGCTGTCGGACAGCGAAGAGAACCCGCGCAGGTCCGACATCAGCACGGTGACGACACGCTTCTGGCCGCCGAAGTCCAGCGCTTCGGCCGATTTCAGAAGGTTGTCGGCGATTTCGCTGGACAGGTAACGGCCGAAGGTCTGCTCGATGAAGCGGGATCGCAGTTCGAGCTGTTCGGTGCGCTCGCGGACCTTTTCCTCTAGGTTTTCGACCAGCTCGGCGTTCTTGATCGAGACGGCGATCTGCCCCGACAGCAGCGCCAGCAGTCGGGTGCGCTCCGGCGTGAAGGCGGCGCTCACGAGATCGTTCTCCAGGTACACCAGGCCCAGCAATTCGCCCTGGTTGAGGATCGGCTGGCACAGCAGTGACCGCGTCTCGCGCTTCTGGACGTAGGAGTCGCGCATGAAACGTTCGTCATGCTGCGCGTCGTCGACGACCACGGTCGCCTTCGTGCGCGCCGCGAAGCGGACGACGCCAATCGGCAGCATCTCACCGGCCGCAGTCGACTCGATGGGGATCGACATCAGAACCGATATTTCCTGCGAGACGATGCTGCCCTCGGCCTCGACAAACAACTCGCCGTCCCGCGCAAGCACGAAGACCCCGCGCTGTGCACCGGCGTTCTCCATCAGGATGCCGAGCAACCGGTCCAGCAGGCGGCCGAAGTTCACCTCGCCGGAGATCGCCTGGCCGGCCTTGATCAGCGTGTCCAGGTCCAGACTTGCGCCGTGCGAGCGCGTCGTAGTGGTCTGCAAGGTCTCGCCGGTCTTGGTCTCGGCCGTGGCGCCGGCGCCAGGGCGCACATCGCGGTATTCGGTCAGCAACTGCGGAAATTCGAGCTCGAGCTCCTCGACCTTGCGGTGCGCGCCCCACAGGTGGTAGGCATAGCGCGCGTCGCGCAGGTACATCGCGCCGACCCGCGCCTTCGGCCTGCGCTCCATGACGAAGCGGGCGGCCAGTTCGTTCGCCAGTGCCTCGTCGTGTACGAATTGCGACTCGTGAGCGGCGTCGATCGCCTTGTCGTAGAGGTCGGCAGCCTCGGCATCGTCCTCGACGATGCGTGCGATCTCGGCCTCGACCATCAGGCGCTTGGCCAGGTAGTTGTCAGGGCAGGATTCCGACCACAGGGTCAGCTGGGCCAGGTTGGCGCGCAGCGTTCCCATGACCTCCAGGCGCCGGTCGTCCGAGGTCCCGTCCCACAGCGCACACAACGAAAGGGACTGGTACAGCAGGTGGTCGGCCAGGTTCGGATGGTTGACCACGTAGGCCAGCAAGCCCTGCACCTGGAGCGTCGCGTCCAGCGCCTGCTGCGGCCGGCCGAAGAGGTACAACGCCTGGGCCTTGAGAATCTTGTACAGACAGGTCGCCATCGCCAGCTTGCTGTCCTCGCAGGAACGCAGGAAGGTGGCCTCGTCGACGCCGCCGCCGGCGAAGTCGGAACTCGATTTTGTGCGCCCGGCCAGCGTCGACAGCACGATCTGGTGCGCCAGGATGCCCGCGCCCGGGCCGTGGTTCTGCGTTCGCGTCGTGAACCCGAGCTGGTCCGAGATGCCTTCGAGCACCTCGTCGATGCGCTTGCCGCTGAACGCATCGATCAGCACGCGGTACAGCACGAGGTAACCGGCCCACAGGATGTCGCCCGAGTCCATCGCCTCGCGGTAACCGCGCTCAAGTACGGGCAGAGACTGGTGGGCCGGCTGCACCCAGGGCATCAGCTCCGAGCCCATCACCAGACAGACGGTGGCGGTCGGCGCGCGGCCGTGGAAGCGGTCGCAAAGTCGCAGCGCGAGGCGGCCGAGCTCCAGGCCGTCGCGGTAGCGGCCCATGAAGGCGCCGAGGATCAGACCGTAGTTCGAGAACGACAAGGCAGACTCTGGCGCATTGCCGTGTTCCAGCGACAGTTCCACCGAAGTCGCGACGATGAGCGGGAACAGTTGCTGGTTCGACAGGAACGCCGTGATCGTGAGGTGACGCAGGCAGCGTTGCGCCAGCGCCATCTCGGGGCTGTCCACGTCGGCGTTGTCGTACAGCGAGGCCACGTCGCGCCCGGCCAGCCGCGCCGCGACGCGCCCCAGTGCCTGCTGGCCGGCCTCCTGCATGTTGTCCAGCGGCAGCGCCACGCCCAGCAGAGCGAGTGCGTCGCGCCCGGCGTCCAGCGCTTCCTGGTAGCGGGTCAGCAGCGTGTTCTGCGCGATGCGGGTGAAGTAGACCTCGGCCTTCTCGAGGTCCGTGCGCACGTGCTGCAGCGTGACACCGACGATCTCGCTGCAGCGGTCGAAGTTGCCGTTGAGGTACTCCAGTTCGGCGCGCAGGCGGGCGACCTCGAGCGTGAGTTCGTAATGTGATGCCCAGCCTGCGTGGCCCAGGAGCTGCTGCGCGATGCGGGCGTAGGACAGCGCCGCGGCATAGGCCGACGCGTCGCTGGCCTTGCGGGACGCCTCGAGGTTCAGCCGCGCCAGCACGAACCGCTCCTCGACGGCGCAGATGTGCATGCGCCCCAGGTTGAGTTGGTCTGCGACCTCGAACACGCGCTCCCTCAGTGCCTCGGGCGGCAATGTGGACTGCAGTTTGCGGCCGATGGCGAGGTGGATCTCGCCGTGAACCTCGTCGGCTATCAAGCCGTACGCCGCCTGCTGCACGCGGTCGTGCTGGAAGCCGAACTCGCGCACCACCAGTGGAGACAGCAGGTCCTCGGCATCGCTGGCCTCGAGTTCGGACAGCGGGCGAATGAAGCCCTCCGCCACGGCCGGGCGCAGGCTGCCGAAGATCGCCTCGGGCGTGGACCTCTGGATCAGCGCGAGAGTCTCGAGGTCGAAGCGGTTGCCAACGCAGGCCGCGAGGCGCAGCGCCTCCTGCGTCTCGGGCGCAAGACGCCGCAGCTTGCCCAGCAGCAGATCGACGACGTTGTCGGTGATGTCGGCAGCCTTGATCGCGCGCAGATCCCAGGTCCAGCGCGCACGCTCTCCCGGCGCCGCCGCTGTCTGCCGGATGAGGCCCTGCTCGTGAAGCGTGAGCAGGAACTGGCGCACGAAGAGCGGATTGCCCTGGGTCTTCTGCACCACCAACCGGGCCAGCGCGGTGACCTCGGAAGCGTCCGAGCTGAATGTATCGCCGAGCAGCTTGGCCACCGACGCCATGCCCAGCGGCGCCAGCATCAGGCTGCTGACGACGCCGCCGCCTTCGCGTAACGCGCGTAGCGTGAGCGTGAGGGCATGCATCGCATCGACCTCGTTGTCCCGGTAGGCCCCGATCACGAACAGGCGCTGGATGCCGTCGTCGGTGAGCACCAGGCGCAGCAGCGCCAGCGAAGCGGAGTCGGCCCACTGCAGGTCGTCGAGGAAGAGGACGATGACGTTGTCTTTCGCGCAGAGCGCCCTGATGAACTGGCCGATTGCGCGGTTGAAGCGGTTCGCCGCCTCGGCCGGGCCGAGTTCGGATACCGGCGGCTGCGGGCCGATCACCAGTTCGAGGTCGGGCAGTGCCTCGAGAATCACTTGGCCGTTCGGGGCCAGCGCCTCGTTCAGGCTCTTGCGCCAGCCAGCCAGGCGCTCCGCGCTCTCGGTCGCCATCTGCCGCACGAGGTCGCGGCAGGCGGCGACAAGACCGGAGTAGGGGACGTTGCGCTGCAACTGGTCGAACTTGCCCGCGATGAAGTAGCCACGGGCTCGGGTGATCGGCTTGTGCACCTCGTGCACGAGAGCCGTCTTGCCGACGCCCGAGTACCCGGCGACGAGCATCAACTCGGCGCGGCCCCGCCGCGTGCGTTCGAAGGCCTCGAGCAGCCGCTCGACCTCGTCCTCGCGCCCGTACAGCCGCTCGGGAATCTGGAAGCGGTTGGAGTGGTCGTTGCGGCCGGGCTCGAAGCGTTCCAGACCCGCGCGCCCGCGCACGGTTTCCAGGTCGGCGACGATGCCCGCCGCGCTCTGGTAACGGTCCTCGGCCTTCTTCGCCATCAGTTTGCTGACGATTTTCGACAGCGCCAGCGGCACGTCGGCGTTGACGCGATGCGGCGGTACCGGGTCGCGCGCAAGGTGGCAGTGCACCAGCGCGACATCGTCGTCGGCCTCGAACGGGCGACGCCCGGTCAGCATCTCGTAGAAGCTGGCACCCAGCGAATAGAAGTCGCTGCGGTAGTCGAGCGAGCGGTTCATGCGCCCGGTCTGCTCGGGTGACATGTAGTCGAGAGTGCCTTCCAGCACTTCCGCGCTGCGCAGCACCGGGCGCTCCAGAGTGAAGCGCGTCGCGAGCCCGAAGTCGATCAGCTTGACCTCGCCGGTCCCTGGATTGAGGACCAGGTTCGCCGGGCTGAGGTCCTTGTGGATGATCTGCGCATGGTGCACCTGGCCAAGCGCGGTGGTGACCTGGATCGCCGTGTCCAGGAATTCGTCCAGCGAGAGCTTGCGTTCGCGCAGCAACTCGGCGACGGACATGCCACCGAAATCCTCAAACGCGATCAGCAGCGTCTTCTCGTGCCGGTGCAGCTCCAGGCTGCGGATCACGCCTGGCAGGTCCAGGCTGCGGGTGATCTCGAACTCGCGCCGGTAGCGGGCCAGTTCGGATTGAGACGGATAGTCGTTCTTGAGGATCTTCAGCACGACCGGGAGACCATCGCTCTCCCGTTCCGCCAGGAACACCAGGGAATTCTTGCTTTCAAAGATCCGCTTGCGGACCTGGAAGCCACGAATGAAGGACATGATTCAGGGACCCGTTGCGAGCGCCGTCGCCCCACGGCGCCGGGCGGCCGGGGCGGCTCGAGAAGTCTTTTTGTAGCAGCCGATGCCATGACCGACCTGCGCAAAGTTCAGTTCGGAGAAGTTGCCGTAGGGGCGATAAACGCTGAGCAGCGGAAAGATGTCCCGCTCCCAGCCCGCCTCGTCGTCGTAGCGCGACAACGCGTGCCCCGGCAGCCGGCGCCCGGCGGCGACGAACTCGTCCATCGCTGCGAGGTGGTGGTGCGCGGCGTCGCTGCGGCCGGCGCGCTCCAGCCCCTGGGCGGCGTAACGCCAGAACGGCGTGTCCCAGCGCGAACCACGGGTGTAGTGCCAGGCGATGAACAGGGAATTGCGGCAGATGAACGACTGCATCGAGCCGTTGAACTCATCCACCTCGCGGCGGTCGGCGGCGCCGGCCGGGCCGTGCTCGCGGATCCAGTGCGCCGCGGCACGGATCTCGACGATCGTGGTGCCGATCGCGGTGGCTTCCAGCGGCTCCAGGAACGAGGCCGAGTTGCCGAGGTGGAACACGCGCCCGTCGAAGACGCGGCGGCGCATGAAGTTCGGGAAGTCGAGCTGGCCGCGGTGCGTCCAGCCTTCGACCCCTTCCTCGGCCAGGAAGGCGTCGTAGTCGGCCTCGACCTCGGCGTCGGTACTGATGCGCGGGTTGAAGATGTAGCCAGTGGACGTGGCGTGGGCCAGCGGAATGTGGAAGATCCAGCCGTGCGGCCGCGCGGCCGCACGTGTGGCCCCCGAGAGACGGCCCGGCGGCAGCCAGCGCAGGATGGCGCGCCCCGTCGGCACCCAGTCGAGGCGGATCAGTTCGTGCGGCGCGCCGGCCGTGGAGTTCGACGCTTTCGGGAAGCCGCGTGCGTCGAACAGGTAGTCACTGCGGCGCGTGCCGCCGTCAGCCATGCGGATCTCGACGCCTGTGGCCAATGTGCGCACCTCATCGACCCGGCCGTCGACGTGCTCGGCGCGCACGTGCTCGCCCAGCACCTCCACCACCTTGCTGGCGTCGAAGTGGTAGCCGACCAGCCGAGTCGGATGGAAGCGGTTCAGGAACGGCTCGCCGTCGGGGCCCCAGCCGTCGAACAGCGTGCCGCGTTTGAGCGTGGCACCGCAGCGTTCTGCCAGTTCCGGGAAACCGAGGCCGGTGACCTCGTGGAACCAGACCGGGAAGCGTGGCGTCGTGCCTTCGCCGACGCCGATGGTCGGGAGGTGCGAGTCGTAGACATGCAGCAACTCGGCATCGGGTAAGTCGCGGCTCAGGTGTGCAGCCGCGATGAAACCCGCAGTGCCGCCGCCCAGGATCGTGATCTTCATACCCTGCAGACCTCTTTCAGTGAATCCGCCGAACGCAGCATCTGCCGCACCGCAAGCAAGGCATGCGCCAGATTGTGATCCGACGGCGCGCGGTCGTACAACCGGTGCCTGGCGTCGGCCGGCAGCGCTCGCCCATCCGGCCGGTGACCGGTTGCCATCTGCCAGGGTTCGGCATTGAGTGCGGCCAGTTCGCGCTGAAATGCTGCACCGTCGGCCCGTCGGTCGGTCTGCGCGTCGCCGGAGTCGAGCCGCCTTGCGAGGGCGGAAACGCCGCGTGCCGTGGCCGTCATGCCCAGACCATGGTATGGGTCGAGCATGCAGGCCGAATCGCCAATGGCCACCAGCCCGCGCGGCCATGCCGTCAGTGCTTCGTAGTGGCGCCAACGGCTCGACGTGGCGCCATGCCGGTGGATCGGCGAGGCTGGCTTCGCGCGCTGCAGTACGGCGCCGAGTTCGCCATCCCCGAGCGACTTGGCGAAATCGAGCACGGTCTCATCGTCATGCGGCAGCGGCCAGCCGTCCGGCGCGAGCAGTACGAGCCCCCAGAAGCCGTCCTCCGCCCGCAGCAACATGGCCGAGCAAAGGGACGTGGCCGCCGAGGGTGCGATCGACAGGCAGTGCCAGTCCGGCGCGTCGGTCGGTGCGAGCCGAACCCAGCGCGAGACGTATTGGCGGCCCGACGCCACCGCGGTCTCCCGCAGCGGGGCCCGCGGTGTGCCCGGCAGGCTGGCCAGCCAGTCGGGCAGTGCGGACGCGGCGCCGCTGGCATCGACAACGAGGTCTGCGCGCACAGCATCGGCGGTTTGCCGTCCGGGCACTGCGAGTGCCACGCCGGCGACACCATCCCCTTCGGCGAGCAGTCCGAGCACCCGCGCGCCCTCGCGCAGCCGGACCTGTGGGCAGGCGGCGAGGCCATCACGCAGCACACCCTCGAGCAGGCTGCGCGAACAGGCGTACATCGTGATGCCCGACGGCACTCGCGGCAGCCAGCCCGAGGCCACGCGCATCGCGGCATCGGCGCCGGCGTCGAAGGGCGTCGCGCCGCGGGCCAGCAGTTCCTGTCGCCACCCCGGCGCCAGGCCGTCGAACGCGGCGGCGCCGGCGGCGGTCAGCAGGTGCAGGCAGCGGCTCTGCGGCACGCCACGCCGGGCAGCGGGAGCCTCGTTGCTGGCCGGACCCGGGTAGCGGTGGCGCTCGAGCACGGTGATGCGCTCGAACCGCGGCGCCAGCGCATGCGCGGCGAGCAGGCCGCCGATGCCGCCGCCGATGACCACTGCGTGCCTCATCGCGGGCTCACTTGCGGCGCCCGCTCTTGGCATCGGCCTTGCGGCTCTCGACGTCGAACTGCGGGTCGTAAGAGATGCGCGTAAAGGTCTGCGTCACCACGAAGCTGAATTCGCGCCCGCCGCTCGCAGCCACGAAGGGGCCGATGATGTTGCGCTCGTTGGGCCCCGAGAAGTACTGGTTGTTGTAGTAGTCGCCTTCGGGAAAGGCCAGGTGGAAGAGGTAGGTGCCCGGCCGTGTCTCCACGCCCTTCATGGACATCTTCTCCCGGTTCGTGGTGGTGCTCCGGCACGCCTTGCCTGTCACCGCCATGTTGAAGTCATGGCTGATGATGCGGCCCAGGACTTCCTTGTTCGGGTTGCCCTTCAGCACCTCGTCCAGGTTGGCGAGTTCCTGCTGCTCGTAGTTCAAGGTTTTGCCCTTGCGAACCCAGCTGACCCGGACCAGGCTGGCCACCGAGTTCTGGTAGTGGCCGTGCTCGTCGTAGGTGGTGGTCATGCCGTTCCACAGACCGACCATGATGTCGAAAGGAGCCTGGAAGTCGAAAAATCCGGTGCTTGCCATGGAAGAGATCCTCCGGTTGCTGTTCAGAATTGGATGACGAACGGGTTCAAATCCGACTCGTCCAACGGTCGGTTCACCCAGCCTTGCCGGACCGGAACGTCGTACAGACGCCCTGGTCCGAAGCGGGCCCAGAAGTGGCGCAGGCCAGGCGCCACGACCCGCACCACCGGCAGGCCCACATCGGGCCGCGTCTGGTCCAGCACCAGCACTTCAATGTCCGCCTCGGCCAGGCGCCGCACGAGGAACTCCACGTCGCTGTCGATGCGTTGCGTGGACAGGTCTCGCAATTCGGTCAGTCGTGCCTCGGGTTCATCGTGCGAGGGTGCCAGGTAGGGCTGGTTTTGCACCGTGGCCGTGCGCCACCATTGCACCGCTTCGGCGCTGCCGCGGTAGGTCTGGGTCCCAGGCGGGCCGCCAGCCAGCGGCACTGCGTCCAGCGACTGGCCCAGTTCGGTCAGCGCGCGCGACAGGGCAATGGACGGGTCCAGGTGAGCGCCGAACCCGTACAGGATGTCCTGCTGCGTTTGGTCGATGCGGGCAGAAAGTGCCGCGAAGGTCGGTACCCCCAGATCACTGTGCAACTCCAGCACCCACAGGCTGCGCTGGAGCGATCGATAGTGCGCGAGCAGCGCATCCACGTAGGGATCGTTGCATGCGGACAGATCGACACCGCGGCGGCGGGCCCGGCTGTACCACCACAGAGCGACTGCATCACGTTCGATCAGTTCCAGCAGACCCTGCAGCACGGCTTCCTCGGGCACTGCGCCCGCTGCACAACCGTTGGAATCCGCCCGCGCAAAGAGGGGATCCTCGCTCGAATAGCCGAAATAGCATTGCGACGTGGGCAGGTGCAACTCCCGCTGCCGGGTGAGTGACCATAAGGGTGTCCATTCGATGATGGCGTCGTCGCGGAACGGCACGGGCACCCAGTGCGCCTTGTGCGCCCGCCGGTTCGCCTGTTCGCGTTCGGCATATTGGCGCGCGCTGTAGGCCAGCACCCGGTTGGGGTGCAGCGCGGCGGCACCCAGTTGCCGCGCGTTGGCGCGAACGCGCGGTTCGCTGCCGTCGAAGACGCCGCTGTAGCGCTCCAACGACTCCGCCACGGCGCTGGTGCGGGCCTGCGCCGCCGTCCGGCCTTTGCCGCCACTGCGCCGGCGCAGTCCTTCGCGCAGGAAGAACCGGCGATCGGCCATGTCGGAAAAGTTGTGGTCGGCCGCAAAGGTGGCCACGAGGTGGGCGTGCTGCTGGCCCGGTAACGCAGTGCGCTCTCCCGGCACCACGCTCGCCACCAGGCCGGTGATGGGGCTGACGTGACGCTCCAGTTGGGCGGCGACCATGGCGGCCTCGACTGCGCGGTGGCCTCCGTCGCGGGCGCCGGACTTCGCTCGCGATTGCAGTTCGAAAGGCCGTGAGCGCTGGCGCAAGGGCTCACCACAGGCCGGGCACTGTGGGCGGCGCACCAGGGTGTGGCGGCTGCGCTCATGGGTCAGTGCGTCGGTGGCCAGCAACTGGCCGGTCAGGCTGCCCGGGTCCTGGGTACCTACCCAGCGCAGTGCTGCAGAAGCCGCCTCCTCGAACACGGCCCGCATGCTGCCTTCGTTATGCGCCTGGTAGGCACGCATCGCCAGAGGCTCGGCATGACTGCCCGCCAGGTGGCATTCCAGACGCCGGTGCCAGCGCAAGCGGTGGGCCAGGCACTCCCAGCACCCGGTGTGACCCGGCACGAAGGCCGGCCCCAGCCAGGTCACAAGACCCAGGGGTTGCACGAGCAACCAGGGCTGGCGCAGCGCCAGGGCCCGCGCGTTGATGGCGGCCAGGTCGCGGTGCAGTCCGTCCGGCGCAATCACGAGCGCCAACGGGCCCGTTTCCCCACGATCACTGACGGCCAGTCCGGTGCGCTGCAGGGCCTGCACCAGCGGCGTGGCATCGATGCCACCCAGCACGTGCAGGTCCACGGTCGCCTGATGCACCCGGACCTGGGCTAGCGCCGGGCCGACGCCGCAGCGTTCCCACCAGGCCCGTTGCGGTCGCGGCAACCGCGCCAGGTCGTCGGCCAGCATCTGGCGTTTCTCCAACAAGTCCAGGGCGGCGAGGATGTCACCTGGTTCGTGGCGTTCGGCCAGTTGTTCGAAGAGCGCCTCGACGGTGTGCTCGCCTGTCAAAAGGGGTGCCAGCTCTGAAAACAAGGCGCCAGGCAGTTGCAGGAAGCCGCCCTCGGACAACAAAAAGAGCCCATCGTCGGCATCGACGATGGGCTCGACGCTGGACTTGAACCGGGGCCGTGCCGCCGCGTCCGAATCCATGCGGGACGCCAGCCTTCAGCAGCAGGCCGGCGGCGCGACGGCGCTTTCGTGCTTGGCCAGGTCTGCGTCGGCGACGCCCTTCGGCTTGGCACCGATCTTCACCACCTTGTCAAAGGTCTTGCCGGCTTCCTCGCCGTACTGTTCGAGTGCCTTCTTGGGGTCGGACTCCAGAAGCTTGCGGAACGTGGCGTCCTTCCAGGCCTTGGCGTGGATCTGGCCCCAGTCCTTCTTGGTCGGTGCTGGCATCGGTGGTTCCTCCTACAAGGGGTAGTCTTTGGTGAGCCCAAGACGACGGCTTGGCCTCAGTGACATTCTGAATCAACATCCTGGAGGGCACGCGCATAAAAACCCGAGGATGTAGCGGACACCTCCCTGAGCGTGTAGCGCTGCGCCATCGTGAGCACCGTCAGCGTCATCTGCTGAAGGGCCTGGTGGCTGCCGATGCAGGTGCGTGGCCCTGCACCAAAGGGGAAGAAGGCCACCATCGCAGTACGCTCCGCGTACCCCGGCATGAAACGTTCCGGTTTGAACCGGTGCGGCTCAGGGTGGTAGCGCGCGTCCAGGTGCAGCAGAGCGGGGCTGACCCAAACGGCCATGCCAGTATCGAAGCGGTGGCCCGACATCTCGAACGGTTCGGCCACTTCGCGGTAGAGCACTGGCGCAGGAGCGTGCAGGCGCAGGCTTTCCTTCAGCAGCGCCAACGCCTGCGTTCCGGCCAGGGCGTGGAGGTTGGTTGGCTCGGCTGCAGGCAGCGTACGGGCCTCTTGTGCCAGTGTGTCGCACAGGCCATGGCGCGACAGGTCGCGCCAGAAATGGATCAGGCTGAACGGGATGGTCAGGTGCCCGGCGTATAGCATCTGGATCACCTCGCCCACGATCTCGTCGCGGGCCATTGCCTGCCCTTGCGGAGTGCGCGCGTGAACCAGGTCAGACAACACATCCTCGCGCCCCGGCCCGCCGAGGATGCGCGCGTCGATCAGGCCGAGTACGGTGTCCATGCGGCGCGGTGCGCGCGGGCGTGTCATGACCCAGGGCGCATCGGGGTCGCCGCTGCCGGTGCCGGCAAAATCCTCGCCGTAGGCTTCGTCGAAGGGGATGGTTCCCGAGCCGAAGCCTTGCAGGTCGGCGCTCAGCACCGTGCGCAGCGCGATGCGCGCCGTCAACACGCGCAGTTCGTGCGCCAGGTCGACCGGGCCCGCGGCCGGCCACCGGTCCAGCATGTCGTGGGTGCAGGCATTCACCACCGCGAGCCGCTTCGCGACGGCCAGGGCCCGGAACGAGGGCTGCAGCTGCCGTCGATGGTCGGCCCAGGCCCGGCCTTCCAGCGTGGTCAGGCCGTCGCCCCAATGGCCCCGGTTCGATGCCTTCAGGAATTCCGGTTTGTGCAGTCGGTATTCGTGTTCGGTCAGCAACTCGCGCGCCTCGCGAGCGCCATTGACCAGCACACAACGTGCACGGCCCAGGTCAAAGGCGGCGACGTTGCCATGCGCTTGCGACAAATCGCGCAGAAAGCCCAGCAAGTCGGTCTGGCAGGCGGCCAGATTGCGTGCAGCCCAGGCTGGGCCGGTACGGCCGGATGGACCGCCACTCACGCGAATGCCCGCCGGTGAAGTCTGCGAACTGGACCTACCGCCTGGCCAAGCCCTGCTCGCTGCAAGCGCCGCGAGGACAGGCGGCGGCGTGGCGTGCGCTGCAGGCGCGCTACATCAGCGAAGCATCGCTCGAGCGCCTTTGCGCACAACCTGCGGCGGCGCTTCTGTTGCAACTGGACCAGGCGGGCCTGCTGGCGCGCGAGCTGCGACTGGGTGCGCGGCCCTGGGCGCGCGCGCAGCCCCGAAGGGCGCCCGACGCGCCGCCTCCCACGGATGCACCGCGTGGCCGTCTGACCTTGACGGCCGGTGTGGTGGTGCACCCGGGTACAGACGGCCTGACGCTGGAAGCCCCGGGAGCCTGGGCCTGCGTGCAATTGCTCCAGCCGGGCCTGATGGGGTTGCTGGACGCACTGGCCCGCGGATGCAGCCTGGCGCGTGCCCGGCAGGTGGTGCCGGATGCAGCCGACCTCGTGCCGCCCCTGTTGCAGCTGTTGTCCTGGTGCGGCCTGCTGGCCGATTCTGTCGGCCCGGCCTGGGCAGTGCAGGACCTGCTGTTCCACAGTCGCACCCGTCGTGGCTTTGGGCCTGCGCCAGTGGGCAAGCGCCAGGCCGCGCCGGGCAAACCTGCGCCATTGCCGCAGGGCCAGCGGCTGGCATTGGCGAAAGGCCGGCCGGACGACCTGCCTGCCTCGCTCGCGCGAACCCTGGCGGCGCGCCGGTCGCGGCGCGAACATGGCGCCGGTGGCCTGCCGTTGGCGGACCTGGAGCGCTTTCTCTGGCATACGCTGGCCGCGCAGCCGAGCGACGGCCACCTGCACCGCCCCTATCCCGGCGCCGGCGGATGCTATGCCTTGCAGGCGTACCTGCTGGCGGCCCGCGTCAACGGGCTGGACGCCGGCCTCTATGCCTACGATGCAGTGGGCCATGCGCTGATCCTGGTCGGCGGCGACGCGGCGGCTGGCCGGGCCTTGATGCGCGACGCCGCCGGCTCTGCCCAGTGCCGGGCGCAGCCCCATGCCTTGTTGGTGCTGTGCAGCGACTACGAACGCCTGCGCGACGCCTATGGTGACCTGGGCTACGGCCTGGTGCTGAAGGAGGTGGGCGCCATCATGCAAACGGCCCAACTGGTGTCCACGGCCATGGATTTGGCCTGCTGCCCGCTGGGCACCGGCAATGCGGTGCAGTTCGCCCGATTGTCCGGCAGCGGCCTGTGGCAGCTGCCCGCGGTGGGCGAGTTGCTGTTGGGGGCTCCGGCCTGATAGCGCGGCCGCCGCATGGATCACGCAGCCACCTCGGCCAGGGTTCAGCAATGCTTCCACTGAGGGCCGACTGTATTCCAGCTGGCCTCGGATTCGGCGACCGATGCAGCCGCCGGCAGCGCGGTGCCTTTGTGCGCCTCGATGAAGGCGCTGCGCGTCCGTTTCGCTATCCTGGTCGGGGGCAAGGGTTCGACGAGCGGCAACGATCTGCGCGGCCCGAAGCAGGTGGCACTGCAGGCGTATCAGCGACCGCCCCGGCATCGCCGCCAGGGTCTTGGCGATCGCGGTCTTGCCGGTGCCGGGCTCACCGTCCAGGAAAAGCGGGCGCTGCAGCTTCCGCGCCAGGAAGACGGTGGTGGCCAGCGCGCGTTCGTGCACGGCGTGGAGATGCGCTGCGCGCTGCACGTTGCCCACTGCCGGCAGTCTCTTGTGCAGATCGCTCAGGCCTGCGCCGCAAGGCCCTGGCAGCGGCGCCGCGCCACGTGGCCCCGACACTGGCCAGGCCCGCCAGCAGCATCGCCCAGCTGCCCGGCTCGGGCACCACGGCCACCGTCGGCCGCAACTCGCTGGCGCTGTAGTCCAGCGCGCCGTGCAAGTCAGACGCTGGCCGTTGACGACCACGCTGTTGAATGCACCGCTGTACCCGGCCCAGGTCATGAGCACAAAGCTCTGGCCCTCAGCCGCCAAGGAGCCGGGCGCAAAGGCGATGTTCAGGCTGCCGTCGAGCAAGGCTTCGCCGCGGAGGTTGAGCTGATCGAAGCCGGTGCCGCCGGCCAGCGCGCCGGGGCCTGCGATGTCCAGGTTCAACGTGGTGCTGCTGAGCAAACCCAGCTGGCCGAAGCTGACTTGCGCCGTCGCATTGCCGCCTGGGCTGCAGCCCTGGTCGAAGCGCACGTTGCCACTGAAGTTGCCGTTGCCGCTGACGGCGTCGTTGAAGCTCAGCCGGTCGCCGGCGGTGGCCGACGCGGCCACCACGCCGTCGTTCTGGAAGCGCCCGATGACGGTGGCGCTGTCGAAGCTTTCGAGCACGCCGCCGAGTGCCAGACGCAGGCCGTTGATCGACTGCAGCGTCGAGCCGCGGGACAGTTGGATAGGCCCGGTGTGCACGATCTGCCCGGCCGACTGCACGATCAGCCGCGCATCGGCATCGACCAGAAGCGCCCCGCCATTCGCTCGCTTGATGCCAAGCACAATCCCAGTTCGAGCGTTGGCCCTGGGATCGCCGGGAAACGTTTCCTCCACAAGGCCCAGCCCGCTCCATGCCCCTGCCCGAGCAGTTCGCTTTTGGCGACTTTTTGCTGGAACGATCGCAGCAAAGGGTGACGTACCGCGACGGCAAGGTGCTGTTGCTGACGCCCCGGCTGTTCAACGCCCTGCTGCTCTTCGTCGACCACGCCGGCGAGTTGCTCGACAAGGACACGCTGCTGCTCGCGCTGTGGCCCGGCCTCGTGGTCGAAGAGAACAACCTCAGCCAGGTGATATCCGGCCTGCGGCGCGCCCTGGGCGACGATGTGCAAGGCAGCCGTTACATCCAGACCGTGCCGCGCCGAGGCTTCAGGTTCGTGGCCGCCGTCACCGCGCTGCCGCACGCCGGCGCACCGTGGCTCGGGGCTTCCGACGCAGCGCCCCTCGAGCCGTCCAACACCCCTGCGCCTGCCGCGCCGTGCGAATCGGCCGCGGCGGCGTCGACGCCCGCCACGTCCCGCGGACGCCGGTTGTCCGATCAATCCGGTGGCCGTCGCCGCCTGCTGACAGGTTTGGCCGCCGGCAGCGCCGCGCTGTTGGGAGGCGCGGGCTGGTGGGCCTGGCGCCGCACGCCCGCCGACGGGCTGGCGGCGCCGGCTGCCACCCTGGCCGTGCTGCCCTTCAAACCCCTGTTTGCCGAAGGCCGCGACGAACTGCTGGAGGTGGGCATGGCCGACAGCCTGATCGCGCGGCTGTCGACCGTTCCCGGGCTGGCCGTGCGCTCGATCGGCTCGGTGCTGCGTTATGCGGGGCAGGACCAGGACCCGCTGCGCGCAGCGCGCGAACTCGACGTGACCTGGATCGTCGACGGCTCGCTGCAGCGCCGCGGCGACCAGCTTCGCGCTTCGGCGCGCCTGCTGCGCGCCAGCGATGGCGTCGCCGCCTGGAGCGGCAGCTTCGATGAGAAGTTCACCGGCGTGTTCGACGTGCAGGACCAGATCTCGACACGCGTCATGCAGGCGCTGGCGGCCACCCTGCAAGCCGGCTTCGGCACGCAGGCGTCGCTGGGCGATGTCGGCGGCACGCTCAACCTGGAGGCCTACCAGCTGTACATGGCAGCCTCCCGCCATTCGGAGGGCATGCGTGCCGACGGCCTGCAAAAGAGCGTCGCACTGTTCAACCAGGCGCTGTCGGTTGACCCCGACTATGCGCTGGCCTGGGTGGGGTTGGCCCACACCCACCGCCGCCACCTTTTTGGTGTCGACGCGCTGCCGGCCGACGTGTTCGAGCCCGCCAAGCTCGCGGTGCATCGCGCACTCGCCCTTGCCCCCGACCTGGCGCAGGCCCACGCCGAACTCGGCTTCAGGCTGTACTGGTTCGACTTCAACTGGCGCGCTGCCGAGGCCGCGTTCCGCCGCGCGTTGACGCTCAACGCCAACGTGGCGGCGGCGCACCATGGGCTGTCGGTGTTGTTGCTGACCCAGGACCGGCAAGATGAAGGCTTCACCCACCTTCGCCTGGCGCGGCAGCTCGACCCGATGTCGCCGGTCTACAACACGGCAGAGGCAACCTACCTGCTCGACAGCGGGGCGCTGGCGCAGGCTCGGGCGCGGCTGGACCGCGCGTTCGACATTGCCCCCAATTTCTGGCTCGCCCACCTGACGCTCGGTGTGCTGTTGCTGGCCGAGCAGCAGCCGGGCCCCGGCATCCAGGCACTGCGACGTGCGGTGGCGCTGGCCGATGGCAGCACGCGCGCGCCGTCCCTGCTGGCCATGCACCTGGCGCGACTGGGCCAGCGTGACGAGGCGCGTGCGATCCTGAACCAATTGCGGGCCCTGGCCGGGACGCGTCATGTGCCTCCGACCTCGCTTGCCACAGTGCACGCGGCGCTGGGCGAGGTGGCGCCGGCGCTGGCTGCGCTGGAGCAAGCGTACGTCGTCCGCGACACCCGGCTGATCTATCTGAAGGACGACCCGCGCTGGGCCGGCTTGCGCCAGGAGCCGCGTTTCGTGGCGTTGATGCACAAGCTGGGGCTGGATCGATACGGGCCGGGTCTGTCGGTGAACTGAGGCGCGCGCTTCGGCGCGCAGCCTGCTCGAGCCGGCTTCCCCAGGCAAACACCCGGCGTTCAGCGTTTTTCCGGGATCTTTCAGTCCGCTGCCAACGACTCGCAGCGGGGTCGGCGCCATCGTCGGTTCACCGGTCTGCATCTCGCGGCCGGTCCAACCCTCTACCCGGTCAACCCGGCGCCGCCACCATGACAACTTCCAGACTCAGGCCAACCCGCAACATCCTGGGGCGGATGGCCGCTGCCCTGCTGGTGACCGCCTGCGGCGGGGGCAACTCATCGTGCGACCGCGACCCGGCGGTCTGTCGCGGCGAGGCCAGTTTCAACGACCGCACGCTGGCCGGCCTGGGCGGCAACGGGCGGGCCTGTTCCGACTGCCACATGCCGGCCGACAGCTTCCAGCTGACGCCCGCTTCGGCGCAGGCGCGCCTGGCCGGCATGCGCGCGTCGGGGGTGGACGATCCACTCTTCCGCCCGATCGACGCCAACGACTTTCGCAGCAAGGGCAACGCGGCCAGCGACTACACCAACCTGACGCAGAACGGCCTGGTGCGCGTGACGGTCCCCCTGCCACCCAACGTGAAGCTGCTCGACTGTGGCGCCGCCGTGCCGTGCCCGGCGTCGGCCCGGCCCACCGCCGAGACCGTCGCCGATGTCTGGCGCGCCGTGCCCTCGGTGCTCGATGTCAAGATCACCGGTCCCGACGGCGCGCTGCCGGCCTGGGCGCGAGGCCCCAACCCGCGCGGCGGCTATCAGATCGATGCAAGCATCGACACGCTGCAAAACCAGGCGCTGAGTGCGCTGAAGAACCACGCCGCGACCACCGTGGACCCGAGCGCGGGCTTCCTGGACGACCTGGCCGCATTTCAGAAGACGCTATTCAGTTCGGCCGGCGTCAAGCGCCTGGCCGACGCCATGGCAGCCGGCACGACGCCGCTGCCCGACCCCGACCCGGTGCTCGACGCCACCGAGCTGGTCGGCAAGGCCATCTTCGACCGCGCCTGCGGACAATGCCACGGCAACCTGGGTGGTCATCCCAGCACCAGTGCGCCGATCGTCCAGGGCATCGCGGGCGCGCCGGCCACCAACATCGTGCGCTACCACGACATCATGACAGCCTGCCCCCGGCCGGTCGATACCGCCGTGCCGCCGCGCTTCTCGTTCGCGCCCTGCACGCCCAGCCAGATGGCCAACGTACGCACCTACCAGATCACGAACAACGGCATCGCGCCGAACCCGGCCTGCGGCGGCCCCGCACCGCAACCACCCTGCGTCACGCGGCTGACCAGTTCCGACCCGGGCCGCTTCCTGCTCACCGGCTTTCCGGCCCCGGGCGGGCCGGGCGACATGCAGAAGTTCGACAACACGCCGCTGCGCGGCATCAGCCGCACCGCGCCGTACTTCGGCAACAACAGCGCGGCGACGCTGGAGGACATGCTGGAGCACTACAAGCAGTTCTACAAGCGCGTCGAGGTGCAGAACCCTGCCGCGCCGATCCTGACCACGCGGCCGGGCGTCCTGCCGCCGGTCATCGACCGGCCGTTCACCGATGCAGAGGTGCCGGCGCTGCTGGCGTACCTGCGCAAGTTGTGAGATCAAATAGGGATCGCGGCGCCGAACAAGGACGCGATGTTCACCCCCGCGGTTCAGGCCCTGTGGCAAGTCGGCCAGAGGAAGGCGGTGACCGCCGCCCGGGCCGGCCTTGTGGGGGGTGAAGGGCGATGTCTTTCGGGGTGGCTAGGTCGGCGCGGAACGTAACGAGGGCCTGCTCGGCGAGCCTGGTTCTGGACGAGATCCGTGCGGCAGGGGCGAATGCAAAGGCCAGGCTGAACTTGAACGTCGACTCCCGGCCATGGTGAGAAGACACCATTCATGCGAAGTCGCGGGATGGCGTAGTCCACCGGGCCGCGCAGGTGCTGGCGGTCCACGGTTCAGCGGTTCAGCGGTTCAGCGGTTCAGCGGTTCGCCGCGCTGGACACAAGTTCGCTGCTCGGGCAGCGATGTTTCGAACTGAGTGCCGGTCAGCTGACATTGATCACGGGCGGCAGCGAAGCCGACCGCCCAACGGCGTCGTTCCCGGCCTCAACCGTCGCTCACGGCGGGCAGCTTGGCGGCGAGTGAACGATCATCGCGACGAGCCTGCAAGCAGCGGTCATCGAGCGGATGTTCAAGGCCGGCGTGACGCTGATCTGATCGCGGCGCGCATCGGTTAGGCTGGCCATTGCGGCGCCAAGGCGGCCCGCTCGCCAGGAGCCTCCGACCATGATGACAGGCCTGTTCGACCCCACGCGCCACGAGCCGCTGCAGGCCCCGCCGTGGGACGAAGCCGCCGCCCGCGAGGCGATCCAGCGCATTGCCGAAGCGGCCCTGGCGGCCTACGAGCCCGGCCTGGGCTGGCGCGCGCATCCGCTCGACGACCCCAAGCCGCCGATCGACCGTTTTCACAACCTGTACTTCGGCGCAGGCGGGGTGATCTGGGCGCTGCGGCATCTCGAGCAGGGCGGGGCGATCGGTGCGCTGCCGAATTTCACGCCCTTTGTCACCACACTCCGGGAAGCCAACCGGCCGCTGCTCGCCGAAGGCCAGCACGGCAGCGCGTCGTACCTGTTTGGTGATGCCGGGCTTGATCTGCTGCACTGGACACTGCAGCCCAACGAAGCCCTGGGCCAGCGCCTGTTCGACACCGTGCAAGGCAACCTGCACAACCCTGCGCGCGAGGCGCTGTGGGGCAACCCCGGCACGGTGCTGGCCGCCATCCACATGGCCGAGGCCACCGGCGAGGCACGTTGGATCGCGCTGGTGCGCGAGGCGGCCAATGCACTGCAGGCCGAGATGGAGATCGACCCCGATACCGGAACTTGGCTGTGGGTGCAGAACCTGTACGGCCGCCCGCCGGTGCGCTACATCGGCGCCGGTCATGGTTTTGCCGGCAATGTCTACCCCTTCTTGCGGGCGGCGGCGCTGCTACCGGCCGATCAAGTGGCGTTGGTGGCCGAGCGCGCGTTGGCGACGCTGCAGGCCACCGCACGGCACGCCGACGGCGGCGCCAACTGGTTTCTCGGCATCAATCCCCAGCGCCCGGCCCATTGGCTGCCGCTGGTGCAGGATTGCCACGGCGCGCCGGGCATTGTCTGCCGGCTGGCCGCCGCACCGCGCACGCCCGAGTGGGACACACTGCTGCTGCAGGCCGGTGCGCTGACCTGGCGCGCCGGACCGTTGAGCAAAGGCGCCAGCCTGTGCCATGGCACCGCGGGCAGCGGCTTTGCGATGCTCAAGCTGTGGCGACGCTACCGCGAACCGGTCTGGCTCGACCGCGCCCGCGCGCTGGCGATGCACGGCTGTGGTCAGGTCGAGCGGCACCGGGTCGACTACGGCCAGGGCCGCCACGCACTGTGGACCGGCGACCTGGGCCTGGCCTGCCTGCTGTGGAACTGCGTGGGCGGCAGCGATGCCTTCCCGATGCTCGACGTGTTTTGACGCCGGCGCACGGCGTCGCAAGCCGCAGCGGGCCCGCCCCTGGGCCTGATGCAGCGGGATGCGGAGTTCATTCAGACCACGTGGGTCTACATGCAGGGTTTCAGCCTGCACGCGGCCGTGCGCGGCGCAGCGGACGACCGCCAAGCGCTTGAACAGTTGTGTCGCTACGTCACCCGCCCGGCGCTGGCCAACGTATGCGAGCAATGCAACGCCGCCGGGCAAGGCGTGCTGAAACTCGAGTCACGCTCACGCTCACGCGATGTCACCACGCACCTGGCCACCTCGGCGCTGGAGTTCGTGCTGCGGCTGACGGCGCTGTGGTGCCATGTCCGCACCGCAGCCGGTGACCTCAAAGGTGTCACGGTTGAACGACAGCTCTGGGGCACGCAATCCCGCGACCCGCAATACCGCAATGGGTCGAGTCGAGCCACTCAGTTTTTCGACCAGGCGGCCGGCAGCCAACACCGAAACCAGGTTGCCGGGCAGCCGCCGTTCGGCTACTCAAAGAGCCGGCCATGAACTGCCGTCGGGACGGGCGCCGATCGGCAGACGTTCGGCGCGAATCGACCTATGGTTTGCCTCCTGCTGCCTGCTGATTGAACGACAGCGCCACGAAGTCGACGAAGGCCCTGACGCGCGCTGCCAACTGATGCCGCTGCGGATAAACGGCGTGTATGTCCGCATCAGGCGTGCGGTACTGCGGGAGCACCTGAACGAGCCGGCCATTCTTCAGATACCGATCGATGTCCCACTCCGAGCGCATCACGATGCCGTGGCCGTCCAGCGCCCAGTTGACGGCGATTTCCCCGTCGTTGGCGGTGAGGTTGCCACGGGTCTTGACCGCCTCGGTGATTTGGTTCCTGCCACGACCGGCCGACAGGCGCCACACCCCGTAAGCCTCCTCGCCCTGCCGAATGCCGATGCAGTTGTGCCGCGTCAGGTCGTTGGGTGTCTTCGGTGTGCCGTGCTTGGCCAGGTAGGCAGGCGCGGCGCAAAGCAGACGACGATTCGGTGCGATGCGCCGCGCAATCACGCGGGCATCCGGCGGTGCGCCGAAGCGGATGCAGATGTCGAACAGGTCGTCCGTCAGTGGCGGCGGATTGACCGACAGCTGCAACTGGACTTCAACCTGCGGATGCTTGCGAACGAAGCGGGAGATCAGCGGCGCCACATGACTGCGCCCGAAACCCAGAGTCGCGTTGACCCGCAGCAGGCCCGTCGGCGTTGCCCTGGACACGCCCAGCAACTGCTCCATGCCCTCGATCTCACCGAGGATGCGTCGTGCATGCTCCAGGTACACCTCGCCTTCGGGCGTCAGGCTCATGCGCCGCGTCGTGCGGTTCACCAGCGACATGCCGACCCGTGACTCCATCAGCGCCAGGTGTTTACTGACCGCGGGTGTCGTGACGCCGAGCTCGCGTGCCGCGGCACTCAGGCTGCCGGCTCTTGCCAGCGTCGAGAAGAAGCCCAGGTCGGCTGGCTGAATGCCGCTGGTCATGGGTACGCGGTCTCGAACGGCTGATCCATCTCAGCGCTCGGCGGCGGATTGCCAGAACGACTCCGCGGCCCGACCGAGAAGGTTGCGCTCGCGATACAGCCGGATGTGCAATGGAACATTCTAATCACTCGACGCGGCTACAACGAGCCGCCCGTCATCGAGGTCGTCCGCGACGAGCGTTCTGGGCAGCCACGCCAGCCCCCTGCCGTCCAGCGCCCCTCGAACATCCGGGTGCGCGTGACTCAAGACGAATTGCACCTTGCTCTGCAGCATCAGCGCCTCACAACGCTGGAGCACGTCAGAGACCAACTGCACCGGCCCAAGCGGCGTACCCGACTCAAGGCCCCGCAACCACCGAGGCAGGAAAGTGAAGGAGAGCGCGTGGGTCGATGCAATGCGCAGCGTGACTGAACTGGCCTCTGCAACGCGCTTGGCTTCGCCGGGAATCCGCGCGACCCTTGCGACGAGTTCTTCCGCCACGTCCTGGAACCATTCGCCGGCCTCCGTGAGCTTGACCGGCTGTGTCCTTCTGTCGATCAGATCGGCGCCGACCCATTCTTCCAGGGCCCGGATTCGCCTGCTGAAGGCGGGTTGCGAGCTGTGCCGGTCGACCGCTGCGCGCGAAAAACCGCCCGTGGCGGCCAGTGCCAGAAAGTCTTCAAGCCAGATCAGGTTCATGTCCGGTTCGTCCCGCGCATGGAATGAGCCAAAAGCAGTATGGGCCTGAACGGCCCGCACTGGCGAACATCCGGGTCATCGACCGCAACCCCACCGGAGCACTCATGAAGATCGTCGAGATCCGCGAGAAGACCATCCGCATCAGCTCAGCCATGCGCAATGCCTGCATCGACTTTAGCAAGATGACGCTGAGCCTCGTGGCCGTCATCACCGACGTGATCCGTGACGGCAGGCCGGTGGTCGGCTTCGGCTTCAATTCCAACGGCCGCTACGGCCAGGGCCAGCTGATGCGCGAGCGCTTCATCCCGCGCCTCATCGAGGCCGCGCCGGAATCGCTGGCCGATGCAAACGGCACCAACCTCGATCCGCACAAGGTCTGGCAGACCCTGTTCACGAACGAAAAGCCGGGCGGCCACGGTGAGCGGTCGGTGGCGATCGGCACGATCGACATGGCCGTGTGGGATGCCGTGGCGAAGATCGAAGGCAAGCCGCTCTTCCAGTTGCTTGCCGACCGCTACGGTGGCGGCAAGCCCAACCGAAGGATCTTCGTCTACGCCGCGGGTGGCTACTACTACCCCGGGCAGGACCACACCAAGCTCAAGGACGAGATGCGCAGCTACATCGACCGCGGCTACACGGTCGTGAAGAAGAAGATCGGCGGCGCCTCACTGGACGAAGACCGGCGCCGCATCGACGCCATCCTCTCGGTGCTGCAGGACGGCCAGAAGCTGTGCGTCGACGCCAATGGCCGCTTCGACCTGGACACCGCCATCGCCTACGCCAAGGCCTTGTCGCAGTACGACCTGTTCTGGTACGAAGAGCCGGGCGACCCGCTCGACTTCGAACTGCAGGCGACCCTGCGCAACTGCTACAGGAACCCCATGGCGACGGGCGAAAACCTGTTCTCGATGCAGGATGCCGGCAATCTGATCCGCTACGGCGGCATGCGCCCCGATCGCGACTGGCTGCAGTTCGACTGTGCACTGAGCTACGGGCTCGTCGAGTACCTGCGCACGCTCGACATGCTGAAGGCACACGGCTGGTCAGCCAGCCGCTGCATCCCCCACGGGGGGCATCAGATGTCGCTGAACATCGCAGCCGGTCTGGGGCTTGGCGGCAACGAGTCCTACCCCGACCTGTTCCAGCCCTTTGGTGGTTTCCCCGACAGCGTCAAGGTCGAGGACGGTCACGTGACCTTGCCCGACCTGCCTGGCATCGGCTTCGAAGGCAAGGCGGATCTCTACCGTGAAATGCAGGCGTTGGCGGCATGAGCTGCACAGAGGGCATGGGCGCGGCCTGTACGCCCGACGGTGCGGCCGACTGTTGAATCAAGGTAAACAATGACTTCACTTTGGCAGTGAACACGGGGCCGTGCAGTCCCTACAGTCCACCATCGGGCCACTCAATCATTCATCGAGACACGTCATGAAGACCTATTCCATCGCGACCATCCCCGGTGACGGCATCGGCAAGGAGGTCGTGCCCGCGGGACAGCAGGTGCTGGAAGCGATCGCCGCTGCCAGCGGCTGCTTCAAGTTCGACTTCGAGAGTTTCGGCTGGGGCGGCGACTACTACCGCGAGCACGGCGTGATGATGCCGGACGATGGCCTGAACGCGATCCGCGACAAGGACGCGATCCTGTTCGGCTCGGCCGGCGACCCGCACATCCCGGACCACATCACGCTTTGGGGCCTGCGCCTGAAGATCTGCCAGGGCTTCGACCAGTACGCCAATGTCCGCCCCACGCGCATCCTGCCTGGCATCGACGGCCCGCTCAAGCGCTGTGGCCCGAACGACCTGGACTGGGTCATCGTGCGTGAAAACTCCGAGGGCGAGTACTCGGGTGTCGGTGGACGTGTGCACCAGGGCCACCCGATCGAGGCCGCCACCGACGTGTCGATCATGACCCGCGCAGGTGTCGAACGCATCATGCGGTTTGCATTCAAGCTGGCACAGTCGCGCCCGCGCAAGCTGTTGACCGTCGTCACCAAGAGCAACGCGCAGCGTCACGCGATGGTGATGTGGGACGAGATCGCAAAGCTGATCTCCAAGGAGTTTCCGGATGTCACCTGGGACAAGGAACTGGTCGACGCCGCCACGGCACGCATGGTCAACCGTCCGGCCACGCTCGACACCATCGTCGCGACCAACCTGCACGCCGACATCCTGAGCGACCTGGCCGCCGCACTCGCCGGCAGCCTGGGCATCGCACCGACCGGCAACATCGACCCGGAGCACCGCTACCCGTCGATGTTCGAACCGATCCACGGTTCGGCCTTCGACATCATGGGCAAGGGCCTGGCCAATCCGATCGGCACCTTCTGGTCCGTCGTGATGCTGCTGGAGCACCTCGGCGAGCTGGACGCCGCAAAGCGCGTGATGAGTGCCATCGAGCAGGTCACCGCGAACCCCGCGCTGCACACACGTGATCTCGGCGGCAATGCGACCACGGCGCAAGTGACCGACGCAGTCTGCAAGTTGCTTGCGGCCAAGAGCCGTCTGAAGGCCGCTTGAGGCGCCGCCCTCTTCAATTGGCGCTACGCTCGAGGCGCACCTGAGGCTGCTCGAACCGCGAGCAGCCCCCTCATCCCAAACCGCAAATGGAGACAAGCATGCGTTCATCAGAGTTTCGTCAACTTCTCGCATCCGCCGCAGTTGCGTCGGCGCTGGCCGCCGGCCTGGCGATGACGGGAGCGGCGCAGGCGCAGATCTACCCCAGCAAGTCGATCAACTACATCCTGCCCTTCAACGCCGGCGGCGAGTCCGACATCTCGGCCCGCTTCCAGCAGGCGGTGTTCAAGAAGGTGTCCGGCGTGGAGATCGTCATCCAGTACATGGCCGGCGCCGGCGGTGCACAGGCCTGGTCACAGCTCAATTCGATGCCGGGCGACGGCTACACGATCATGGGCATCAATCTGCCGCATACCGTGCTGCAGCCGATGCAAAAGGACGTCGGCTACAAGACCGACGAGCTGACACCTGTGAATTACTTCCACTACACACCCGACGCGATCTTCGTCCACAGCGACAGCCCGTTCAAGACACTCAAGGACCTGATCGACTTCGCGAAGAAGTCACCCGGGATGTTGACCTACAGCGGATCGGGTTCCAACTCTTCGAACCAGCTGGCGCAAGTGCGGCTCGACGAGCTCGCCGGCATCAAGACGACCTACATCCCGTTCAGCGGCACCGGCCCGGCCGTCACCGCCATTCTCGGCAAGCAGACCGTTGCCGGTTTCAACTACGCCCCGTCGGGCATCGCCCATGCCGGCAAGATGCGCATGCTCGCCGTTGCGTCCGAGAAGCGGATGCCGGCCTTCCCTGACGTGCCGACCTTCCGTGAACTGGGCTTTGATCTGGTTGGCGGCGCCTATCGAGGGTTGTCGGTTCCGAAATCCACTCCCGAGGACATTCGCCAGAAGGTGTCGGACATCATCAGCAGCGTCAACGCCGACCCGGGCTTCAAGGCGAGGATGGAAGAGGGCGGCTTTGTCCTGACGGACGTCGGCTACAAGGGCATGCCCGCCTTCATGGCGGCAAAGAAGAAGGAATACGCGTCGCTGGCCGACAAGCTCGGCATCAAGAAGCAGTAAGCGAAGGGCGCCGCTGCCATGGAACTCCTCGGTTACTTCATCGATGCCCTGACCCCGCTGAATTTCGTGCTCGCGGTCGCCGGCGTGGTGCTGGGGACGATCATCGGGGCCCTGCCCGGCCTCTCGGCGACCATGGCCGTGGCGATCCTGACGCCGTTCACCTTCACGATGGCCCCGGCGTCGGGGTTGATTGCCCTCGGGGCGATCTACACCGGCGCCATCTACGGCGGTTCCTTCTCCGCCATCCTCGTCAATACGCCGGGCACACCGTCGTCTATCGCGACGACCTTCGACGGTTACCCGATGGCCAAGCGCGGCGATGGCGGTCTGGCAGTGACCGTGGCCACCATCGCATCGGTGACGGGCGGCCTGGTCGGTGCCATTTCACTGCTGCTGCTGGCACCGCCACTGGCCAACATCGCCCTGCTGTTCGGGCCGTCCGAATACTTCTGGCTGGCCGTCTTCGGTCTCACCTTGATCTCGGCGCTGTCGGCCGGCAACACCGTCAAGGGCCTCATCGGGGGTTGCATCGGGCTCTTGTTGTCGACCGTGGGTGTGGCCGTCGTCGGTGGCGACGTGCGCTACACGCTGAACACACAGATGCTGCTGGGCGGCATCGATATCACGTCGGCCCTGATCGGGCTGTATTGCATTCCGGTCGTCATCGATCTCGTGGCGACCCGGGCGCCACACCTGTCGATCGCCGAGGACAAGCGCGGCTACCGATTGCTCGAAGCGTTGCGCATCAGCTGGAAGAGCAAGTTCAACCTGATCAGGAGTTCGGTGATCGGCACCGCAGTCGGCATCCTTCCCGGCGCCGGCGGCTCGATCGCGGGCCTGATCGCCTATTCCGAGGCGCGGCGGACATCGAAACACCCCGAACGCTTCGGCACCGGAGAGCCCGACGGCGTCATCGCGACCGAAGCGTCGAACAACGCGACCGTCGGCGGGGGCTTCATCCCGACGCTGGTGCTCGGCATCCCCGGCACGCCACCCGATGCCATCATTCTCGGTGCGCTGCTGGTGCAGGGCATCAAGATCGGCCCGAGCCTGTTCAACGAACAGAGCGGCATCGTCTACACCTTCATGTTCGGCTTGCTGATCGCGACGGTCCTGATGCTGCCCATCGGGCTGCTGCTGGGGCGCTATGCCTACAAATCGATCGTCCGGATTCCGAAGTCGCTGCTGGTGCCCTCCGTCGCCTTCCTGACGATCCTCGGCAGCTTCGCCATTCACAGCAATGTGCAGGACATGCAGATGATGTTCGTGCTGGGTGTGATGGCCTGGGTGCTGCAACGCTATGGCTTCGCGCCGTCGCCCATCGTCCTCGGGCTGGTTCTGGGCTCGATCGCCGAGCAAGGCTTCGTTCAGACCTACATGATCGGCAATGCGACGAATGCGGTAGTCGGCATGTTCTTCGGCCGGCCCATCAGCGCGGTCATCATCGCCTTCGCCGCGCTGACGCTGTTTTACCCGCTGATCACCGCGCTGCTCGGGCGCCGCAAGAAAACTGCGCCCGTGGAGCCGACCGACATGGTCGTCATGGCGGTCAAGGCCACGCCAGCAAAGCATCGGGACACTGCCGCCGTCCTGTTCGGCCTGCTCTTCATCGGCATGGGCGTGGCGGCATACATGCAGACCAAGGACATGTCTGCGATGGGTTCGGTCTTCCCGACGACCATCGCAGCCGCCCTGGTTCTGATGTCGGGAATGCTGATCGCTTTCCAGGTCGGGCGCCCCGCGGCCCCGGCCGATGCGCCTTCCGAGGGAGCGGCGAAGGAATCGACGTGGAGGCGAGTTTCGATCATCGTCGCGATGGCGATTTGGGCGCTGCTGCTGCCAAGCATCGGATTTTTCGTGACCAGCCTATTGGCCTTTCTGGTGCTCATTGCCATTGCCACCTTCGATCGCTTGAGCCCGCGTGAAATGGCGATGCATGGCATCGCGGCCGTTGTGATCGTCGGATTTTTCCAGCTCTTGATGGACAAGGTGTTGGGATTGCGCATGCCCATGGGACTGCTCTATTGACGTACCCACCGCTCGGACACGCCCTGCATGACGACACGACGTCCAGGTCAAACGACCGACTCTGCCGTCGGTGGCGCTTGTCGACGCTCGCACCTGCAAACGAAGCAGCCCCACAGGGTGAACCGGTCATGACCGCCGGCACCCTGGCGCAACGACACTGGACTCAATGACGTGAGCAGCAGTCCCTTGTTCCCGGGTTTCGAGGCGCACACCGTCGATACCGGTGAGGGCGTGCAAGTCCATGCCCGCCTGGGCGGGCGCGGCCCGCTGGCACTGGACATGCTGCGCCTGATGCATGCATTGGGTCACACGCAGTTCGATGTCTTGGCTCACGACCGTGGCGCCCGCGTGGCGCATCGCCTTGCGCTGGACCACACCGCCCGGTGGGGCGAGTTGGGCGTGGTCCATCGCTGCTTCAAGCCACGGAATGAATGGCGCCGCGTGGCCGCCGATGTGCGCGGCGGACCGCTGCCCTGTGGCCGCTACATCGCCGAGGCGTTGCCTGAGGCGATCCGCTCTCGCTCGCGATCAACACCGACATCGGCTTTGACCACGACTACAACCCGTTCCGGCGGCGCGGCTGACTGGAGATTCTGCGAAGCTGCGGTGTCGAAGCCGAAGCCGAAGCCGAAGCCGGCGACGCAAACGCACGGCACAAATCCGTCACAACAATGAAAAAGGGTTAGCAGCCACTACGCTGCTAACCCTCTTCGATGCTGGTGGGCCCCGACAGATTCGAACTGTCGACCAACGGATTAAGAGTCCGCTGCTCTACCAACTGAGCTAGGAGCCCCGAAACTGATCTGCACTGACCGTTGCCGGCGCTTGGTGGGTCGTGCGTGACTCGAACACGCGACCAACGGATTAAAAGTCCGCTGCTCTACCGACTGAGCTAACGACCCGTCCGCAGAGCCTCACATTATAGCCAGAACTTTCGGGCCGACTGGCTGGGCCTGCTGATCAGTTGTGCCAGCGCCTCGGCCGCGGCCACCATGCCGAAGGTGGCGGTGACGGTGACGCTCGAACCGTAGCCGTGACAGCTCAGCGTGCCGTCGCTTTCGCAACTGTCCTGCGGTTCCGCCACGCTCTCGCGCGAGAACACGCAGCGTACGCCGATGCGGCCGCTGCGCGCCGCGCCGGCGTCCTTGCGCAGGCGCTGGCGCAGGCTGGCCAGCAGCGGGTCGTGCGTGGTGTCGGCCAGGTCCTCGACCTCCACGCGCTGCGGCGCCTGTTTGCCGCCTGCCGCGCCGACGCAAACCAGCGGCACGCCGCAGGCCAGGCTCCACGCGGCCAGCGCCGCCTTGGCGCGCACGTGGTCGCAGGCGTCGACCAGTACGTCGACGGGCTGCGGCAGCAGCGCCGGCCAGTTGCCGGGCTCGACGAAGGCATCGACGACGCTGACCTCGCAGCCCGGGTGGATGCCGGTGATGCGCTCGCGCAGCGCCAGCCCCTTGTGCTGGCCCAGCGTGTCGGTACAGGCCTGCACCTGGCGGTTGACGTTCGACTCGGCGACATGGTCGAGGTCGAACAGCACCAGGGCCGCCACGCCGCTGCGGGCCAGCGCTTCGGCCGTCCAGGAACCCACGCCGCCCAGGCCCACCACTCCCACGCGGGCGGCGCGGATGCGCTGATAGGCCGCGTCGCCGTAAAGGCGGCGCAGGCCTCCGAAGCGGCGCTCCAGGTCGGCCGTATCGGCGCCTTCTTGCGGCGCGCCGAGGGCGGCGAAGGCCGGCGCATGCGCGCTCAGCACCATGGTCTGCGCTCCAGCAACGCGACTGCCGGTTGCAACACCGCTGCGGGCCCTACTTGATGGAGGCCAGCCGTTCCTTGCCGGCCTGCGCCGCCTCGGACTGCGGATAGGCCTTCATCAAGTCTTCGATGGTCTTGCGCGCGCCGCGGGTGTCCTTCATCTCGGCCTGGCTGTTGGCCAGTGCCAGCATCGCTTCGGGCGCCCGCGGGTGGTCACCGGCGCTGGCCACGAAGCTGCGGAAGGCGACGATGGCCTCCTTGTAGTCGCGCTTGCCGTACAGCGCATTGCCGATCCAGAAGCGCACCGAATCGTTGTACGGGCTGTCGGCGTACCTGCGCTGGAAGCTGTTCAGCAGCGCCACCGACTTGTCGAAGTCGCCGCCGCGGATGGCCGCGATGGCCTCGTCGTAGGCGCGCTTCTCTTGCTGTTGCACAGTGGCCTCGCGGCCGTCGATGACCACCTTCACCGGTTCCATCGCGCGCAGCCGGTCGTCGAAGGCTTGGCCGACGTCTTTCTGCCGCTTCTGCACTTCGGCCAGTTCACGTAGCAGTTGCTCGTTGCCGCCGCGCAGCGCGGCGACTTCGCCGCGCAGGGTCTCGAGCTGGTTGTTCAGTTCCAGCAGGCTGCGGCGCATCGCCGTCAGCTGCTCGAGCAGCTGCGTGTTGGACGTGCTCAGCTCGGCCAGGCGCGTCTTGCTTGAGTCCTCGACCGCGGTAAGGCGGCTGCGCAGGTCGACGATGGCCTTGCGCGCCTCTTCGTCGTCGAACAGACCCGCCTGGGCGCTGGCCACCAGGCCGCCCAGCAGCAGCGTGATGCCGGCGGACCGCAGCAAGGGGCTCAGGTGCATCTCAACGGTCCTTCAGCTCGGCGCGGCGGTTCTTCGCCCAGGCCTCTTCGTTGCCGCCGCTCGCCGCGGGGCGCTCTTCGCCGAAGCTCACGGCTTCCATCTGGGTGTCGTTGGCACCCAGCAGCTTGAGCGTGTTCAGCACCGCGCCCGAGCGCTTCTGGCCCAGCGCCAGGTTGTATTCGCGGCCGCCGCGCTCGTCGGCATGGCCTTCGATGACGAGCTTCTTGCCGCGGTTGGCGGTCAGCGCCTGGGCGTAGGCATCGATCAGGGTCTTGTAGTCGCTCTTGATGACGAAGCTGTCGAAGTCGAAGTAGACGATGCGCTGACCGGGCAGCGCCATCAGCGCGGTGCCACCAGCGGCTGCGGCACCGGCGCCCCTGGCGAGATCGACGCTGGCCACGCGCGACTGCGGCGTGCCCGCGGCGGTGGCCGGGTTCGCCACGGCGGGCGCCTGCGTGCTGGCCACCGGGCTGCGGTTTTCCACCGGCGTCAAGGCGGCCTGGTCGGGCAGCTTCGTCGTGCCGCAGCCCGCCAACAGCGTCAGTGCGGCAGTCAGGGCCGCCGCGGCGTGCAGGCGGTAGTTAAGCGTCGTCATCAGAATCTCCTTGAGGTGGCGAAAAAAGAGTCCGCCTTGTTCAGCGGCCATAGGGGCCCCACGCGGGCTCACGCATGTCGGCGCCCCTGCTGGTGCTCAGCAGACGCGTCTTGATCTTGCCGTCCAGAGTTGTGGTCATCAACACGTCGGTGCCCTGGATGCGGGTGGCATAGACCAGCAGACGCCCGTTGGGCGCAAAGCTGGGGCTCTCGTCATCCTGTGTGTCGGAAAGCGGCAGGACAGTTCCGTCGGCCAGGTCCTGCAGCATCAGGCGAAAGCCACCGGAGATGCGCGTGATGTAGGCCAGCTGCCGACCGTCGGGGCTGACGGCGGGGCTGATGTTGTAGTCGCCTTTGAAGGTCACGCGGTCGGCGTTGCCACCCGAGGCCGGCACGCGGTAGACCTGCGGGCCGCCGCCACGGTCGCTGACGAAGTAAACGGTCTTGCCGTCGGGCGTAAACGCGGCTTCGGTGTCGATGCCGCTGCTGCGTGTCAGGCGCGTGGGCGTGCCACCGGCGGCGGGCAGCGTGTAGAGCTGCGCCAGGCCGTCCTGCGACAGCGTGACCACCAGCCGCTGGCCGTCGGGTGACCACGCCGGCGCGCTGTTGGAGCCCCGGAAGTTGGCGACCATGCGGCGCTCGCCGGTGCCCAGGTCCTGCATCCAGACCACCGCCTTCTGCGTTTCGAAGGACACATAGGCCAACTGCTTGCCG
>JBBRBW010000019.1:0-55428 GCA_038205425.1 Burkholderiales bacterium | reverse complement strand
GGTCTTGCGAAACTCGGCCTGGATCTCCTGGTACATCTTGGCGCGCTGGTTGGCGTCACGCTCCAGCGCGGCAGCGTCACTCTTTTTCGTCAGCTCAGGGATGTTCCAGGCGTTGCGCCACGAAAGCGGCTTCGTGGCCGCGTTGTCAGCGTTGTCGGGGTTGCGCGCAAAAGTGTCGGCGTTGGTGTGCGGGTCCCAGTAATCGGCGCCCCAGCTGCCGATGTAGATGTCGTGGCTGCGAGCGCGGTAGCGCGTCAGCGTCTGCTTGCCGTCGCCGGGAAGGATTTCCATCTCGATGCCGGCCCGCTTCAGCGTCTGCTGGATGGCCTCGGTGATGCCTTGAACCGGTTGGACGTTGCGCATGTCCACCGTGACCTTGAAGCCGTTCGGGTAGCCCGCCTTGGCCAGCAGCGCCTTGGCCTTGGCCACGTCCAGCTTGTAGGGTTTGTCCGTCGCCGCGCCCAGCAGACCCAGCGGCAGGAAGTTCTGATGGATGACGCCCACGTTCTTGATCAGCGTGGCACCGATGGCGTCGTAGTCGACCAGCCACTTGAAGGCCTCGCGCACCTCGGGCTTGGCCAGCGCGGGGTTCTTCTGGTTGAGGCTGAAGTAGTAGACCGTGCCCTTGGGCGTGGCCGTGGTGCGAATGTCCTTGTTGGCGGCCAGCGCGTCCAGGTCCTGCGGCGTGAGGTTGCGCGCGATGTCGGCGTCGCCCTTCTCCAGCAGCAGGCGCTGGGTCGCGCTTTCCTTGATGTGGCGGTAGATGACGCGCCCCAGTTTTGCCTTCGGGCCCCAGTAGTTGTCGTTGCGTTCGAGCGCGACGATCTCGTTGGCGCGCCACTCGCGGATCTTCATCGGCCCGCTGCCGGCGAAGTTGGTCTTCAACCAGGCCGCGCCCAGGTCGCCGGCGCCGTCCTTCTGCGCCTCTTTCGACAGCACCAGCTTCTTGTCGATCACCGCCGCCACGTTGGCGGTGAGGCAGTTGTAGACCAGCGTCGGTGCGTAGGCCTTGTCGGTTTCCAGCGTCAGCGTCAGCGGGCCAGTCTGCTTCACGCGTTCGGCCACGTTGGCCTTGCTCAGGCCGAACTGCGTGAGGATGAAGGCCGGTGTCTTGTCCAGCAGCACGGCGCGCTGCAGGCTGAAGACCACGTCCTCGGCGCTGAGCGCATTGCCGCTGGCGAACTTCACGCCCGGGCGCAGTTCGAAGCTGTAGGTCTTGCCGTCGGCGCTGACGCTCCAGCTCAATGCCAGGTCGGGCAGCAGCTTGGAAGGGTCGTTGACGTCATAGCGCAGCAGGCGGTCGTAGCTGTTGCCCATCAACTCGCCGGCGCTGATCTCGAAGGCCTCGGCCGGGTCGAGGCTGATGATGTCGTCGAAAGCCAGCGCAACGACCAGCGTGTCCTTCGGCGTGGCGGCGTTCAGCGGCAGCGTGGCGGCGGCCAGCGTCGCGGCCGCCGCCGCGGCAAGCGCGAGACTGCGGCGGGTGAAGGTGGGCAGGTGCATCGACATCTCTATCTCCGGGTTCACGGGTTCAGGGGGCGGCGACGGCCATGGTACCGAGCACCACGCCCTCGTAGGCGTGCAGCGAAGGCAAGCCACCGGTATGCAGGAACAGCACCCGCTCGCCGGCACGCAGGCCGCCTGAACGCGCCAGGCCGATGAGGCCGGCCATCACCTTGCCGGTGTAGACGGGGTCGAGCAGCAGGCCCTCGGTGCGCGCGGCCAGCTGCACCGCTTCGACCATGCGCAAATTGGGTACCGAATACTTCGGCTGCCAGTAGCCGCCCACGCTGACCACCGCCTCGCGCGGCACCGTCATGGCGAGGCCCAGCAGGTCGCACACAGCCTGCGCTTCCTTGTGCACCAGCGGGTCCTGGTCGGCCGGGTCGCGGCTGACGCCGATGCCGGTGATGGGGATGTTGATGCGGTTGCCCAGGAAGCCCGCCAGCAGCCCGCCGTGCGTGCCCGAACTGCCCGAACCGACGATCACGTGGTCGAAGCTCAGGCCCTGTTCGAACATCTGCTGCTGCAGTTCCTGCGCGCAGGCCACGTAGCCCAGGCCACCGAGGGCGTTGCTGCCGCCGCCGGCAATGATGTAGCCCTTGCGGCCCAGCAGCGCGGCCAGTTCGTCGGCCACCGCCTGCATCGCCGGCGCCATCGCGGTGCCGGCGGGCACCACGGTGAGCGCTTCCACGCCCAGCAGCCGGAACATGAAGTGGTTGCCGCTGGCGTTTTCATGGAAGCTGCCGGGCACCCTTTCCTCGATGACGAAACGGCACTTCAGCCCTTCCTTCACCGCTGCGGCCAGCGTGATGCGGCAGTGGTTGCTCTGCGGCGCGCCGCAGGTGATCAGCGTGTCGGCTCCCTGGGCCAGTGCATCGGCGACCAGAAACTCGAGCTTGCGCGTCTTGTTGCCGCCAGGGAAGAGGCCCAGCATGTCGTCGCGCTTGACCCAGACCTCGGGCCCGCGGCCACCGGGGCAGCTGGCGGCGAGTGCAGCGCTGAAACGCGGCAGCGGCTCTATCGGCGTGTCGAAGGGCGTGTAGCGGCGGCGGGGAAAGCGGGAGAGGTCCATGGCGTTGGGCAGCAGCGAGCGCTTTTGAGCGCGGAGTATGTGACGGCGGCAAGTGATCAAGCTTCCCGCCACGGAACCGGCTTCGCCGGTCCGTCGGCGGACGGCCCCCTTGGGGGGTAGCGAGCGCCAGCGAGCTTGGGGACTAAATTTCCCCGCCGAATTTTTTGATCAGGTTTTCGATGTACTTCTCGACCAGCTTCTCGAACTCACCGGCGACGACGGGCACCACCACCATCTTCATCAGCCCCGGCAACGGCACGTCGACGGTGCCGAAGACCTTGAACTCGATCGCCGTGCCCTTCTGGGCCTCGGCCAGCTTCCAGCTGCCGCTGACCAGCGCATTGCCCTCGCCCTTCACCGGCGTCCAGACCACCGTGCCCTTCTTGCGGTCGGCCACGTACTTGCTGGCGTAGACGGTCTGGATGTTCACCTGCTGGCTGCCCACCTTCTGCATCTCCCAGCGGTAGACGCCCTGGCCCAGGTCGGTGAGCTTGTCGACCTTGGGAAAGTGGCTCGCGGACTTCGGCACGTCGGACACCAGGTCGAAGACTTCCTTGAGCGGCGCCTTGACGGTGAATTCGTAGCCGAGGTCGATGTCGACGGTGATGGCCATGGGATGGTGTCCTTGGTGTGCGGTGGTGGGGTGTCAGGGTTCTGGGGCGCGGCTAGTCGGCGTCGGGGCCGCCCCAGGGCAGCATCAGCGCCACCAGCAGCAGCTGCTCGAACTCGGGCGCAAAACGCTGGATGATGCCGTCGGGGTCGGGGCAGAGCTTGGCGTCGGTGATGAGGCCGAACTGCACGCCGCCACCGTAGCTCAGGATGCTCAGCCCCATGCCGACCTCGCCCGAGGCCGGCACCCAGAACATGTTCTGCCGCATCGTGCTGCCGCACAGCTTCAGCTGCACGGCCGGGCCGGGCACGTTGGTCATCACCGCGGTGGTCTTCTTCGCGAACAGGCCCAGCACGGCGTCCTGCACCGGCTTGATGAACAGCCCCGTCATCGACAGGATCGCAAAGGCCAGCAGCGGCTGGTAGCTGCCCTTCAGTTCAGCCATGCGCGCGTGCACGGCATAGACACGTTCCACCGGGTTGTTGATGCCGATGGGCAGCACCAGCGGCGCCAGGCCGAAGCGGTTGCCCAGCTTCCAGGCGTCTTCCAGCGGGCGCAGGTTCACCGGCACCATGGCGCGGATCTCCTTGCCGGTGGGGTCGTCGCCAAGCGCGGCCAGGTAGCCGCCGATGGCGCCGGCGGCGCAGGCCAGCAGTACGTCGTTGACCGAGCAGTTCAGCGCCTTGCCCACGGCCTTCACGGCATCCAGCGGAATGGGTTCACCCCAGGCCACCACCTTGCGGCCCACCGGCTTGCCCTTCAGCAGCGTGGGCGAGTCGTCGGGCATCAGCGCCAGCGCGGCCACGTCCTTCAGCACCTGCGCGCCATTGCGCACGATCTCGGCGCTGCCATGCATAGGGTCCTGCGGGTTCGACAGCAGTTCCAGCGACTTGACGATGCCGCTGCCGTACATGCCGATGGCCTTGACGGTGATGTCGGTCAGCGGCTTGAGCACGGCGTCGGCCAGCCAGTCGCCTTCGTGGGGGTCTTCAACAGACGTGCGCCGGCGGCGCGTCGGTGGCGCGTTGCCGCCGTCGGTGATCGACAGCACCACGGAAGTGAGCGCGATGCCGTCGCCGATGCAGTGGTGGATGCGCGCCACCATCGCGCTGCCGCCTTCATAGTGCTCGATGAAGTGGAACTGCCACAGCGGCCGCGTGTGGTCCAGCGGCGTGGTGGCCAGTTCGCCGCACAGCGCCTTCAGCGCGTCGCGCTCGCTCTGGCCCTGCTCGCGCGCCAGCTTGATGGGCTTGACGTGGTGGTCGATGTCGAAGGCCTCGTCGGCCACCCAGGTGGCGCCCATCGCGTCGGCCACCACCTTCTGGCGGAAACGGTCGTACTTCAGCATCCGGCTCCCGACACGTTCGCGCAGCGCTTCCAGTGTGAGCGCGGGCGTGAGCAGCCACACGCCGACGATCATCATCAGGTTGACCTCGTTGTCCATACGCAGCCACGCGGTATCCACACGCGACATGCGTTCAGCGGCAGCGGACATGAGGGAACTCCTGGCGGATACGTTCTGAGAGGGTCGGGCGACGATGCTGGGTAACATGCACCCCGTCAACCAAGGATTTTCACCCACGAAAGCGCAGACCATGGCCAACCTCAAAGCCGCCTTCGAAGCCGCCGTCACCGCCAGCAAGCAGTTGCCGGAAAAGCCCGACAACATGACGCTGCTGAAGATCTATGCGCTGTACAAGCAGGCCACGGCCGGCGACGTCGAGGGCAAGCGCCCCGGCTTCACCGACATGGTGGGCCGCGCCAAGTACGACGCCTGGGCCGTCCTGAAGGGCAAGGCCGGCGACGAGGCGATGCAGGAGTACGTCGATCTCATCGAATCGCTGCAGTAGGCGCAGGCCGAGAATACCGGTCATGAACACCCGCCGACAGACGCTGAAGCACCTGGCCGGGGCTGCCGCCGCCACGCTGGCCGGGCCCGCACTGGCCCAGGGCGGACGCCGCATCGTGCTGGGCCAGAGCGCCGCGCTCACCGGCCCGGCGGCGCAGCTGGGTCTGCAGATGAACCGTGGCGCCCGCGTCTACTTCGAGCGCCTGAACGCCGAGGGTGGCGTCAATGGCCGCACGATAGAGATCCAGGCGCTGGACGACGGCTACGAGCCCGATCGCTGCGCCGCCAACACCAAGGCGCTGATCGCCGGCGACGTTTTTGCGCTCTTCGGCTACGTCGGCACGCCTACCGGGCTGGCGGCGCTGCCGCTGGTCAACGCCTCGGACATCCCGCTGCTGGGCATGTTCACCGGCGCCGAGGCGCTGCGCGAACCCTTCAGCCGCAACATCTTCCACGTCCGTGCGTCCTACTACGACGAGACGGCGCTGATCGTCAAGCAGCTCACCAACCTGGGGCTGAAGCGCATCGCCGTGTTCCGCCAGAGCGACAGCTACGGCCAGGCCGGGCTCGACGGCGTACTGCGGGCCCTGAAGGCGCAGAACCTTCAGCCCACTGCCGTGGGGCTGGTGGAGCGCAACACTGTCGACGTGGCCGCGGCCGTGAAGGTCATCCTGCCCACGCGCCCCGACGCAGTGGTGCAGATCAGCGCCTACAAGAGCTGCGCCGCCTTCATCCGCGAGGCGCGCAAGGCCGGTTATGGCGGCACCTTCCACAACGTCAGCTTCGTCGGCACGCAGGCTCTGGCCGACGAACTGGGCAAAGACGGCCTGGGCGTCGTCGTCAGCCAGGTCATGCCCTTCCCGTACACCACCGCCACCGCGATTGCGCGCGAGTACCTCGACGCCGTGAAGCGGGCCGGCGGCGATGCCACGGCGAACTACTCGAGCATGGAAGGTTACGTCTGCGCCAAGGTCTTCGCCGAAGGCCTGCGGCGCGCCGGCGCCAACCCCACGCGCGAAAGCCTGATCAGCGGCCTGGAGTCGATGCAGCGCTACGACACCGGTGGCTACACGGTGAGCTTCGGGCCGCGCAACCACCGCGGTTCGAGTTTTGTCGAGCTGTCGATGCTGACCGGGGACGGCAAGGTCCGCCGCTAGGCCGGGAGCCGCCAGCGCAGCGAGGTGGGGGCCTGCCTATTTCGCCGCCAGCGCCTTTTCGATGGTCGCCACCAGCGGCGCGCTGGTCGGCGTGACGTTGCTGTCGTAACTGCCCAGCGGCTTGCCGTCGCGCCCGATCAGGTACTTGTGGAAGTTCCAGCCCGGCGTCTTGCCGGTGGCCTTGGCCAGCTGCACGTACAGCGGGTTGGCAGCGCTGCCCTTGACCGAACTCTTGCCGAACATCGGGAACTTCACGCCGTAGGTGTTGAAGCAGAAGTCGGCGATTTCCTTCGCGTCGTTCAGCTCCTGGCCGCCGAAGTCCCCGCTGGGAAAGCCCAGCACCACCAGGCCCTGCGGCCCGTACTTGGCGTGCAGCGCTTCCAGGCCTTCGTACTGCGGCGTGAAACCGCACTTGCTGGCGGTGTTCACCACCAGCAGCACCTTGCCGTTGTACTGGCACAGGTTCTGCGACTTTTCGTCCTGCAGGCGCGGGAAGCTGTGCTGCAGCAGCGCGGGGCAAGCGGCGCTGGTGCCGGCCGCGGCCGGGGCGGTCTGGGCCTGGGCGACCGGCGCCAGCAGCGCGGCGAAGAGGACAAAGCTGGACAGGACGGTGACGGCGGACTTCATGCGACAGGCCTCGGAATGGCGTCAGGAAGCCGGCATGTTGCCAGCAAGCGCGGCATGCAGCGCTTCCAGGGTCATCGGCGGCGGCGATTCGAGGTCGTCGCGCACCCAGGCGGCGCCGGCGAAGTGGGCGTCGGCGAAGCAGGCGCTGCGTGTCACGCCGCAGGCCAGGCCCGCGGCGACGGCCGCCTGCACGCCGTTGGGCGAATCTTCCAGCGCAAAGGCCTCGCCCGCGGCGACGCCCAGGCGCTGCAGCGCCAGCCGGTAGGCCTGCGGGTGCGGCTTCTTCAGCGGCGCGTCTTCGGCGCACACGACGGTGGTGAAGAGACCCGGCCAGGCCGCGCCCCAGATGCTGCCGAACAGCGCGTCGACGTTGCTGCGGCTGGTGGTGGTGGCCACGGCCAGTGCCACGCCGGCCGCGCGGCACTCTTCCACCAGCCGCAGTACGCCTGGACGCGGCGTGATGTCGCCGCGCGCCACCAGGTCAGCATAGGCGGCGTTCTTGATGCGGTGCAGTTCACGCGCCAGCGCCTCGCGCTCGGCTGCGCCGGCCGGCGCGTCGGGGCGCGTGGCCATGTCGTGCAGCAGGCGTTCCCGCCCGCCGGTGACTTGCAGCAGCGCGCCGTAATGCACCGCCTCCCAGCGCCAGCGCAGGCCCTTCTGCTCGAAGGCCTGGTTGAAGGCGATGAGGTGGCCGTCGCGTTCGGTCTCGGCCACCGTGCCGTCGACGTCCCAGATCAGCGCACGCAGCATCGCCGCGCTTCAGGCGGCCAGGCAGCGCTGCACCTCGGCGACCACGGCCTCGGCGGTGATGCCGAAGTGCTTGTACAGCGCTGCCGCCGGGGCCGATTCACCGTAGCTCGCGATGCCCACCACGCCACCCTCGCGGCCGACGTACTTGCGCCAGAAGTCGGGCTGCGCCGCCTCGACCGCCACCGCGGGCAGGCCGCGCGGCAGCACGGCGTCCTGATAAGCCCCGTCCTGACGGTCGAAGACGCTGGTGCAGGGCATCGACACCACGCGCACCGGCACGCCCTGTCCGGCCAGCAGCGCCTGCGCCTTCAGTGCCAGCTGCAGCTCCGAGCCAGTGCCGATGAGCACCGCACGCGGCGCGCCGCCGGCGGCTTCGCTCAGCACATAACCGCCACGCGCAATGGCATCGGCCAGCGCCGGCGTCGTGGCCACCGGCAGCACCTGGCGCGACAACGCCAGCGCCGCGGGGCCGTCCGTGCGGCGCAGCGCGCTGGCCCAGGCCACTGCGGTCTCGATGGTGTCGGCCGGGCGCCAGACGTCCAGGTTGGGCATCAGGCGCAGCGCAGGCACGTGTTCGACGCTCTGGTGCGTGGGGCCGTCTTCGCCCAGGCCGATGCTGTCGTGCGTGAAGACGTGGATCACGCGCTTTTTCATCAGCGCGGCCATGCGGATGGCGTTGCGGCTGTAGTCGCTGAAGGTCAGGAAGGTGCCGCCATAGGGAATCAGCCCGCCGTGCAGCGCGACACCGTTCATGATGGCGGCCATGCCGAACTCGCGCACGCCGTAGCTGATGTGGCGGTGCTCGCAGCCGGGGAAGTCGGTCAGGTTGCTGCCCGTGAGGTCGGCGCTGCCGCCCAGCATCTCGGGCACCTGGGGCGCCAGCGCGGCCAGCACCTTCTGCGAGCTCTTGCGCGAGGCCACGGCCTCGGGCTTGTCGCCGAAGCCCGTGATGGCTGCCTGTACCAGCGCGTCGAAGTTGGCCGGCAGCTCGCCCGCCATGCGGCGTTCGAAATCGGCGGCCTCGGCCGGGTACTCGGCACGGTAGGCCGCAAAACGCGCCTTCCAGCCGGTTTCACGCGCCTGGCCGACCTCGGTGGCGTCCCACATCGCGCGCACCTCGGCCGGGATCTCGAAAGGCGCATGCGGCCAGCCGATGGCGGTGCGCGTCTTCGCGATCTCCTCCGCGCCCAGCGGTTCGCCGTGTGCCTTCGCCGTGCCGGCGCGCGACGGTGAACCCTGGCCGATGGTCGTGCGGCAGACGATGAGCGTGGGCTTGTCCGTGCTGGCCTGCGCCTCTTCCAGCGCGCTGCCGACGGCGCGCACATCGTGGCCGTCGATGGGGCCGATGACCTTCCAGCCGTAGGCCGCGAAGCGTGCCGGCGTGTCGTCACGGAACCAGCCGTCGACCGGGCCGTCGATGCTGATGCCGTTGTCGTCGTACAAGGCGATGAGCTTGTTCAGGCCCCACACGCCGGCCAGCGAGCAGACCTCGTGGCTGATGCCTTCCATCATGCAGCCGTCGCCCAGGAAAACGTAGCTGTGGTGGTTGACGATGTCGTAGCCGGGGCGGTTGAATTCGCGCGCCAGCCGCTGTTCCGCCAGCGCCATGCCGACGGCGTTGCTCAGGCCCTGGCCCAGCGGGCCGGTGGTGGTTTCGACGCCGGGCGTGACGTCGACCTCGGGGTGGCCCGGGGTCTTGCTGTGCAGCTGGCGGAAGCGCTTCAGCTCGTCCATCGGCAGCGCATAGCCGCTGAGGTGCAACAGCGCGTAAAGCAGCATCGACGCGTGGCCGTTGCTCAGCACAAAGCGGTCGCGGTCGGCCCAGTGCGGGTTTGCCGGGTTGTGGCGCAATACGCCGCAGGCCCACAGCGCGGTGGCCATCTCGGCCATGCCCATGGGCGCGCCCGGGTGGCCGCTGTTGGCGGCCTGCACGGCGTCCATGGCCAGCGCGCGCAACGCATTGGAACGCACGTCGGTGGCGCCGGTGCTGCCGCGCAGGATCTGAGTGGTGGAGTTGCTGGCCATCAGAGGGCTCCGATGGCGCGTTGGCGCCTTTCCATCATGCGCCAGATGAAGGGCGTGAAGATGAGCTGCATGGCGAGTTCCATCTTGCCGCCGGGCACCACGATGGTGTTGGCGCGGCTCATCCACGAGTTGTCGATCATGTTCAGCAGGTAGGGGAAGTCGATGCCCTTGGGCTTGGCAAAACGGATGACGACCATGCTCTCGTCAGGCGCCGGGATGTCGCGCGCGATGAAGGGGTTGCTGGTGTCGACCATGGGCACACGCTGGAAGTTGACGTGCGTGTGCTCGAACTGCGGGCAGATGTAGTGCACGTAGTCGGGCATGCGGCGCAGGATGGTGTCGGTCACCGCCTCGGTGCTGTAGCCGCGCTTGCTCTTGTCGCGATAGAGCTTCTGGATCCACTCCAGGTTGATGACCGGCACCACGCCGATCAGCAGATCGGGATGCTTGGCGATGTTCACCTCGGGCGTGACCACGGCGCCGTGCAGGCCTTCGTAGAACAGCAGGTCGGTGCCGGCGGGCACGTCTTCCCAGGGCGTGAAGGTGCCCGGGTCCTGCTTGTAGGGCGCGGCCTCTTCGTCGTCATGCAGGTACTTGCGGCGCTTGCCGGTACCGATTTCGGCGTAGCTGCCGAACAGGGCCTCGAGTTCGGCGAACCGGTTGTTTTCAGGGCCGAAATGGCTGAAGTGCTTGTTGCCGGCCTTCTCGGCCTCGGCGGCACGGGCTTTCATTTCCTTGCGGTCGTAGCGGTGGAAGCTGTCGCCTTCGATGACGGCGGCCTTCACGCCCTCGCGGCGGAAGATGTTCTCGAAGGTGCGCGTCACCGAGGTGGTGCCGGCGCCCGACGAACCGGTGATCGCGATGATGGGGTGGCGATGGGACATGGCTGGGCTCTCGCAAGTGGTTAAGGTGAACGGTCGGGCGCCGGGCCGCCCCAAGCCAGACCGAGCACCCTCGGGGGGTGGCGAAGGGCCGAAGGCACAAGCCTGGGGGTGGTCAATCCCTGAAGAGGCTGCGCTCGGTGAACAGCGGGCTGGCGCTGTCCGGGGCAACGGTCTCGCGGTGGTAGCGCTCGATGCGCTCGACCTCGTTCCTGCTGCCGAAGACGAGGCCGATGCGCTGGTGCAGTTCACTCGGCGCCACACCCAGCATCGGCACACGCCCGGTGCTGGCGCGGCCGCCGGCCTGTTCCATGATGAAGCCGATGGGGTTGGCCTCGTAGAGCAGGCGCAGTCGGCCGGGCTTCTTCGGGTCTTTGGTGTCGCGCGGGTACATGAAGACGCCGCCGCGCATCAGGATGCGGTGTGCCTCGGCCACCATGCTGGCGATCCAGCGGGTGTTGAAATCCTTGCCGCGCGGCCCCGTCTTGCCGGCCAGGCACTCATCGACGTAGCGCTTGATCGGCGCTTCCCAGAAGCGGCTGTTGCTGCTGTTGATGGCAAATTCGTGGGTGTCCACGGGCACCGTGATGTTCGGGTGCGTGACCTTGAACTCGCCCAGGTTGGGGTCGAGCGTGAAGCCGACGACGCCGTTGCCCACCGACAGCACCAGCATCGTCAGCGGGCCGTAGAGCGCGTAGCCGGCAGCGACTTGCAGGGTGCCGGGCTGCAGGAAGTCGACCTCGACCACGTCGCGGCCGCTGTCGATCACGTCCTGGGGCGCGCGCAGGATGCTGAAGATGCTGCCCACGCTGACGTTGACATCGATGTTGCTGGAACCGTCCAGCGGGTCGAAGACCAGCAGGTACTTGCCGCGCGGGTAGGCCGGCGGGATCTGGTAGGGCGTGTCCATCTCTTCGCTGGCCATGCCCGCGAGGTGGCCCGACCACTCGGCCGTGGCGATGAACATCTCGTTGCTGACCACGTCGAGCTTCTTCTGCACCTCGCCCTGCACGTTGACTTCGCCGCCGGCGGCGCCACCGTGGTTGCCCATGACATCACCCAGCTCGCCGAAGGCCACGGCACGCGCGATGGCCTTGCAGGCGATGGAGACATCGAGGATCAGCGCGTTGAGTTCGCCGCTGGCGCCGGGAAAACGCCGGCGCTGGTCGATGAGATACTGCGTGAGGGTCTGGCGCTTGGACAGGGGCATGGCCGCTCTCGATGGCCCCGCGGGGCCTTGGGTGTCGTTCGGGTGGTCGGTCTCAGGAAGCCATCGACTGCGTGAAGACGCGGCTGGCCAGCAGGTCTTCGGGCAGCAGCGTCGTCAGGTCCTCGGCGGTGAGTTCACGGTCGCCGTAGGCGTACAGGCGGCTGGCCTGGCGCAGCCGGGCGCGGTCGAGCGCGTTGCGCACGCTGCGTGCATTGGCGAAGTGCGGCTGCTGCTTGCGCCGCGCCAGGTAGTCGGCCAGCACCTCGCGCATGCCGGGGCCGAAGGCGTAGTGCATGCCGGCGACCATGCGTTCGCCGATCTGCAGCAGTTCGTCGTCCTGGTAGTCGGGGAAGTCGATGTGGTGCGCGATACGGCTGCTCATGCCGGGGTTGCTCTGGAAGAAGGTGTCCATGCGGTCCTTGTAACCAGCCAGGATCACCACCAGGTCGTCGCGCTGGTTTTCCATCACCTGCAGCAGGATCTCGATCGACTCCTGCCCGTAGTCACGCTCGTTCTCGGGCCGGTACAGGTAGTAGGCCTCGTCGATGAAGAGCACGCCACCCATCGCCTTCTTCAGCACTTCCTTGGTCTTGGGCGCGGTGTGGCCGATGTACTGGCCCACGAGGTCGTCGCGCGTCACGCTGACCACGTGGCCCTTGCGCACATAGCCCAGGCGGTGAAGGATCTGCGCCATGCGCAGCGCCACCGTGGTCTTGCCGGTACCGGGGTTGCCGGTGAAGCACATGTGCAGGCTGGGCTTGTCGGCACCGGCCGCCGGCTGCAGGCCAAGGTTGGCGCGCAGTTTGTCGATCACCAGCAGCGCGGCGATGTCGCGGATGCGCTGCTTCACCGGCGCCAGGCCGATGAGGTCGCGCTCGAGTTCGTCGATCACCTCCTGCACCTGGCTCTCGGCGAGCACGGCGTTTACCGTGCGCGCCGTCGATGCCGGCGCAGCGGTGGCCGCGACGGGCGCGACGGGCGGCGCCGACATCGGCGAACCCGGGATGGAGTACATGGACGTGGCCATGGTGCGCGCGCTGCCGCCGCCTCAGCCGCTGTAGCGTTCCGACTCGGGCTTGTCGGTGGCGTAGCTGTGCACCGTGTAGCGCAGGCTGCGGCCGTTCACTTCCTGGCGCACCAGGCCGTAGCCGGGTTCGTTCTTCGGCCGGTTGACGATGAAGCTCATCGCGATGGTCTCGACGTTGCGTGTGCTGTCGAAGGCCATCAGCCGGATGTAGTGGTTGGGGAAGGTCTTGCGGCAGTTGTTCATCTCCATCAGCACGCCGGCGGCGTCCTCGAGGTCGAACATGGGCATGCCGTACATCTCCCAGTAGGTGTTGCGCGGGTGCGGGTCGTCGGTGTACTCGACGCTCCAGGCGTAGCCCTTCTTCAGGCCGTAGGCGACCTGCATGCCGATCTCCTCGTCGGTGAGGTCGGGCAGGAAGCTGAACTGGCCCTGGGTGATGCGGCCGGTGGGGTTGGTCATCATGATGTGGGTTCCTCTGGGCTCTGCACTTAGGCGACGGAAGGCGTGGCGGCGAAGTCGCTGGTGTCGGTGGGGGCGTAGTTGAAGCTGATATCGCCCCAGGTGTCGAGCGCCTGCTTCAGCGGTGTGCAGCTCTGCGCGGCCTTGCGCAGGATATCGGGGCCCTCGTTGGCGATGTCCTTGCCTTCGTTGCGCGCCTTCACCATGCATTCCAGCGCCACGCGGTTGGCCACCGCCCCGGCCTGGATACCGGCCGGGTGACCGATGGTGCCGCCGCCGAACTGCAGCACCACGTCGTCGCCGAAGAGGTCGATCAGCTGGTGCATCTGGCCGGCGTGGATGCCGCCCGAGGCCACCGGCATGACCTTCTTCAGGTCGGCCCAGTCCTGCTCGAAGTACATGCCGCGCGAATAGTCCACCTTGGTCACGCTGTCGCGGCAGACGTTGTAGTAGCCCTGCACGGTGAGCGGGTCGCCTTCCAGCTTGCCCACCGCGGTGCCGGTGTGCAGGTGGTCGCAGCCGGCCAGGCGAAGCCACTTGGCGATGACGCGGAAAGACACGCCGTGGTTCTTCTGCCGGGTGTAGGTGCCGTGGCCGGCACGGTGCATGTGCATCAGCATGTCGTTGGCGCGGCACCATTCGGCCATGCTCTGGATGGCGGTGTAGCCGATCACCAGGTCGACCATCACGATGATGCTGCCCAGCTCTTTCGCGAACTCGGCGCGGCGGTACATCTCTTCCATCGTGCCGGCGGTGACGTTGAGGTAGCTGCCCTTCACTTCACCGGTGGCCGCACTGGCCTTGTTCACCGCGTCCATGACGTAGAGGAAACGGTCGCGCCAGTGCATGAAGGGCTGCGAGTTGATGTTCTCGTCGTCCTTCATGAAGTCCAGGCCGCCCTTCAGGCCTTCGTAGACCACACGCCCGTAGTTGCGGCCCGACAGCCCCAGCTTGGGCTTGGTGGTGGCACCCAGCAGCGGGCGGCCGAACTTGTCCAGGCGCTCACGCTCGACCACCAGGCCGGTGGGCGGGCCCTTGAACGTCTTCACGTAGGCCACCGGGATGCGGATGTCTTCCAGCCGCGCGGCCTTCAGCGGCTTGAAGCTGAAGACGTTGCCGATCAGGCTGGCCGTCATGTTGGCGATCGAGCCCTCTTCGAAGAGGATCAGGTCGTAGGCCACCCAGGCCATGAACTGGCCCGGCGTGCCCGGCACCGGTTCGACCTTGTAGGCCTTGGCGCGGTAGCTGTCGCAGGCCGTCAGGCGGTCGGTCCACACCACGGTCCAGGTCGCGGTGGACGATTCCCCGGCCACGGCGGCGGCGGCCTCGATCGGGTCCACGCCTTCCTGCGGTGTGATGCGGAACAGGCACAGCACGTCGGTGTCCTTGGGCACGTAGTCGCCGTCCCAGTAGCCCATCTGGCGGTACTTGAGCACGCCTGCGCTGTAGCGCTTCTTCTGGTCCTTGATGACGCCTTCGTCGACGGGTGTGTTCACGTGAGCTCCTTGTTTGCGCGGTGCGGTTGACGGCGGGATGCAAATGAATATAGGCTTCGACTGAATTAAGGGACAGTCAGAATTACTTTGCGAACACATCAGGAAAACCTGACGCATGAACATCACCTTCCGCCAGCTTCGGGTATTCACCGAGGTCGCCGATCTGGGCAGCATGGCCCGCGCCGCCGAGGCGCTGCACCTCACGCCGCCGGCGGTGAGCATGCAGATCAAGGAGGTCGAGTCGCAGGTCGGGCTGCCGCTGTTCGACCGCCACGGCCGCACGGTGTCGCTGTCCACCGCCGGCGAGTACTTCCTGGTGCATGCCAAGCGCCTGCTGGCTGCGCTGAAGGAGGCCGACGACGCGATGGCGCGCCTGAAGCGGGTCGAGCGCGGCCTCTTGACCATCGGCATGGTGAGCACGGCGAAATACTTCGTGCCGCACCTGCTGGCGCGTTTCCATCAAGACCACCCCGGCATCGACGTGCGCCTGCGTGTGCTGGGCAACCGCGAGCAACTGGTGGCGCAGATGCACACCGGCGAGGTCGACCTCACCATCATGGGCCGGCCGCCGCGCGAAATCGCCACGCGTGCCGAGGCCTTTGCGCCGCACCCGCTGGTCTTCGTGGCGCCACCGGGCCACCCGCTGCTGGCCACGCCGCAGGCGCCGGTGGCGGCGCTTGCGCCCTACGGTTTCATTGCCCGCGAGCATGGCTCGGGCACCCGTTCGGCGATGGAGAACTTCTTCGCCGAGCACCGCTTCGCGCCGCACATCTCGATGGAGATGAGCAGCAACGAGACCATCAAGCAGGCCGTCATCGCCGGCCTGGGCCTGAGCTTCCTGTCACTGCACACCGTAGGGCTGGAGGTGAAGACCGGGCTGCTGAAGGTGCTGGACATCGCCGGCGCGCCTGTGATGCGCACCTGGAACGTCGTGCACCTCGGCTCCAAGGTGCTGAGCCCGGCGGCCGAAGCCTTCCGCTACTACATCATCGAGCACGGCGCGGCGTTCCTGCTTGCGCAGGACACGCCGCTGCTGGCCGGCGGCGCCTGACCCCGCGGCTCAGCCGATCACTTCGGCAGTTTTTTCGCGGCGGCCTTCTTCGCCGCGGCCTTGGCCGTCGCCTTCGCGCCGGCGCTGAGCAGCGCGTCGAGGTTCTTCGTGATCTCGCCTTCGATGGTCCTGCTGAAGGCGCCGAGCAGGAAGCCGAGCTTGGCTTCGAGGTCGAAGTGGTCGGCGGCGACGATGAGCCGCCCCTTCACGCCGGTGCGCCCAAATTCGACGGTGTCGCTGGTCTCACCCTCCATCACGCTGCACTCCATGTCGAACTTCTTCTCCACTTCCTCGGCCCATTTCCAGGCGATCTTGCGCGCCTGCGCCAGGCCCAGCTGGTGCTCGCGGTGGATGCGGATGTCGGCCATGGGATCGGTCCTTCGGTGCGCGGCGCGTGCTGCTGCCGTGGCGGGTGGAGTCGGGTGTCAGGCCTGGATGTTGCCTCAGAGTGTGAGCGTCTTTCGGACGTGTCCGAGCAGCGCGTCCGAAAGGCACCCGATCTAGACGCAAAGCGCAGCCATAGCTCGGGCTACGGCGAGCCTTTGCAAGGACGAGCGGATGTCTTTGGGTGCGATGAGCGGGCATGGGCGAAAGTCGCTCACACGCTCAGGGCGCGGCCAGTCGGGCGCGGCGCTCGGCTATCGGCATTGCGGCCAGGGTCTTGACCTCGGCGTAGAAGCGCCGGAAGTCGCCGCCCTGGCGCTCGAACAGGCGCTCGAACTGCGGCACCAGTTCGGTGTAGGCCGCCAGCACGCCGAAATAGGCGTTGTTGGCCTGCGCGAACCAGGGGTCGTAGCCGCTGTAGCCGCCCCAGGGCCCGGCCTTCAGTGCCGCGTACTCGGCGCGCATCGCGGCCAGCAGTTCCGCCTTGCGCGCGCGCTTGGTGGTGTCGGCGGCGGCGCCGGCGTAGACCGCCTGCAGGGCGTCGCGGTAACGCTGCGCCAGCGCCTGAAACTCGGCACGCCGGCTCTCGGCCAGCAGCACCTGCGACTGCAGTTCCGGCGTGCCATGCTGCGCCACCCAGCGCCGCCCGCCGATACGTTCCACCGCGGTGCCAAAGCTCTCGTTGAAGGTGGTGTCGTCGTCGGCGTAGGCCACCTGGTGCGCAAGTTCGTGGAACACCAGGCGCGCCAGTTCGCCCTCGGGCCAGGTGATGAAGGTGTTGAGCAGCGGGTCGCCGCCGATCCAGTTGCTCCAGCCCAGCGTGCTGTAGGCCGGCACGCCGTAGACACGCACCTCCCATCCTTCGGCGCGCAGCTGTACGGCCAGTGCGTCGGCCTGCGCGCGGTCGAAGTAGCCGCGGTAGCCGACGCAGCCCATGACCGGGAAACACCAGGTCTTCAGCGTCAGCGAGAGCTCGGGCGCCGCCACCACGTTCCACACCACGGCCGGGCGCTGCAGGTCGGCATAACGGCGGTAACTGCCGTTGTCGGGCAGCTTCAATTCGTCGACGGCGAAGTCGCGCAGCCGCTGGCTGAGCTGCAGTTGCCGGCGCAGCGGCTCGGGCGTGGTGTTGTCGGCCAGCACCTGCCCCACCGGACGCGCACGCTGCATCAGGTCGATGTGGCCGCCGGCGGCCTGCGCGTAAAAACCCAGGCTGCTGCAGCCGGTGCCCAGGCATACCGCCGCCAGCGCCAGGGCGGTGGCACCGAGCAGGCCCAGGCTTGACGCCATCACGATGCGCCAGCGCCCCGGCTTCAAGCCGCGCGGGCCCCGACAGGCCCGGCCACTTCGACCAGGCAGTCGTAGAAGGTGGGCGCGCGGCCGATGTCGGTCAGCCGCTGGTGCGTCAGCTCGTTGACGTTGGTGCCGTTCAGGCCCAGCTTGCGACACCAGATGCCCAGGCCGTTGACGACACCCGGCCGCGCTCGCGCCGACACCGCGGCCTTGCAGCGGTATTCGCCGCGGTCGTTGAAGACACGCAGTTCGTCGCCGTCGGCGATACCGCGTGCGGCGGCGTCCACCGGGTGCATCTCCAGCCGCGGTTCACGCTCGGCGGCGCGCAGGCTGGCGACGTTGACGAAACTGCTGTTGAGGAAGTGGCGCGCCGGCGGCGAGATCATCGCCAGCGGGTAACGCGCGGCGAGTTCGGGCGCCGCCTCGGCGCACTCGTAGTTCGCCACGTGGTCGGGCAGGCCCAGGCCCGGCGCGTCGGCCAGCGCCTTGCCGCTGAGGGTCGGAAAACCGCCGTCGGCAAAGGGCGCGTCGGCGATGCGCAACTTGGACCAGCCCCGTGCCGCCAGCTCGCCCAGGTCCACGTGCTCGGCCTTGAAGGCGGCGAGCGCCATGGCCTCGTCGCTTTCGGCAAAACACGGCTCGGTGTAGCCCATGCGTGCGGCCAGCGCACGAAAGATCGCGGCATTGCTGCGCGCCAGGCCCAGCGGCTGAATCGCCGGCCGGTTCAGCAGCGCGTAGGTGTGGCCGTAGGCGGAATGCGCGTCCCAGTGCTCGAGCTGCGTGGTGGCGGGCAGCACGTAGTCGGCGTGGTCGGCGGTGTCGGTGAGGAAATGCTCGAGCACCACGGTGAACAGGTCTTCGCGCAAAAAGCCGCGCACCACCTCGCCGCTGTGCGGCGCCACCGCCACCGGGTTGCTGTTGTAGACGACCACGGCCTCGATGCGCGGGCCGAAATCGGGTGAGCTGGTGTGGTTCAGTGCGTCGCCGATGGTGCTCATGTTGATGGTGCGCGGCGAGCGCAGTTTTCCACTGCCATCCGCCAGCAGGTCGGGCCGCTGCAGCGCCGCATCGTGGCGCACCCCTTTGAACCAGCCCGAACTGCTGAGCAGCAGGCCGCCGGCACGGTGGCGCCAGGCGCCCGTCAGGCAGGGCAGCAGCGCCACCAGGCGCACCGCATTGCCGCCGCCGCGCACACGCTGCATGCCGTAGTTCAGCCGGATGGCGGCCGGCTTCGTGCTGCCATATTCGTGCGCCAGCTGACGCAGTTCGTCGGCCGTGATGCCGCACACCGCCGCGGCACGCGCCGGCGGCCACTGCAGTGCCCGTTCGCGCAGCGCCGGCCCGCCGTCGACATGGCGCGTCACGTAGTCCTCGTCGACGTGGCCGTTGGCGATCAGCTCGTGCATCAGCCCCAGCGCCAGCGCGCCGTCGCTGCCCGGGCGCAGCGCGATGTGCTGGTGGCACTTCTCGGCCGTCTCGGTGCGCCGCGGGTCGATGCACACCAGCTTCGCGCCGGCGCGTTTGGCCTGTTGCGCGAAGTTCCAGAAGTGCACGCTGCTGGTGATGGGGTTGCTGCCCCAGATCAGGATCAGCTTGCTTTCGGCGAAGAACTCGACATGCATGCCCACCCTGCCGCCGTAGGTGGCGGCCAGCGCCTCGCCGCCGGCGCTGGAGCAGATGGTGCGGTCCAGCAGGCTGGCGCCCAGCTTGTGGAAGAAGCGCGCGGCCATGCCTTCGCCCTGCACCAGGCCCATGGTGCCGGCGTAGCTGTAGGGCAGGATGGCCTCGGCGTTGCGCGCAGCGATGGCCTGCAGGCGCGTGGCGATGGCGTCCAGCGCCTCGTCCCAGCCCACGGCTTCGAAGCGGCCCCCTCCCTTCCTGCCCACACGCTTCAGCGGCGTCAGCACGCGCTCGGGGTGGTAGCTGCGTTCGGCATAACGGCTGACCTTGGTGCACAGCGCGCCGTGTGTCGGCGGGTGCTCGGGGTCGCCGGCCACGCGCGTGACGCGGCCGTCCTCGACCGTGATGCGCAGCGCGCAGGTGTCGGGGCAGTCGTGCGGGCAGGCGCCCTGCACGGTGTGGATGGTCGTCGGGGCGCGGGCGGTGGCGGTGGCTGCGGCGGAAGACATCAAAACACTATCGCACATCCCTGGCGGCCCAGGCCTGCAGGCGCTGCCGCGCCGCGGCCAGGCCGCACCCGACGAGCGCGCCGATGGCGCCGAACTGCAGCATGCCGTAGTGGTCGACATCGGGCTCGATCAGCACGTCGATGCTGGACGCCACGCGCTGCATGTGCTCGGTGCTGCCAACGGTCATCGTGCGCATCAGCAGGTCGCCGATCTTCGGCGTCGACAACGGCATGCGCCAGGGCAGCAGGCGGTGCAGCGCCACGGCCCAGGCCGACGGGAAGCCACCCGACGGCGGCAGCACGTCGTCGCTGGACGCCACCTTGCTGGCGAACACCGTGCCGCCACAGCGCGCCTTGACGAGATCGGCCGGCAGGTTGTTGACGACGCCGCCGTCGACGAGCACACGTTCGCCGTCGATCACCGGCACCAGCACGCCCGGCAGCGACGAACTGGCCGCGGTGGCCAGCGTCAGCGAGCCGCGTTCGTGCACCACGGCACGTGCGCCATGCAGGTCGGTCGACACGGCCAGGTAGGGCAGCCACAGGTCCTCGATACGCAGGTCGCCGAAACACTTCGCGGCACAGGCATCGCGCCGGCGCGACGCCACCAGCGCCACAACAGGCAGCGTGTACTCGCTGAACGGCCGCTGCCCGATGACATAGCGGTTCAGCGCCACCATCTCGGGGATGGCCATCCCCATGGCGAACATGGCGGCCTGGATCGCACCCATGCTGGTACCGCCGATGCAGTCGATGGGCGGGCCGGTCTCGGTAAAAGCCTGCAGCACGCCGATGTGGGCGAAACCGCGCGCACCGCCACCCGACAGCGCCAGGCCCGTGGCCCGGCCCGTCAGCAGGCGTGCCGCGCGGCCCATCGTGCCGGCATCGCCGGCGCGCAGATGGTAGTGGCGCTCGAAGCGGTCGGTGTCCAGCCAGGCGCGGGTGTTGCGCGGCAGGTCGGCATCCGGCGGGTGCGCCAGCAGCAGCGTCCAGGGCTGGTGCCGGGTGCCACGCTGCGCCCAGCCGTGGGCCGCCTCCAGCCGCGCGCACAGGTCAGCAGGCGGCTGCAGCGCCGCGCCCGCCACGGGCTCCGCCAGCCACAGGCAGCGGTCGGCACGCAGCAGGCATTCGCGCCACCAGGCACCGTCGGTGGCACCGGCGTCCAGCAGCACCACGTCGTGCGCACGCTGCGCCTCTTCCAGCCAGACGTCGAAGCGGTTCCACAGCGGGTGCGACGCGGTCGGCGCGGCCCCGTCGATGCTGCGCCCCAGCACGGCCTCGAAGCCCGCGCGTGTGCACAGCGCCGCAGGCAGCGTGCGCTGCAGCGCGGCGCCCAGCCCGTCCACCGCCGCCTGCAACTGCGGGCTGGCGGACGCGCGCAGCACCACCAGCACCTGCGCGCCGGCGGCACGCCGCGGCGCGATCTGCTCGAACAGGCGTTGCACCACGGTGGCCATCAGGCGCCGCGCGAAGGCGGGGTGGGCCTCGGCGAAGTGCTCGAAGTCGGCGCGTGAGAGGCGCATCAGCGAAGCGTCACGCTCGGCGCACAGCGTGGCGCTGCGCAGGCCGCCGGTGATGAGGCCGATCTCACCCACGCTGTCGCCCGGCAGCAGATCGGCACCGCGCAGGCTGCTGCCTGCCGCCTCGGTGACGACGCTGAGACGGCCGCTGGTCAGCACGTACCAGGCGTCGGCCGCGTCGCCCTGCTGCATCAGGCAGGCGCCGCGCTCGAGCCGCAGTTCGGTGGCGCGCTGCACCAGCGCTTCGACGAGCGCAGCTTCCATGCCTTGGACGAGCGTGGCCAGCGTGCGCCGGAAGACGAGTGTGTGCAGGCGCCATGCGGCCAGCTGCGCCAGCCGCGCGTCGAAGGCGTCGAAACGCAGCCCCAGTTCGCGCAGCAGCGGGCGGTCGATCTGCAACACCGTGCACGGCGTCGCGCACACGGCCTCGGTGTCGGTGGCCTGGCCCGTCACGGCCTGGATGACGCCCAGCACCTCGTGTTCGTCGACCGCCATCGCCTGGCCCGGCGCTGCGACTTCCGGCAGCAGGACGCGCAGGCGGCCACACAGCAGCACGCACAGGCCGTCGCCGGGCTGCAGGGTGTCACCGGGCACCAGGTCGACCCGCCGCGCGCCGGCGATGCAGAACCCGATCACGTCGTCCGAGGCGCCGGCAAACAAGGCCGTACCGGCCAGCGCTGCACCCAGGTTCTCGAAGGACGACGGCATCGGTGTGCGGTCGGGTTAGCGCTTGAAGGGCATGGCGGCGAGCATAGCGCCGGGGTGGCGGGGCACTGCACGGGCCGAAGCCCGCGGCCGCAACCCGGCATCGCGGGCTGGCTAAGATGCAGCCTTCCGTCGACCGGGGCCCTGCTGCCATGAACCTCATCGAACCCATCCTGGCCGACGTCGCCGCCGTCACCGCGATCCGCCGCGACATCCACGCCCATCCCGAGCTCTGCTTCCAGGAAGTCCGCACGGCCGAGGTCATCGCCAAGGCGCTCACCGACTGGGGCATCCCCGTGCACCGCGGCCTGGGCAAGACGGGCGTGGTGGGCATCGTGAAGAACGGCAGCAGCGCGCGCGCCGTGGGCCTGCGCGCCGACATCGATGCACTGCCGATGACCGAGCACAACAGCTTCGCCCACGCCAGCCAGCACGCGGGCCGGATGCACGCCTGCGGCCACGACGGCCACACCGCGATGCTGCTGGCCGCGGCCAAGCACCTGTCGACGAACCGCAATTTCGACGGCACCGTCTACCTCGTCTTCCAGCCGGCCGAAGAAGGTGGCGGCGGCGCGCGCGAGATGATCAAGGACGGCCTCTTCGAGCAGTTTCCGATGGAAGCCATCTTCGGCGCCCACAACTGGCCCGGCATGAAGGTCGGCGCCTTCGGCGTCAACCCGGGCGCGATGATGGCGTCGAGCAACGAGTTCCGCGCCGTCATCCACGGCAAGGGTTCACACGCCGCGCTGCCCTACCTGGGTGTCGACCCGGTGCCGGTGGCCTGCCAGATGGTGATGGCCTGGCAGACCATCATCACGCGCAACCGTCGGCCCATCGACCCCGGCGTGATCAGCGCCACCATGATCCACACCGGCGAAGCCATCAACGTGGTGCCCGACTCGGCCGAGATCCGCGGCACCGTGCGCACCTTCTCGCTCGAGGTGCTGGAACTCATCGAGCGGCGCATGCGCGAAGTGGCCGAGCACACCGCCGCGGCCTTCGGCGCGAGCTGCGAATTCGAGTTCAAGCGCAACTACCCGCCCACCGTCAACCACCCCGCCGAAACCGAATTTGTGCGTCGCGTGCTGGGCACCGTGGTCGGCCCCGAGAACGTGCAGGCCTTCGAGCCCACGATGGGCGCCGAGGACTTCAGCTTCTTCCTGCAGGCCAAACCCGGCTGCTACTTCGTCATCGGCAACGGCGACGGTGCCCACCGCGAAGGCGGCCACGGCCTGGGCCCCTGCATGCTGCACAACCCCAGCTACGACTTCAATGACGAACTGATCCCGCTGGGCGCCACGGCCTGGGTGCGCATCGCCGAGGAGTGGCTGCGCAAGGCGCCGCCCGCGGCCGGCTGAGCATCTCAGTTGCTCATGGCGCCGCACACCACCCGCGACAGATGAAGCGCCAGGTCGACAACCCAGCTTCCCGCCACGGAACCGGCTCCGCTGGCGCTCGTAGGCGAGGAACAGTCAGCAGGGACTGTTCCTCGTCCGACTCGCCCCCCCGGGGGTAGCGAGCGCAGGCGAGCTTGGGGGCGCCACTTCAAGGCGCACCGACCACGAGGTAGGCGTTCACCGAGCCCCCGCTGCCGCGACCGATGCCCAGGAACACCGGGCCCACCGGCGTTTCGCCGGCCAGGTAGACGGTCACCGAATTGAGCCAGCCATCGCTGCGCTGCTGCGCGTAGGGCATGGCCACCTTGCCGGCTTCCAGCGCCAGCCCCAGGCGCATTTCGCCGCGCAGCCCCAGCGGCGCACGGCCGATGACACGTTCGGCACGCACATGGCCGTAGGCCACGTCGTCGCCGATGAGCTGGCCGCTGGCAAACCCCGTCAGGTTGAGCAGGCCGCCCAGGCGCGCCGCGTCGGTCAGCGGTAGTTGGCCGCGGGGTGAACCTGTCCAGCTGAGGCGGCCCGACAGCACCCAGCGCTCCCACGGCAGCGCGCCACGGGCCTCGAGCGCGGCGCGTGAGTAGTCGCGGCGCGGCGAGTCGTAGTAGCTCGCCTGCAGCGACCAGCCGCGGCTCGGGAAGTACAGCCGGTCGGCCTGCTCCAGGTCCAGCGCCAGCAGCCAGCCGCCGTTGGCGCGTTCGGGGGCCGCGCCGGCCAACGCCTGGTAGATGTCCAGGCCGGTGTCCAGCCGGTTCCTCACCTGCGTCTCGCGCCAGCCCGCGCGGATCTGCCCCAGCAGCCTGAAGTTCACGCCCGCCGCCAGGTCGAGCCGGCTGCGGATGCTGCGGTATTCGGCGATGCGCTGGTCGACGAACCAGTAATCGTTGCGTTCACGCCGGTACTCGACAGCCGCCGCCACGAAGCTGCGTTGCGCGCTGTCCAGCGGCTGGTACCACTCGGCGCTGGCCCCGGTGCTGCTGCCGATCTGGCCCACCAGCAGCAGTTCGCCGCCCAGCCGGTTGAGCCAGGTCTTCTGGTAGCCCAGGCGCAGCTGGTAGGTGCTGCCCTGGCTGAGGTTGCTTTCCAGGCGCAAGGCCAGGCGCAGGTAGTCGGGGCCCCAGCTCTTTTCGACCGGCAGCAGGCGCAGCACCTTCTTGTCCTGGCGCGTGAGCACGGTGTAGTCGACCTGCTCGTAGTGGCCGTCGCCATAGGCGCGCAGCAGGTCGCGGTTGAGCGCCGCGGTGTCCAGCGGCGCACCGCCCTGTTGTTCGACGTAGCGGCGCAGCACCTCGGGGTTGACACGCGACAGGCCGGCGATCTCGACCTCGTCGATGCGTGGCAGGTCGCGCTCGCGCACCGACATGCGGCGCTGCCAGGCGGCGTAATGCAGCTCGTTCACACCCAGCGGCGCCAGCCGGTCCACCACCGCCTGCGCCGCGGCGCGGCCCCGGTCGGCGGCTTCGGCGTGGCGCTCGAAGTCGCTCGCCGTCAGGTCGCCCAGCTCGGGCTTGAGGTAGATGTCGCCGGGGCGCAACGTGGCCAGGCTGGCGGTGACGTTCTGCTCGGTCAGCAGCACCACCATCTGGGCCGTGATGCCCAGCAGGCCCGTCACCTGGGCCGGCGGCAGCGGTGGCGAGCCGACGTTGACGGCGATGACGATGTCGGCGCCGCAGCGTTCGCGCACCTCGCGGATGGGCACGTTGTCGACCAGCCCGCCGTCCACCAGCTTGTGGCCGCGGTAGTCCAGTGGTGCCAGCAGCCCGGGCACCGACATGCTGGCGCGCATGGCCTGCGTCAGGCTGCCGTCGCGCAGCACCACACGTTCGCCGGTGCCGATGTCGGTGGCGATGATGCTCACCGGCAGCGGCAGCTGTTGCAGTTCACGCTCGCCGGCGTCGGCGCGCACCAGGTGGTTGAAGAAGAGCTTGATCTTCTGCCCGGCCACCACGCCGGGCGGCGTGACGGCGCCGCCCGGCGTGATGCCGGTTTCGCTGCCGGGCAGAAAACGCTGCTGCAGGCGCTTGTTGCGGAAGTTCAGCTCGTCGTAGCCGGGGTTGTCGAGGAACATGTCGTGCCAGTCGGCCTGCGCCAGTTCCTTGCGCATCTCGGCCGGCGACAGCCCCGCCGCCCAGGCCCCGGCCACCAGTGCGCCCATGCTGGTGCCGGCCACGCAGTCCACCGGCACGCGCAGGCTTTCCAGCACCTCGAGCACACCGATGTGCGCCGCGCCACGCGCACCGCCGCCGCCCAGGACGAGGCCGATGCGCGGGCGGGCCGGCGGCGCCGCCACGGCGGGCGGCGCGGCCTGCTCGACGGCTGGCTGCGCGGCGACCTGCGCCTGTGCCGCCACCAGACACAGCGCAAGGCCGATCACCGCTACCCACACTGCACGTCCCATGGCGATGATTCTGGCCTGCGTCGCGCAAGCCGTTGCCGGCGCGGCAGGGAGGCCCGGGAAAGCGCGCCACGCCGGACCGGCCTGCATGCGAGCGCAGAGGTGCGCGCGCTCGCTGGCGATGGCCAGAACGGCGCCGCGCGCCGCTACTGCATGAAGCCGATGGCCTGGCGCTTCGCGCCGGCGCCCGGCAGGTCAACCAGCTCGACGCTGGCCCGCCCCGCGAGGCGGGCGTTGCCGAAGGCCGTCATCCAGGCGCGGCGCATCTCGCGCGGCGCGGTGCCGGCCAGGCGTTCGAGCACGGCGTCGGACGGCTCCTCGTCGAAACGCTGGCCCCAGTCGTGCGCGGCCCGCAGCTGGCGGTACAGCCGCAGCGCGATGGCCCGCGCCGCGTCGGCATCGGGCGCTTGCACCTCGAACACGTTCATGCGGTTCAGGATGGGTTCAGGGATGCAGCGTTCGTCGTTGGCGGTCGCCACCCAGATCACCTGGCTGGCGTCGATGGCGACCTCGGCGAATTCGTCGGTGAAGGCGCCGGCGGTGTCGTGTTCGAGCAGGCTGTACAGCGCGCCCAGCGGGTCGTAGGCGTGTTCGGCACGCGCCTTGTCGATCTCGTCGACGACCATCACCGGGTTGGCGTAGTTGCCGTCGACCAGGGTCTCGAAGACCTTGCCCGGTCGCGCGCCCTTCCACTGGCTGGAAGCCCCGCTGAGCACCCAACCGGCGGTCAGGCTGCTCATGCTGATGAAGCCCATGCCGGTGCCCAGCAGGTGCGCGATCTCGCGCGCGAAATGTGTCTTGCCGATGCCCGGCGGCCCGAGCAGCAGCATGGGCATGATCTCGAGCGCGTCGCGGCTGTCGGTGCACAGCGCCAGCTGGCGCCGCACGTCGTCGAGCACCTCGTTGAAGTTGGGCATCTCGTCGTAGAGGTGCTCCATCGCCGGCAGGCCGCCGGGTTTGACCTGGAAGCGCTCGGGGCCCTTCTCGAGCATGCGTTCGTAGGTGGCGCGCAGGTTCTCGTGTTCACGCGCGGGCAGCTTGTCCAGCCGCTGTTCGACGTCTCCCAGGCGGTAGAGCGAACGCATGCGCGCCACGGGCAAGGCGCTGCCACAGACGGGGGAAACGGGGACCAGGCCGGTTTCAGCGCTCATCGGGACGGGCTCCTTCGCAAACGTGGGGACTGTCGCGGGTGCGGTTCGATTCAAGCAAAGACTGCCACAAGTCGGCCGCGGAACAAAGCCGGGGAGGCACCGCATTTCAGGGTCTTGGTGCCCCCCGGGCAGGGGGCGTGCACGCAAGCGACGTGCCGCTCATCGTCATGGGCTGCGGCTGGCGTGTGCCGGCGTGCAGGCTGTCGCAAGCGGCGTGCGGCGGCGCGGCGCGCTGCCTACAGTGCACCCACCGACACCGCATCACGCACCAGAGGACAGCACCATGAACACCCTGCGCACCGCCCCCGCCACCCGCCTTTCAACCCGCGCTTCGGCCCTCGCCCTGGCCAGCCTGTTGACCCTGTCCACGCTGCTGGGCGTGAACTCGCTGGCGCGCGTCGACGGCGCCCCGGCGCAGATGGCCCAGGCCGCGCAGACGCGCGCCTGAAGCCGCGCCCGGTCCTCAAGCGGCGTGGAGCGCCGCCGCCAGGAAAGCGAGGCTGCGGCCATGCGCCAGCGCCGCGCTCGGCGCGTGGTACGAAGCCCGGGCCCAGCAGTTGAAGCCGTGCATGGCGCCCGGGTAGACCTTCACCTCGGCCTGCGGCAGTGCCGCCTGCACACGCGCCACGGCGTCGAGCGGAATGTGGTCGTCGTGCTCGGCGTAGTGGAACTGCACCGGACAGCGGATGGCCGGCGCGCGCTCGAGCTGGCCGTGGATGCCGCCCCCGTAATAGGCCACCGCGGCATCCACATCGGTGGTCGCCGCCGTCAGGTAGGCCAGCCGGCCGCCCATGCAGTAGCCGATGCTGCCGACCCTGCGGCCACCGACCTCGGGCCGCGCCCGCAGCGCCGCGACGCTGGCGGCGATGTCGGCCAGCGCAGCGGTCGCCGTGTAGCCCTGCATCAGCGCCAGCGCCTGCGCGCGGTCGGCACCTTCGTAACCGAGTTGCACGCGCGGCGCCTGGCGCCAGAAGACGTCGGGCGCCAGCACGACGAAGCCGTCCAGCGCGTACATCGCGGTCAGCGCCTGGATGTGTTCGTTGACACCGAAGATCTCCTGCCACAACAGCAGCCCGGGGCCGTGGCCGGCCGGCGGCAAGGCGAGGTGGCCCGCGAAGCCGGGGGCGATGTCTATCCACTTCGTCTGGACGGGGGTGGTCATGGTCCGGTACTCCTTCGGCGTGGTCAAAACGTTCTTCCCTTGCGGTACTGCGCATGCTGGCGCCGCTGCAACGGCGACGCCGCGGCGAGCATCGCGAAAGAGGCGCCGGCGTGGGCATGCGAGATGGCCAGGCCCAGCGCGTCGGCGGCGTCCTTGCCGGGCAGCGCAGGCAGCTTCAGCAGGCGCTTGACCATCTCCTGCACCTGTGACTTGTTGGCCAGGCCGTGGCCGACGACGGCCTTCTTCATCTGCAGCGCGGTGTACTCGCTCACCTTCAGGCCGCCAGTGACGAGGGCGGCCAGCGCGGCGCCGCGCGCCTGCCCCAGCAGCAGCGTGCTCTGCGGGTTGACGTTGACGAACACGATCTCGGCGCAGGCGCAGTCGGGCGCGTAGGTCTGCACGACCTCGCGCACGCCCTCGAAGATGATCTTCAGCCGCCCGGGCAGGTCACCGCGCGGCAGTTCCAGCGTGCTGATGGTGCCGCTGGCCACGTAGGCCAGGCGCGGGCCGTCGGCCTCGATGACGCCGAAGCCGGTGCGCTGCAGGCCGGGGTCTATGCCGAGAATGCGCATGCTGATTGCCGTGCTTCCTGTCGATAGGCCGGCGACCCGGTGGGGGGCTGGAGGTCCGTGTCGCGTCTCGGCCCGTTGCCGACCTTCGCATTTGCGTCGCCGAGTGCGTGCCTGCATTGGCGCAGGATCGGGCCGGCGGGGTGCTCTGCTGCGTTCATGCCCGGGGCTTGCGCCCCGGGCATGAACGCAGCAGCCCACCCGACGGTCTCGGCCTGCCCGGCACGAAGCACGCGCGAACCACGAGAGCACACGCCGCCGAACGTCCGCAACGGGCCGAAAGCCGTCACGGCACGGCTGCAATGCATGTCGAACGCAGGCCCTTTGGCTTCCATGCTAAAGCTTGAAGTACCAGCGAACGGAGTGGAAAAACACCGGCGCCGCGAAGCACAGCGGCGCCACGCGGTCGAGCAGCCCCACCGCGCCGGTGACGCTGGCGCGGTTGCCCCAGTGGCGCACACCGGCGTCCTTTTTCAGCGCCTTCATCACCAGTTCGCCCAGCGTCCCCGCACCGCCGGCGATGAAGGCCATGGCCAGCGCCTGGCCGACCTTGAAGGGCGTGGTCCAGTACAGCAGCGCACCCACCAGCCCGGCAGCCAGCGCACCGGCAAGCCAGGCGCGGTAGGAAAAGGAACGGTCGATGCGGCGCGCTACCGGCCGGCGCCGCAGCCAGCGGCTGAACGCGCCCTGCGCCAGCTGCGCAGCGACCGCCACCACAACCAGAAAAAAGAGCAGGAAGGCGCCGCGCCCTTCGTAGCGCGGGAAGTTCAGCAGCAGCAGGGCGGGTGCATGGCTCAAGCCGTAGATGCAGACCATGATGCCCCACTGGATCTTGGCGTTGCGCTCGAGGAAACGCTCGGGGTCGCCGGCCAGCGCGCTGGCCACCGGGATCGCGAGGAAGACGTAGACCGGGATGAAAACCGTGAAGAGGTCGAAGTGGCGGCCGCCGGCAATCACGTACTGCAGCGGCAGCACGGCGAAGAAGGCCAGCAGCAAGCTGCGGTGGTCGGCGCGGCGCGTGTGCATCAGCGTGATGAACTCGCGCAACGCAAAAAACGAGAACAGACCGAACAGCAGTGTGGCGCCCACCGGTGCCGAGATCCACGCCAGCCAGAACACCAGCGCGCCGACCCAGACCGCGCGCACGTCGCGCAGCACACGCAGGCGGCGGTCGCTGGCCTCGCCTTCGCCACGCAGCATCACCAGCGCAGCCCCCGTGCCCAGCGCCAGCAGCAGGAAGACGGTGACGAACAGCAGACCGACCTGTTGGTCCACCGTCAGCTCGCGCAGCGCGCTCACTGGAGCACCCTTCGCGCTGCGAGCTTCGGGATTCGCGCTCGGGGGCGGCCCGGCGCGCTCATGCCGTTCCCGGGCGCATCGCCAGCACGGCTTCGCGCGAACGTTCGAGGAAGGTGCGCTTGTCTTCGTCCGGCGCCAGCTGCATCGGCGCGCCGAAGGTCACCGTGCACAGCACCGGCACCGGCACCACTTCACCCTTGGGCATCACACGCTGCACGTTGTCTATCCAGGCCGGGATCAGCTGGACCCCCGGAAACTGCTCGGCCAGGTGGTAGAGGCCGCTCTTGAAGGCCTGCGGCTCGCCCTTGTTGCTGCGTGTGCCTTCGGGAAAGATCACCAGCGAATCGCCGTTGGCCAACGCCTGCACCAGCGGTTCCAGCGGGTCCTGGTCGTCAGTGCGCGTGCGACTGACGTAGACGGCATGGAAAACCTCCGTCGTCAGCCACTGCTTGAAGGGCGAAGACGTCCAGTAGTCCTTGGCGGCGATGGGCCGCGTGACGGCGCGCAGGTCGTGCGGCAGTGCGGCCCAGATCAGCACCCAGTCGAGGTGGCTCTGGTGGTTGGCGAAGTAGATGCGCTGCTCGGCCTTGGGCGCGCAGCCCTTCCAGTGGCCCTGCGCGCCGGTGATCAGGCGCGCGATGAAGGCGAGCACCCCGCCCATGAAATCGGCACGCGTCATGGAGGGGGATGCTAGCCCAGGGCCGACACACCATTCGTCGGCGGCGTGGCGGCTTTCAGCGGCCGCGGGCTGCATTTCATCGTCTGGCGCTTGAGACCCGGCGTCGGAGCCGGCATCGTGCCGCGGCTGCCGAGTGCCGCAGACGCTTGCGTCACGCCCGCCCTGTATCCGCAAGGAACCGACCCCATGTACCGACCGACCCTTCCCGCCCATGCCACAGGCGCCCTCGGCCTGCTCGCTGCCGCCCTGCTGGCCAGCGGCTGTGCATCGATCCAGCCCGCCCGCATGAGCCTGCCCGACGGCCTGGCGGCCCGCACCGAACAGCTGCCGGTGCAGGGTTTCGGCGGCAAGCGCCGCGGCGACTTCACGGTCGGCGCGGCCAGCGGGCGCTTCGAGCGCAACGCCAATGACCTGGCGCTGTTCGAGATGCTGGATTTCCGCCGCGGGGGTGCCCGCTACACCCTGCAGGCCGCGGGTGCGGTCGAAGTCGAGGCCCAGTGCAAACAACGCGAAATCGGCGCCCAGGTCGGCATCCTGGCACTGCCGCTGCGGCCGTACGCCGTGAACTGCCAGTGGCGCGACGGCGCCCGCCTGAGCCTGGAAGCCGACCCGCGCGCAGCGCGCACGCTGCAAGGCCGCCAAGGCCGCTTCGACGCCGCCGGCGTGCAACTGCAGGTGAGCTCGGTGCACACGCTGCAGGGCAGCAGGCTGCCGCTGGCGCACCCGGCTGGCTACACCCTGACGCACCAGGGCGCGGTGGTGGGCGCGATCGACCTCAGCGACAGCGGCAAGCCCCTGCTCTGGCGCCCGCCGGCCGGCCGGCCGCTGCACGACGCGGTGACAAACGCGGCGCTGGCCCTGGCGCTGATGTGGGACCCCGCTGCCAGTGCGCCATGAAGCGCGGCGCAACTCGCTGGCGGGGTGCTGGCGGCCCTGACGCCGGTTGCCAGCACGGCGGGCAGCGGCAGCTCAGTGGCGGAAGTGCCGCGTGCCGGTGAAGACCATCGCGATGCCGCGTTCGTCGGCGGCCGAGATGACCTCGTCGTCACGCATGCTGCCGCCGGGCTGGATGACACAGCGCGCGCCTTCGTCGATGACCACGTCGAGGCCGTCGCGGAAGGGAAAGAAGGCGTCGCTGGCCACCGCCGAGCCGGCCAGGTCCAGCCCCGCCGCATTGGCCTTGACGCGTGCGATGCGCGCGCTGTCCAGCCGGCTCATCTGCCCGGCGCCGACGCCCAGCGTGGCGCCGCCGCCGCAGAAGACGATGGCATTGCTCTTCACGAACTTGGCCACCTTCCAGGCGAACATCAGGTCGTCCATCTGCGCCGCGGTGGGCGCCAGTTTTGTCACCACGCGCAGTTCGCCCGCTGCCACGTTCTTGGTGTCGGGCGTCTGCATCAGCATGCCGCCGCCGACGCGCTTGAAGTCCAGCGCGTTGGCCGCCGCGCCCAGCGGCACTTCCAGAAGACGCACGTTCTGCTTGGCCGCGAACAGGGCGCGCGCACCGGCACTGATGGCCGGCGCGATGAGGACTTCGACGAACTGCTTGTTGTCGGCGATCAAGCGCGCCGTCGCTTCGTCCAGCGGCCGGTTGAAGGCCAGGATGCCACCGAAGGCCGAGGTGGGGTCGGTCTTCCAGGCCTTCGCATAAGCCTCGACCAGCGACGAGGCCACCGCGACGCCGCAGGGGTTGGCGTGCTTGACGATGACACACGCGGGGGCGTCGAAGGTCTTCACGCATTCCCACGCCGCGTCGGCGTCGGCGATGTTGTTGTAGCTGAGCTCCTTGCCCTGCAGCTGGGTCCAGCCGGCCAGCAGGCCGGGGGCGACCTTGGCGTCGCGGTAGAAGGCCGCGGCCTGGTGCGGGTTCTCGCCGTAGCGCATGTCCTGGGTCTTGCTCAGCTGCACCGTGTAAGTGGCCGGGAAGGGTTCGCGCACCGGCACCGCGGCCACCTGGTCCTCGGCCCCGGGCTGCAGGGCACCGAGGTAGTTGCTGATCATCGCGTCGTAGGCCGCGGTGTGGGCGAACACCTTCTTGGCCAGCATGAACTTGGTGTCGCGCTGCACACCGCCGGCCCCCAGTTCGCCGATGACACGCGCGTAGTCCACCGGGTCGATGACCACCGCCACGTCGGCCCAGTTCTTGGCCGCCGCGCGCAGCATGGCCGGGCCGCCGATGTCGATGTTTTCGATGGCGTCTTCCAGCGTGCAGTCGGCGCGCGCCGTGGCCTGCGCAAAGGGGTAGAGGTTGACGACCAGCAGGTCGATGGTGCCGATGCCGTGCGCCGCCAGCGCCGCCATGTGTTCGGGCAGGTCGCGCCGGGCCAGCAGGCCGCCGTGGATGCGCGGGTGCAGCGTCTTCACACGGCCGTCCAGCATCTCGGGCGAGCCCGTCACTTCCGAGACCTCTTTGACCTGCAGTCCGGCGTCGGACAGCAGGCGCGCGGTGCCCCCGGTCGAAAGCAGGCGCACGCCCTGGGCGGCCAGTGCGCGCGCGAAGTCGACGACGCCGGTCTTGTCGGACACGGAGATGAGCGCGGTGAGGGGTGGCGTGGTCACGGCGGTGTCTCGGGCTTGGGTCATTTCAGGATCTTGTGGTCCAGCAGCTTGCGCCGCAGGGTGTTGCGGTTGATGCCCAGCCATTCGGCAGCCTTGCTCTGGTTGCCTTCGGCGTGGCACAGCACCACCTCGAGCAGCGGCTTCTCTGCCGCGCCGAGGAACATCTCGTGCAGGTCGTCGGGTTCGGCGCCGCGCAGGTCTTTCAGATACTGCTCCACGCTCTTGCGTATGCAGTCGTCGATGTCGCGTTTGGTCATTGGGGCACCCTGCGGGCTGCGCCCGGCCCCGCCAGGCGGGAGCAGCACTGCTTCGGGCGGCCGTGCGCAGTGCTCATGCCACCAGGGCCGTGCTGTCGTCGTTGGCCGCCGCGGCGTTGGCCGCGGGCAGCGGCAGCAGTGCGTGGCGGTCGGCCAGGGTTTCGAAGTAGGTGTCGACGGCCTGCAGCTGCAGCCGGGTGTCGTCGATGAGGTTCATGCGGTCGCGGAAGTCGACGCCGCCGGGCAGCGTGCGCACGGCCCAGCCGATGTGCTTGCGTGCGCTGCGCACGCCGATGTGTTCACCGTAGAGGCGGTAATGCTCGTGCAGGTGCGCCGTGAGCCAGCGCCGCACGTCCTGCGTCGCCGGCGGCGGCAGCACTTCACCGGTGGCCAGGAAATGCGCGATCTCGCGGAAGATCCACGGCCGCCCCATCGCGGCGCGGCCGACCATCAGCGCGTCGGCGCCGGTGCGGCGCAACACCTCGCGTGCCTTCCAGGGGCTGTCGATGTCGCCATTGGCCACCACCGGGATGCGCAGCGCGGCCTTCACCGCGGCTACCGTCTCGTACTCGGCGGCACCGCCGTAGCCCTGCTCGCGGGTGCGGCCGTGCACGGTGAGCATGGCGACGCCCGCGCCCTCGGCGGCGCGCGCCAGGCGCAGCGCGTTGCGTTCGGCGGCGCACCAGCCGGTGCGCATCTTCAGCGTCACCGGCACGTTCAGTGGCGCACAGGCCGCCACCACCGCCTCGACGATGGCCAGCGCCAGCGGCTCGTCCTGCATCAGCGCCGAGCCGGCCCACTTGCTGCACACCTTCTTCGCCGGGCAGCCCATGTTGATGTCGATGACCTGCGCGCCGCGGTCGACGTTGTAGCGCGCGGCGTCGGCCATCTCGTCGGGGTCGACACCGGCGATCTGCACCGCGATGGGCGCCGGCTCGCCTTCGTGGTCGGCGCGACGCGAGGTCTTCAGGCTGTGCCACAGCGCACGCTGGCTGGTCACCATCTCGCTCACGGCGTAGCCCGCACCCAGGCTGCGGCACAGCATGCGGAAGGGCCGGTCGGTGACACCCGCCATGGGGGCCACGAACAGGTTGTTCGGCAGTTCGATGGCGCCGATGCGCATGAGTGTGAAGAGGGGAGCCGGCTGCTGAAAAATGAGGCGCGAGTATAGCCGGCGCCCCATGACGCCGACACCTGACGTCGACCACGCCGGTACGCCATCGGTGCAGTCCCGCACCGTCGGGGCCTGCAGGTGGTGCCCATAATCACCGCCATCCATGGAAGCCTGGCTGCAGCACCTGCTCGACCTTCTCGCCCTGCCGCAGTACGGCCTCGTCACGGTCTTCGTCGTTTCCACGATCTCGGCCACCCTGCTGCCGGCGGGCAGCGAATTTGCAGTCATCGGCCTGGTCAAGCTCAACCCCGCGATGTTCTGGCCGGCGGTGCTGGTGGCCACGGTCGGGAACACGCTGGGCGGCGCGATCAGCTGGTGGATGGGCTACGGCGCTGAAACGCTCTACGAACGCATGCAGCACAAGCGGCTGCAGATGCGGGCGTTGGCCTGGCTGGAAGGCTTCGGGCCCAAGGCCTGCCTGCTGTCGTGGCTGCCGGTGGTGGGCGACCCGCTGTGCGCGATAGCCGGCTGGCTGAAGCTGCCCTTCTGGCCCTGCGTGATGTACATGGCCATCGGCAAGTTCCTGCGCTACGTGATCATGACGGCGGCGCTGATGTGGATCTTCCCCGGACCGATGACCCTGTAGTGCGGCCGGCGGCAGAATGCGCAGCTTCGCCATCGAACGCCGCACCGCCATGAGCACCGTCACCCCGGCCTACGACGCCCTCGCGTCGACCTGGACGCGCCTGCACCACCTGCAGCACCTGCAAGCCATCGCCGGCTGGGACCACGCCGCGAACATGCCGCCCAAAGGCAACGAAGCGCGTGCCGCGGCGCTGGCCGAGATGGCCGGGCTGCTGCACCGCATGCGCACCGACCCCGCGCTGACCAGCCAGCTCGAGCGTGCCGAACAGGAGCAGCTCGACGAACTGCAGCGCGCCAACCTGCGCGAAATGCAGCGCCAGTGGCGGCTGAGCAACGTGCTGCCGGAATCGCTGGTGCAGCGCCAGTCGATCGCCACGTCGCGCTGCGAACACGCCTGGCGCCAGCAGCGTCCGGCCAATGACTGGTCCGGTTTCGTCGGCAACCTGCAGGAGGTGCTGGCGCTGGCGCGCGAGGAAGCCGCGCTGCTGTCGGCACAGACCGGGCTGCGCCCCTACGACGCGATGATGGACCGCTTCGAGCCCGGCATGACCAGCGCCCGGCTCGACCAGATTTTCGGCGACGTGCGGCAGTGGCTGCCGGGGCTGATCCGCCGCGTCATCGACAAGCAGTCGCGCGAACCCCTCATCACCGCCGTGGGCCCGTTTCCGCAGACCGCGCAGCGCTCACTGTGCGAGCAGGTCATCGGGCTGCTGGGCTTCGACTTCCAGGCCGGGCGGCTGGACGTCAGCACCCACCCCTTCTGCGGTGGTGTGCCGGAAGACGTGCGCATCACTACGCGTTTCCGCGACGACGACTTCCTCGTCAGCATGATGGGCACCATCCACGAGACCGGCCACGGCCGCTACGAGCAGAACCTGCCGCGGGCGCTGCTCGGCCAGCCGGTGGCGCAGGCGCGCAGCATGGCGCTGCACGAGAGCCAGAGCCTGAGCTTCGAGATGCAACTCGGCAGCCACCCGGGCTTTGTGGCCCGCCTGGCGCCGCTGGTGGTGCAGGCCTTCGGTGACCAGCCGGCCTTCGCGCCGGCCAACCTGCACCGGCTGATCACGCGCGTGAAGCCGGGCTGCATCCGCGTCGACGCCGACGAGGTGACCTACCCGGCGCACATCATCCTGCGCTACGAGATCGAACGCCCGCTGATCGAAGGCGAGATCGAACTCGAGGATGTGCCCGCGCTGTGGGACGACAAGATGATGGAGCTGCTGGGCGTGGACACCCGTGGCAACTACAAGGACGGCCCGATGCAGGACGTGCACTGGTCGGCGGCGCTGTTCGGCTACTTCCCGTGTTACTCGCTGGGCGCGATGTACGCCGCGCAGTGGTTCGCCACCATGCGCCGCACGATGCCTGAACTGGACACGCGCATCGCCGCCGGCGACCTGGCGCCGGTGTTCGGCTGGCTGCAGGACCACATCTGGAGCCAGGCCAGCCGCTGGACCACCGACGAGCTGACCCGGCGTGCCAGCGGCGAGGTGCTGAACCCGGCGCACTTCAAGTCGCACCTGGAGCAGCGATACCTGGACTGAACGGGCGCGCCAGCGACCGCTGGCGCCTTCAGGACTCGCGTCGATGTATGGTTGGCGTGTCGGCCTGCGACACGCGCATGAAGTCGCTGTGGCTGACCTCTTCGATGACCACCGTGCGCTCCATGTCGAAGGGCATGTCGTCGCGGTCGTGCAGCACCGGGCGCAGCGGCGGCGGCTTTGCGGCCACCGGGACGGGCTTGCGGCCCTCCAGCGCGTCCATCAGGCGCGTCAGCAGTTCGTGTAGCGCCGGGTCTTCTTCGGGCAGCGGCAGGCTGCTCAGCTGCGAACACAGCTTGGCCAGGCTCTGGCGCGGCACACGGTCGATGACCATGCTGCCGCCGTCGAGCAGGCCACGCTCCAGCGCCGCCAGGTGCGGCAGCACGTCACGTGCGCCGCGCACGCGGTCGAGCAGGCGGCCAAGCCCCTGCGCCATCAGGCGGCCACGCAGGCGGTCGCCGCTGGCAGGCGCGGCGGCGGGCACGAAGGGCGCAGAGTTGGGCATGGCGGTGCGGGCAGGGGGGTATTTGGGTATCGACCGTCGGCGTGCCGACTTGAATGCCCCATCTTGCACTGCCGGCCGCCCGCCGGGGCGTGCTTAGTCGGCACCTGCGGGCCACGCCGGCGCGGCCTCAGCGAGCGTCCAGCGCCCGCTGCAGGTCGTTCAGCACCTCGTCCAGCCGTTGCAGCGTGCGCCCGGCGCGTGAACCGGCCAGGTGCGAGCCGCGACGGCGGCGGCGCAGCAGTGTGCGGCGCGGATCGTCGAGCACCGCCTCGTCGAGCACCAGGCCGTGGTGCGCGAGCGTGGCGCGCAGCACGCTGAGACGCGAACGCAGGTCGACTCGGGTGTGCTGGTAGGCATGTTCAGCCAGCACGCGGCGCTGCGAGTAGCCAAAGGTATTGGCCAGGAACATCTCGGGGTCGCGCTGGTCGGGCTCGAAGAGCAGGATGTCGGTGCCCGGGTGGCTGGCTTCATAGCCCTTCAGGCCCAGTTCGAGCCGCGAGTGGATGAGCGATCGGAAGGTCTGGCTGAGCACCAGCGGCAGGCCGCCGTCGACGAGGTGCGGGATGCGCTCGCTGGCGCCGCCCAGTACGCGGTGCGTCGAGCGGCCCGCGCTGGCGTCGAAGGGCACCATCGGGTTCAGGCAGATCATCAGGTCCAGGCCCAGGTCGAGCAGCACCCGCGCGTGCAGCGTCTTCTTCAGCGCGCCGTCGACGTACCAGTGGCCGTTGATGCATTCGGGCGGGAACAGACCCGGCAGCGCCGCGCTGGCCGCGACGGCCTGCGAAATCGGCACATGGTCCCAGCCCGGCATGCCGAAGGGTGCGGCGCAGCCGCTGTCGAGGTCGGTGGCCACCAGCACCAGGCGGCGCTGGAGCTTGCGGAAGTCGTTGCTGCGGCCCGGCGCCGAGAACACACGCGCCAGCCGCGCCTGCAGTGCGGTGTTGCTGAACAGTCCCGTGGGCAGCGCGCTGCCAAGGCATTCGGTGGCCGCCAGCAGCGGGCGACCCTGCACCGTCAGGCCGTAGAAGGCCTGCAACAGCAGGCCGGGCAGCGCGGCCAGGCGCTGCGCGTATTCGCCCAAGGCCGGACGGAAGAAGAGGTTGGGCCGGATGAGATCGGTATGCGGCCCGTCGTTCTCGATGAACGAGGTGCAGAGCTGACGCGGCGTCATGCCGTTGGCCAGGCCGGCGGCGATGAAGCCTCCCGCCGAGACACCGACGTAGCCGTCGAGCGCGTTCAGGTCCAGCCCCGGCACAGCCTCGGCCAGCGCGCACAGCGCGCCCACCTCGTAGACGGCACCGAGCGGCCCGCCGCCGGCCAGCGCCAGGCCGACCCGCGGTCGCCGCGCACCGCGGTCGACATGGCCCTTCATGCCGGCCCCGCCCAGGGGCGTAGCGGCGGCGCGCCCGCGGCGCGGTGCGGTTCGGACAGCTGTCATGTGCACATGGCCGAAAGGGCGCCGCAGCGCCCCTCAAAGACGCGTCGATCGAACGATCAGGCCGCGGCCGTCTTGCGGCGGGCGCGCTTGACCGGGGCCTTGGCAGGCGCAGCGGCCTTGCGTGCGGCCTTCGCCGGCGCCTTGGCCGCGGCCTTGGGCGCGGCGCCCTTGGACAGCCTGGACACTGCAGCGGCGAGCGCGTCGACACGCTGCACCAGAGCGTCGACGTCCTTGGCGGTGGGCACGCCCAGCTTGTTCAGCGCCTTGGCGGTGCGCGCTTCGAAGATGGTCTCGAGCTTGTCCCAGTTCTGGCCAGCCTTGCTGGTCACGGTGTCGGCCATCGCGCTCATCTTGCCGGTGACTTCGCTGATCTTCTCTTCGGCGATGCCCTGCGTCTTCTTCTGCAGGTTCATGCCTTCCTTGACCAGGGCCTCGAAGACCTTGGTGCCCTCTTCCTGGGCCTTGCTGAAGGCGCCCATGCCGGCCAGCCAGATCTGCTGTGCGGAGTCCTTGACGGAACTGGCGAGCTGGCTGCTCTTGTCGGCAGCGTGGGTGCTGCTGGCGGCGGACTTCATCTTCTTGACCATGTAAGGCTCCTTCTTGTTTGCGGGACGCGCCTCGGATGCAGGGCTGAAGACGCGGGTTGCGGGCTGGTGGGATGCCCATGCCGGGCCCGCACCATGGCCATGAATATAGGGTTCCCCCCTGGGGTCTGCAGCCTAAAGTTCTAGTGAGACGGCTCTATGCTTTGCGCCCACCGCCAGCCAAGTCCGACAGGAGCAACGCATGCAGTATTTCGTCACCGGCGCCACCGGCTTCATCGGCAAACGTCTCGTGAAGACCCTGCTGGCGCGCAAGGGCGCCAAGGTGCACTTCCTGGTGCGCACCGGCAGTGAGGGCAAGCTCGATGCGCTGTACAGCTACTGGGGCCTCAGCGGCGCGGCCAAGGCGCGTGCGCTGCCGGTGAAGGGCGACCTCACCGCGAAGAAGCTGGGCGTGACCGCCGACGCGCTGAAAGCCCTGAAGGGCCAGATCGACGCCGTCTACCACCTCGCCGCCGTCTACGACCTGAGCGCCGACGCCGACAGCCAGGTCCAGGTGAACATCGAGGGCACGCGCAACATGGTCGAGTTCGCGAAGGCGGTCGACGCGGGCCACGTGCACCACGTCAGCAGCATCGCCGCCGCGGGCCTCTACGAAGGCGTGTTCCGCGAGGACATGTTCGAGGAGGCCGAAGGGCTGGACCACCCGTACTTCATGACCAAGCACGAGAGCGAGAAGATCGTGCGCAAGGAGTGCAAGCAACCGTGGACGGTGTACCGCCCGGCGCTTGTCGTCGGCGACAGCCAGAGCGGCGAGATGGACAAGATCGACGGCCCCTACTACTTCTTCAAGCTCATCCAGCGCCTGCGCCAGATCCTGCCGCCGTGGATGCCCAGCGTGGGCATCGAGGGTGGCCGCATCAACATCGTGCCGGTCGACTTCGTCGTCGCCTGCATCGACCACATCAGCCACGCCAAGGTGGACACGAAGGGCAAGTGTTATCACCTGGTCGACCCCAAGGGCTACCGCGTCGGCGACGTGCTCGACATCTTCAGCAAGGCCGCGCACGCGCCGAAGATGAACCTCTTCGTCAACGCCGCGCTGCTGGGTTTCATCCCGCGCAGCGTAAAGAAAGGAATGATGGCACTGGCCCCGGTGCGCCGCATCCGCAACGCGGTGATGAAGGACCTGGGCCTGCCCGACGACATGTTCACCTTCATCAACTTCCCGACGCGCTACGACCGCCGGGAACTGGATGCGGTGCTGAAGGGCAGCGGCATCGAATGCCCGAACCTGAATGACTATGCATGGGTGCTGTGGGATTACTGGGAGCGCCACCTCGACCCCGACCTCTTCATCGACCGCAGCCTCAAGGGCACGGTGGCGGGCAAGGTGGTGTTGGTGACGGGCGGCAGCTCGGGCATCGGCCTGGCGGCGGCGCACAAGTTCGCCGAGGCCGGCGCCATCACGCTGATCTGCGGCCGCGACCAGGACAAGCTCGACGAGGCCTGCATGGAGGCCAAGGCCAAGGGCTACGGCTTCATCGCCTACCCGGCCGACATCGCCGACATGGCCGACTGCGACCGCTTCGTGCAACTCGTGATCGCCAACCACGGCGGTGTCGACTTCCTGATCAACAACGCCGGCCGCAGCATCCGTCGCGCCATCGAGAGCAGCTACGACCGCTTCCATGACTACGAGCGCACGATGCAGCTGAACTACTTCGGCTGCCTGCGCGTGACGATGGGCCTGCTGCCGGGCATGACCGCGAAGCACAAGGGGCACGTCGTGAACATCAGCAGCATCGGCGTGCTGACGAACGCGCCGCGCTTTTCCGCCTACGTCGCCAGCAAGGCTGCGCTGGACGCCTGGACACGCTGCGCCAGCAGCGAGTTTGCCGACGTCGGCGTGACCTTCACCACCATCAACATGCCGCTGGTGCGCACACCGATGATCGCGCCGACGCAGATCTACAAAAACGTGCCGACGCTGAGCCCCGAAGAGGCCGCCGACATGATTGCCCAGGCCTGCATCAGCAAACCGGTGCGTATCGCCACGCGCCTGGGCGTCTTCGGCGAGGTGCTGCACGCGCTGGTGCCGCGCGTGGCCCAGATCGGCATGAACACCACCTTCCGCATGTTCCCGGATTCCACCGCGGCCAAGGGCGAGAAGATGGCCAAGTCGCAACTCAGCGCCGAGGCGGTGGCGATGCAGCAGCTGATGCGCGGCATCCACTTCTGAACAGGGCTGACACGGCTTTGCCATGCAGCCCCGTTCTCTTCTCGATCGAACGGACGGCTGGCGCTGCCGCTCATCTCGAAGCGCCATGGCCGGTGTGCCTTGCGCACGGCCACGACCTGCCGGCTACGCGGCGGCGATTTCGAGCACCAGCTTGCCGAAGTTTTCGCCCGTGAACAGCTTCGTCAGCGTCTCGGGGAAGGCCTGCACGCCGCCCCGGACCACGTCCTCCCTGCTCTTCATGCGGCCGTCCTTCAGGTAGCCGGCCATCTCGGCAATCGCCTGCGGGTAGCGCTCGGCGTAGTCGAAGACGACGATGCCCTCCATGCGCGCGCGGTTCACCAACAGGCTGAGGTAGTTCTTCGGCCCCTGCACGGCGGTGGTGGCGTTGTACTGGCTGATGGCGCCGCAGATCACGATGCGCGCCTTGAGCTTGATGCGCGTAAGCACGGTGTCGAGGATGTCGCCGCCGACGTTGTCGAAGTAGATGTCGACGCCGTCCGGGCAGTGCTGCTTCAGGCCTTCGCGCACGGCGTCCCACTTCGCCACGCCGGCAGGCGCGGTCTGCTTGTAGTCGATGCAGGCGTCGAAGCCGAGTTCGTTCACCACCCATTCGCACTTGGCCGGCCCGCCGGCGATGCCGACGACGCGGCAGCCCTTGATCTTCGCCACCTGGCCCACCGTCTGCCCCACGGCACCGGCGGCGCCCGAGACGACCAGGGTCTCGCCGGCCTGGGGCTGGCCGACGTCCATGAGCCCGAAGTAGCCCGTCATGCCCGGCATGCCCAGCACGTTGAGCCACTGTGTCAGCGTGCCCAACCGCAGGTCGATCCGGGTCAGGCCGCTGCGCCGGACCTGCTCTGCCGGCACCTGCCAGTACGCCTGCACGTCGGTGCCGCCGGCAACAAAATCACCGACCGCGAAGGCCGGGTTGCGCGTCGCCACGACGATACCGACGCCGCCGGCCCGCATCACCGCGCCCAGCGCCACCGGCGCGATGTAGCTCTTGCCTTCGTTCATCCAGCCGCGCATCGCGGGGTCGAGCGAGATCGCCAGCACCTTCACCAGCACGCCGCCCTCGGCCGGCTCGGCCACCGCTTCTTCGGTGAACTGCCAGTTCGCTGCGGTGGGCAGGCCCTGCGGCCGGGCGGCCAGGCGCACCTGGTGGTTGATGAGGTTGGTGTGGGCAGTCGCGCTCATGCAGTTCTCCGTCGCGCGCCCGTGCAGGCCCGCAGGACGCGGATGCTAGCCGCGACGCCAGCGCCGTTGCGTCGCGCCGGCGACGCTTCAGGGCGCCTTGGTCAGCGCCGTCACCGTGTACTGGCCGTCGATACGATCGGCCACGAAGCGTACGCGGTCGCCCACGGCCAGGCCTTCGAGCAGCTGCGCGTCGCGCACGCGGAAGCTCATGGACATTGGCGGCATGTCGAGGTTCTTGATCTCGCCGTGCTTGAGCGTGATGCGCTTGCCGGGCTTGTCGAGCTTGGTGACCTCGCCGGCGGCAGTGGGGGTCTGGGCCTGCACGGCGCTGCCCAGCCAGGCCAGCGCCAGCAGCACGGCGGCCGTGGTCCAGCTGCGGCGAGTCATCGTTCGAGTCATTCCATGCTCCTTGCGGACCGCGGATGCGGCACCTTCTTGAGAGTGTGCCGCAGCGGCGAAGTTCCCCCGGCCGCCCGGCAGCCCGGCAGCCCTTCCTACAATGCCGCACCGCCCACCGACGCGCGAGCGACCCGCCATGAACTCCGATCCCGACCTTTCCCACATCACGCCGCGTGACCAGGCCGAGATCCTGGCCCAAGCACTGCCCTACATCCGCAAGTTCCACGGCAAGACCATCGTCATCAAGTACGGCGGCAACGCCATGACAGACCCGGCCCTGCAGCAGGACTTCGCCGAAGACATCGTGCTGCTCAAGCTGGTGGGCATGAACCCCATCGTGGTGCACGGCGGTGGGCCGCAGATCGACGACGCGCTGGCCAAGATGGGCAAGAAGGGCACCTTCATCCAGGGCATGCGCGTCACCGACGAAGAGACCATGGAAGTCGTCGAATGGGTGCTGGCCGGCGAGGTGCAGCAAGACATCGTCGGCCTCATCAACGCCGCCGGCGGCAAGGCCGTGGGCCTGACCGGGCGCGACGGCGGTCTCATCCGCGCACGCCAGATGAAGATGGCCGACAAGGACGACCCCACCAAGGAATACGACATCGGCTCGGTGGGCGAGATCACCGCCATCGACCCCAGCGTCGTCAAGGCGCTGCAGGACGACCAGTTCATCCCCGTCATCAGCCCGATCGGCTTTGGCGAGAAGAACGAGAGCTACAACATCAACGCCGACCTCGTGGCGGCCAAGCTGGCGACGGTGCTGAAGGCCGAGAAGCTGGTGATGCTGACCAACATCCGCGGCGTGCTCGACAAGAACGGCGAGCTGCTGGTCGACCTGACGGCGCGCGAGATCGACGAGCTCTTCGCCGACGGCACCCTCAGCGGCGGCATGCTGCCCAAGATCGCCGGCGCGCTGGACGCCGCCAAGAGCGGCGTCAACGCCGTGCACATCATCGACGGCCGCGTGCCGCACGCGATGCTGCTGGAGATCCTGACCGACCAGGCCTACGGCACGATGATCCGCTCGCACTGAGGCCGCGCGAGAGGGTCCGGAAGGACCCGAACGGCTGCCTAAGGCCCGAGCGCGACTTCACGCGTTACGGCTGAGCGCGCCAGGAGCGACAAAGGGCGCCGGCTTGCCGGCGCCCTTCGTGTTTTTCGGGGCCCGTGCCCCAGGCGTTGCTCAGGCCGCGGCGCGGCGGCGGCGGCGCAGTTGGACGCCGACCAGGCCCAGGCCGGCCAGCATCGACAGCACGGTGGCAGGTTCCGGCACGGCGGTGACGTTGAAGGAGATTGGCGTCTCGACGCAGGTGGTGTCACATGCGAAGAGGTCCGTGTAGGCACCCTGGAAGAAATAGACGTTGACATCCGGGACGCCGCCGTCCATCGCCAGCAGCAGGCCGTTCTCGGTGAAGTACGGGGCGGCCGGGTTGAACTGGTTGTCGTAGAGGTACGTGAGGTTCGAATCCAGCGGCACCAGCCCCAGGATGGCCACGCCGTTGCGTGTGCCAGAGATCGACAGCACGTCCTGCGCCACCGGCGCCGCGCTGGCGGTGGTGAAGGTGCCGCTGGCAGAGATGCCGGCCCCGGTGTACGAGAAAGCCCAGGTCTGGTCGGCTTGGGCGACGCCCCAGCCCGAGAATGCAAGCGTTGCGGCCACAAGGACTTGCTTGAACTTCATGCGTGCTCCAGGGAATAGGAAGTGCGGATTGGGCCCGAGTAGGGCATGGGCGTCGTCGCCTCGCAAGCGCCGGTTCAGGGGGGTTCCGGGCGCCGCCTGGCAGGGGCGCGCAAAGTGACCCGGGTCTGGCTGTTCGACCTCGACGACACGCTGCACGACGCCACGCACGCGTCGATGCCGCAAATACGCGACGCGATGGGCGATTACATCCAGCAACACCTGGGCCTGTCGCGCCCCGAGGCCGACGCACTGCGCACCCGCCATTGGCACCGCTACGGCGCCACGCTGCTGGGCCTGGTGAAACACCAGGGCGTGGACGCCGCGCACTTCCTGCACCACACCCATGTGTTGCCGGGGCTGGAGGCGCGTGTGCGCGGCCACCGCGCCGACCTCGCCGCGCTGCGGCGGCTGCGCGGGCTGAAGGTCATCCTGACCAACGCCCCGGCGGCCTACGCGGCGCGTGTGCTCGGCGCACTGGGCATCGCCCACCTCTTCGACCACATCCTGTCGATCGAGGACATGCGCATGTTCGGCCACCTGCGGCCCAAGCCCGACGCCCGCATGCTGCGCGCCGTGGCCGTGCGGCTGGGTGTACCGCCGGCGCGCTGCGTGCTGGTGGAGGACACGCTGGTGCACCAGAAGGCGGCGCGGCGCATCGGCATGGACACGGTCTGGATGCAACGCTGGATGGGCCCGCGCGCCAGCCGGCAGCACCGCCGGCCGGCCTACGTCGGGCGCCGCGTGCGCGAACTGCGTGCGCTGCTGTAGCGGCGGCGGCCGTTGTATGTCAGTGTTTACCTGCAAGCGGTGCCCCGCGGGCGCTGTGCAAGAATCGTTTGGCTTCCTCCTCTCCCGCCCCGCCGCCGCCTGAATGTCCGACGTGACCGCTGACGCTGCACCGCCCCCGGTCGACACCGACGGCGCCGACACCGCGGCGGCACCCGCTGCGCGCAAGCGACCGCGGCCCGGCGAACGCCGCGTGCAGATCCTGCAGACCCTGGCCAGCATGCTCGAGCAGCCCGGCGCCGAGCGCATCACCACCGCCGCCCTGGCGGCACGCCTCGAGGTCAGCGAAGCCGCGCTCTACCGTCACTTCGCCAGCAAGGCGCAGATGTTCGAAGGGCTCATCGACTTCATCGAGAGCAGCGTGTTCACGCTCATCAACCAGATCACCGAGCGCGAAGGCAGTGGCGCGGCGCAGGCGCAGAAGATGGTGACCGTGCTGCTTCAGTTCGGTGAGAAAAACCCGGGCATGACGCGCGTGATGGTGGGCGACGCGCTGGTCTTCGAACACGAGCGCCTGGTGGCGCGCATGAACCAGTTTTTCGACCGCGTCGAATCGCAACTGCGCGTCAGCCTGCGCAGCGCCGCCGAGGCCGAGGGTTCATCGACGCCGACGGTCGACGCCCAGGCGCTGGCCTCGGCGCTGGTATCGTTGGTCATCGGCCGCCTGCACCGCTACGCGCGCAGCGGCTTCAAGCGCCTGCCGACCGAACACCTGGAACAGGCACTGGCCCACCTGGTGCGCTGAAGCGCGCCGGGCGCGATTGGCGCAACGGGCCGCGAAGACGATGGTCGAGATCGAGCTTGCAGGCACGCTGCTGCGACTGCTGCCCGAGCGCTGCGCCTATGTGCCCGCCGCCCACGCGCTGCTCGTCGCCGACGCCCACCTGGGCAAGGCGCACAGCTTCCGCCGTCTGGGCGTGCCGGTGCCCGAGGGACCGACGCAAGACTCATTGGCCCGGCTCAGCGCGGCCATCACACGCACTGGTGCCCGGCGCGTGATCTTCCTCGGCGACCTGCTGCACTCGCGTCACGCCCAGGCCGACGCCGCTGTCGCGCCGGTGCAGCGCTGGCGTGAGCAGCACGCCGAGCTGGATCTGGTGCTGGTGCGCGGCAACCACGACCGCCACGCCGGCGACCCGCCCGCCGACTGGCGTGTGCAGGCCGTCGAAGAGCCCATGGCACTGGAAACGCTGCAGCTGCAGCACCACCCCGCGCCACCAATGCCCGGCCGCTACGCGCTGGCCGGTCACCTGCACCCCGCGGTGCGGCTGAGCGGCCGCGGCCGCGACCAGCTGCGCCTGCCATGCTTCCACTTCGGCCTGCAGCTCGGTGTGCTGCCGGCCTTCGGCGACTTTACCGGCAGCCACCTGGTGCAGCGCCTGTCCGGCGACCGCGTGTTTGCGCTGGCTGCCGGGCAGGTGATCGAACTGCCCGGGCCCGCTACCGGCTGAATTCGCACGCGACTTGACGCGAGAGGGCTGAGGGCTGAGGCCTGCGTCCTCGCCGGGCAGGGGCCGGCGTGCCCGACGACGTGCCGCTGACCGCCGTCGAGCAGCCGCGCCTGTGGCGCACAGGCTGGTTCGAGGCCGAGACCTGAACGGCGCAGCGCCGCCATGCGCCTTCGTACACTCCCGGCATGGATCTTCATGCCCTGACTGCGCTGGTCGACCGCGCGCACGCCCTGCTCGGCCGCCTCGAGGCGGTGTTGCCCCACGCGGCCACGGCGCCCGACTGGGATGCTTCGGTGGCCTTCCGCTACCGCCGCCGCGGCAGCGTGGGTGTGCTCGAACCGGTCAAGCATGTCTCGCGCATCCGCCTGGCGGACCTGAAGGAAGTTGAGCCGCAGAAGGAACGCCTGCTGCGCAACACGACACAGTTCGTCGCCGGCCACGGCGCCAACAACGCGCTGCTGACGGGTGCACGCGGCACCGGCAAGAGCAGCCTCGTGAAGGCGCTGCTCAATGAGTTCGCGCCGCAGGGCCTGCGGCTGATCGAGGTCGACAAGAGCGACCTCGTCGACCTGCCCGACCTCATCGACCTGGTGGCCGAGCGGCCCGAGAAGTTCATCGTCTTCTGCGACGACCTCAGCTTCGACGAGGGCGAAGCCGGCTACAAGGCGCTGAAAAGTGTGCTCGACGGCAGCGTGGCCGCGGCCAGCGAAAACCTGCTGATCTACGCCACCAGCAACCGCCGCCACCTGTTGCCCGAGTACATGAAGGAAAACCTCAGCTACCAGCACACCGAGGACGGCGAGGTGCACCCGGGCGAGGTGGTGGAAGAGAAGATCTCGCTCAGCGAACGCTTCGGCCTCTGGGTCAGCTTCTACCCCTTCACGCAGGACGAGTACCTGGCGATCACGGCACAGTGGCTGCGCGCCTTCGGCGTCGACGCGGCGGCCATCACGGCGGCGCGGCAGGACTCGCTGGTGTGGGCGCTGGAACGGGGCTCGCGCTCGGGGCGCGTGGCGCAGCAGTTTGCGCGCGACTATGCGGGCCGGCACGGTGGCTGAAACCGGGTCGCCCCCCCGTGTGCCGGTGGATGTCGCCGTGGGTGTGCTTGTCGACGGCCAGGGCCGTTTCCTGCTCACCAGCCGCCCGCCGGGCAAGGTCTACGCCGGCTACTGGGAATTCCCGGGCGGCAAGCTCGAGCCGGGCGAAAGCGTCGAGCAGGCGCTGCGGCGCGAATTGCACGAGGAGCTGGGCATCACCATCGGTCCGGCCCTGCCCTGGCAGGTGGAACTGATGGACTACCCCCACGCGCGGGTTCGCCTTCACTTCTGCAAGGTCTTCTCCTGGCAGGGCGATTTCGAGATGCGCGAAGGTCAGACCATGGCCTGGCAGACCCTGCCCGTGCAGGTGCAGCCAGTGCTGCCGGGCACGGTGCCGGTGCTGGCCTGGTTTGCCGCCGAGCGCGGGCACGCCGGACCCACCCACTAGACTGCGGTCATGGACTGGCTGGACGACATCAAGTGGGACAAGGACGGTCTGGTGCCCGTCATCGCCCAGGAACAGGACTCGAAGGACGTGTTGATGGTGGCCTGGATGAACCGCGAGGCCCTGGCCACCACCGCCGCGCGGGGCCAGGCCGTCTACTGGAGCCGTTCACGCGGCCGCCTCTGGCACAAGGGCGAGGAATCCGGCCACTTTCAGCAGGTGCACGAGATGCGGCTGGACTGCGACGCCGATGTCGTGCTGCTCACTGTCACCCAGCACGGGCACGTGCCGTCCATCGCCTGCCATACCGGGCGCCACAGCTGCTTCTACCGCCGCCTCGAAGGCGCGCAGTGGGCCGCGGTGGAGCCGGTGCTCAAGGACCCCGGGTCCATCTACAAGTGAAGGCGAACCCGTGAACACCGGCAACGACACCCTGGCCCGGCTGGCCGAGGTCATCAGCTCGCGGCGCGGTCAGGACCCCGACAAGAGTTACGTCGCGCGCTTGTTTTCCAAGGGCACCGACGCCATCTTGAAGAAGGTGGGCGAAGAAGCCACGGAAGTGGTGATGGCCGCCAAGGACGGCGACCGGTCGAAGCTCGTCGGCGAGGTGGCCGATCTCTGGTTCCACACCCTCGTGACCCTGGCGGCCTTCGACCTGAAGCCGGCCGACGTGCTGGCCGAACTCGAGCGCCGTGAGGGCATGTCGGGCCTGGAAGAATTTGCCTTGCGCAAGCTGCGCGAACGGGAAGGGGATGCTGCATGAACCAGATCATCGACACGGGCGACCGCGACAACGGCCTGAAGACCGTCGGCCACATCAGCTATCTGCTGCACACCGTGGTCGCGGTGACGGCCGTGCTGCCGGGGGCGCAGGCCAGCGTGGCGCTGCTGCTGGTGGCCTTCGTCCTCGACCTCGTCAAGCGCAGCGACGCCATGGGCACCTGGCAGGAATCGCACTTCCGCTGGCGCATCCGCACCGTCGTCATCGCCGGCGTGCTTTACCTGCTGACCGCGCCGCTGTGGCTGCTGTTCGTGGCCCCGGGCTGGATCGCCTGGACCGGCGTCTCGCTGTGGTTCCTGTACCGTGTCGTGCGCGGCTGGATGAACCTGAACGGCAACCGCCCGATGCCGCAATGAGCACGGATCTGAACTGCATCTTCTGCAAGATCGTCGCCGGGCAGATTCCGGCGAAGAAGGCCTACGAGGACGAGGAACTTCTCGCCTTTCACGACATCCATCCGTGGGCGCCTGTGCATGTGCTGGTCATCCCGAAGCAGCACCTCGCCACGCTGACCGATGTCGGGCCCGAACACGAGGCGTTGCTGGGCCGCATGCTGGGCCTGGCGCCGCGCCTGATGAAGGAACTGGGCGTGACGAATGGTTTCCGCACGGTGGTCAACACCGGCCGCGATGGCGGCCAGGAAGTCCACCACTTGCACATGCACGTGATGGGCGGCCCGCGGCCCTGGCTCAAGGGTTAGCTCGGTTCTGCACATGCCCGGCCGACACGGCCGGTTCATCCTTAGCTCGTAGAATCACGGGCTTCGCTCTCCAGGAGAAAAGATCATGGGTTCGTTCAGCATCTGGCATTGGCTGATCGTTTTGCTGGTCGTCGTGGTCATCTTCGGCACCAAGAAACTTCGCAATATCGGCAGCGACCTGGGCGGCGCCGTGCGCGGCTTCAAGGACGGCATGAAGGGCGCCAACGAAGAGGCCGATGCCGCCGCTGCGGCTGCTGCACCGCCGCAGCAGGTGACGACGGCCAAGCGCACCGACGCCAACACGGTCGACGTGGAAGCCAAGACCAAGTCTTGAGCCCTGCACCGCACATCGAGACGGGTGCGCTGACGCCATGATGGACTTCGGCTTCGACAAGATCGCGCTCATCGGCGCCGTGGCCCTGGTGGTCATCGGCCCCGAGAAGCTGCCGCGCGTGGCGCGCACCGTGGGGGCCCTCTTCGGCAAGGCGCAGCGCTACGTGTCCGACGTGAAGGCCGAGGTGAACCGCAGCATCGAGCTCGAAGAGCTCAAGAAGATGAAGACGCAGTTCGAGGACGCGGCGCGCAACGTCCAGGACACCGTGCGTTCCGAGGTCAATTCGGCCAGTGCGGCCTTCGAAAGTGACTGGGCCAGCGCGACGTCGACGACCAGCAGCGGCGCCATCGGCTCGTCCACGCGCGACAGCGAAGAACTGATGCTGCCGCCGCCGAGCTACGAGCGTCCGAAGAAAAACTGGCGCCTGAAGCGCGGCGCCACGCCACAGTGGTACAAGCAGCGTGCCGGCATCCGCACCAAGGCCCTGTCGGGCGCGGCGCGCGTGGCACGCTTCAGGCCGCCCGGCCTGGGCAGCGGACGACCGACCGGACGATGAGCGGCGAAACCAAGCCCGACGAACTCGCCGGCACCGAAGCCCCTTTCGTCTCGCACCTGGTAGAACTGCGCGACCGGCTGGTCCGGGCCACGATCGCCATCGCCATCGCCTTCGGCGTGCTGTGCATCTGGCCCGGCCCTGCAGGCTTGTACGACCTGCTGGCCGCGCCCATGGTGGCCCACCTGCCCAAGGGCGCGACGCTGATCGCCACCAACGTCATCTCGCCCATCCTGGTGCCGCTGAAGATCACGCTGATGGCAGCCTTCATGATCGCGCTGCCGGTGGTGCTCTACCAGCTCTGGGCCTTCGTGGCGCCGGGCCTGTACTCGCACGAAAAGCGCCTGGTGCTGCCGCTGGTGGTGTCGAGCACGGTGCTCTTCATCATGGGCGTGGCCTTCTGCTACTTCCTCGTCATCCCGGGGATGAGCAAGTTCATCCAGGCTTTCGCGCCGGCCAGCATCACGGCCGCGCCAGACATCGAGCAGTACTTCGGCTTCGTGCTCACGCTCTTCCTCGTCTTCGGCATCGCCTTCGAGGTGCCGATCGCGGTGGTGGTGCTGGCCCGCATGGGCATCGTCACCATTGCGCAGCTGCGCCAGTGGCGCGGCTACTTCATCGTCGCGTCCTTCATCGTCGCCGCCGTCGTCACGCCGCCAGACGTGATCTCGCAACTGGCACTGGCCATCCCGATGTGCATCCTCTACGAACTCGGCATCGTCGCCGCCGGGTTCTTCATCAAGCACAGCAAGGCGCCGGAAGACGAAGCCGCCGCCGACGGCAAGTCGGCATCCTGAGCGCAGCGGCGCGAGACAGCGCTGCCGCCGCCGATCAAGCCACTTTCAAGGGTCCGGCTCTGCCGGCCCGACGAAAGGCCTCCCCTCGAGCGCCAGCGAGCTGGGGGGCCTACCGTACCCAGGTGTTGAGCTGAATGATCGGCATCAGCACCGCCAGCATGATGAGCACCACCACGCCGCCCATCGCGACGATGAGCAGCGGCTCGAGGATGGTGGCCGCCGACATGGCGCGGCGCTGCACCTCGGCCGACAGCTGGTTGGACGCCCGCAGCAGCATCTGGGGCAACTGCCCGGTCTGCTCGCCCAGGCGCGCGAACATCGCCAGCAGCCCCGGGAAGCGCTTCTTGCCGGCCAGCGCGCTGGCCAGCGGCGCGCCTTCACGCACCTGCACCAGCGCGTCCAGCGCATCGGCGCGCATGGCCCGGTTGCCGAGCGTCTCGGCCGCCGCCTGCAGCGCCTTCAGGATGGGCACGCCGGCGCCCGCCAGCATGGCCAGCGTGCCGCCGAAACGCGCCGCGTTGTAGCCGCGCGCCAGCCGGCCCAGCAGCGGCAGCCGCAGCACCATGGCATCGGTGCGTTCGCGAAAGGGTTCGTTGCGGCGCGCCAGCACCAGCGCCGTCACGCCGCCAGCCGCCAGCAGCGCCACCGCCCAGCCCCAATTGCGCACGAAGGCGCTGATGGCGAGCAGGGCCACCGTCAGCACCGGCAGCGCACGCTTGGAGCTCGTGAAGACGCTGGCGATCTGCGGCACCACGAAGGTGACGAGGATGATGACGATGAGCATCGCCACCAGTGAGACGATGGCCGGGTAGAGCATCGCGCCCACGACCTTCGTGCGCAAGGCTTGGCGTTGCTCGAGGTCGTCGGCCAGGCGCTCGAGCACGCCGCCCAGGGCGCCGCTTTGCTCGCCCGCCGCGACGACGGCGCGGTAGACGTCGTCGAACTCGCGCGGCGCGGTGGCCAGCGCGCGTGCGAAGGCGCTGCCGGCGTTGACCTCGCTCTTCAGGTGCGCCACCAGCTCACGCTGGCGCGGGCTCTCGGCCTCTTCGGCCAGCGCCGTCAGCGCGCGTTCCAGCGGCAGGCCCGAGCCCACCAGGCCGGCGAGCTGGCGTGTCCACACCGCCAGGCCGGTGGCCGAGAACACACGCCGCGTGAAGCGCGCCGAGGTGCTGTTGTCGTTGGCCGCCATCGTCACCGGCGTCACGGCCATCGGCACCAGTTCACGCCCGCGCAGCTGCTGTCGCGCGGCCTTGGCGTTGTCGGCCTCGAGCAGGCCGCTGTGCGACTTGCCGGCGGCGTCCAGCGCTTCAAAACGGTAAGCGGGCATCAGGCCTCCGGGACGCGCAAATCAGACCAAGGCCTTGCGCGGAATCGGCTCTGCCGGGCCGCCGCAAGAGCCCCCCCGGGGGGTGGCGAAGGCGCGAAGCGACAAGCCTGGGGGCCCATCTCAATCACGTGTCACGCGGATGACTTCTTCCATCGAAGTGGTGCCGTCGCGCACCAGCCGGTCGCCGTCCTCGCGCATGCTCTTCAGCCCGGCCGTGCGCGCCGCGGCCACCAGTTCCTGCTCGGCGGCGCGGCTGTGCACCAGGGACTGCACGTGTTCGTCGACACGCATCAGCTCGTAGACGCCCGTGCGGCCCTTGTACCCCGTCATGCTGCACTTCTCGCAGCCCACCGGGTGCCAGTGGCCGTCGTCGCCCTGGCGCTTGCAATGCGGGCACAGCTTGCGCACCAGCCGTTGCGCCAGCACGCCCAGCAGGCTGCTGCTCAGCAGGAAGGGCTCGACACCCATGTCGATGAGCCGCGTGACGCTGCTCGGCGCGTCGTTGGTGTGCACGGTGGCCAGCACCAGGTGGCCGGTCAGGCTGGCCTGGATGGCGATGCTCGCGGTTTCGTAGTCGCGGATCTCGCCGATCATGATGACGTCGGGGTCCTGGCGCAGGATGGCGCGCAGCGCCTTGGCGAATGTCAGGTCGATCTTCGGGTTGACCTGCGTCTGGCCGATGCCCGCCAGCTCGTATTCGACCGGGTCTTCCACCGTCAGCACGTTGGTGGTGGCGGTGTCGACGCGGCCCAGGCTGGCGTAAAGCGTCGTCGTCTTGCCCGAACCCGTGGGCCCGGTGACGAGCACGATGCCGTGGGGCTGCTGGATCAGGCGCGCAAAGCTGCTCAGCACCTCGCCGTCCATGCCCAGGCCTTCGAGCGTGAAGCGGCTCTCGGTCTTGTCCAGCAGCCGCAGCACCGCACGTTCGCCGTGAGATGACGGCAGCGTCGACACCCGCACGTCGATGGCGCGGCCACCGATGCGCAGGCTGATGCGGCCGTCCTGCGGCAAGCGCTTTTCGGCGATGTCGAGCTCGGCCATGATCTTCAGGCGCGAGATCAGCGCGGCGTGCAGTGCCTTGTTGGGCTGCACCACCTCGCGCAGCGTGCCGTCGACGCGGAAGCGCACGCTGGAGCTGCGTTCGTACGGCTCGATGTGGATGTCGGAAGCGCCGTCCTTCGCGGCCTGCGTCAGCAGCGCGTTGAGCATGCGGATGATGGGCGCGTCGTCGGCCGCTTCGAGCAGGTCTTCCACCGCGGGCAAGTCCTGCATCATGCGGGAAAGATCGACGCCGCTTTCGACCTCGCCGATGACCGCTGCGGCGCTGCTCTCGCCACCGGCGTAGGCCGCGGCGATGCGCTGCACCAGCGTGCTGCTGCCTTCGCGCTCAAAGGCGGCGACGTCGAACAGGCGTGTCACCTCGGCCAGCGCGGACGGCGGCGTGGTCTCGGCGGCCCACAGCAGCAATTGCTCGCCGTCGTCTTCCAGCAGCAGCGTGTGGGCCTTCGCGAAGGCGTAGGGCAGCGGGTGTCGCACGGCCATGGTCTCGCCGCGCTCAGGGCTTGGGTGCGGGCGCTTCGGCCGGGGCGGCCGTCGGCGTGCCCGACGGCAGCAGCGGCGCCAGCGGCGCGCGTGCATCGGGCCGCGGCGGCAGCACCGGCGATTCGTTGATCGGCATGACCACGCTGGGCTCCGGCTGCGTGGTCTGCTGCTGGCCGCGGATCTGGTCGTAGCGGTCGGCCGAGAAGCGGTTGGCGGCGTCGGCGTCGCGCATCACGATGGGCCGCAGAAAGACCATCAGGTTGGTGCGCTTGCGCTCGCGGCTCTCGCTGCGGAACAACGCGCCCAGCCAGGGGATGTCGCCCAGCAGCGGCACCTTGCTCTTGCTGGTGATGAAGCGGTCTTCGATGAGCCCGCCCAGCACCAGGATGGCGCCGTCGTCGACGACCACGGTGTTCTCGATCGAACGCTTGGTGGTCGACGGGCCGGCGTTGGTGGTGCCGGCTGCGGTGTCCTGCTTGACGCTGCTCTGTTCCTGGAAGATGGTCATGCGCACCGCGCCGCCCTCGCCGATCTGCGGCTTGATGCGCAGCGTGATGCCGACGTCCTTGCGCTCGATGGTCTGGAAAGGGTTGGTGGTGGCACCGGTGCCGCCTGCGCCCGTGAACTGGCCGGTGATGAAGGGCACGTTTTCGCCGACGACGATCTTGGCCTCTTCGTTGTCCAGCGTGATCAGGTTGGGCGTACTGACGATGTTGGTCTCGGCCTGGCTCTGCAGCGCGCGTGCGATGGCGGCCAGCGTGGTGACGCCGTTGTAGGCGCGCAGGATGCCCAGGTTGAAGCCTTCCCCGACGTTGATCTGGCCCTGCACCGCACCGGTGTTGACACCGATGAGGTTGCCCTTGCCGCCGGCCGGCGTGAAGTTGGTACCGACGGCCAGGCCGGTCTTGTCACCGCTCTTGCCCAGCAGTCCCTGCCACTGGAAGCCGAAGTCGGCGGCGTCGCCACCGGCCACCTCGACGATCATGCTTTCGATGTAGACCTGGGCGCGGCGCGTGTCGAGCTGGTCGATGAGCGCGCGCACCTGCTTGTACAGCGGTTCGGGCGCCGTGATGATGAGCGAGTTGGTCGCCGGGTCGGCCTGGATGAAGCCACCGGTGCTGGGCTGCGCTGCCGTGGCCAGACCCCCGCCGCCACT
>JBBRBW010000018.1:0-56052 GCA_038205425.1 Burkholderiales bacterium | reverse complement strand
CACGACTGGCTTCGACTACACGAACATGACGATTTCGGATCGCATCGAAGTACAGACCGAGCAATGCCTGAAAAACATCGAGCAAGCCCTGGCTCAAGCCGGCGCCAGTCTTGGAGACGTGGTGCGTGTGCATTACATCCTTCCAGCAGGCGAGGACTTCCAGAAGTGCTGGCCCATCCTGCGCAAGTACTTCGGCACAGTCAGGCCAGCAGCAACCATGATTTCGGCGAGCCTCCTGGACCCACGGATGCAAATCGAAATCGAGGTCACTGCCATCAAGTCTTCGCTATGAGTAACTTGATAAGTTCGCATCGCGTGCGGCCTAACCCCTCGCTCAAGCGGAGCGCCAACGGCATGGCGCGCCGGCCATCAAGCGCTGGGCCTGCGGCCCATTTTGCGCTTGCTGTCCAGCGCGCCATGCCGTCGTCGCCCGCTTAGCTCAAACGTTAGGCCGCTCGGCCATCTTCTGTACGTGCTCCCACGCCCAGGAAAACGTGCCGTGCTTGGAAATCCATGAGTCAAACTCAGGCGCCCGCACCACACGGAAGTCGCCCCACTTCAGTTTGTACCCAACGCCGTTGGCTGTGGCGTGGCTTTTGGTGTGCGCTTTGCTGCGGCTGGTTGCAATCGACACCGCCTGCGGTTCACTGCTCCAGCTAGGCACGTACACACGCCATGCACGCATCTGCGCAAGCGGCCTAACCCCTCGCTCAACCGGACCAGCCGCGGCTGGCAACTCTGTGCTGTCCATCGTTACTCCTGTTCGGCCGTGTCAGGCCGGTTAGCTCGAACGCTAGGCCGCAGGCAAGACAAACCGCGCTCCATCGGCGCAGTAAATGCGCCATTCGCGCGGCTTGAAGATCGGCCGCACGCGCTCGGCCCGTTTTATGCCGCCGTTCGCGCTGCATGCTGCGACCAATGTGCCTACGTCTGCCACAGTCATTGGTCCGTCGCCATCTGCGTCGCAAGCAGCCATCAATAGGCACGCCAACAGCAGCACCAGCGGCCTAACCCCTCGCTGAACCTGAGCCCCAACAGCAGGCACCATGGTCGCGCTCCGGTCAATGTTGTTCATGCTGTTGGGTCCAGGTTAGCTCGAACGTTAGGCCTCGCATGCAAGCAGCTGTGGTTTTCGCTTTCAATGCCTTGAGTTGCGCGCTCCAATCGCGTGGCGTCGCAGTCTGCAACTCTCCGTCATCCGCTTGGCCAGACGCGCCCTCATTTGCCTCGCGCATGGCAAGCCGTTCGGCTTGTGGCTATATTCGAACAGTTGCGCCAGTTCGTCCGCAGGTTCAAGCCTGCTGCATCAAGCATTCGGGTCACGGCAGGCAATTCGTGGCGGCGTGGCCTAACCCGTCGCTCAAGCGGAGCGCCAACGGCAGGCCACCAGGCCCGTTCTGTGGTGCGCTACATTCTCCACAGCCCGGGCCTGGCGTCCCGCCATCGTCGCCCGCTTAGCTCACACGTTAGGCTTCACAAACAGCCCTCTCGGCGCTCGACCCAGAAGCCCCTCTTGCTATCTTACGCTGCGCGTAATACACTGAGCGCATGATCCAGTCGTTCAAGTGCAAGGACACCCAGGCCCAATACGTGGGCAAGAGCCCTCGTCGATTCAAAGCGCTGGCAAACGTTGCCGAGCGCAAGCTCGCGCAACTTGACGCCGCGCAGACACTGGCCTTCTTGAAGGCGCCGCCGGGGAATCACCTGGAGGCACTGAAAGACGACAGGAAGGGTCAGCACAGCATCCGAATCAATGATCACTGGCGCATCTGCTTCATATGGACTGAAGTTGGGCCCGCGAATGTTGAGATCGTGGACTACCACTGAAGGAATCAATATGGCACGCCCTATTAATCGTATGCGTCCGGTGCACCCCGGCGAAGTACTACGCGAAGACTATCTTGCGCCGCTTGGTTTGAGCGTCAACGCTCTTGCCATCGCGCTGGCTGTACCGGCCACTCGAATTCATGAAATAGTGAAAGAGCGGCGCGCAGTCACAGCAGACACGGCAGCACGCCTGGCCAAGCACTTTGGGGGTGACGCAACCTCATGGCTGGTCATGCAAGCGAACTACGATTTGAAGACCTTGCCGACTCTTCCAGATATCGAACGCGCGGTCCCAGTACGAGATCAACTCGCTGCATAGCGCGATGAAGCCTAACCCCTCGTTCAAGCCGAGCCCCGACAGCGTGGCACGCCGGCCATCAAGCGCTGGGCCTGCGGCCCATTCTGCGCGTGCTGTCCAGCGCGCCACGCTGTCGGTGCCGGCTTAACTCGAACGGTGGGCCGACAAGTCCGCCGCCGCGAACGGCCTGGCCCGTGGCGCGGCGATGCAGCAGCTGGGTCGTGTCAGGCTTGGGCGGGTGACCTGGGCCAGCGTGCATCGTCTCGCCCCGGCGCCGGGTGTGCCGCGGAACGTCAGGCGCTGCGCGGGCTGCCGAGCGCGCGCTCGACTCGCGTGCCACGCCTGCATACGGCCGCAGCCACGAATTCTCGGGTGACCGCGACGCCATCCGCCTTCGTCCACCTGCGCACCGACACCGAGTACTCGGTGGTCGACGGCATGCTGCGCATCGACGACCTGGTGGCCGCCGCTGCGGCCGACGGCCAGCCGGCGCTGGCGAACACCGACCTGTCCAACCTGCTCGGTACCGTGGTTGGATTGGGGAGGCCCAACGACACCACGTCGCTGCTGTTGTTCCAGTGAGCATTCAAACGGAGACCACTCGTCCACGTGCACGCGGTGAGATTTCCGAGTGCTTGTTCCACCACGGCGGCCTCAATAGTCTGTGCTCACCGTCACCTTCGTGAAAGCCTCCGTGTGGTCGATCAGGGCGTCCAGCGCCGTCTGCGCTGCCCCTTCGTCCCGCTCCGCGATCGCCCGCGCCAGGTTCCCGTGCAAGGTCGCCATCACGTCGGTGTCATCCGCCTGTCGATGGTGCATGAACCAGAACCGCCGTGACAGCCCGTGCATCAGCCCCATCGCGCCGGCGGCGAACTCGTTGCGACAAGCGCGCAGCGACAGGTCGTTGAACTCCTTGTCGGCGCGCATGAAGCGGATCTGGTCCCCCGTCCTGGCCGCCGCGGCGAACTCTTTCGCCAGCACCGCGAAGCGTTTGTTCTCCGCCTCGCTCGCCCGCCGCGCGGCCGACCTGGCCACCAGCCGCTCCACCTCCCTTCGTGTCTCCAGCAGCCGCAGTTGGCGCTTCACGTCGATCTCCGACACCAGCACGCCGCGCTGCGGCAGGATCACCACCAGGTGCTCGCGCGCCAGCCGCTGCAGCGCCTCCCGCACCGGCGTGCGGCCGATGCCGAGCGTGGCCGACATCTCGGCCTCGCTGATCACGCTGCCCGGCGCCAGCTCGAGCTTGACGATCATCTCCTCGACCTGTTCGTAGGCCTGCGCCGTCAGGCTGCGCGGGCGTTCGCCGGCGCTGTGCGCCGGCGGGGTCTGCGGCTCGGTGCGGGGTGGGGTAGGGCGCCGCGCCGTTTTCCTGCTGCTGGCCGACGTGGCTGTCATCGATGGGGGTCTCCCGCAGGTGCTGGCATGCGTATTGTCCTGAGTTGACAGGGAGTAACACCACTCCTACGATCGAACTGACATATTAGTGCAATCGCACGAGCTTCCGAGACGAGGGTTGGCCAGATGATGACCGAACGCCAGCGGTTGTTCCGCGAGCAGTACCAGGGCCGCATCAGCCCCTTCTACAACGGCCTGGTGCACATCGGGGTGATGTACACGGCTGGCATCGTCGCCATCGCCTACTGCCTGCGACACATCGAGGGCGCCACCTGGGAATGGGCGCTGATGCTGCCGGTGTTCCTTGCCGGCAACCTGATCGAGTGGGGCATGCACAAGTACGTGATGCACCGCCGCATCGACGTCTTCGCGCTGCGCGCCATCTACGAGCGCCACACCCGCGAGCACCACCAGTATTTCACCGACAACGACGTCACGATCGACACCGTGCGCGAGTTTCGCATCGTGTTCTTCCCGTGGCGGGTGCTGATCGTGCTGGGCCTGTTCGGCGGCGCGCTCGGCTGGACGGCGTCGCAACTCGTCAACCCGAATGCCGGCTACATCCTGTACCTGACGATGGTCGGCCATTACCTGGTGTACGAAACCTTCCACTACTGTTGCCACGTGCACGAGAACGCCTTCGTGCGCAACATGCCCTTCGTCAACACGATCCGGCGCCACCACACCGCCCACCACAACCAGGGGATCATGATGCACAAGAACATGAACCTGACGTTCCCGGTCGCGGACTGGTTCATGGGCACCTCCGACCTGAACCGTGGCCTGCTCGGCCACCTGTTCAACGGCTACGACGAGACCCACATCAAGCCCGAGCTGAAACCCATCGTCGCGCGCTTCCGCCGCAGCGAGACGCAGGAGAAGCGGGTCACGCTCGACGGCCCGCTGCTCACCCCCGAAGAGAACCAGGCGCTCGCCTGAGTCACCGCAGACACCGGTGCAAGACCGGTCGACCACCCCAAGGAGACAACCCCGTGAAACGTCGTCAGTTCGTCGGTACCGGTATTGCCGGTGCAAGTCTGCTCGCCCCCGCCGTCGCCAACGCGCAGACCGGCCCCATCTACAACTGGAAGATGGCCACCGGCTGGGCCGGCGGCCCGCTGATGGACATCGGCGCCAAGGCCTTCGCCGAACGTATGGAGATGCTCTCGGGGGGCCGTTTCAAGATCCAGACCTTCCCCGGCGGCGGCCTCGGCAATGCGCTGAAGGTGCCCGAGACGGTGAAAAACGGTCTCGCTGAATGTGGCCACACCTGGATGGGCTACGACTGGGGCAAGGACACGACGACTGCGCTGTTCGGCGGTTATGCCGGCAGCTTCGACGCCGAACGCATGCTGCACTGGATCTACGAGGGTGGCGGCGCCGAACTGCAGCGCCAGTTCCGCGACGAGACCGACGGTGTCGTCTCGGTGCCGCTGTTCATGCGCACCGCCGAGGTCTTCCTGCACTCGCGCAAACAGGTCAAGTCGCTGGCCGATCTGAAAGGCCTGAAGCTGCGCACGGCCGGCGCCTGGCTCGAGATGGCGAAGGACCTGGGCGCCGCCCCGGTCACCACCGCCGGCGGCGACGTGTTCCCGATGCTCGAGCGCGGCGCGATCGACGCCACCGAATGGGGCACCCTGTGGGAGAACGTCTCTCCCGGCTTCTACAAGGTGGCCAAGTACCTCAGCTACCCCGGCGTGCACCAGCCCTGCGCGCCGTTCGAGCTGGTCATCAACAAGGACGTCTGGGCCAAGATGCCGGCCAACGACCAGAAGCTCGTCGAGGTGGTGGCCAAGCTCGTCACCTTCGAGAGCTGGCTGCGCATCGGCGCCGAGGACGCCAAGGCCTTCGACTTCTACAAGAAGCAGGGCGTCATCATGACCGAGCTCGACGACGAGGTGCAGTACGCCGCCCGCAAGATCGGCCTCGACTGGGCCAACAAGACAGTCAAGGAAGGCAAGTCGAAGTGGTTCGCCCGGGTGCACAAGAGCCAGACCGACTTCGACCTCGCATGGCGTGATGCCGACGACTGGCGCAAGGTGAAGGTCAAGCGCACCTGATGCATGCCCTCGCGCACCGGCACCCGGTGCGCGTGTTCCGCGGACCGGCGCCGGTCCGCCCGAGACGGGGGACGAGTCCTTGAGAAGTCTGATCGGCCTGGCCGAACGGTGGGTCGTGGGGATCGGTGTGCTCGCGGCCATGCTGCTGGTGCCGTTGGTGCTGGCCACCACCTGGGAAGTGCTCGCGCGGTACGCCTTCGGTGCACCCACCATCTGGGCCTACGAAGTGGGCTACTCGCTCACCGGGGCCCATTTCCTTCTCGCGTTGGCCTACACGCTGCGCCAGGGGGAACACATCCGCATCGACGTGTTCAGTGCTGCGATGTCGCCCGCGGTGCGGCGCGCCATCGACGCGTTGGCCTATGCCGCCGTGCTGCCGATCCTGGTGTGGATCACCTGGACGCTCGGCGCCTATGCCCTGAGCGGGTTTGCCCGCGGCGAGACCTCCGGCCAGTCGGCCCTGAACCTGCCGGTATGGCCTTTCCGCGCCGCCTTCACCCTTGCCTTCGCGACCTTTGCGCTGCAGGTGCTGTGTGAGCTCGCCAAATCCCTGCTGCCGCCCGGCTCTGCTGGCCGACGACCATGACCGAGTACCTGCCCTTCCTGATGTTGCCGGTGGCCTTCGGCCTGATGTTCCTCGGCGTGCAGGTCACCTTCGCGATGCTGCTCACCGCCACGGGCTTCGGCCTGGTGATCTTCGGTCCGGCAGTGGTGCACCAGTTCGTCGAGAAGATCGACGACCTGGCGTCGAACTTCGTACTCGCCGCGATCCCGCTCTTCGTCTTCATCGGTGCGGTGCTCGAGAAGTCCGGCATCGCCGACCGCCTGTTCGAGGCCATCCACATCTGGACCCGCCGCCTGCCCGGCGGCCTGGCCATCGCCACCGTGCTGATGTGTGTGGTGTTCGCGGCCTCCAGCGGCGTGATCGGCGCCACTGAGTCGGTGGTCGGCCTGCTGACGATCCCGATCATGCTGCGCTACGGCTACAACAAGTCGCTGATCAGCGGCGTCATCTGCGCCGGCGGTTCGCTCGGCACCATCATCCCGCCGTCGGTGGTGGTGGTGGTGATGGGCCCGCTGGCCAACGTGTCGGTCGGCGACCTGATGTACGGCATGGTCTTCCCCGGCTTCCTGATGGCCGGGCTTTACCTGGTCTACATCCTGGTGCTGTGCATCGTGAAACCCGAGTACGGGCCGCGCATCCCGCGCGACGCCGACGAGCCCAGCTTCGTGCAGAAGCTGGGCATCACGCTGCGCAACCTGGTGCCGCCGCTGGGCATGATCGTGGCGGTGCTCGGCTCCATCCTCGGCGGCCTGGCCTCGCCCACCGAAGCGGCGGCGATCGGCTGTGTCTGTGCCGTGCTGTTGACAGTGATCTACCGCCGGTTCTCGCTGCGCGGCCTTTACGACTCGCTGCTGAAGACCGTGCGCGTCACCGCGATGATCATGGCCGTGCTGCTGGGCGGCACCTTGTTCACCGGCGTGTTCATCGGTGGTGGCGGCATCAACCTCGCCAGCTCGGTGATCGCGGCGATGCAGCTCACGCCCTGGGAGCTGCTCGCCACGCTGCTGTTCATCCTGTTCATCGCCGGCTTCTTCCTCGACTGGATCTCGATCGTGCTGATCTTCCTGCCGATCTTCACACCGCTGGTCACGGCCGCCGGCTTCGATCCGGTCTGGTTCTGCATCCTGTTCCTGATCATGATCCAGACCAGCTACATCACGCCGCCGATGGCGCCGGCCATCTTCTACCTGCGTGCGGTGGCGCCGCCGGAGATCACGATGCGGCACATGTATGCCGGCATGGTGCCCTTCATCGCGCTGCAGGTGCTGGTGCTGGTGATGACCATCTACTGGCCTCAGCTCGTCACCTGGCTGCCGAGCGTGGCCCTGCAGTTGCGCTGACGGAGGCAGGACTTGGACGCGCGCCCGATCGAACGCATCGAAGTCGACGTGCTGGTCGTCGGCGGCGGTGCCACCGGCTTGGCCACGGCCTGCACCGCGGCGCGCGCGGGCTTGCATGTGCTGCTGGTCGAACGCTACGGCTTTTGCGGCGGCGGTGCGGTGGCGGGCCTGTCGGGAACGATCTGCGGCCTCTACGCCGCGGAAGACGACCCGCGCGTGCCGCGGCAGGTGGTGCACGGCTTCGTAGACGAGTTCATCACTGCGATGGAGGCGCGCGGCGGTTTGACCGCACCGCTGCGCTACGGCAAGACCTGGACCCGTGTGCACGAGCCGCTGGCCTGGCGGGACAGCGCCGACGCGCTGCTCGCCTCGGCCGGCGTGCGGGTGCTGTACCACGCACTGTGCACCGGTGTGCACCGCGACGGCGACCTGATCGGCGGCGCCCTCGTCTGGACCAAGGCCGGTGTGCTCGACGTGCGCGCGGCGCTGACCATCGACACCAGCGGCGACGCCGACCTGCTGGCGATGGCCGGCCTGCGCACCTGGTGCGGTGCCGACGGCACGGTGCAGAACCCGACCATGATCTTCCGCTTGCAAGGGGTGGACACGGCGCGCTTCCTGGCCGCCCACGGCGACGACACCATCATGCCGGCAGCGGTGGGCGCGCGCATCGTCGAGGCGCAGCAGCGTGGCGAGGACCTGCCGCGCAGCAAGATCTGGCTCTTCACCACCACCCGCCCCGGCGAGCTGCTGTGCAACTGCACCCGCATCCGCGGCGCCGACGGCCGCGAGCTGAACGCGGTGATCGCCCAGGACTTCAGCGAGGCCGAGGTGCAGGGCCGCCGGCAGGTGCGCGCCTACGCCCGGTTCTTCCGCGAGCAGCTGCCCGGCTGCGAAGCCAGCTGGGTCAACGACACCGGTGTGCAGGTGGGTGTGCGCCAGACGCGCCAGGGGGCCGGCGTGAGCGTGCTGCGCAACGCCGACGTGGTGGCGGGCCGCAAGTGTGTCGACGGCGTCGCACGTTCGCCCTGGCCGATCGAGCTGCACGTCGGCCAGAAGCCGCGCGTCGAGTGGCTGCTCGACGACCACTACGAGGTGCCTTACGGCTGCTTCGTCCCCGAGCGCGGCGAGGGCCTGTTGTTCGGCGGGCGCTGCCTTTCGGCGGAACACGAGGCGGTGGCCTCGGCGCGCGTCACGGCGCAATGTTTTTCCTACGGCCAGGCGCTCGGCGTGGCCGCCACGCTGGCCGCCCGCGAGCGGCTGATGCCGCGCCAGCTGCCGGGCGAGGAAGTGCGGCGCGCCCTGAACCGCCAGGGTGCGCGGCTCGACGAATGAGATCCATCGGGAGACCGCCATGAACACCGCCGAACGCGCCGAACGATTCGTCGAGTTGCACCGCGCAGGCTGCTTCGTGATCCCGAACCCCTGGGACCGCGGCTCGGCGATGCTGCTCGCGGGTCTGGGCTTTGCGGCCCTGGCCAGCAGCAGCGCCGGCCATGCCTACAGCCGCGGCCTGCCCGACGGGGCGCTCGGTCGGGCCGAGACACTGGCGCACCTGCAGGACCTGGTCGGGGCCACGTCGCTGCCGCTGAGCGCGGACCTCGAGAACGGTTTCGGGGATGCCCCCGAGGCCTGTGCCGACACGCTGCGCGCGGTGGCCGCACTCGGTGTCGTCGGCGGGTCGATCGAGGACGCCACCGGCCGCGCCGACGGGCCGATCTACCCCTTCGACCACGCGGTGGCGCGGGTGCGCGCTGCAGTCGCCGCGGTGCGTGCGCTGCCCTTCCCGTTTGTGCTGACTGCGCGCGCCGAGAACCTGCTGTGGGGCCGCCCCGACCTCGACGACACCGTGCGTCGCCTGCAGGCCTTTGCCGAGGCCGGCGCCGACGTGGTGTACGCGCCGGGCCTGAAGACCGCCGACGAGGTGGCCCGCGTGGTGCAGGCGGTGGCGCCGGCGCCGGTGAACGTGCTGATGGGCCTGGCCGGCTCGCCGCTCGACCTGCCCACCCTCGCCACGCTGGGGGTGCGCCGCATCAGCGTCGGCTCGTCGCTCGCCCGCGCGGCCTATGCCGAGCTGCTGCGCGGCGCCACAGGCATCCTCGCCACCGGCCGCTTCGACCATGCCCGCCAAGCGCCCTCGCTGGCCCAGTTCAATGCCGCTTTCGGCGCCGGTGGGCGTTTCCCGCCGCTGTCACTCTGACCGCAGCCCCGCGTCCGCCGGAGTCCACACCATGCCCACCGACCCGTCCTCCACCCCGCCCGCCGGCAGTCACCAGCGCGACCCCTTCGACCTGTTCATGGGGTCGCACACGCAGATCCGCGCGGCGCTGGCCACGATGCACGGCCTCGCAGAGGCCGGCGACCACCTGACGCCCACGGTCGAACAACGCGCCATGGCCGAGCAGCTGCTGAGCTGCTTCGACAGCGTCGTGCTGCCCCACCACCGCGAGGAAGAGCGCGAGTTCTGGCCGCTGGCCAGCCGCGCGCGCAGCGATCCCGGCGAGCACGCACGTTTTGTCGAGGCGGCGGCGCGCCTGCAGCACGAACACGTCGAACTCGAGTCGCGCTGGGCGGCCCTGCTGCCGCCGCTGGCCAGCCTGGCGCGCGGGCGGCCCACCGACCTGCCCGCAGGCGCACTCGGCGAGCTGGCCGCGCTGTACGGCCGACATGCGCAGTTCGAGGACGAGGTGCTGGTGCCGCTGGCCCGCCACCTGCTGTCGCCGACCGAACAGGGGCGCCTGGCCATCGCGGTGCTGCTGTCGCGCCTGCCCGCCGGCAAGTGGGGCATGGTCTGAGACCGCGCCCCCTGCCCGATCCTTCACCCCGCGCCGCCATCGCCGCACCTGCCAACCCCTCACCGGAGCGCCTGCCATGACCCCTGAACAGATCCTCGACATTCCCCCGAAGCTGCTGACCCAACCGCAGCGCGAGTTCTATTTCACCGAGGGCTACCTGCTGGTCGAGCGTGCAATCGACGACGCCTGGCTCGCGAAGCTGCGCGCCGCCACCGACGAACTGATCGAGCGCAGCCGCGCCATCACCGTGGCCGATGCGGTGTTCGACCTCGAGCCGCGCCACAGCGCCAGCACACCGGCGCTGCGCCGGGTGTCGAACCCGGTCGAGCAGCACCCGGCGTTCTGGGACTACTGCCTGAACTCGGTGATGCCCGACATCGTGTCCGACCTGGTCGGCCCCGATGTGAAGTTCCACCATTCCAAGCTCAACTTCAAGTGGGCGAACGGCGGCGAGGAGGTCAAGTGGCACTACGACATCAGCTTCTGGCCCCACACCAACTACTCGCCGCTGACGGTGGGCACCTACCTGTACGACTGCGGCATGGACCAGGGCCCGCTCGCGGTGCTGCCGCGCAGCCACCTGATCGACCCGATGCTGTCGCAGTACGACGCGAAGGGGAACTGGACCGGTTGCCTGTCCGAGGCCGACTGCGCGAGACTCGACCTGGCGAAGGCGGTCTACATGCCCGGCCCGGCCGGCTCGCTGACCTTGCACAACTGCCGCACGCTGCACTACTCGGCGCGCAACAACTCCGACCTCGGCCGCCCGCTGCTGCTGAACACGCTGACCTCGGCCGATGCCTTCCCCTACACCGTGAACCCGATCAAGCCGAAACACGACCAGACCATCCTGCGTGGCCAGCGGGCGCGGTTCGCCCACCACGACCCGCGGCCCTGCCTGATCCCGCCCGACTGGTCGAAGGGCTACAGCTCGATCTTCGCGCTGCAGCAGGAAGAGGCGGTGCCGCAGGTGGCGCGCTGACGGTGGTGCAGTCGTGAACCCGCCCATCGTGACCATCGCCGTCGTCGGGGCCGGTGCGGTCGGCAGCTTCTTCGGCGCGATGCTTGCACGCGCCGGCCACCCCGTCACGCTGATCGGCCGCGCCGCCCACGTCGAGGCCATCCGGCGCGACGGCCTGCAGCTGCAGATGGCAGGCCGCACCGAGACCGTCCGCCTGCGCGCCGACACCGCGATCGAGGCCGTGCGTGGTGCCGACCTGGTGCTGTTCTGCGTCAAGTCCACCGACACCGAGGCGGTCGCCCGGGAGCTGGCGCCGCTGCTGGCGCCCGCGGCCCTGGTGCTGAGCCTGCAGAACGGCGTGGAGAACGCCGCGACCCTCGCGCGCCATGTCACGCGCCATGTCACGCAGACGGTGGTGCCCGCGGTGGTCTACGTTGCCACCGCGCTGCCCGCACCCGGCACCGTGGCCCACCATGGCCGGGGCGACCTGGTCATCGGCGCCTTCGGTGCCGCGGCGGTGCAGGACGAGGGCGTCTCCACCCGCCTGCAGCAACTGGTGCAGCTCTTCGCCACCGCCGGCGTGCCGGTGCGTATCTCGGCCGACGTGATGGCCGAGCTGTGGTCCAAGCTGATGGTCAACTGCGCCTACAACGCCGTGTCGGGCCTGGCCCAGGCCCCGTATGCGCAACTGGCGGCGCTGCCCGCGGTGGTGGAGCTGCAGCAGGCGGTGGTGCGCGAGGTGGTGGCGCTGGCGCAGGCCGAGGGTGTGGACCTGCCGCTCGAGGCCTCGCTGCAGGCCATGGCCCGCATCGCCACCACGATGCCCGGCCAGTATTCGTCGACGGCACAGGACATGGCGCGCCACCGGCCGAGCGAGATCGACCACCTGAACGGCTTCGTCGCCCGGCGCGGCTGCGAACTGGGCGTGCCGACGCCGGTCAACCAGGCCTTGCACGCGCTGGTCAAGCTGGTCGAAGCCGGCCAGGCCTCTGGCGCAATGAGCGCCAGGCCGCACCCGTGAGCGCGCCGTGAGCGAGCCCGTTCCGGCCGAATTCACCGAAGCCCTGCGTGCGCTGGGCCTGGCCGGCGCCGCGCCGCTGCAGGGCGAGGCCCTGACCGGCGGGGTCTCGTCCGACATCTGGCGCATCGACACCGACCGCGGCCCGGTCTGCGCCAAGCGTGCGCTCGCCAAGCTGCGTGTGGCGGCCGACTGGCGTGCGCCGATCGAACGCAACCGCTACGAGGCGCACTGGATGGAGGTGGCGAGCCAGGCGGCGCCGGGGCATGTGCCGCGCCTGCTCGGCCAGCATGCGGCGCTGGGCGTGCTGGTGATGGAGTACCTGGCGCCGTCGGACCACGGCCTCTGGAAAGCCGCCTTGCGCGACGGGCGTGTGGACCTCGCGACCGCCCGCGACGTCGGCCGCTTGCTCGGCCGCATCCATGCCCACGCCGCTGCGCGGCCCGGCCTCGCGGCCGGCTTCGACAGCCAGGCCATCTTCTTCGACATCCGGCTCGAGCCCTACCTGCTCGCCACCGCGCAGCGCCATCCCGGCCTTGCGCCGGCGTTGCAGCGGCTGGTCGAGGTCACGCAGGCGAACGGCCGCACGCTGGTACACGGCGACGTGAGCCCGAAGAACATCCTCACCGGGCCGCAGGGACCGGTGCTGCTCGACGCCGAATGTGCCGTCTGGGGCGACCCGGCCTTCGACCTCGCGTTCTGCCTGAACCACCTGCTGCTGAAGTGCCTGTGGACACCGGCTGCGCGTGAGGCCTTCCTGGCCGCGTTCGACACGCTGGCGGCGGCCTATCTGCAGGCGGTCGACTGGGAAGCGCCGGCCGCACTCGAACAGCGCGCTGCAGCGTTGCTGCCGGGCCTGCTGCTGGCGCGGGTGGACGCCAAGTCGCCGGTCGAATACCTCACCCGCACCGCCGACCACGAGGTGGTACGCCGCGTGGCGGCACCTTTGCTGCGGCAACCGGTCGATTGCGTGTCGCAGGTCGCCGCCGCCTGGCGAGAGGAGCTTGCCGGATGAACGGGATGCAGATCGAACGTGTTCATGGCCGCCGCGTCTGGGACAGCCGCGGCCGACCCACCGTCGAGGCCGAGGTGGTGCTGGCCGGTGGTGCGGTGGGCCGGGCCATCGTGCCGGCGGGTGCGTCGAAGGGCACGCGCGAGGCGCTGGAGTTGCGCGATGGCGGGCCGCGCTTCGGCGGGCTCGACGTGCGGCAGGCGGTCGCCCATGTCGACGGCGAGATCGCCGCCGCGCTGCGTGGCCGGGCCGCCGACGACCAGGCGGCGCTGGACCGCTGCCTGATGGAGCTCGACGGCACGCCCGCCAAGTCGCGGCTCGGCGCCAACGCGACGCTGGCGGTCTCGATGGCCGCCGCCCAGGCGGTGGCCGCGGCGCGCGGCATGCCGTTGTACGAATCGATCGGCGGCGCCGAGGCCACGCTGTTGCCGATGCCGCAGATCCAGATCTTCGGCGGCGGCGCTCACGCGGGCCGGCGCGTCGATATCCAGGACTTCATGGTCGTGTGCCCCGGCGCCACGTGTTTCGCCGAGGCGCTGGAACACACCGCCGAGGTCTACCGCTGCGCCGGTGAACTGATGGACCAGCGCGGCCCGCGCCGCGGCGTGGCCGACGAAGGCGGCTGGTGGCCCGACTTCGTGACCAACGAAGAGGCGCTGGAGACCCTGCTGGCGGCGATCGAACGCGCCGGCTTCGTGCCGGGCAGCGAGGTTGCGATCGCGCTCGACATCGCGGCGTCCGAATTCGGCCGCGCCGGCCGCTACACCCTGGGCCTCGAATCGCGCGAGCTCGATGCCGATGGCCTGAGCGAGTTGCTGATGCGCTGGATCGACCGCTTTCCGATCGTCTCGATCGAAGACCCGCTGGCCGAGGACGACCTCGCCGGTTTCGCCCGCTTCACGCAGGCCGTGGGCCACCGCGTGCAGGTGGTCGGCGACGACCTGCTGGTCTCGCACGCGCCGCTGGTGCACGACGCGGCAGCCGCGGGCGCGGCCAACACCGTGCTGCTCAAGCCCAACCAGCGCGGCACGCTGACCGAGACGCGCGCGGCCTGGGACGCGGCGCGGGCGCTCGGTTACGCCGGCATCGTCTCGGCGCGCTCGGGCGAGACCGAGGACACCACGATCGTCGACCTCGCGATCGCCTGGAACACCGGCCAGCTCAAGGTCGGCGCCTTCGCGCGCGGCGAACGCATGGCCAAGTGGAACGCGGCGCTGCGCATCGAGGAGCGCCTCGGCGCGCGCGCGCGCTTCGCCGGCGCCGCCGTGTTCGGCCGCAACCCGTCGCCTGCGCCACCCGTGGCCGACTGATCCCTTCCGTTCATCCCTTCAGGAGACCGACATGGCCGCCACCCCTACCCCCGCCGCGCCCGTGGAGCGCAAGAAGCGCACCATCACCGAGATCCGCGCGTCGAAGCAGACGGGCGAGAAGATGGTCTACACCTCGGTGCCCGACTACACCTCGGCCAAGTGGGCCGAGCTGGCGGGCGTGGACGTGGCGGTGGTCGGCGACAGCCTCGCGATGGTCGCCCACGGTCACAGCAACACCATCCCGGCCACCATGGACATGATGGTGTTGCATGCGCAGGCGGTGCGCCGCGGCGCGCCGAACACCTTCGTGCTCGGCTGCATGCCTTATCAGAGTTACCACACCGTCGACCGCGCACTGCTCAACGCCACCCGCTTCATGCAGGAGGCCGGCTGCGACGCCGTGAAACCGCAGGGCGGCAAGTCGCAGGCGCACATCCTGAAGGCGCTGGTCGACGCCGGCATCCCCACCGCATCGCACATCGGCCTGACGCCGCACACGGTGGCGACCTTCGGCGGCTTCCGCATCCAGGGCCGCACCGCAGACGCGGCGATGAAGATCCTCGAGGACGCGCTCGCGATCCAGGATGCCGGCTGTTTCATGCTCGAGTTCGAGGCGGTGCCGGCGAAGATCGCCGAGGTGATCTCGCGCCAGCTCGAGATCCCGACCATCGGCATCGGCGCGGGCGTGGGTTGCGACGGGCAGATCCTGCTGTCCTACGACCTGCTTGGCGTGTTCACCGACTTCAAGCCCAAGTTCACCAAGCGCTACGCCAACCTCACCGAGGTGGCGGTGGCCGGGCTGAAGGCCTACGTGGCAGAGGTCAAGGGCGGACAGTTCCCGGACGCCGACCACAGTTATGGCGTCGACGATGCGGAGTACGAGCGCTTTCTCGGGCTCGTGGAGAAGCGACGGCAGGTCTGAAGGCCGTCGGCCCCCCGCAAGCCGAAGGTATTGGCGGCATAGCCGGTGCCGGACCAATACGTGGCCTCACGCTTGCGAACCACACCGTTGGCCCAGACCAGGCGCGGGTCGTGGATCGGCTGGAACTTCGTGAACAGGGCGTCGCCGCTGACGATCACGTTGCCGCCGACGAAGGCCATGCGCGACCCGTTGAAGCTGGTGCCGTCGAGGGTGGAAGTCCTGGCCGGCATGACCGCACCCGAGGCCAGCCTGGACGCACCGGCGGTGAGGGTGCCGGCGTTGATGGCCGTGGCGATATCGGTGCGCAAGACCTTGGCCAGTGCGACCGCACCCGAGACGTTGAGCATGCCGGCGCCTTGCTGCAGCAGGTTCGCGCCAGCGATCGGCTGCGCCGTGCACTGCAGGATGGCCTTCACCAGCGGCGGCGTCAGGCCCGGGTTGGCTTGCAGCATCAGCGCCACGGTGCCGGCGACGACCGGTGCCGAGATCGAGGTGCCGCTCATCATCATCTCGGTTTCGCGGAAGGCCTGTGTGATGCCGGTGGCAGCGACGAGTTCGGTGTAGTAAGTGGCGGCCAGGTAGTTCCAGGTCGGGTTCGAGCTCTGGTCCTTGGTCGAGGCGGCGCCGATCAGCTTGTTGCCGGGCTCGACCAGGTCGGGCTTGAGCAGGTTGTCGACGTTGCGCACGCCGGCGGCATCGATCCAGCCGCTGCGCGTGGGGCCGCGCGAGCTGAAGTTGTTGAGCGTGTCGTCGGCGCGGGCGACCGTGTCGCGGTAGTTGACGGAGCCGACCGTGATCACCGTCGGGTCGTTGCCTGGCGCGCTGAGATCTCGTGCGACCTCATCACCCCGGAGTCGAGCACGGCGGTGCCGGTCCCGTCCCGGCCCGAGTAGCTGGTCTCGGTGCTGTTGGCATGGTCAGGTCTTTGCGACGAAGTTGAGAAAAACCGACGTGTTCGTCGGCCCGCTCCTTCATCGCGACTGGCCTGAGAACCACCCCCGCGCGGCGCCGACGGAATGCAGGCTCGCTTCGGTCACGACATCCACCCCAAGCCCCAGTAAACCAAAATCCGGCAGTGAGCCCGCAGCCGGAAGCGCCGGACGCTTGTCACCCAGTTCGTCCAGCAGCGGCGCCAGCGCTGGCCCGGCGTGCACGCTGGCAAGCCGCCCGGCGCGCGGCTGTCGTTCGACCAGATCATCGACATCTGCGGGACAGAGAGCCTCGACTTGTCTGCGCTGTTGCAGGGGCGGGGAGACCCAGCAGCGGCTGCTGTCGGACTGGCGCTGGACTGGCAGTCGAGGCAGCCGCCTCGCGGCGGCGTCCGGAAACAACAAAGGCTGTCGGAGCGATCCGACAGCCTTTTTGCACTTCTGAGGGATGCATCGCCTGCGCCTGCGCCTGCGCCCGTTACTAAGGCATGAGCCGGCAATAAAGCCACTTTATGGCTGACCTGACAACCATGGCAGGCCAGTAGCGGCGCCACGGTGGTGCGACCGGCAGGAATCGAACCTGCGACGTGGCCTTCGGAGGGCCGCATGATATCCACTTCACCACGGTCGCGTGGTCAGTCGGTCATTCTAGCGCCGGGGGTGCCGGGCCTGTTCAAGCGCTCCTGGTGCGGGCCGGGGCACCCGGGGGCCGATGCCTATAATCCGGCGGCTTTTTGCCCCTCGGGGCATTGCCACCACATCCCCAAGATCGGACCCCCGAGGATTCCATGAGCGACGCGCACGACCAGGGGCAGGACCCCGCCCACGAAGCCAACCACGAAGGCCCGATCAAGACACCCAAGCAGCTGATCCTGGCCGTCCTGGCCTCGTTCATCGTGCCCATCCTCGGCATCGTGCTGCTCGTCAACTTCGTCGACTTCGGCGGCAAGCCCGGCGCTGGCAGCGACGGCATGAGCGAAGAAGCCGTCGCCCGCCGCCTTCAGCCCGTGGGCGCGGTGAAGCTGGGCGAGGCGATGGTGGCCGGTGCGCTGCGCAGCGGCGAGCAGGTCTACACCGCCGCTTGCGGCGCCTGCCACGCCGCGGGCGTCGTCGGCTCGCCGAAGCTCGGCGACGAAGCCGCCTGGGCGCCGCGCATCAAGACCGGTTACGAGGCACTGCTGAACTCGGCGCTCAAGGGCAAGGGCGCGATGACGGCGCAGGGCGGCGGCCAGTACAAGGACGTCGAGATCGGCCGCGCCGTGGTTTTCATGGCCAACAAGGGCGGCGCGAAGTTCGACGAGCCCAAGGCGCCGGAAGCCGCCGCCAGCGCGGCCGACGCGGCCAGCGCCCCGAAGTGAAGCCGGCGCCTCGGCGCCGCTGCAACCGGGCCGCCTGCGGGCGGCCTCTTTCATGGCCGGGCCTTCAGGGCACCGGGCGCAGCACGTAGCCGAAGTGCGCCGGCATCTCGGCAAAGGGCAGCTCGGCGGGTTGCCAGTCGCCGGCCTCGACGGCCGCTGCCGCGGTGCCCATGTCCAGCGTGTGCACGAGGCCGTAGCCCAGGTCGGTGGCCAGGAACAGGCGACCGGCTTCGTCGAGCCAGCTGCCCTGCACGGTGGCGGCCAGCCCGGTGTGGCTGTGCACGTACCAGCTTGGCAGCGCGCCCGCGGTTGCCGTGACCGTCGCCGTCTCGACGCGCCAGATCCAGGGTGCCGCCTCGAGCTCGACGTAGACCCGCTGTGGCCCGTTCTGGAAGTACCAGGCCCCTGCCGCGTCGTGGCCGTAGTTGCGTTCGATGAAGGCGCGCAGCTTGTCGTGTTCGATGCGGCTGCCCTTGACCTGCGGAAAGGGCCCTGCGGCCTGGATGCGGTCGTCGCGCATGTACCAGTTGCCGCGCGCGTCCAGCGCCAGCCAGCCGTGGCAGTGCGGCACTTGGGGCCACTTGCGCAGCGCGGCTTCGACGATGGCGTCCATGGGTCGACCTTACGCCTTCACGCTTGTGCGGCCAGCCACGCCACCACGGCCTGCGGCATGGTCAGCACGTGGCCCGGCGGTCGGCCCTGCGGGAAGCCGACATGGCCGCCATGCACGGGCTGCCACAGCGTGACGTGGCGGCCGACGTGCGCCTGGCCGGGCAGCGAGGCCGCGGGCACGAAGGGGTCGTTGCGCGCGTTGAGCACCAGCGCCGGGATGCGGATGCGCGCCAGCTGCGGTTTGGCCGAAGCGCGCTGCCAGTAGTCGGGTGTGTCGCGGAAGCCGTGCAGCGGCGCCGTGAAGACATCGTCGAACTCGTAGAGCGTGCGCGCGGCGGCCAGCTTGTCGCGGTTGAACAGCCCGGGGTGCTGCAGCCACTTGGCCAGCGCGCGTGGTTTCATGGTGCGCAGGAACATGCGTGAGTAGACCAGCCAGTTGAAGCCGCTGTCGATGGCGTGGCCGGCGGCGGCCAGGTCGATGGGCGAAGACACGGCGGCCACCGCGGCGGCCGTGGCCGCGGCGCTGTCGCCGGCCTCCTGCGCCCAGCGCAGCAGCGCATTGCCGCCCAGCGAGATGCCCACCACCCGCAGCGGCGCCGCGCTGCTGGCGCGCAGGCGCTGCAGGATCCAGCCGATCTCCTCGAAATCACCCGAGTGGTAGGCGCGCGGCGCCAGGTTCAGCGCGCCCGAGCAGCCGCGGACATGCGGCACGCTGTAGGCCCAGCCGCGCTGCCGCGCCACGCTGGCGAAGGCCTGGGCGTACTGGCTGTCGCTGCTGCCCTCCAGGCCGTGGAAGAGCACGAGGTGCTGCACCGGCGGCGGTGCGTCGGCGGGGCGCTGCAGGTGGTCGACGTCGATGAAGTCGCCGTCGGGCGTGGTCCAGCGTTCGCGTGTGAAGCTCGGCGGCGGCCCGAGGTGGCGGCGCGCATGCGTGGCCGCCCAGATCGTCTGCAGGTTGCCGCCGGGCAGCCAGACGGGGGCCCGGAAGGCCTTCACGGGCAAGGCGCGGCGCCGGCGCCGGCGGGGGCCTCAGTGCAGCGTCGTCGGGCCATCGGCGTCGGCGCTCGCCAGTTCGTGCGGCATCGCCGGGCTGGCATGGTGGGCCAGGATGCGCCAGCCCAGAGCGCCTTTCACGTAGACGTTGGTGGCCAGCACCCAGCCCAGCTGCGGGCCGGTTTCGCCGCCGACCTCGATGCGCTCGACCAGGTGGTGCAGCGCAAAGGCCGGCTGCTGCAGGCGGTGCACCTGCTCGGGCTGCACCGGGATGCCGCCGCCTTCGAAGATGGACGCAAAACTGGCCCGGATGGCCGCTGCGCCAACAACACGCGCGCCGCCGGGGTGCACGCAGACGATCTCGTCGTCGTCGGCCCACAGCGCCATCAGGCGTTCCAGCGCGCCCTGCTGCAGGGCCTCGTAGAAACGCGCCTCGAGCTCGTCGGAGCTGTCGGCAGGCACGGGCGGCGGCGGGTGGCGGACCATGGCAAGGCGTCTGCAGTCGGCTAGCGGAAGACCACGCACTTGTGGCCGTTGACCAGCACGCGGTGTTCGACATGCCAGCGCACCGCGCGTGCCAGCACCATGCATTCGATGTCGCGGCCCACGGCCGTGAAGTCCTCGGCCGACAGCGTGTGGTCCACGCGCTGCACGTCCTGCTCGATGATCGGTCCCTCGTCGAGGTCGGCAGTGACGTAATGCGCCGTGGCGCCGATGAGCTTCACGCCGCGGGCGTGGGCCTGGTGGTAGGGCCGCCCACCCTTGAAGCTGGGCAGGAAGCTGTGGTGGATGTTGATGGCGCGCCCGGCCAGCGCCTGGCAGAAGGGCTCGCTCAGGATCTGCATGTAGCGCGCCAGCACCACGAGGTCGATGCCTTCCTTGTCGATCAGCGCCTCGACCTGCAGTTCCTGCGCACGCTTGGTCTCGGCGCTGCTGCCGCCAACCAACGGCAGGTGGTGGAAGGGGATGCCGTAACTGGCCGCCAGTTCCTCGAAACTGCGGTGATTGCTGACGATGGCCGGGATGTCGACGGCCAGCGAGCCGCTCTTCCAGCGGAACAGCAGGTCGTTCAGGCAATGGCCGTGCTGGCTGACCATCAGCAGCAGGCGCGGTCGCCGGCCCAGGGTGTGGAAGCGCGCGTCCATCGCGAACTGCTGCCGCGTGTGCTCGAACAGCGAGTTCAGCGTGCCGGCGTCGGCCAGCTGCGGCGGCGCCTGGAAGTGCACGCGCATGAAAAACAGGCCCGTGGCGTGTTCACCTTCGAGGTCGCCGAACTGCTGCGAGTCGATGATGTTGCAGCCGGCCTGGTAGAGCAGGCCCGAGACAGCGTGCACGATGCCCTTGGTGTCGCGGCAGGCCAGCGTGAGTACAAATTGGTGGTGCGTCGGCATCAACGAGATTGTAGGGACCGGCCTCGCGAACCGCCCGCGAACCGCGCGCGAACGGGGCGCTGGCTCAGCATGAGCCGCCGCCACCCTCCGCCGCGCCCTGCGCCCCGCCCCTTCGATGCTGCAACAGACCCTGGCCGTCGCCCACCGCCTCCTCGTCGAACAGGCGCGGCAACCGCGAACGCTCTTCTTCTGGGGCCTGTTCCCGTTGCTGATGATGCTGCTCTTCGGGCTCATCTACGGCCACGACGCGGCCATGCGCGTGAACCTCGACGCCACGCCGGCGGGCATCCTCATCGGTGCGGCGCTGTTCTTCAGCTGCCTGGGCGGCACGCTGGACATCGTGGTCGGCGAACGTGAACGCGGCACGCTGAAGAGGCTGCTCGTTTCGCCGCTGCACCCGGCGGCCTACTTCCTGGGCATCGTGCTCGCGCTGGGCGCGGTGGCTGCGCTGCAGGCGGTGCTGGTCTTCGCCACCGCCTGGCCGCTGGGCGCACGTTTCCGGGGCAGCGTCGTGCTGGGTGCGCTGGTCGTGGGCTTGAGCGTGTTTTCCTATGTCGGCATCGGCATCGGCATCGGCATCGGCATCGGACCACCAAAGACCTCGCCGATGCCGAGCGCCTGTGCACGCGCATCGGCCTCATGAAGGATGGCGGTCTGACCGCCACCGGCACGCCGGCCGCGCTGCGCGCGCGTGCCGGGCCGCACCGTGGCCAGCGTGCACACAAACGACACGGCCGCGGCGCGCGCCCGCGCCGCGCTGCGCGGCTGGCCCGTGCGCCGCTGGGCTGGCCGCGCTGTCCTGCCTGCTGCCCGAGGCCCCGCACGCCGGCACGCTGCCCGAGGTGGTGGCTGCCTTCGAGGGCCTGGACGTCAGCTCGGTCGGCGTGCAGCCGGTCGGCCTGGCCCACGCCTACCTGGAACTGCTGCACGCCGATGGCTTATTCCGGGCCGCGGGCCGAACCGTGCCCGAGGCGCCGCGCCCTGCTTGCCCTACATTCGCAGGTTGACCCCCACTACAGGCCGGCAGCGTTGGGCGACACCGGCCGCCGCGCACCATGACGTCTTTTTCCCGTCGTTCCGCTGGCGCCCCGCGCGCAGGCGTCTGGCGCTTTTTGCGCCACCCGCTGGCCGCCGGCGCCGCGCTGCTGCTGGCCGCCGCCGCGCAGGCTGCGACCTTCAGCGTGCGCGTCAACCCCGGCGACCACGGCGAGCAGTCGCGCCACGCCAGTTACATCGCCATCAGCGGCGCGCTCAGCGAAGCGCTGCGCGAGGCCAGGGCCGGCGAGGCCAACGCGGCGATGTCGACCGACGCCACCGCCGACCTGTCCAGCACCCGTGCCCAGCTCGACGACTTCTACATCGCGCCGGCCCATGTCGTCGGCAGCGCGCTGCGCAACGGCTACGTGCCGCTGGCCGGCAACCCGCAAGGCGTGCAGGCGGTGCTGGTGGCGCTGCAGGGCAATGCCGCAATCGACCTGGCCAGCACCCACGGCCAGCGCCTGGGCCTGCCGCTGCAGGACAGCGTCGTCACCTACCTCGTGCGTGGTGAGCTCAACGCTGCCAACAGCTCGCTGAAGTCGCACTTCCGCAGCGTCAAGAACCTGCGCTACCAGGACGCGCTGCTGGTCTGCCTGCAGATCCGCGAGTGCGACGTGGTGGGCGTGGAGCGTGCCGTCTACGAACGCTGGAAGGCCGCCGGCGAACCCGTGAAGGTGCTGTTGCAGAGCCGGCCGGTGCCGGGCATCTCGGTGGCGGTGCGCGCTTCGCTGGCCGGAACGCCCGCCCTGCGGGCGCTGCAGCCGGCGCTGCTGCGCTCGCTGTCGGCGCCGGCGCTGGCGCGCAACGGCATCGCCAAGCCGACGGCCATCGACAAACGCGACTTCGACTACGTCAGCACGCTGGGCTACTTCACGCCGCGCCTGCTGCCCGGCGCCGCCGTGGTCGACGCCGCCGGCGTGGCCAGGCTGATGGCCGAGGGCGCGGCCTATTTCGACACCCGCACCGAGACCGAATTCAAGGCCGCGCACGTGCCCGGCGCGCGTTTCCTGCCCTACGGCGAAAAGAGCGCGAAGGACACCGACTACGACGCCAAGGCCGACGCTTTCGACACCGCCAAGCTGCCCGCGGACAAGGCCGCGCCGCTGATCTTCGCCTGCAACGGCGCCGAATGCTGGAAGAGCTACAAGGCCAGCCACGCGGCGCTGAAGGCCGGGCACGGCAAGGTGTACTGGTTCCGCGGTGGCCTGCCCGAGTGGCGCACCGCCGAACGCCCGGTAGCCGCCGGAACGAACTGAAGCCCCCAAGCTCACTGCGTTCGCTACCCCCCAGGGGGGCCGTCCGCCTACCGCCCGGCAAAGCCGGTTCCGTGGCGGGAAGCCTGATCACTTCTGTGCGTTCCAAGTGTCGCGGGTGCGGCGGCCACACAGTGCTTTGCCGAAGCCTCACGGACCCGCCGCGGACGCGATCGCCGGCCGTGTGCGACAGTCGCGGCCCTGCCCTGCCTGAGGAGGCCCGCGCGTGAAACTGCTTTTTGTCGCCGACCCGCTGGAGTCGTTCAAGACCTACAAGGACAGCAGCTTCGCGATGATGCGGGAGGCCGCTGCGCGCGGCCACACGCTGATGGCCTGCGGGCCGCAGGACCTGCGCTGGCAGCGCGGCGAACCCGTCACCGCCTTCGTGCGCGACATCACGCTCACCGGTGACGCGAAGGCCTGGTTCCATGCCGCGCAGGCCGCGCCGCACGAACGTGCGCAGCCGCTGAAGGACGTCGACGCGGTCGTGATGCGCAAGGATCCGCCCTTCGACAGCGAGTACTTCTACGCCACCCACCTGCTGGGCCAGGCCGAACGCGAGGGTGCACGCGTCTTCAACAAGCCGGCGGCCCTGCGCGACCACCCGGAGAAGCTGGCCATCCTCGAGTTCCCGCAGTTCATCGGCCCCACGCTGGTGACACGCGACGAGGCCGACGTGAAACGTTTCCACGCCGCGCACAAGGACATCATCCTCAAGCCGCTCGACGGCATGGGCGGCACAGGCATCTTCCGCGTCGGCCCCGATGGCATGAACCTGGGCAGCATCGTCGAGACGCTGAACCGCGGCGGCGCGCAGACGCTGATGGTGCAGAAGTACCTACCCGAGATCGTGCAGGGCGACAAGCGTGTGCTCGTCATCGCCGGCAGGCCGGTGCCGTTTGCGCTGGCGCGCATCCCGCAGGGCAGCGAGATCCGCGGCAATCTCGCCGTCGGCGGCAAGGGCGTGGCGCAGCCGCTGAGCGAGCGCGACCGCCAGATCGCCGAGGCGCTGGGCCCGACGCTGGCCGCGCGTGGCCTGCTGCTGGTCGGGCTGGACATCATCGGCAGCTGCCTGACCGAGATCAACGTCACCAGCCCGACGGGTTTTGCCGAGATCACCGCGCAGACCGGCTTCGACGTCGCGAAGATGTTCGTCGACGCGTTGGAGCAGGCGCTGGCATGAAGCCGCACACCGAACCCGCCGCCACCGCCGTGTTGCAGCGCTGGCTCGACGCCGGCGCCAACCACGACGCCGAGTATGCCGACGGCCTGAGCAACCACCTGCCGATGGCGCTGGTGGCGCTGCACCGCCTCGGCGCCGGCGCCGAGCGCCTGCAGGCTCTTGCCGCCGCCTACGCCCAGCGCCTGCGCCCGGCGCGCGCCGCGCAGGCCTGGGTGGCGGGTGATGCCTGGGCATCGAGGCTGGGCGAGCCGGCGGCCTGGCCCGCCTACCGCGACCTCTTCTCGGCCTGGCTGGAGTGCGAGGACGCCGGCGACGTGCTCGGCGCCGTGCTGCCGCGCCTGATGGCGGGTTGCGGTGCCGCGGCCTTCCACGGCCTCATCCGAACCGCCTACGCCGTGCAGTCGGCGCAGCGCCGGGAACTTGCCGACGCGCTGGCCTACTGGGCCTGCAGCTGGGTCGACGCCGGCCCCGAGCTGGCCATCGTCGCCACCGAACATGACGCCGCGGACGTGCTGCGCCGGCTGCCCCTGCCCAGCCCCCCGCCGGCCGGGCGCCTGATCTCGCAGCGCATGGCACTGGTGCAGGCCCAGCCCGGCTTTGCCGCCGCCGCGGCGCGGCTGCGGGTGGATGCCGGCACGCCGGAAGTGCTGGCGCGCGGCGCGGCCGAGCTCTACGCCGCCAGCGGCAACTTCACCGTGCTGCACATGCTGACCAGCGCCCACGCGCTGCGTGTGCTGCTGCCCTTCGTGGAAGCGCCGCTGCCGGCGGTGGGCGCCTACTGGCGCGCCTACGCCGCGGCGTGGGTGGCGAGCAGCGCGCGCGACCGCGGCGCGGCGCCGCTGCGCCCCTGGGCCGCCATCGTCGCCTTCGCCAGGGCCAGCGACGACGAACACGTAGTGAAGCTGGTAGACAGCTGCCGCGAGCAGGAACACGCCTACGGCGGCGACGTCTGGCGCCGCGCCGCATCGCGCGTGATGGCCACGGGCTGATTCGTTTGCGCGCGGCGGGAGCCGCTTTCCGGTTCGGCCACCCCTCCCTGTAAGAGTTGACAGGCAGCGCGCACCGGCGTCCCGGGGCAGCCTGGCGGCCAATGCACCGAGCGGCATAGCGTCGCAGCAACAAGGTGCTGTTCAGGGAGGTCGACATGAACGCTCACCAGGCAGCGCCTTTGGGCGTGTTCCGCGTCGGCCTCGCTGCCGTGCTGGCGTTGGCGTTGGCGGGCTGCGGCGGCACCGAGCCGGCCAGCGACGCCACCGCGAGGGCACTGGCCGTCCGCACACCCAATGCGGCGAACGTGGTGGCTGGGGAGGCCACGGAGTCGGTGTTCACCGAAGCCGGCAAGCTCGTGCGCGCCGACGAGAACGTCGCATCGCTGGGTGATGCTCTCTTCGGCGACCGTGTCAACCTTTACGACGGCACGCTCGAATTTGTTCAGACGGACGTCAGCCTGCCAGGCAACGGCCCGCTGCCGGCAACTGCGCCCCGGCCAGTGTGCCGGCGAACAAGCGGGTCAACTTCGACTACGACACCCGTGGCCGCCTGACCAGCACCAGCTACGGCGACGCCAGCCCGGGCAGCACACGCACCTATTTCGCCGACGGTCTGCTGGCCACGGCGCAGACGCCCACATCCACCTGGACCTACGAGTACGGCAACCACCGATTGCTGAAACTGGAGAGGCTGGCCATAGACGGTGCGGAGTACAACTTCACCGGCGCACCAAACGCCTACGGGCAGGCGGCCAGCCAGGGCTACGCCGATGGCGCGGTGTTGCAGCACAGCCTGAACGCCCTGGGCCAGCCACTGGCACTGGCCGGCTATGCCGACCAGATCGACTGGCACCCCAATGGCGCCTTGCACACCTACCGGCAGCCCAACGCCGGCAACCGGGCCCACACCGTCGAGCTGAACGTCCGCGGTTTGCCCGAGACGTGGGTGCACAGCGGCGTGCTCAGCGACACCTACACGTACGACCGCAACGGCAATGTCAAGGGCATCACCGACCAGCTGGGGGGCACCTACAGCCGCGCGATGACCTACGACGAGCTGGACCGGTTGAAGACGGCTTCCGGCGTGTGGGGTTCAGGCAGCTACAGCTATGACGCGCTGGACAACCTGGTGTCCAGCACGGTGGGCGGTCGCACGGTGGTGGCCACCATCGGCGCCAGCAATCGGCTGGATGCGCTGACGATCAATGGCACGTCCATCAACTTCAGCCACGACCTCAACGGCAACGCCGTGTCGCGCGGCGGTCGGGGTTTCGTCTTCGACATCGGCAATCGGCTCCAGTCAGCCGTGGGCATTGCCAGCTACACCTGCGATGCCCACGGCCGACGGGTGAAGACCGTGTCCGCCAACGGCAGCGTCAAGCTGCAGTTCTACAGCCTGAGCGGGCAGTTGCTGATGGGCAGGCAGACCAGCAGCTCCGGCGCCGTCACCACCGAGCGCTACGTCTACCTGGGCGGCAAGCTGATCGCCACCACGCACAGCCAGACGGGCACACGCTGGGAACATGCCGACGCGCTGGGCAGCCCGGTGGCGCATGTGGATGCGTCAGGGGCCGTCACCAAGACGCAGTTCGAGCCGTACGGGGCCACGGCCGCCGGTGTGAACCCCAATCCGATGGGGTTCACGGGGCATGTGAACGATGCGGATACGGGGCTGGTTTACATGCAGCAGCGGTATTACGATCCGATTGCCGGACGCTTCCTCAGTGTTGATCCGGTCGTCACGGATTGGGACTCGGGTAGCAGCTTCAACCGCTACGTCTACGCTCAAAACAACCCGTACAAGTACGTCGATCCGGACGGGCGAAGTTCGTTAGCGCTTGGTCAGAGATTGGGATTGGCCGCGGGCGCTGGGTTTTTGATCGGCGGTCCTGTAGGCACCACCATCGCGGTGGGTGCCGTGCTCATCGGTGGATACGTAATCTACGATGAAATCAGCGGCAACTCGCTCGCCTCTTCGCAGGATCCGCTCGGAACTTCTGGGGGGGCGGAGCACACGTCGGGGGCGCGGCCGTCCAAGGAAAATGATCATGAAGACGGGAAAGCTCGAAAGAGACGTGATCGCGGACGAGAAGATGGGGATGACAGACGCGACTTTCCTCGGCGTAAACCGGACGGTTGGAACGGTCCATGGCCTCCCGTAAAGAAACCCGATCCGCCGAAGCCGGCGCCGGCGCCTGAGCCGGAAAAGCCAGCGGAAAAGCCAACGCCGCCACCTCCACCCCCACCGGCGCCTGCATGATGGAAAAAACACTCGTCCTACAGCTTCAAGTCACACCTAACTGGGCTGACCGAATTAGCGAGGTAGCTCGGCTGACGCAGATCGTCGATTGCTATTGCACGAAGGAAGATGCTCAGTGGCGTATTGATGAGGATGCCAGCCACTCGGATTGGATAAACGTCGAGGTCTCGGTGTTGGATCCAAGGAAGACTTGGGGGCAACTCCGAGAGGAATTTGCTAAAGATGAACAGTTGTTTACTTCCCTAAGTACGCGCTGGATTGTTGTGGGGCAAGGGAGTCAGGGTTGGTCTAATTACAAGACATTCGCGCACTACGATCCGAGGGTGAAACTGGACACTAGGCGGGGATAGCTGATTGGTGCGCAAGCCCGGTACCGGGTTTTGCCTTTTGCCTGACTGCGAAGCTCAGCCGATGACGCTGGCGACGAGCTCACGCAGCGACTTGATGTCGGGCGCCGAGAGCGTGCCCATCGCGCGGATGACGAGCCCTTGCTCGATGGTGGTGAAGACCGGCTTGAGCACCGAAGCCTTGATGAGCCCGGCGCCTTGCCAGTCGGCGACCATCGCCTCGCCGAAGCCCAGCGGCGGGCCTCGGGGTCAGGTCTTGCGTTTTGCCTGGCTTGAAGTCTTCTTGCCCTTGTCGTCGGGGCTGATGAACCCGATGGGCCGCTTGGGCGGATCGGGCGGCGTCATGAGTTCGCGGCGGGCCTCGGGGTCAGGTCTTGCGTTTTGCCTGGCCTGAAGTCTTCTTGCCCGTGTCCTCAGGGCTGATGAACCCGATAGGCCGCTTGGGCGGATCGGGCGGCGTCGTCAGTTCGCGTAACGCATCGAAAACCTGCTTGAGCTGATTGCGCGTATTGCGGCTAAAAGTGTCGTCGATCATGACCAGCGCCTCGGTCTTGTCTTCGAGCTCGGCTAGCCGCTTGGCCAGGTCGCCGTGCGTGGTGGCCAGCTCGCGCAGCCGCACGAAGGCGCGCACGACGTAGATCGACACCTCCACCGCGCGCGGGCTGTTGAGGATGGTGGCGGCCATCAGCGCGCCATGTTCGGTGAACACGCGCGGTGCATAGCGCCGGCCGCCGCGCCCAGGGGTCTGGTCGTTTGAGGTCGCAAATTGCGACCTCAAAGCCCCGAACTCCTCGGCCGTGAGCGTGAACATGAAGTCGGCCGGGAACTTGGCCAGGTTGCGCTTGACGGCCTCGTTGAAGCGCTTGGTCTCCACGCCGTAAAGCCCTGCCAGATCGGCGTCAACGATCACGCGCTGGCCGCGCACGGTGGCGATGCGCGGCGTGATGGCCTCGGGCGCGAGCAGATGCGTGCTCATCGCCGCGCACCGCCGGCCTGGGTGCCGCGCCGGGCCTTGGCTTCAGCCTTGACCGGCGGCACGGTCACCGCAGGCTGCTTGGCCACGCGCTCGATGGCGCCGGCGACCTGGTTCTTCACGATTGCCGCATCGAGCAGCACGCGGATGGCCGCCTGGCCGGGCTCCGGCATGCGCACCCAAGCAGATCACACCCACGATGACCGAGGCCGCGAGCAGACGCGCGCGATCCATGAGCGGCAGCGTGCCAGGCGCACGCTCGAAGGCACCTGTGCACGCGCGCAGTCTTGAACAGCCAACAGCCGGCGGCTAAAGACGGCAGGCCCGGCCGACCTTCTTAGCCGCTGATCCGTCTTGCCCTCGCGTGCGCGCGCAAGCCAGAACGCGCCTCTAGGAAAAGTTGCTTCAAAACAGGAGGTGCATCAAGGCCAAGCCGCTTGCAAGCCCGCGCCACGTCTAGCAAAAGTTGCTTCCGGTACGACGACTCGCGTCGGGATGAACGTTGTACATGCAGCAGCGGTATTACGATCCGATTGCGGGGAGGTTCCTCAGCGTTGATCCGGTCACGACTGATGCTAATTCGGGCGATAGCTTCAATCGGTATGTCTACGCACGGAACAACCCGTATTTCTACACAGACCCAGATGGGCGCTATTCGACTAATGCGTGTGTAAATGGTTCTGGTTCCAGTTGTACCAGCTACGATTATCGGGATGGGTCGCAATCAAGCGGTTCCGCAACGAGTTCTACTCCTAGCTCTCCGACCACAAAGACTGCTGCCAACGCTCCAGCAGTGCCTATTGGCCCCGTGGCTCCGTCAGGGGTGGAACTCTCTCTGGCGTTGCTGCATGGCTAAACAGGTTGCTTGGTGCTCTCACGCTACCACTCATGCTGACAGGCGACACCCCTCGCCAGGAACAGCTTTTTCATTACACGACTCAGGCTGGCTTTGAAGGCATTTCGGCCTCAGGGTCGATTAACCCCAGCGCGGATGGCAACGTGTACCTAACACCTGTGCTCTATTTGGACGGTGAGTCGGCGCAGTCTTTCCTTGCATTGAGCCGGACGCCTATCGGCTATTTCGTCATCCCTAAGGCTGATGCGATCCTGTTTGGCCTTCCCGGAAAAGTCGCACCAGCAAACGGCCAGCCCGGGAATGGAATTGAGATCAAGGCACCACACCCCGCGCCAATTAGGAATTCGACCTTCGTGAGGTTCTAGAGATGGAAAAGAAACCGTTCTTGGTCGTTTATGACTATGGAAGTGGTGGTGTGTGGGCCGTTATCTTCGCGGTTACACGCGAGCAGATAGCGTTGAAGTACCCACGACTTCAGGTTATCGAAGTCCGGCCGCTGTGGATGACCGATGTCGAATACAACCAGATAGCGTCTAAGCTGTCATTTGATATTGACGATCAACCACATGGGTGGCTCTTGTCTGTAATTAAGGAGCAGTGATCGCGACGAGTAGCTCCTGCTGGCCGGCCATTGGCCTTGGGAGCGCCGGCGTCAAGCCTTGAGCCTCGCTCTGCCGCCGATCTTCTTGCCGCCCTTGTCCTCAGGGTCGATGAACCGGGCCTCGGGGGTCAGGTCTTGCCTGTTGCCTCCAGCCGCTGAACGGCCTCCCGCGCGGTGACGATGGCGATGCCGGCGTAGGAGCCCGTCGGCAGCAGATCGCGCTTGTCGCCGGAGGCGATGAAGGGGGCCCGGGGTCAGGTCTTGAGTCTTGCCTTGCCGCCGGTCTTCTTGCTGCCATTGTCCTCGGGGCTGATGAACCCGATAGGCCGCGTGGGCGGATCGGGCGGCGTCATCAGTTCGCGCAGGGCGTCGAAGACCTGCTTGAGCTGGTTGCGCGTGTTGCGGCTGAAGGTGTCGTGGTTCATGGCCAGCGCCTCGGTCTTGTCTTCGAATTCGGCCAGCCGCTTGGCCAAGTCGCCGTGCGTGGTGCCCGCCTCGCGTGCGCACGAAGGCGCGCACCCCGTACACCGAAACCGCGATGGCATTTGTGCTCGCAGCCGCCAGAGCGTCGCGCGGCACTGGCCGTGCCCGCGAGTCCGGCAAGGGACAATCCCCCCATGGCCCTGCTCACCCTTTCCAACGCCCACCTCGCCTTCGGCCATGTGCCCCTGCTCGACGGCACCTCGCTTTCACTCGAAGCCGGCGAGCGCGTCGCGCTCATCGGCCGCAACGGCGCCGGCAAGTCCAGTCTGCTGAAGATCCTGGCCGGGCTGGAGAAGCCCGATGACGGCGTGATGCAGCTGCAGACAGGCCTGCGCCGCGTCTACGTTGCGCAGGAACCGCTCTTCGAGGCGGGCGTCAGCGTGTTCGACGCCGTGAGCGTCGGCGTGGCCGAGGCGCGTGCGCTGCGCGAGCAGTTCGAACGCCACGACCCGGCAGACGACCTGGACAGCATCATGACGCGGCTGGAAGCGCTGGGAGGCTGGACCTGGGAGCAGCGTGTCGACGAGGTGCTGCACCGGCTGCGGCTGGAAGGCAGCGACAGCGTCGACGCGCTCTCGGGCGGTCAGAAGAAGCGTGTCGCGCTGGGCCAGGCGCTGGTGGCGCAACCCGACCTGCTGCTGCTGGACGAGCCGACCAACCACCTCGACATCGACGCCATCGAATGGCTGCAGGAGCTGCTGGTCGACCGCCGCGGCGCGCTGGTGCTGGTCTCGCACGACCGCGCCTTCATCGACGCCGTGGCCACGCGCATCGTCGAGCTCGACCGCGGCCAGCTGCGCAGCTACCCCGGCAGCTTCTCCACCTTCGAAAAGACCAAGGCGCGTGAACTGGAAGACGAGGCGCTGGAACGAGCGCGTGCCGACAAGTTGCTGGCCCAGGAAGAGGTGTGGGTGCGCAAGGGAGTGGAGGCCCGCCGCACGCGCAGCGTGGGCCGCGTGCAGCGCTTGCTGAAGCTGCGTGAACAGCGCGTGGCGCGGCGTGAACAACTGGGCCAGGTGCGGCTGGAGCTGGACGCTGGCTTGCCGCCGGGCAAGATCGTCGCCGAACTCAAGCATGTCTCGATGCAGTACGACGAGCGTGTGCTCATCGACGACTTCAGCGCCACCCTCCTGCGCGGCGACAAGGTCGGCCTCATCGGCCCCAACGGCGTCGGCAAGACCACGCTGCTGAAGCTCATCCTCGGTGAACTGCAGCCCACCAGCGGCGGCGTGCGCCAGGGCACGCGCCTGCAGGTGGCCTATTTCGACCAGATGCGCGCCGGACTCGACCTCGACGCCACGCTCGTCGACACCATCAGCCCGGGCAGCGAGTGGATCGAGACCGGCACGGCGCGCAAACACGTGATGAGCTACCTCACCGACTTCCTGTTTTCGCCCGAACGCGCGAACTCGCCGGTGCGCACGCTCTCGGGCGGCGAACGCAACCGCGTGCTGCTGGCGCGCCTGTTTGCGCTGCCCGCCAACGTGCTGGTGCTCGACGAGCCGACCAACGACCTCGACATCGACACGCTCGAGCTGCTCGAAGAGCTGCTGCAGGCCTACGCCGGCACGGTGTTCCTGGTCAGCCACGACCGGCGCTTCCTCGACAACGTGGTCACCAGCACCATCGCCTGGGAAGGCGACCCGGCCTACGGCGGCAAGACCGGTTTCTGGCGTGAATATGAAGGCGGCTACGAAGACTGGAAACAGCAGCGTGAGCGCGGCCGCGTGGCCGCGGTGCAGCCCGCCGCCGCGCCGCTGGCCGCCGCCAAGGCCGCTGCGCGCGCCGAGGCGCCGAAGGCCAAGCTCAGCTACAAGGAGCAGCGAGAACTCGACGGCCTGCCGGCGCGCATCGAGGCGCTGGAGGCCGAACAGGCAGGCATCGCCGCCGAACTGGCCGGCACCGACGTCTATACCCGCGAGCCGCAGCGTGTGCCGCAGTTGCAGGCGCGACACGATGCCATCGATGCCGAACTGCTGGCGGCGCTGGAACGCTGGGAGAAGCTGGGCGCCCGCTGAAGGACCGGCGCGCTCAGCCCGGCCGCAAGCAGGCGTCCGGGCCCTCGCCTGCCACTCGCGGCCACACCGGGGGCCGCTCGGCGCAGGTTCAGCGTGGCACGTGCCCCGGGTGCGAGCGCGTGACGATCAGCGCCGACTGCAGGTAGAGCGCGTTCAGCAGCCGTATCGCGCGGTCGCGGTCGAAGCCGGGCCAGCCGGCGATCTCACGCAGCGCCGTCGTCGTCCCTTGCAGGCGCTGCACGGCGGCGGCCAGCGGGCTGGTGGGCGCCAGCAGCGCCAGGTTGACGCCAGGCGTGACGCGGTAGGTGGCCGGCTCGTCGATCTCGGGCAGCAACGCACCGCGGGCGCCGTGCAGGGCCAGTTCCCACAGCAGGCGGCTGAGGTCGAACTCGTGATCGCCCTCGGCCGCGACGTCGCCGCCGTCGGCCTCGGCGGCGGCCACGCGCAGCACACGCAACTCGGCCAGCTGCAGCGCCTGCCAGGGCGGCGCCGGCAGCGCCCAGCGCAGCAGCCGGCGCGCCGGCACCACCACCAGCGTGAGCAGCCGGTCGTTGTCCTGCAGGTGCAGCTGCAGCGCGCTGTGGTGGCGCAGCGCCGCGGCCAGCACCTCCAGCAGGTCGAGGCCTTCTTCGGGGTGGTAGTGGCTGGCAAAACGCTGCAGGTCCTGCAGCATCGAGGGGTTCAGCGATTCCAGGTGGGTGCTGCCGGCCTCGGCGTTGCGGCGCCTGCCGGGCTGCGCCAGGTCACGCAGGCGGTCGCCGACGCGGCGCCGCGGCGTGTCGGGCGAGGGCTGGGTGGATGGGAACATGCGTGCGGTGGGGTCGGGTGGGGGAGTGTTCACCCCCCGATTTGAATTGGATCACCGCGGCGGCCAGCCCGCTGCGATGTTTCAACTGTGACGGCGTGTGCCGTCGACGAGCTGCTTCAGGCGGCGCCAGAAGCGCCCGTCCTGTGCGGTGGCGAAGTTCACGCGCATCAGCGTCGTCGGCCGTCGTGTGGCGTGGAACAGCGCGCCGGGCGCGGTGAGCCAGCCGTCGTCCAGCAGCGCCTGCGCCAGCGCCTCGGTGTCGGTGCCGACGTCGACCCAGCCGAAAAGCCCCGCCGGCGGCGCCGCGAAGCGGCAGCCGGCCTCGCGCGCCAGGCGCACGGTGCGCGCGCGCGCCGCGTCGAGCTGCGTGCCCACGCGTTCGGCGTGGCGGCGCAGGCTGCCCTGTTGCAGGCACAGCGCCACCGCCTGCTCCAGCGGGCCGGGCGTGCCGAGCGTGCCGATGAGCTTGGTGTCGATCAGCCGCTCGGCCAAGGCCGGCGCTGCGGCGACGAAGCCGACGCGCCACTGCGGCACCAGGATCTTGCTGAAGCCCGAGACGTAGACCGTGCGCCGCAGGCCGTCGAGCTGTGCCAGCCGCGGCGCGTGCGGCGGCGCCAGCCAGGCGTAGCTGTCGTCCTCGACGATCGTCAGGTCATGGGCCTCGGCCAGGCGCAGCACCTGGTGTGCGGCGGCCGGCGTGATCGACGCGCCGGTGGGGTTGTGCAGCACCGAGACCGTGATGTACAGGCGGGGCCTGTGCAGCTTCAACAGTGCCTCCATCACGGCGAGGTCGGGGCCGCCGTCGGCCTGGGTGCCGTAGGTCGAACCTCTGGGCACCGGCAGCAGCCGCATGCCGGCGCGCGTGAGGCGCGCGTACTCCACCGCCCAGCCGGGTTCGTCGACCAGCACCGCGTCGCCCGGCTGCAGCAGCGTGCGGCTGATGAGGTCGAGCGCGTGCGTGGCGCCGAGGGTGGTGACGATCTGGCCCGGGGCCGCGTGGATGCCGATGTCGGCCAGGCGCTGTGCCAGCGCGTCGCGCAGCCGCGCGTCGCCGGCCGGTTCGCCGTAACGCAGCCAGGCCTCGGGCGCGGCGCAGACGCGGCGCAACGCCCGCTGCAGCAGCGGCGCGTCGAGCCAGGCCTCGGGCAAGGTGCCCATGCCGGGCGCGGGCAGGCCGCCTTGGGCCTGGAACATGCTGCGGATCAGTGCCGTGGCGTCCACCGGCACCGGGCGCGGCGCGGCGGGCGGCGCGGCGCGCGCTGCACCACCAACGGCGGGCCCGGCGCGGCCACCGCGTTCATGGGCCGCGGCCTCGCGCACAAAGAAGCCGCGCTGCGGCCGCGCCTGCACCAGGCCGCGCGCCTGCAGCAAGTCGTAGGCGCCGACCACGGTGCTGGGGCTCACGGCATGGCGCCGCGCACATTCGCGCACCGACGGCAGGCGTGCGCCCGGCGCCAGCAGGTGCTGCGCGATGCGCTCGGCGTAGCGCGCCGCCAGCTGTTCGGCCAGGGGCAGACTGGCGGCGCGGGCCAGCGGGGTGTCGGTGGGCTGTAGGGTCTTCACGGGCAGTACAGAGCGTCGTGCTGTTTGATCAAGTGTATGGTCACTGTACTGAAAGCCACGATTAGACTCCAGCGATGCCGCAAGCCCCCGACAGCGCCGCCGAGCGTGCCGAACGCGCCGAACGCTCTGATATCCGGCGCGGTTACCTGCTGGGCCTGCTGGGCGTGGCGATCTTCGCGATGACGCTGCCGATGACGCGCCTGGCCGTGGGCGACGCCGCGGCGCCGCAGCTGCCGCCGGCCTTCGTCACCGCCGGCCGCGCCGCGGTGGCCGGGCTGCTGAGCCTGCTCTACCTGGCGGCGGTGCGTGCGCCGCGCCCTGCGCGCGCGCTGCTGCCGGCGCTGGCCGTCAGCGCTGTCGGTACGGTGGTGGGTTTTCCGCTCGGCATCGCGCTGGCGCTGCGCGAGGTGCAGGCCATGCACGCGGCCGTCGTCACCGGCGTCCTGCCACTGGCCACCGCGCTGCTGGCGGCCTGGGTCTGGCGGCAGCGGCCCTCGGCCGCGTTCTGGGCCTGTGCAGTGGCCGGCTGTGCCCTGGTGCTGGCCTTCGCGGCCTGGAAGGGCGGCGGCAGGCTGGTCGCCGCCGACGGCTGGCTGCTGATGGCCGTGCTTTCGGCGGCGGTGGGTTACGTGGCCGGCGCACGGGTCTCGGCCGTGATGCCGGCGCAGCTGGTCATCTGCTGGGTGCTGGTGGGTTCGCTGCCGCTCACGCTGCCGGTGGCGCTGTGGGTCTGGCCCGAGGCGCCGGCGCACGCCGCGGCGTGGGGTGGCTTCGCCTACACCGCGGTGTTCTCGATGTGGCTGGGCTTCTTCGCCTGGTACCGCGGGCTGACGCTGGGCGGCGTGGTGCGTGTCAGCCAGGTGCAGCTGCTGCAGCCCTTCCTGGCGCTGCTGTTCGCGGTGCCGCTGCTCGGCGAACGCCTGGATGCGGTGACGCTGCTGTTCTCGCTGGCCGTCATCGCCGTCGTCTTTGTGGGCCGGCGTCTGCCGGTGCGCGCTAGCCTCTCATCCCCTCGATAGATCTCCCCCAATAGAAAGTCCTGCATGACACGCTGGCAACTGGCCCGCCGCGCCGAGCGGCTGAACCCGTCCACCATCCGCGAGATCCTGAAGATCACCGAGCGGCCGGGCATCGTTTCCCTGGCCGGCGGCCTGCCGTCGGCCGACACCTTCCCGGTGGCCGCGCTGCAGGAGGCCACGGCGCGTGTGTTGCGAGACTCACCACGTGAGGCGCTGCAGTACGCCGCCAGCGAAGGTTACGGCCCGCTGCGTGAATGGGTGGCGGCCGAATTGGCGACACAGGGCCTGCACTGCGACGCGTCGCAGGTGCTCATCACCACCGGTTCGCAGCAAGGGCTGGACCTGGTGGGCAAGGTGCTGATCGACCCCGGCAGCGCGGTGGCCGTCGAGTCACCCACCTACCTGGGGGCGCTGCAGGCCTTCGCCCCTTACGAAGCCGAGTTCGTGGCCCTCGAAGGCGACGACGACGGCCCGCTGCCCGACGGGCTGGACGCCGCCATCGTTGGCGGGAAGGGCGCCCGCTTCGTCTACCTGCTGCCCAACTTCCAGAACCCCACCGGCCGCTGTGTCGGCGCGGCGCGGCGGCTGGCGCTGGTGGCGCGTGCCGCGGCGCTGGGCCTGCCCATCGTCGAGGACAACCCCTATGGTGACCTGTGGTTCGACACACCGCCGCCGCCGCCGCTGTCGGCCAGTGCCGGCGTCGGTGAGGGCGGTGGTGCCATCTACCTGGGCTCGTTCTCGAAGGTGCTGGCGCCGGGCCTGCGCCTGGGCTACGTGGTGGCGCCGAAGGCCATCTACCCCAAGCTGCTGCAGGCCAAGCAGGCCGCCGACCTGCACACGCCGGGCTTCAACCAGCGCATCGTCTTCGAGGTCATCAAGGACGGCTTCCTGCGCGACCACGTGCCCACCATCCGCGCGCGCTACAAGCTGCAGCGCGACGCGATGAGCGCCGCGCTCGACCGCCACATGCCAACCGGCACGCGCTGGCAGGTGCCGGTGGGTGGCATGTTTTTCTGGCTCACGCTGCCGGCGCACATCGACGCCACTGCGCTGCTGCCCGCGGCGGTGGCAGCCGGCATGGCCTTCGTACCGGGCAGCGCCTTCTTCCCGCAGGGCGGCCACGCCAACACGCTGCGTCTGAGCTTCGTCACCGCCGCGCCGGCACAGATCGAGCAGGCCGTGGCAGCGCTGGGCCGAGTGCTGGCCGCGGCCTGAACGGGGAGGCTCGCGATGAAAAGACGCTTCCACCAGCTCGACGTTTTCAGCGCCGTGCCGCTGAGGGGCAACCCGCTGGCCGTGGTGCATGCCGCGCAGGGCCTGGACGAGGCCACGATGGCCAACTTCGCGCGCTGGACCAACCTGTCCGAGACCACCTTCCTGCTGCCGCCCGCCGACCCGGCCGCCGACTACCGCCTGCGCATCTTCACCCCGGGCGGTGAACTGCCCTTCGCCGGCCACCCGACGCTGGGCAGCTGCTGGGCCTGGCTGGCGGCCGGCGGTGTGCCGCGGGTGGCGGGCGTGGTGGTGCAGGAATGCGGCGTCGGCCTGGTCCGGCTGCGCCAGGCCGCCGGGCGGCTGGCCTTCGCTGCGCCGCCGCTGCGCCGCAGCGGGCCGCTGGACGAAGCGCTGCTGCGGCGCATCGCCACCGGCCTCGGCCTGGCACGTGACGACATCCTGCAGCACCAGTGGGTCGACAACGGCCCCGGCTGGTGCGCCGTGATGCTGCGTTCGGCAGCGCAGGTGCTGGCCGTGCAGCCTGACACCAAGGCGCTGGGCGACCTGAATCTGGGCCTGGTCGGCGCACAGCCGCCCGGGCACGAACGGCAGTTCGAGGTGCGGGCCTTCGTGCCCGGCATGGGCGTGCCCGAAGACCCGGTCACCGGCAGCCTGAACGCCGGCCTGGCGCAGTGGCTCATCGGCGCCGGGCTGGCGCCGCCGGCTTACGTGGCCGGGCAGGGCGCCGCACTGGGCCGCGATGGGCGCGTCTACATCGCCCGGGAAGACGACACGGTGTGGGTGGGCGGCGACGTGGCAGCCTGCATCGAGGGCGAGGTGAACCTGTGAGTGCCACGCCGGCGGTCGACACGGCCGTCGACCATCTTGTCGTCGCCGCAGCCACGCTGGCGCAAGGCGTGGCCTGGTGCCAGACCACGCTGGGCATCACGCCCGGGCCGGGTGGCCAGCACGCGCTGATGGGCACGCACAACCGGCTGTTCAAGGTCGCCAGTGCGGCGTTTCCCGATGTCTACTTCGAGATCATCGCCATCGACCCCGAGGCGCCGCCGCCCGGCCGCGCGCGCTGGTTCGGGCTGGATGAACCGACCTTGCAGGAGCGCCTGCGGCAGCAGCCGCGCCTGCTGCACATGGTGGCGCGCAGCACGGCGCTGCAGGCGCAGCGGCGGGTGCTGGCCGACGCCGGCTGCACGCCCGGCGAGGTCGTCACGGCCGGCCGTGACACGCCGCAGGGCCGGCTGCAATGGCAGATCACGGTGCGCGACGACGGCCGCCTGGGCAACGGCGGCGCGCTGCCCACGCTGATCCAGTGGCAGGGCGGGCACCCAGCGGCGGCGATGCCGGCTTCGGGCGTCACGCTGCGCGCGCTGGCCTTGCGCGGGGTGCCCTCGGCGGCGCAGGCCGCGCTGCAGATGCGAGGTGTCGAGTACGCGCCACTGCCCGGCGCCGCGCTGTGCGCCACGCTGGCCACGCCACTGGGCGATGTCACCCTGGAGTCCTGAATGACCGAAGAACTCTTCCGCGACGACGCCACGCTGCTGGCGTGCGCGGCCACCGTGCTGGCGCTGGACGAGGCCGGCGTCGTGCTCGACCGCACCGTCTTCTACCCGCAGGGCGGCGGCCAGGCCGGCGACGCCGGCACGCTGACCAGCGAAGCCGGTGCCGTACTCGTGATCGCCGACACACGCAAGCATCCGGCCCGGCCCGGCGACATCAGCCACGTGCCGGCCGCCGGCGGCGACCTGGCCGCCTTTGCGCCGGGCACCCGTGTCACCGCACACATCGACGCCACACGCCGCCAGGCGCACCGCCGTTTCCACACCGCCACGCACCTGCTGTGCGCGCTGGTGCCGCACCCGGTCGACGGCTGCAGCATCACCGCCACCTACGCGCGGCTGGACTTCCACATGAGCGAGCCGCTCGACAAGGAGGCGCTGAACACCGGCATCGCGCGCCTGGTGGCCGAGGCCCACGCGGTGCGAGACCGCTGGATCAGCGAAGCCGAGCTCGACGCCAACCCTCAACTGGTGCGCAGCATGAGCGTGCAGCCGCCGCGCGGACTGGGGCGCATCCGCGTGCTGGAGATCGAGGGCGTCGACCTCCAGCCCTGCGGCGGAACCCACGTCGCCGACACCGCCGAGGTCGGCGCCGTCGTCGTCACGAAGATCGAAAAGAAGAGCGCGATGACCCGCCGCGTCGTCCTCGGCTTCGCCGAACCGCTACGAGCGCCGCATCCTCAAGCTTCCCCCCACGGAACCGGCCAAGCCGGGCCGTAGGGGGACACCCCCCTCGGGGGGTAGCGAGCGCCAGCGAGCTTGGGGCCCAGTTTCACGGGTTGCGGAAGTCGTCGTGGCAGGCCTTGCAGCTTTCGGCCGCAGCGCCGAAGGCGGCCTTCAGGCCGGCCTCGGTCCTCGCTGCCGCAGCCAGCTTGACCACCTCTTCCTGCATCTTCTTGGCGCCGGCGTCGAACTTGGCACGCTCGGTCCAGACGTTGGCCTTGGGTGTGCCCTTCTCGGTGCCCGCGGTGCCGTCGACGAAGCCGGCGTAGGGAAGCGTGGACATCTGGACCACGACTGCGGCGTTGGCCCCGGCGGCGGTGGCGTCGTAGGGCACACGGCCCTGCGCCATGGCGCCGAGGCGGCCGAAGTGGGCGCCCATCACCGTGAAGGCGGCCTTGCGGTACTTCACCGCGTCTTCGGGTTTCTGGAACTGCGCCGCGGCGGGCAGGGCGGTGGCCAGGCCGACAAGGGTGGCGGCGACGGTGAGTACGAGACGTTGCATGCGTGGGGCTCCCGGGATGTTGGGTCGGTGACGATCTGCCGCGCATTGAAGACGCGGCAGGCAAACAGTGTACGGACGGCGGCCCATTCCATTCCCTGCGGTCCGAAAAGGCCACGGCCACGCGCAATGGCCGTGCCCGCGCCGTGGGGCGGGGCGAAGTCGCGGTATGGTTGCAGCCTGCCGCCCCTGGAGCGCTTCCCAGATGCCCAAGCCCACTGCTGTTCCCGTCCGTGTCTGGGACTTGCCCACGCGCGTCTTCCACTGGACGCTGGCGCTGGCCGTCACCGGCTCGGTGATCAGCGCCAAGATCGGCGGCAACGCGATGGTCTGGCACTTCCGGATGGGCTACGTCGTGCTCACGCTGCTGGCCTTCCGCATCCTGTGGGGCCTGGTGGGCGGGCGCTGGTCGCGCTTCGCCAGCTTCGTCCATCCGCCGGCCACGCTGCTGCGCTACCTGCGCGGCCGTGCCGCGCCGCAAGAGCAGCTCGACGTCGGCCACAGCCCCAGCGGCGCGCTGTCGGTGTTTGCGCTGCTGGGCGTGCTGCTCGTGCAGCTGGGCACCGGCCTGGTGGCCGACGACGAGATCGCCAACCAGGGCCCGCTGAACCGCTACGCCAGCAGCGACACCGTGGTCACGGCCACGTCGTGGCACAAGAGCTGGGGCCAGTGGCTGGTGCTGGCACTGGTGGCGCTGCACATCACGGCCATCGCCTACTACCTGCTGAAGAAGAACACCAACCTCGTGCGACCCATGCTGCAGGGCGACAAGCCGCTGCCCCCGGGCACGCCGGCCAGCGCCGACGGCATGCCGCAGCGCGCGCTGGCGCTGCTGCTGGTGGCGCTGTGCGCCGGCCTGGCCACCTGGGTGGCGCGGCAAGGCTGAAGCCGATGCCCGAAACGCCCCAGATCGAACTGCAACTGGCCGAGGGCGAGGCGCTGCTGGACCTGGCGCGCACGCTGATCCGCGAATACGCCGACGCGCTGGACGTCGACCTGTGTTTCCAGGACTTCGACACCGAGCTTGCCGAACTGCCCGGCGAGTACGCCGCTCCGGGCGGCGCGCTGCTGCTGGCGCTGCTCGACGGCCAGCCGGCCGGCTGCGTGGCGCTGCGTCCGCTGCCCGACGTCGATTACCCCAACGCCTGCGAGATGAAGCGCCTGTACGTGCGCCGCGCCTTCCGCCGCTTCGGCCTCGGCCGGCTGATGGCGCAGGAACTGATGGACCTGGCCTCACAGGCCGGCTACAGCACGCTGCTGCTCGACACGCTGGACGACATGGAGGCAGCGCGCGGGCTCTACGGCTCGCTGGGCTTCCAGGACATCCCGCCCTACTACTTCAACCCCCTCCCGGGTGCGCATTACCTGAAGGCCGAACTCGACGTGCCGGGCACCCGCTGGTAGCCGTCCCGGCCTTGCGCCGACGGGCATGCGGCATCATCGGGTTGTGGCCATCCTGCAGCCGACGGAGACAATCATCACCCAAGCCCTCGAATTGCGTGCCGGCGAACTGCGCCTGGCCCTGCGCCCCGACCTCGGCGGGTGCATCGCCGGCCTGTGGCTGGCCGACGTGCCCGTGCTGCGCAGCACCGAAGCGGCCGATCTGACCAGCTCGCGCCTGTCGGGCTGCTTCCCGCTGGCGCCGTATTCGAACCGCCTGGGCTACCGGCGCTTCCGCTGGCAGGGCCACGACCACACCACCGTCGCCAACTTCGACGACAACCCGCACTCGGTGCACGGCGTGGCCTGGCAGCAGCCGTGGACGGTGCTGTCGTCCAGCGCCACCGAGGCCGAGCTGGAGTACAGGCACGAGCCCGACGCGCACTGGCCCTTTGCCTTCACGCTGCGCCAGCGCTTCGTGCTCACGGCCGACGCGCTGGAGGTGCACGCCGTCTTCACCAACCGGGCCGCGGCGCCGCAGCCGGTGGGCCTGGGCTGGCACCCGTATTTCCCGAAGCGTCACCGCAGCCGGCTGCACGTCGAACTCGCCGAGCGCTGGGACAGCGACGCCAGCGGCCTGCCCACGCGCCGCGTGCCGCAGCCCGGCATCGACGCCGACGTCAACCACCTGGCCTTCGACAACTGCTTCGAAGGCTGGCGCGGGCCGGCGCGCATCCGCGACGAGAAGCTCTCGCTGCGGCTGAGCTCCTCGTTGCCCTACCTCGTGGTCTTCACGCCCGACACCAAGCCCTATTACTGCGTCGAGCCGGTCAGCCACGTCAGCAATGCCATCCACATGTCCGACCCGGCGGCGCACGGCCTGCGTGCCGTCGCGCCGCAGGCCAGCTTCGACGCTTGGATGAAGCTGGAGATCGCGCACGCATGAGCCTGCCGGCGGCCAGCACGTGGACGGCGCTGCCGGTGGCGCCGTCGCTGCTGGGTGAGTCGCCCTTCTGGCACCCCGACGAGGCGGCGCTGTACTGGTGCGACATCCCGGGCCGTCAGCTCCACCGCTGGGTGCCGTCGAATGCCACCCACACCGCCTGGCCGGTGGCCAGCGAACCCGCCAGCTGCGCCCCGCTGCCCGGGGGCGCGCTGCTGCTGGCCTGCCGCGACGGGTTGTTCCGCTTCGACCCGGCCAGCGGCCAACGCCGCCGCATCGCGCGGCCACCCTACGACCCGGCGTACGAACGATTCAACGACGGCAAGGCCGACCCGCAGGGCCGCTTCTGGGTCGGCACCCTCTACGAGCCGCGCCAGCCGCCGAACGCCGCGCTCTACCGCTGGGCGGCCGGCCGGCTCGACCGCATGGCCGGCGACATCACGGTCAGCAACGGCCTGGCCTTCAGCCCCGACGGCCGCACGCTCTACCGCAGTGACACCACCTCGCACCGCGTCTACGCGCTCGACTTCGACGGCGGCGACGGCAGCCTGTCGCGCCAGCGTGTGTTCGCCGAATTCCCCGTGAAGCAGCCCGAGCAGGAGCTGGCCACCTACGGCGGCCGCCCCGACGGCGCCGCGGTCGACGCCGAAGGCGCCTACTGGTGCGCGATGTACGAAGGCCAGCGTCTACTGCGTTTTGCGCCCGAAGGCGCCCTGCTGCAGGAGCTGCCGCTGCCCGTGCGCTGCCCGACGATGCCGTGTTTCGGCGGCGCCGACCTGCGCACGCTCTATGTCACCACGGCGCGCCAGAATCGCCCGGCCGACGAACTGGCGGCGCAGCCGCTGGCCGGCGCCGTGCTGAGCCTGCGTGTCGACGTGCCGGGACTGCCGGTGAATTTCGCGCGGGCCTGAACGCCCGTGCCTGGAGCAAGACCTTGACCACCGCCCATCCCCGTGCCGAACTGCTCGCCCGTCTGCAGGAAGACCGCGAGTGGGACCTCGCCGTCATCGGCGGCGGCTGCGTCGGCATGGGCGTGGCGCTGGACGCCGCGGTGCGCGGCTTCAGCGTGTTGCTCGTCGAGTCGCACGACTTCGCCGAAGGCACCTCGTCGCGCGCCACCAAGCTGGCGCACGGCGGTGTGCGCTACCTGGCGCAGGGCGACATCGGCCTCGTGCGCGAGGCGCTGCACGAACGCACCGCCATCCTGGCCAACGCGCCGCACGTGGCGCAGCGCCTGCCCTTCGTGATGCCGGGCTACCACTGGTGGGAGCGCGGCTTCTACGGCATCGGCCTGAAGATGTACGACACGCTGGCCGGCAGCCAGGGCCTGGGCGCCACCGAATGGCTGAGCAGCGCACGCACACGCGAGCTGCTGCCGGGCGTCAACCCGCGCGGCCTGTGGGGCGGCGTGCGCTACTGGGACGGCCAGTTCGACGACGCCCGCCTGGTGCTGCTGATGGCGCGCACGGCGCTGGAGCGCGGCGCGCTGGTGCTCAACCACTGCGCCGCCACCGGGCTGGTGCGCGAACGCGGACAGGTGCGCGGGCTGCACGTGCGCGACGAAGAGACGGGCGCCACGACGACGGTGCGCGCGCACTGCGTGATCAACGCCGCGGGCGTGTGGGTCGACGCCGTGCGCGACATGGACCGCGAGCCCGACCAGCCCGGCCGCGCGCCCATGCTGGCGCCCAGCCAGGGAGTGCACCTCGTCGTCGACCGCAGCTTCATGCCCGGCGACCACGCACTGCTGGTGCCCAAGACCGCCGACGGCCGCGTGCTCTTCGCCGTGCCCTGGCTGGGCAAGACCATCCTGGGCACCACCGACACGCCGCGCCACGACCTGGCGCGTGAACCGGCGCCGTTTGCCGAAGAGGTGAAGTTCATCCTCGGCGAATCGGCGCGCTACCTCGCGAAGGCACCGCAGCGCAGCGACGTGCGCTCGATCTGGGTCGGCCTGCGGCCGTTGGTGAAGGGCGCCAGCGACGACACCGGCAACACCAAGTCGATCTCGCGCGAGCACACCGTGCTGATCGACCGCTCGGGCCTTGTCACGGTGACCGGCGGCAAGTGGACGACCTACCGCTCGATGGCCGAGGACGTGCTGGCGCGCGCCATGGCGCGTGGCCTGTTGCCGCGCCGCCCGGGCGGCGTGACGACCCGTCTGCCGCTGATTGGCGCCGCGCCGGGGCGACCGATGTCAGACCCGCCGGGCGAACATCTTTACGGCAGCGAGGCGGCGCTGCTGCGCACGCTGCCGGGCGCCACGAACTGGCTCTGGCGCGACCCCGAGACGGGTCAGGGTGGCCTGAGCGAAGCCATGGTGCGCTTCGCGGCACGGTACGAGCTGGCGCGCAGCGTCGATGACGTGCTGGCGCGGCGCTGCCGGCTGCTCTTCCTCGACGCCGCCGAGGCCGGTCGTCAGGCCGATGCCGTGGCTGCGATCCTGGCGGATGAACTCGGCCAGCCGGTCGACGCCACCGCCTTCGAGGCACTGGCGGCACAGTACACGCGCCTGCCTTGACCCGCCGCCTGCGGCGCCACGCGGCCCCGCGGCGCCCTCACATGCCGGAGTACTTGACCGAGCAGCCGTAAGGCCGCGTCGAGGCCTGGCTCACCGCCTTGCCGGCCAGCGTCTCGGCCAGCGCGGCCTTGACGTGGTTCGTCGACGACGCGATGTCGGCGACGTTGGTGCTGGGCTTGTTGTCGATGCCACCCGCATACACCAGCGTGCCGGCCGGGTCGACGATGTACATGTGCGGCGTGGTGCGCGCGCCGTAGGCCTTGCCGACCTTGCCGTCGTCGTCCATCAGCGTCGCGGTGGCGGCGGCCTTCTGGCCCTGCATCCACTTCGCCAGCTCGGCCGGCTTCTTGTAGTCCGACGCATCGGGCGCGGTGGAGCTGACGGCCAGCCAGACCACGCCCCTGGCCGTGGCGTCCTTCTGCGTGCCCTGCATGTTGGCGCTGCTGTAGTGCTTGACGACGAAGGGGCAGCCTGGGTTGACCCATTCCAGCACCACGTGCTTGCCCTTGAGGTCGGCCAGCGACACGGTCTTGCCGTTGGTGTCGGTGGCAATGAAGGCCGGCGCGGGCTGGCCTACGGTGGCGGTGGCGAACGCGGCCGAGGCGGCGCTTGAGGCAAGGACGGCCAGGGCGCTGGCAAGCAGGAAGGTCTTCATCGGACGGCTCCTCGGGTCAGGGTTGCGGCAGGGTGGCCAGTACGTTGCGCACTTCGTCGACGCTGAGAATTTCGCTCAGAAGCCGAGGCCCTGCAGCGCCAGGGGCATACAGCGCGTACACCGGCACGCCGCTGCGGCCCAGGCGGGCGAGTTCGGCGCTGATGGCGGCGTCGCGCCGCGTCCAGTCGGCGCGCAGCAGCAGCACGCGGTGCTTCGCGAAGTCGGCCATGACCTCGGCGCGGCTGAGCGTGGTGCGCTTGTTGAACTGGCAGGTCACGCACCAGGCGGCGGTGAAGTCGACGAAGACCGGCCGGCCCTCGGCCTGCGCCTGGGCCACACGTTCGGCCGACCAGGGCTGCCAGTCTTCGCCGGCCGCGGGGGCGGTGGCGGCGCTGAGTTCATGGCGCAGCGCCGGGCCGGCCCACCACAGCGTGGCGCCCATCAAAAGCACGGCCGCGACACCGAAGCCACGGCGTGCCGTCACGCCCAGGCCGGGCGAGCCCAGTGCCCAGGCCAGAAAGGCCAGCGCCAGCAGCAGCAGCAGCAGCGCCGCAGCGCCGTCGATGCCGGCCTGCTGGCCCAACACCCAGACCAGCCAGACCACGGTGGCGAACATCGGGAAGGCCATCACCGACTTGAAGTGCGCCATCCACGGCCCTGGCCGCGGCAGCGCACGCGCCAGCGGCGGCCAGGCGCTCACCAGCAGGTAGGGCAGGGCCATGCCCAGGCCTAAAGCGGCGAAGATGGCCAGCGCCTGCGCCGCTGGCAAGGTCACCGCCAGGCCCAGCGAGGCGCCCATGAAAGGCGCCGTGCAGGGCGAGGCCACGGCCACCGCCAGCACGCCGGTGAGCGCCGAGTCGACCATCGGATGCCGCGCCCGCGCCGCCGCCACCGAGCTGGGCAGCACCGAGCCGAACTCGAACACACCCGCCAGGTTCAGGCCGATGAGCGTGAACAGCGCGGCCAGCACCGCCACCACCACCGGTTGCTGCAGCTGGAAGCCCCAGCCCAGCTGTTCGCCGCCGGCGCGCAGCGCGAGCAGCAGGCCGGCCAGCGCCAGGAAAGACAACACGACGCCGGCGGTGTAGGCCAGACCGCCGGCCAGCAGGACGCGGCGGTCGTTGGCGTGTTTGGCGAAGCCCATCACCTTCAGCGACAGCACGGGGAAAACACAGGGCATCAGGTTCAGCAGCGCGCCGCCGGCCAGCGCCAGCAGCAGCGCCAGGCCCAGCGTTGTGGCCGGCGGCGGGCGCGCTGCGTCGGCTGGCGCGACGGCCGGCACGATGGCGGGCAAGACCGCCGGCAGCGCCGCGACGGCAGGCCAGGGGCCGCTGACGGCCACTTGCACCAGCAGGCCCGCCGCCTGACCCGGCGCGACCAGCACCACGGGCATCGCCGTCGGCGACGCGCTGCGCTGCGGGTCCAGCGGCACACGCGCGGTCCAGCTGCCATCGGCCCAGGCCGTCTGCGGCTTTTCGGCGTTGTTGATGACGCCACCTGTTTCTGGGAAGAAGGCCAGCGTCTGGCCCTGCCAGGCGGCGGGCAGCCCGACGACCTTGACGACCAGCGTCGCGCCGTCGAGCGTGGCGCTGCCCTGGCTGCCGGCGGCCGGCAGCGGCAGCGCGGCGCGCGCCGCGGCGAACAGCGCGGCGTGGCCAGCGCTGGCGGCCTGCGCCGGCAGGCGCAGCGTGAAGTCGCCACTCTCCGGGATGCAGACGTCCTTGCACACCAGCCATTCGGCGTGCAGCTTGATGTCGAGCGCCTCGCCCTTGAAGTCGGGCGGCACGGTGACGGGCACCGGCAGCAGCAGCGTGCCGTCGTAGCCGTAGTTCATCAGCGGGCCCAGCGGCAGCTTCGACGGCGTGGGCCATTCGATATCGCCGGCTTGCACGCCGGCGGGCAGCTGCCATTCCATCGTCGTCGGCAGGCCGGAATCGCCCGGGTTCTTCCAGTAGGTGTGCCAGTGCGGCTGGTGCTCGATCTTTAGACCCAGCCACAGCGGCTTGCCCGGGGTGACACCCTCGGGCGCATGGGCCACGAGTTCGGCCCTGACCTGCGGCGTGGTGACCACGGACCCGGCGGCGTGCGCGGGCAGCACCGACCAGGCGGCAAGCCCGAACAGCGTCGAGACGATCAGGGAACGGGTGGCATTCATGCGGGTGCGGGGGTGCAGGGTCGGGTGGGGCAGGCCGGTTCGGGCGCGGCTGTTATTGTCCCGTGATCGGGCTTTCCCCGCGCGGTGGCAGGCGCAAGGTGTGGCCGATGGGCGTGAGCACGAAGGCCGTGTCGGCCACGCCGAGGGCGCGCCGCGCCGCTGCCAGCGCCCGCGGTGGTTCGTCCAGCGCCTCGTCGGTGAGCTCGAAGGTGCCCCAGTGGATGCCCAGCGACAGCCGCGCCGCCAGATCGAGGTGGATGCGCAGCGCCTCCTCGGGGTTCACATGCTGGTCCTTCATGAACCAGCGCGGTTCGTAGGCGCCCACCGGCAGCAGCGCCAGGTCGAAACCGCCGCCGGCCTGGCGCGGCGCGAAGCGGGCGTGGATGTCGGCAAAGTCCCTCGAATAACCGGTGTCGCCGGCAAAAAAGACCTGCAAGTCGGGTGCGAACAGCGCCCAGCCGCCCCACAGCGTGCGCAGGCGGTCGGTCAGCCCGCGCGCCGACCAGTGCTGCACCGGCGTCATCACGATGTCTACCCCGTTCAGGCTGTGGTTTTGCCACCAGTCCAGCTCGATCACGTTGACGATGCCGCGGTCTTCCAGCAGCGCCTTCAGCCCCAGCGGCACCAGGAACAGCGGCGCGCCGCCAGGCTGCGCGGCCAGGGCCCGCAGGCTGGGCAGGTCGCAGTGGTCGAAATGGTCGTGCGAGACGAGCACGGCGTCGATGCGCGGCAGTTCGCCCAGCGCAATGCCTGGCGGCTGCGCGCGCTGCGGGCCGGCCCAGGACAGCGGCGAGGCGCGCTCGGAAAAGATGGGGTCGGTCAGCACGTTCAGCCCGCCCATCTGCACCAGCACGGTGGCGTGGCCGATCCAGGTCGCCGTGGGCTGCATCGCCTTGCCGGCGACGGCGTTGCGGCGCAGGAAGTTGAGCTCGGCGGGCACGGTCGGCGTGGCTGCCTGCGGCGGCCGCGGCAGGCCGCCGCGCGTGGCGTCCCAGCGCCAGCGCATCAGCTTGAGCAGGCCGGGCGGCGCGAAGTCGAGGTGGTTGTTCTGGAAGCCGCCGTCGCGGTGGTGGGCAGGGGGTGCCGGCATTGCGGCGTTGTCGGCGGCCGCGGGTGTGGCGTGTGCGACACAGCCGGCCAGGCTCACGAGCAGCGACACGGAACGACGACGGAACAGCAGGGTGCGGGACATCGGCCGCATGATCCCAGCAAGCCGCACCGCCCGCCGCCGGCCGTGGCGCAGGCCGTTCCGGTGCCCCCGCACGTGAAGCCGGTAACGATGGCTACGGGTTTGTTCGTATAATTCCGAGGCTTTGCTGACCCCACTCGAACATGGCGATCGAACGGAACACCCGGACCGACCGCTGGGACGATGAAGAAGACCAGGCGGCGAAAGACGCAGCGGCCTTCAAGCCGTTGACGAGGGAAGAAGCACAGGCCCTGCGCCTCAAGGATCCGCCGCTGTCGCCGTGGCGGGTCATCGCGGTGCAGGTGGCGGTGGGTGGGGTGGTGGCGCTCGGTGCGCTGCTGGTCACCGGCCGTCAGGAGGCGGGGTGGTCGGCGCTGTACGGCGCCGCCACGGTGGTGGTGCCAGCGGCCCTGATGGCGCGTGGCATGACCAGCCAGCTGTCCAGCAAGTCGCCCGGCGCCAGCGCTGTCAGCTTCATGTTGTGGGAGATGGTCAAGATAGCGGTTTCGATAGCCATGCTCATGCTGGCGCCGAAACTCGTGCAGCCCTTGAGCTGGCCAGCCCTGCTGGTGGGCCTGGTGCTGTGCATGAAGGTGTATTGGCTTGCGCTGTCGTGGCGCGGCCGCAGAACTTAGTCGCTAAGCAACCGGGACGACACAGAACATGGCAGCCGAAGGTCACGCGCCCACCGCAGGCGAGTACATCGTCCACCACCTGCAGCACCTGCAGAACCACAAGCAAGTCGGGGTCGTCGACTTTTCGGTCGTCAACATCGACTCCATCTTCTGGGCCGTGCTGCTGGGCGTGGTCGGCTGCTTCTTGATGTGGCGCGCGGCCAGCAAGGCCACCTCGGGCGTGCCGGGGCGCTTCCAGTCCGCGGTGGAATTCCTCGTCGAGATGGTCGACAACCAGGCCAAGGGCATCGTCCACAACGCCAACAGCCGCAAGCTCGTCGCGCCGCTGGCGCTGACCGTGTTCGTCTGGATTTTCATGATGAACGCGATGGACCTGCTGCCCGTCGACCTCATCCCCTACATCGTCGAGCACGGCAAGATCGCCGGTTACCAGCGCGTGGTGCCCACTGCCGACCTGTCGGTGACCATGGGCCTGAGCCTGAGCGTGCTGCTGGTCTGCCTGGCCTACAACGTCAAGATCAAGGGCGCCGGCGGCTGGGCGCACGAACTGGTCAGCGCGCCCTTCGGCACCAGCAAGAACCCGGTCTTCGCGTTGCTGCTCGGCGTGGTGAACCTGGCCATGCAACTGATCGAGTTCGTCGCCAAGACCGTCAGTCACGGCATGCGGCTGTTCGGCAACATGTACGCGGGTGAACTGATCTTCATGCTGATCGCGCTGCTCGGCGGCGCCTTCACGCTGTCGGTCACGGGCTTTTCGCTCGCGCTGCTGCACATCGTGGCCGGCACGGCCTGGGCCATCTTCCACATCCTGATCATCACCCTGCAGGCCTTCGTGTTCATGATGCTGACGCTGGTGTACGTGGGCCAGGCCCACGACTCGCACTGAGTCGGCAGACTGACCGGGCTCTCTCTCGCATTTCCGTTTCCGCCTTTTCCCCGTTCCCCTTTTCTCACTCACTTTCCCCTCTGGAGCAAAAAATGGAAGTCATCAGCTTTGTCGCCCTCGCCGCCGGCATCATCATCGGTCTGGGTGCCCTGGGCGCCTGTATCGGCATCGGCGTCATGGGCAGCAAGTACCTCGAGTCGGCCGCGCGCCAGCCCGAGCTGATGGGCGAACTGCAGACCAAGATGTTCCTGCTGGCCGGCCTGATCGACGCGGCTTTCATCATCGGCACCGGTATCGCGCTGTGGTTCGCCACTGCCAACCCGTTCCTGGCCCAGATTGCCAACCTGCCGAAATAAGGACCACCCCGTAGCGGCTCCGCCGCTCCCCTCAAGGGGCAAAGCCGACGGCCCGGCCAAGCCGGTTCCGTGGCTTTTGCTTGGTGAGCACCCTTACCCACGCAAGGTAACAACTTGAGCATCAACGCCACCCTGATCATCCAGATGATCGTCTTCGCGATCCTGGTCTGGTTCACGATGAAGTTCGTCTGGCCGCCAATCACCGCCGCACTCGACGAGCGTGCGCGCAAGATCGCCGACGGCCTGTCGGCCGCCGACAAGGCCAAGACCGAGCTCGCCGCCGCCAACAAGCGCGTCGAAGCCCAGCTCTCCGCCGCCCGCGACGACGCACAGAAGCGCCTGGCCGATGCCGAGCGCCTGGCGCAGCAGATGATCGAGGAAGCCAAGGGCCGTGCGTCCGAGGAAGCCGCCAAGATCATCGCCAACGCCAACGCCGAAGCCGAACAGGCTTCGGTGAAGGCGCGCGAGATGCTGCGCGAGCAGGTCGCCGGTCTGGCCGTCAAGGGCGCCGAGCAGATCCTGCGCCGCGAAGTCAACGCCGGTGTGCACGCCGAGCTTCTCGGCCGGCTGAAAGCGGAGTTGTGATGAGCCCCCACGCTCACTGGTGTTCGCTGCCCCCCGAGGGGGCGCAGGCCTCCCTTGGGGCGGCCCGGGGGGAGTGCTGACATGGCCGAGCCCGCAACCATCGCGCGCCCCTACGCCGAAGCGCTCTACCAGTCGGTGGGCGCCAGCGACGCCCGGGCGCTGAACGCGCAGATGGCCTCGCTGGCCGCGCTGGCGGCCGACGAGCAACTGCGCCGGTTCGCGGACGACCCCAAGGTCACGGCGACGCAGGTCTTCGACCTCATCGCCGGCATCACCTTGAGCAAGGGGCTGCACGTCGACGCCAAGGTGGCCAACCTGCTGCACACCGTGCTCGACAACGGCCGTCTGGCCGCGCTGCCCGAGATCGCGGCGCAATTCCAAACGCTGGTCAACGCCAGCTCGGGTGTCTCGGACGCGCTCATCCAGAGCGCCTTTCCGATCGAGGGTGATGCGCTGGCCGATCTGGTGGCCACGCTCGAGAAGCGCTTCGCGCGCCGGCTCAACGCCCAGGTCGAACTCGCGCCCGAACTGATCGGTGGTGTGCGCGTCGTGGTCGGTGACGAGGTGCTCGACACCAGCGTCAAGGCCCGTCTTGAACAGATGAAGATTGCGCTCACCGCGTGATCCGGAGAACAGCATGAACCTGAATCCCGCAGAAATTTCCGAGCTGATCAAGAGCCGCATCGAGGGCCTTGCCGTCTCGGCCGACATCAAGAACCAGGGCACCGTCGTGTCCGTCACCGACGGCATCGTGCGTGTGCACGGCCTGAGCGACGTGATGGCCGGCGAAATGCTTGAGTTCCCGGCCACCGCCAGCGGCGTGCCGACCTACGGCCTGGCGCTGAACCTCGAGCGCGACTCGGTCGGCGCCGTGATCCTGGGCGAGTACGAGCACATCTCAGAAGGCAACACCGTGAAGTGCACGGGCCGCATCCTGGAAGTGCCCGTCGGCCCCGAACTCATCGGCCGCGTAGTCAACGCGCTGGGCCAGCCGATCGACGGCAAGGGCCCGATCAACGCCAAGATGACCGACGTCATCGAGAAGGTCGCTCCGGGCGTGATCGCCCGCAAGAGCGTCGACCAGCCGGTGCAGACCGGCCTGAAGTCGATCGACTCGATGGTGCCTATCGGCCGCGGCCAGCGCGAACTGATCATCGGCGACCGCCAGACCGGCAAGACCGCGGTGGCGATCGACACGATCATCAACCAGAAGGGTCAGAACATGACCTGCGTCTACGTGGCGATCGGCCAGAAGGCTTCGTCGATCAAGAACGTGGTGCGCGCACTGGAAGCCAACGGCGCGATGGACTTCACCATCGTCGTCGCGGCCAGCGCTTCGGAATCGGCCGCCATGCAGTACGTCAGCGCCTACTCGGGCTGCACGATGGGCGAGTACTTCCGCGACCGCGGCCAAGACGCGCTGATCATCTATGACGACCTGTCCAAGCAGGCCGTGGCCTACCGCCAGGTTTCGCTGCTGCTGCGCCGCCCGCCGGGCCGCGAAGCCTACCCCGGCGACGTGTTCTATCTCCACAGCCGCCTGCTCGAGCGTGCCGCTCGCGTGAACGCCGACTACGTCGAGAAGTTCACCAAGGGTGAAGTCAAGGGCAGGACGGGTTCGCTGACGGCGCTGCCGATCATCGAGACGCAGGCCGGCGACGTCTCGGCCTTCGTGCCGACCAACGTCATCTCGATCACCGACGGCCAGATCTTCCTGGAAACCAGTCTGTTCAACGCCGGCATCCGCCCCGCCATCAACGCCGGCATCTCGGTGTCGCGCGTCGGTGGTGCCGCCCAGACCAAGCTCATCAAGAGCCTGTCCGGCGGCATCCGTACCGACCTGGCGCAGTACCGTGAACTCGCGGCCTTCGCGCAGTTTGCGTCCGACCTGGACGCCGCCACGCGCAAGCAGCTCGACCGTGGCGCCCGCGTCACCGAGCTGCTCAAGCAGGCACAGTACAGCCCGCTGCCGATCAGCCTGATGGCCGCCACGCTGTACGCCGTGAACAAGGGTTTCGTGGACGACCTGGACGTCAAGAAGGTCCTGGCCTTCGAACATGGTCTGCACCAGCACCTGAGGAGCAGCCACGCGGCGCTGCTGGCCAAGCTGGAAAACGACAAGGCCATGGACAAGGGTGCTGAAGAAGAACTGTCCGGCGCGATCGCCGCCTTCAAGAAGTCCTTCGCTTAGTCATGTTTGCCCCCAGGCTCACTCCGTTCGCCACCCCCCGAGGGGGCTCCGGCCGCCTTGGGGCGGCCCGGCGGCGGCCGGTTTGCGCCCCGAACCTGGAGATCTGACTCATGGCAGTCGGCAAAGAGATACGCGGCAAGATCAAGTCGGTGGAAAACACCAGGAAGATCACCAAGGCCATGGAAATGGTCGCCGCCAGCAAGATGCGCAAGGCGCAGGAGCGCATGCGCGCGGCACGGCCTTACGCCGACAAGATCCGCAACATCACGGCCCACCTGTCGGGGGCCAACCCCGAATACCGCTCGCCCTACATGCGCGACGTGGCCAAGGCGGGCGGTGCGACGAAGGCCGTGGGCTTCATCGTCGTCACCACCGACAAGGGTCTGTGCGGCGGACTGAACACCAACATCCTGCGCATCGTGACGCAGAAGATGAAGGAAGTGCAGACGGCCGGCGGCAGCATCCAGGCCGTGGCCATCGGCAACAAGGGCTTTGGCTTCCTGAACCGCATCAGCGCCAACGTCATCAGCCACGCCACGCAGCTGGGCGACGCCCCGCAGCTGGAAAAACTGATCGGTCCGGTGAAGGTGATGCTCGACGCCTTCACGGCCGGCAAGCTCGACGCCGTGCACCTGTGCTACACGAAGTTCATCAACACGATGAAGCAGGAGCCGGTGGTCGAGCAACTGCTGCCGCTGGCCGCCGAGCGTCTGGAACAGACCGATGCCGAGAAGAAGCAGTACGGCTGGGACTACATCTACGAGCCCGATGCGCCCACCGTCATCGACGACCTGCTGACACGTTACGTCGAGGCCCTGGTGTTCCAGGGCGTGGCCGAAAACATGGCCAGCGAGCAGAGCGCGCGCATGGTGGCCATGAAGGCCGCCACCGACAACGCCGGCACGCTGATCGGTGAGCTCAAGCTCATCTACAACAAGACACGCCAGGCTGCGATCACGAAGGAACTCTCCGAGATCGTCAGCGGCGCCGCCGCCATCAGCGGCTGAGCCCGCGGCTGACCCCGATTACGTTTGAAGGACCATTGAAAATGTCGAACACGCAAGCCCAAGGCAAGATCGTCCAGTGCATCGGCGCGGTGGTGGACGTCGAGTTCCCGCGCAACGCCATGCCCCACATCTATGACGCGCTGAAGCTCGAAGGCACGGCGCTGACGCTCGAAGTGCAGCAGCAGCTGGGCGACGGCGTGGTGCGCACCATCGCGCTGGGTTCGTCCGACGGCCTGCGCCGCGGCCTGATGGTCATCAACACCGGCGCCAACATCACGGTGCCGGTGGGCAAGGCCACGCTGGGCCGCATCATGGACGTGCTGGGCAACCCCATCGACGAACGGGGCCCGGTCGACCAGACGCTCACCGCTCCCATCCACCGCAAGGCCCCGGCCTACGACGAGCTGAGCCCGTCGCAAGAGCTGCTGGAAACCGGCATCAAGGTCATCGACCTGATCTGCCCGTTTGCCAAGGGCGGCAAGGTGGGCCTGTTCGGCGGCGCCGGTGTCGGCAAGACCGTCAACATGATGGAGCTCATCAACAACATCGCCAAGGCGCATTCAGGACTGTCTGTTTTCGCGGGCGTCGGCGAGCGCACCCGCGAGGGCAACGACTTCTATCACGAGATGGCCGATTCGGGCGTCGTGAACCTGGAGCACCTGGAAGAGTCCAAGGTGGCCATGGTCTACGGCCAGATGAACGAGCCCCCGGGCAACCGCCTGCGTGTGGCGCTGACCGGCCTGACCATCGCCGAGTCGTTCCGCGACGAAGGCCGCGACGTGCTGTTTTTCGTCGACAACATCTACCGCTACACGCTGGCCGGCACCGAGGTGTCCGCGCTGTTGGGCCGGATGCCTTCCGCGGTGGGCTACCAGCCGACGCTGGCCGAGGAAATGGGCCGCCTGCAGGAGCGCATCACCTCGACCAAGGTCGGCTCGATCACCTCGATCCAGGCCGTGTATGTGCCGGCCGACGACTACACCGACCCGTCGCCTGCCACCACCTTCGCCCACCTGGATTCAACCGTGGCGCTGTCGCGTGAAATCGCCTCGCTGGGCATCTATCCCGCAGTCGACCCACTGGACAGCACCAGCCGCCAGATGGACCCGACCGTGGTCGGTGAGGAGCACTACACCACCACCCGTGCGGTGCAGCAGACCCTGCAGCGCTACAAGGAACTGCGCGACATCATCGCCATCCTGGGCATGGACGAATTGAGCCCCGAGGACAAGCTGGCGGTGAGCCGGGCGCGCAAGATCCAGCGCTTCCTGAGCCAGCCGTTCCACGTCGCCGAGGTCTTCACGGGCACCCCGGGCAAATTCGTGCCGCTGAAGGAAACCATCCGCGGCTTCAAGATGATC
>JBBRBW010000017.1:0-56564 GCA_038205425.1 Burkholderiales bacterium | reverse complement strand
CGTCAGCGTCAGCCTGGGCCCGCGCCCCGACCCACGGGCCGCGCATCTGCGCTACAGCCAGCAGTCGATGGTGCAGCCGGAGTCCACTTACGACCTGGCCCTGGTCAGCGCACAAACCGTACTTCGCAAGACCCGCGATGTGCCTGGCTACGACGCCAGCCTGTACGCCACCCGGCGGCTGTGGGCGCCGTCGCGCGATGGCAAGCGAATTCCAGTCACGATCGCCTGGCGGCGTGACCAGGCGCGCAGCGACGGCACGGCGCCCTTGTTCATCTACGGTTACGGCGCCTACGGCCTCTCTGCAGATGCCAAGTTCGGGTCGTCAGGCGTGAGCCTGATGGACCGCGGCTTCGTCATCGCCCTGGCCCATGTGCGCGGCGGTGCCGACCTGGGCGAAGGCTGGTTCGAAGACGGCCGCATGTTGAACAAGCGCAACAGCTTCAATGATTTCGTCGACGCCACTGACGCCCTGCTTGCCGCCGGCTGGGGCGCCAAGGACAAGGTGTTTGCCAGCGGTGGTTCGGCCGGCGGCCTGCTGATGGGCGCCGTGGCCAACCAGGCCGGCACGCTCTACAAGGGAATGGTGCTGGACGTGCCCTTCGTCGACGTCGTGACGACCATGCTCGACGAGACCATCCCGCTCACCGTCAACGAATGGAAGCAGTGGGGCGACCCGCGCGAGAAGCCGGCCTACGACTACATGCTGAGCTATTCGCCCTACGACCAGCTCGCGGCCCGGGACTACCCGGCGATGCTGGTCACCACCGGGCTGTGGGACTCGCAGGTGCAGTACTACGAACCGGCCAAGTACGTGGCGCGGCTGCGGGCGCGCAAGACCGACCGCAACCCGCTGCTGCTGGCCGTCAACATGAAGGCCGGCCACGGCGGGTCCTCGGGGCGTTTTGAATTCCTCGTCGAGGTGGCGCGCATGTACGCCTTCCTGATCGACCTTGCCGGCGCGCCGGTGGCGCTGCCGCCGGCGAAGTGAAGCCCGCTCAGCGCGCGGCGCTGGCCGCGCGCAGGGCCACTCAGCGCGCGGCGCTGGCCGCGCGCAGGGCCTGCGCGAGGTCGATGACGGCCATCGCGTAGTAGCTGCTCCAGTTGTAGCGCGTGATGGCGTAGAAGTTGGTGCTGCCCGCGACGTAGCTGGGCGCGAGCTCGCCGTTCTGCAGTTCCACCAGGGCCAGCAGGCCGTCGTGGGCGCGGCCGGCGGCGTCGAGCTCGGCGCCGCGTTGCCCGAACTGCGCCGCGCTGAAGCTGGGCAGGATGTCGGGCGCCAGCAGCGCGGCGCGGTCGACGCTGTCCACCGGCACCGAGACCGCGTAATGCGTGGGCAGGTCGCGCTGCCAGCCAAAGGCCGCCAGGTAGTGCGCCACGCTGCCGACCGCGTCGGCGCCGTTGCCCTGCAGGTCGATATGGCCGTCGCCGTCGAAGTCCACCGCCCAGCGGTTCACGCTGCCGGGCATGAACTGCGGCAGGCCCAAGGCGCCGGCGTAGCTGCCCTTCACGGCCTGCGGGTCGCGGCCCTCGCGTGCGCAGAGCACGAAGAACTCCTCGAGTTCGCCGCGGAAGAAGTCGCTGCGGTCGCGGCGGCCGGGCGGGAAGTCGAAGCTCAACGTGGCCAGCGCGTCGACGAGTCGGAAGCTGCCGGTGAGGCGGCCGTAGTAGGTTTCGACGCCGATGATCGCCACCACGACTTCGGGCGGCACGCCCCAGCGCGCTTCGGCCTCGAGCAGCCAGCGTTCGTGTTCGCGCCAGAAGGCGACGCCGGCGGCGATGCGCTGCGGCTCGACGAAGCGGCTGCGGTAGGCGGCCCAGTTCTTCGCGGTGCCCGCCGGCGGCGGCATCACGAGCTTGCGCACGGCCTCGATGCGCCGGGCCTGGCCCAGCTGCGCGGTCAGCCAGTCGGCGTCGAGTTGATGGCGTGAGGTCACCGACGCGACGAAGGCTGCTACCGCCGGGTGGCCGGCATAACGCGGGGCCGCCACCGCAGCCGCGGCAGCGCGGGCCTTGCGCCTGGCCGGCGGGGCCGCGAAGGTGTGCAGCGGCAGCAGCGCCGCAAGGGCGAGCAGGCTGCGGCGCGAGGACAGGGCAGGGGGCATGGGCGGATTCTCGGGAAGCCCGGACCCGCCCCCATGGGCGCCGACCGCGGCGCGCGTCGGGGCATGCCGCCGAGCGGGTGGTTCAGCGCACCGTGTAACCGCGGCCTTCCAGGCAGGCGCCGCGGGCGCGTTCGTAGTCGCTGCGCCGCGCGGTGGCTGGCCGTGTCGACTGGCCGGTGGCGGCGTCGGTGGGGTCGAAGCCGGTCTGCGTCACGGCCCACTTGTGGCACTCGTAATCGTCGCTGGCCCGCTGCTCGGCGCTCTGCGCCTGTTTCGGGTAGACGTAGCTCTTGCCCGGCGCGCCGGTGTTGTCGCCGTCCACCGGCGGCGGCACCACTTCGTAGCCGACACCTGGCTGCTCGCGGTAGTAGACGCCGTTGGCGTAGAGGTAGCTCAGCCCGCCGATGGCCAGCACAGTGGCCAGGGCCGGGCGGTCGGTGACCACGATGCCGAGCGGCGGCCGCACCACCACGTAGCCGCGGGGCCCGCCGGTGTACCAGATGCCATCGAAGTAGTTGTAGCCGGCGCCGCCCCAGAAAGTCACGCTGGCGCGGGGCGGCAGCGTGCGCACCGCCCAGCCCGGCCGCGGGTAGTAGTGGTTGTGGCCGTGGGCGCCGTCGAACCAACGCTGCGCCTCGCCGCGGCGCGGCGCCGGATTCACCTGAGGCGGTGGCCCGCTGCGACCGCGGTCGCTGTTGCGGTCGCCACCCCGCTCTCCGGTGCGTTCGACGGCCCGGTTATCGCTACGGCCGCCATCGCGGCCGCCGTCGCGTTCGCGCGGCTGGGCGTTTGCGGCGCAGGCGATCAGCAGCGCGCCCAAGGCCAGCGTGATGGTCAGGCCCTGACGGGCGGCGTGGGTGTCGCGGGTGCGGTGCATGGTGGTGCTCACTCGACCTGGTAGCCGCGCCCCTGCATGCAGGCCGACATCGCGCGGCGGAAGTTGTTCGACGGTGCGCGGGCGCGCTCGGCGTATTCGGCCTGGCGCTGCTGCGCGTCTTCGTAGGCGCGGCTGCGCGCGTCGCTGGCAGCGGCGCCCAGAGCGGCGCCGAAGATGGCACCGATGACCGCGTTGGCACCGGCCTGGCGCGGCGACGAGACGGCCGCGCCCAGGATGGCGCCGGTGGCGGCGCCAGCCACCACGTCGGCGCCGTTGGGGCCCGGCGGGTAGTAGTTGCGCTCGCGCACGACCTCGCTGCCCTGGCTGCGCACGGCCGTCATGCCGGGGTCGCTGCCGGTTTCGCGTACGGCCCAGCGGTAGCACTCGTAGCGGTCGCGGTCCTGCACGGCCTCGGGCTGGCGCTGCAGCGGGTAGAAGTAGAGCGGTGCTGCGGCCACCGGTGATGGCGGGGGTGGTGCGCTGCGGTAGCCCGGGTAGCCCGGGTAGACCGGGCGTGGCCCGACCGGGGTCACGACGCAGCCGCTCAGGGCCAGCAGGCCGGCCAGGGCCAGGACGGGGGTGAACTTGCGCAGGATCTTCATGTGGCGCTCAACGTGCGAAGTCTGCGCCTCGGTTGACCGCCGGCGGCGTAAAGGAGTGCAAAGCCGGCGCGCTGCGTGCGCTTCCGCTCACACGCTCAGGCACGTGCCGAGCGCAGGGCCGCCTCGAAGCGCCGCCACCAGCGCCACTGCGGCAGCGCCGGCGGCGCTGGCTGGCCGTAGCGCAAGTGGTCCAACTCTTCGAGCAGGCGCGCCGCGTCTTCGCCCGTGGCGCCCAGCGCCGCCCGCACGCGCGCCGCGCGCTCGCGCGGCGGGTGGTGCGGCTTCACGGCCACGCCCCGGGCCTGCAGGCGCCGCAGCACGCGGGCCTGCAGGCGCTGCCAGGGGTCCTGCCGGCGGCGGTCCCACCAGGCCCAGCCGGCGCCGGCCAGCGCCAGGCCCGAGACGACCAGGATCAGCAGCTTGGCCAGGTCCTGCCAACTCGGCGCGTCGAAGCCCAGTTCACGCAGCAGGTCGAACTGCTGGCCGCGCGAGTAGTTCAGCACCCATTGGTTCCAGCGGTTGTTGACCGTCTCCCAGGCCTGGCGCAGGCGCGCGGCCAGCGCCGGGTCGATGCTGTTGACAGCGCCGGCCACGAAACCCGGCGCCGGCACCAGGCTGCGGCCACGCTGCACCCGCTCGGGCGCCACCGCGGCGGTGGGGTCGACACGCATCCAGCCTGTGCCGGCCTGCCAGATTTCGGCCCAGGCGTGGGCGTTGCGCTGGCGCACGATGTACCAGCCGTCCTGCGGTTCGGCGTCGGTGCCCTGGTAGCCGGTGACGATGCGCGCCGGCACGTCCAGCGCGCGCATCACGACGACAAAGGCGCTGGCGAAGTGTTCGCAGAAGCCCAGCTTGCGGTCGAGCCAGAACTCGTCGATGGCGTCGCGTTCGTTCACCGTGCCGTAGGTGCCGGGTTCCAGCGTGTAGGTGTACTCGCCCGTGCGGATGTGCTGCAGCACGGCGTTGGCCAAGGTGCGCGCGTCGGCGTCCTGCAGGCCGCGCTGGCGGCGCAGGTCGACTGCCCATTGCAGCGTGCGCGGGTTGGCGCCGGGTGGCAGGTCGACGAGGTCGCGCAGGCCGATCACGTCCTCGCGCGGGCCGTGGCGGTGCCGCAGCCAGGCGCTGGCCTGCACACGCAAACGCTCGTTCAGCGCGCGGTCGAGCTGCCACTGCCCGTCCTGGCGCTGCAGCGGCTGCCAGCCGGGCAGTTCGGGCGCGGCGCCGTCGCGGTCGGGTGTCATCTCCAGCAGCGGCAGCAGCGGCAGCCGGCTGGGTTCCAGCGTCATCTCGTACCGCAGCGGCTCGCCGGCCACGCTGAGGTTCAGCCGCGGCCGCAGCGGCGGCGGAAAGCTCGACACCCCGCGGGTCCATTCGCGGCCGTCGAAAGCGGCCAGCACCGGGCCGCGGAAGTACATCAACTCGGGTGGCGGCACGGCGCCGAAGAAGCGCAGGCGCAGCGCGATGCTGTCGTCCTCGGCGATGCTGGCCACGCCGCCCAGGCGCAGGCTGCCCGACAGGCCGGTGCGGCCCTGGGCGTCCTGCGGCAGACCCCACAGCGGCCCGATGCGCGGGAACAGCACGAACAGCAGCACCATCAGCGGCACACCCAAGGCGGCCGCACGGGCCGCCACCGCGCCGGCGCGCCACAGCGGTGGCCGACCCACCGGCATGTGGGCCAGCGTCAGCGCCGTCAGCAGCCCCCACACGGCGGCCAGCATCCACAGCCCGGTGCCCAGGCTCTGCGAGTACAGGAAATGCGTCAGCACGAGGAAAAAGCCGAGGAAGAAGACGACCAGCGCGTCGCGCCGCGCGCGCAGTTCCAGCGTCTTCAGGGCCATCAGCACCACCAACATCGTGATGCCGGCTTCCTTGCCCAGCAGCGTGCGTTCGCTCCACAGCGTCAGCCCGGCGGCCAGCGCCAGCAGCGCGCTGATGAGCCAGCGGTTGGGCAGCGCGCCGCCGGTCAGCGTCAGGCGCACACGCCAGGCCAGCAGCCCGGTGGTCATCACGCCGCACCAGACGGGCAGGTGCAGCAGGTGCGGCGCGATCGTCCAGGCGATGACCAGCAGGTGAAAGAGCGTGTCGCGGGTGTCGCGCGGCAGGTGGGCGGCGCGCTCGACCCAGCCGGCCGCCGCGCTGCGACGCGACCGCGCGCGGGTCGCCATCAGGCCCACAGCGCCAGCAGGTCGAGCGCGGCGCGCCGGTGCGCGTCGCCCTGGCCGGGCGGCAGCTCGCGCCCGGGCAGGCGCAGGCCGCAGTCGATGCCGTCGGCGTCGGCGCGCAGTACCCAGGCGGACAGGCGCGACAGGCGCTGGTCGGTGTCGGCGCCGTGGGTGTCGTGCCAGTCCAGCCACAGTTCACGCTGCGCGGCGCCGGCGGTTTCGCGGCTCACCAGTTCGCCGCTGTGCGCCACCTTTTTCCACACCACCTGACGCATGGTGTCGCCGCGCCGCCAGGGGCGCACGCCGTCGAGTTCACTGCCGGCGCCGCGGCGCGCCGCGTGTTCGTCGCCGGCGCTGGCGCCGCCCATCGGCAGTGGCGGCGGTGCGGTTTCGGGCCGCGGCCAGGCCAGCACACGGGCGGCCGGACGCCAGACCGTCCAGGCACGGAAGAGGCCGAAGGGGAAGCGGGTCTCGACGTGCAGCGTCGGCACGGCAAACCAGCCGCGGCGCGGCGGCACCTGGCTCAGGTGAACCCGCGTTTCGCCCTGACGCGGCGCGTCGCACCAGACGCTCGCGTCGACGCGGGCGTCAGCGCCTGCGGCCGTGGCCTCGAAGCGCAGCGCCAGCGCATGGCGCTCGTGGCCGGGGTTGGTGATCACCACCTCCAGCGGTGCCGGGTCGCCCGCGAACACCGGGGCCGGCGGCCGCAGGTGCAGCGTCAGCCCGCGCAGGTTGCCGTGCGTGAGGTGCATGCTGACGAGGCCCGCCCCGGCGAGCAGGAAGGTCAGCGCATAACCCAGGTTGAGCTGGTAGTTGATGCTGGCCAGCAGCATGACGAGCAGCGTGGCCAGGAAAGTGAAGCCGGCGCGCGTGGGCAGGATGTAGACGTTGCGCTGGCCCAGCAGCCAGATGTCGGTGTGCGGCAGGCGGTTTTCCAGCCAGCGGCCAAAGCGCGCCCGCGGCGACCAGGCCGCCCAGCCCTGCAGCGGCGGCAGCGCCCCCGTGTTCACGGTATGGGCACGGCCTCGACCATCGCCCGCACCTGCTCGACCGCGCCGCGGCCGGCGCCAGCCACGGGTGTCAGCCGGTGCGCGATGGCCTGCGGCAGGATGGCCTGGATGTCGTCGGGCGCCACGTAGTCGCGGCCGGCCATCAACGCGCGCGCCCTGGCCACACGCAGCACGGCGATGCCGGCACGCGGCGACAGGCCTTCGACGAACCAGGTACCCGAACGTGTGGCCGCGATCAGCGCCTGCAGGTAGTCCAGCAGCGGGTCGGCGGCACGCACGCCCAGCACGGCCTTCTGCGCAGCCAGCAGGTCTTCGGTGCCGAACACCGGGCGCAGCGCCAGCGCGGCGGCGCGGCGGTCGCCGCCGGTGAGCAGTTCACGTTCGGCAGCGCGGTCGGGGTAGCCCAGCGTGATGCGCAGCAGGAAACGGTCGAGCTGGCTTTCGGGCAGCGGGTAGGTGCCGAGCTGGTCGCTCGGGTTCTGCGTGCCGATGACAAAAAACGGCTTGGGCAGGGGCAGCGTCTCGTTTTCCACCGAGACCTGCTGCTCTTCCATCGCTTCCAGCAGCGCGCTCTGGGTCTTGGGCCCGGCGCGGTTGATCTCGTCGGCCAGCAGCACCTGCGCAAACACCGGGCCGGGGTGGAAGACGAAGGTCTCCTTGGCGCGCTCGAAGACGCTGACGCCGATGAGGTCGCTGGGCATCAGGTCGGCGGTGAACTGCACCCGCCGGAAGCCCAGGCCCAGGCTGGAAGCCAGGGTGTGCGCCAAGGTGGTCTTGCCGACCCCCGGCACGTCTTCGATCAAGAGGTGGCCACCGGCCAGCAGGCAGGCCACGCAGTCCTCGATCTGCGGCCTTTTGCCTACAACGATCGTGCTAATCTGGTCGACCAGCCGAGAGAGCTGGCGCGCAAGCTGTACATCCATGCGCGGCACCATACCCGAATTGCGGAGACGAGTTTTCCCGATGAGCACCGTGTTCTACAGCCACCCCGACTGCCGCCTGCACGACATGGGCGCCGGCCACCCGGAATGCCCGGCGCGGCTGGACGCCATTTCCGACCACCTGCTGGCCACCGGCCTGGACATCGCGCTCGAGTTTCGCGACGCGCCCAACGCCACCATCGAGCAGATCGAGCGTGCCCACACCACGCATTACGTGACCGAGATCAAGGACCTGCTCGAACAGGTGCGCGAGCAGGGTGTGACCAAGGCGCTGGACCCCGACACCGTGGCCTGCCCGGCAACGCTGGCCGCCGCGCTGCGCGCCGCCGGCGCAGCCATCGCCGCCACCGACGACGTGCTCGCCGGCCGCGCGCGCAACGCCTTCTGCAGTGTGCGCCCGCCCGGCCACCACGCCACGCGCGACGAGGCCATGGGCTTCTGCTTTTTCAACAACGTGGCCATCGCGGCACGCCATGCGCTGGACGTGCACGGCCTCGCCCGCGTGGCCATCATCGACTTCGACGTGCACCACGGCAACGGCACCGAGGACATCATCGCCGGCGACGACCGGGTGCTGATGTGCAGCTTCTTCCAGCACCCGCTGTACCCCTACAGCGGTGCCGTGCCCAAGGGCACGAACATGGTCAACGTGCCGATCGCGCCCTATACACGCGGGCCCGCCATCCGCGAAACCATCGACGCGATGTGGATGCCGGCGCTGGAAGAGTTCCGCCCCGAGATGATCTTCATCAGCGCCGGCTTCGACGCCCACCGCGAGGACGACCTCGGCCAGCTCGGCCTGGTCGAGGCCGACTACGAGTGGATGACCAAGCGCCTGGTGGAACTGGCGCGCCGGCACGCGAAGAACCGCATCGTGTCCTGCCTCGAAGGCGGCTACCACTTGAGCGCGTTGGCACGCAGCGTGGCCGCGCACGTGCGCGTGCTGGCCGACGTTGCTTGACTCTGCGCTGAAGATGCCGCGCCCACTCACGGCAGGCGACATCGGCCAGCTCATCGATGCGCTGCTCAAGCCCAGCGCGCTGATCGAGCTGGGTGTGCTGGGCGGCTGCCTGCTGCTGGCCTGGGGCATCGTGCGCCTGGCGCGCGGGCCGCTGCCGCGCAAGGGTTCGATGTGGTTCGGCCGCGGCGTCGTCGACGGCGTCTTTTTCCCGCTGCTGGCGCTGCTGCTGGCGGTGGCCGCGCGCTGGGCGCTGCAGGGTGTGCTGCCGATCGCGGTCTTCCGCCTGGCGGTGCCGGTGCTGCTGTCGCTGGCCGTGATCCGGCTCACGGTGCGCGTGTTGCGCGCCAGCTTTCCCGAGTCCGGTCTCGTGCGGGTGGTCGAGCGCAGCCTGTCGTGGGTGGTCTGGCTGGCCGTGGTGCTGTGGATCACCGGCGTGCTGCCGGTGGTGCTGCAGGAGCTGGACGAGATCACCTGGGCGATCGGCAGCACCAAGATCTCGGTGCGCAACCTGCTGGAGGGCATCGTCACCGGCGGCCTGGTGCTGGTGCTGGTGCTGTGGCTGTCGGCGCTGCTGGAAGGGCGGTTGCTCACGGGTGCCACCGACAACCTCAGCATCCGCAAGATGGCGGCCAATTCGCTGCGCGTCATCCTGCTCTTCGTCGGCCTGATGTTTGCGCTGTCGGCGGCGGGCATCGACCTCACGGCCCTGGGTGTGCTCGGCGGCGCGATTGGGGTGGGCATCGGCTTCGGCCTGCAAAAGCTGGCGGCCAACTATGTCAGCGGCTTCGTCATCCTGGCCGAACGCAGCATGCGCATCGGCGACCTCGTCAAGGTCGACGGCTTCGAGGGCCGCATCACCGACATCAGCACCCGTTTCACGGTGATCCGCGCCATCAACGGCCGCGAGTCCATCGTGCCCAACGAGATGATGATCACGCAGCGCGTCGAGAACGCCTCGCTGGCCGATTCGAAGCTGCTGCTCAACACCGTCGTGCAGGTGGCCTACGGCACCGAGCTCGACACGCTGATGCCGCGCCTGGTGCAGGCCGTCGCCGTCGTGCCGCGCGTGATGGCCGACCCCGGCCCGGCGGTGCTGCTGACCAACTTCGCTGCCGACGGCCTGGAGCTGACCTTCGGCTTCTGGATAGCCGACCCCGAGAACGGGCAGAGCAACGTGCGTTCCGATGTCAATCTCGTCATCCTGCGCACGCTGAACGAGCTGGGCATCGAGATCCCCTTCCCGCAGCGTGTGCTGAGGCGGGCGTGAGATGACGCGTTCACGCTCAGGCCCGCGGTCGAAGCCGCTGCAGGCGTGGCTGCTGGCGCTGCTGCTGCTCGCGGCGCAGGCGCTGGGGCTGGCGCACCGCATCCAGCACGCGCCGGGTCCGGGCGCTGCGCCTGCGGCCGCGGCCGTCGCGGCGGCGCCGGCTTCCTGGGCTGACGGCCACGATGCCGGGGGCGCCGAGTGCCGGCTGATCGACCAGCTGGCCCATGCCGACGGCCTGTGCGATGCCACCTGGGCCGCCGCGCCCGTACCGCCGGCCACCGAAGCCCACGAAGCCGCGCCGACGGTGGCGCCGCGCGCCGGTTCGGCGTCGGCCTACCTGGCCCGGGCGCCGCCGCTGGCCTGAGAGCCTGTGAACAAGTCCGACGCTCCCGCTCGTGCGCCCCAGGCGGCACCGCTCGTCGTTGCAAATGCGCGCCGTAGCCCGAGCTACGGCTGTGCTTTGCGCCCAGATCGGCACCGCCTGGGGCACCCGCTCGGACGCGCCGGATTCATTCACAGGCTCTGACCCGCCGTGCCCGGCGCGCCGCCTTCGCGGCGCCCGTTGTCCCTTTCTGAACACGCCCCGTGCCGCCTCGCGGCCCCGCGTGTTCGCCCCCCATCCCGGTCGGCCGCACGCCCATGGCGCGCGGCTGCCCTGCCTGCGAGTCCTCCATGTCCCCATCCCGTTCGAAGTTCCATCCCCTCGCGACCGCGGCGCTGCTGTGCGCCTCCACCGCCTGGGCCCAGTCCACCCCGCAGACCGTCGTCGTCACCGGCAACCCGCTGGGTCGCGACAGCCTGGCGCAGCCGGCCTCGGTGCTCTCGGGCGTCGGCCTCTCGGTACGCCGCGCCGGCACCCTGGGCGAGACGCTGGACGGCCTGCCCGGCGTGGCGGCCAGCGGCTTCGGCCCCAACAGCAGCCGCCCCGTCATCCGCGGCCTCGACGGCGACCGCGTGCGCCTGCTCGACAACGGCGGCGCGTCGGTCGATGCGTCCAGCCTCAGCTTCGACCATGCCGCGGCCACCGACCCGCTGGTGACCGAGCGCATCGAAGTGCTGCGCGGGCCGGCCGCGCTGCTCTACGGCGGCAGCGCCACCGGCGGCGTCGTCAACAGCATCGACAACCGCATCCCCCGTGCACCCGCCACCGGCCTGAGCGGTCGCGCCGAACTGCGCCTGGGCGGTGCTGCGGCGGAACGTTCCGGCGCTGCGGTGCTGGAAGGCGGCGCCGGCCGCTGGGCCTGGCATGCCGACGTCTTCGGCCGCCGCGCCAACGACCTGCGCGTGCCCCGCTACACGCCGGTGGAAGACGGCACCGAGCTCGACCCCACCGAACGCGTGCGCAACTCGGCCTCGCGCAGCTCCGGCGGCGCGGTGGGGGGCGGCTGGGTGTCGGACCGGGGCTATCTCGGCGCATCGGTCGAGACCTCGCGCAACCGCTACGGCGTCACCGTCGAGCCCGACGTCTTCATCCGCATGCAGCGCGACCGGCTGGCGCTGGCCGGCGAATGGCGCGCGCTACCGGGGCCTTTAACGCAGATCACGGCGCAGGCCAGCCACACGAGGTACCAGCACGAGGAAGTGGAGGGCAGTGGCGCCGTCGGCACCACGTTCAAGAGCAGCGGTGACGACCTGCGCCTGCAGGCCCGGCACGCGCCGCTGGGCCCGCTGACCGGCGTGGTCGGCCTGCAGACGGAGAACATGGACTTCTCGGCCCTCGGCGAAGAGGCCTTCGTGCCCGGCACGCGCACGCGCTCGGCGGCGCTGTTTGCACTGGAGGAGATGAACGCCGGTCCCGCCGTGCTGGGCTTCGGCGCGCGCCTGGAACGCGTGCGTGTGGCCTCTGAGGGTGACGCACCTGACGCCACCGAGTTGCGTTTTGGTGCCGCCACCGAGCGCCGCTACTCGCCGCGCAGCGCGGCGCTGTCGGCCCGCGTGGGTGGCGATCAGGGCTGGCAGGCCAGCGTCTCGGCGGGCCATACCGAAAGGGCGCCGGCCTACTACGAGCTCTATGCCGATGGCGTGCACATCGCCACCGCGGCCTACGAACGCGGCGACCCGACGCTGCCCGTGGAGCGCAGCCGCCATGCCGAACTGGGCCTGGGCTGGACGAGCGGCCCGCACCACGTCAAGGCCAGCCTCTTCAGCACACGCTTCTCACGCTTCATCTCGCTCGACGCCACGGGCGTGGACATCGTCGTGCCCGGTGAAGCGGGCGAGCCCGACAGCCTGGTGCCCGAGTACGCCTTCCGCGCCGTGCGCGCGCGGCTGCAGGGTTTCGAGTTCGACGGCCGCACACGCGTGATGGGTGCGGCCGGCGCGGGCTTGGCGCTCGACCTGACAGCCGGGCTGGACGGCGTGCACGGTGACAACCTCGACAGCGGCGAGCCCTTGCCACGCCTGGCGCCGCTGCGTCTGCGCGCGGGCGTGGAGGCCCAGGGCGCGGGCTGGCGTCTCGGCCTGGGCGTGCGCCACGACGCTCGCCAGCGCCGCGTGCCGGCCACCGACACGGCCACGCCCGGCCATACGCGGGTCGACCTGTGGGCCAGTGGCGACCTGCCGTTGGGCAATCAAACCACGTGGTTCGCGAAGCTGGCCAACCTGGGTGACACGCTGGCCTACAACGCGGCCACCATCGCCACGATGCGTGGCCTGTCACCGGCGGCCGGGCGCGCGCTGACGGTGGGGCTGCGCGCGCGCTTCTAGGCGAAGCCGTGGCCGATGTCGCCCTGTGTGGGTGGTGGGCGCGGCTTCAGAGTGCGAGAGTTTTTGGGGCGTGGCGAGCGGGCATGGACGAAAGCCTGTTGCACTCAGGGCGCCAGCCGCTCGCGCACCCAGGCCCCGCCTTCCAGCCGGTAGCGCAGCCGGTCGTGCAGGCGGCTCCTGCGGCCCTGCCAGAACTCCCAGTGGTCGGGCACCAGGCGGTAGCCACCCCAGTGCGGTGGACGTGGCGGGTGCAGCGCGTAACGCACCGCGGCCTGCGCCGCCGCCGTGACGAGCACGGTGCGCGAGGGGATGACCTGGCTCTGCGGCGAGGCCCAGGCGCCCAGGCGCGAGTCGAGCGGCCGTGTCGCGTAATAGGCGTCGGACTCCTCGGCGCTGGTCTTCTCGACCCGGCCCTCGATGCGCACCACGCGTTCCATCTCCACCCAGTGGAACTGCAGCGCGGCGTAGGGCAGCTGCGCCAGTTCGCGGCCCTTGCGGCTTTCGTAGTTCGTGTACCAGACGACGCCGCGGGCGTCTGCGGCCTTGATCAGCACCACGCGTGTGCTCGGCCGGCCGTCGGGTCCGACGGTGGCCAGGGTCATGGCGTTGGGCTCGGGCAGGGCGCCCTTGACGGCCTGGTCGAACCACAGCTGGAACTGGTCCAGTGGGTCTGCCGCCGAGGCGGTTTCGTCGAGTTCGGCCTTTTCGTAGCTCTTGCGCAGGTGGGCGATGTCCATGGGCGCAGTATAGGAAGCGCGCGGCGCCTGGTGCCCGCGCTGGGCGGACACCCCGGGTGCATCCCGTAGGTAGAACGCCGTAAGTGAACGTCCCACTTCATGCGCAGGGGGAGCGGCGCCATTCTCACCCCCAAGGAGGAGGCCGCGCGTACCGGGTGCGTCAGGACGGCCTCAGAACAAGAATGCGCCTTCGTCCCACCATCGTCGTGCCGGCTGCCGGCCCGGGCCGCCGCTTTGGCGGGCCCTTGAACAAGCTGGAACACGCCTTCGACGGCGGCACCGTGCTCGGCACCACGCTGCGCCGCGCGATCGCCTCGCAACTGCCCGTGGTGGTGGTGACGACGGCGGCGCGCGTGCCGCTGGCCAGCGCGCTGCTGGCCACGCGCGACATCGTCGTGCTCGACGAAGCCGAGGCGGCGCGCGGCATGGGCGCGTCGATCGCAGCCGGGGTGTCTGAACGCTCGGGCGCGCCCGGCTGGATCGTGCTTCCGGGCGACATGCCGCTGGTGCTGCCGTCCACCCTGCTGGCTGTGGGCGGCGCGCTGGAGCAGAACGCGGTGGTCTACGCCCAGCACCGCGGCCGCGCCGGCCAGCCGGTGGCCTTCTCGGCCGAGTTGTATTCCGAACTCATCCAGCTCAATGGCGACGACAGCCCGCGCCGCCTGATGTTGCGCTACCCGGCGTACGGCCTCGAGGTCGACGACGCCGGCGTGCTGCTGGGCGTCGACACCCCCGCCGACCTGGAGGCGCTGCGCAAGGCCGCCGAGCAGACCACGGGATAAGGCGGCGTGGAATTGACGATGTAACTCAGTTACTCAATAATGAGTTTGCTGGTTACAAAGGCCGCCATGAGCACCGCAAAACACCCCGTCCTCGTTGCCGTCACCCGCCGCATCACCGAGCGCAGCGCCACGACACGCGGCGCCTACCTGGCGCGCATCGACCGCATGGCCCAGCGCAAGCCGGGTGCCGACCGCCTGGGCTGTGCCAACGTCGCGCACGCCTTCGCGGCCCTGCCCGCCAACGACAAGCTGCGGGTCGTGGCCGAGAAGGCGCCGCACATCGGCGTCGTCACCGCCTACAACGACATGCTCTCGGCGCACCAGCCCTATGAAGGCTACCCGACGCTGATCCGCGAACAGGCGCGCAGCCTGGGCGCCACCGTGCAGGTGGCCGGTGGCGTGCCGGCGATGTGCGACGGCGTCACGCAGGGCCAGCCGGGCATGGAACTGAGCCTGTTCAGCCGCGACACCATCGCGATGGCCACCGCCATCGCGCTCAGCCACGACGTCTTCGACGCCGTGTTGCTGCTCGGTGTGTGCGACAAGATCGTGCCCGGGCTGCTCATCGGCGCACTGCACTTCGGCCACCTGCCCTGTGTCTTCGTGCCCGCGGGGCCGATGAGCAGCGGCCTGTCCAACAACGACAAGGGCAAGGTGCGCGAACTGGCGGCCCAGGGCCTGGTGGGCCGCGACGAGTTGCTGGCCGCCGAAAGCGCGGCCTACCACGGCCCCGGCACCTGCACCTTCTATGGCACCGCCAACAGCAACCAGATGCTGCTGGAGGCCATGGGCCTGCACGTGCCCGGCGCGGCCTTCGTGCATCCGCATGCCGGGCTGCGCGAGGCGCTGACGCGCGAGGCGGTGTCGACGGTGCTGGGCATCAGCGCGCGCCAGGCACCGGGCTTGACCACCGCTGCGCGCTACCTGCCCATCGGCCGGCAGGTCGACGAGCGGGTGATCGTCAACGCGATGGTCTCGCTGCTGGCCACCGGCGGCAGCACCAACCACCTCATCCACTGGGTGGCGGTGGCGCGCGCCGCGGGCATCGTCATCGACTGGACCGACTTCGCCGAGCTCTCGGCGGTGGTGCCGCTGCTGGCCCGCGTCTACCCCAACGGCAGCGCCGACGTGAACCAGTTCCAGGCCGCCGGCGGCCCGGGCTACGTGCTGCGTGAACTGCTGGCCAGCGGGCGCATGCATGCCGACGTGGCCACCGTCAGCCCGCGCGGCATCGCCGCCTACACCGAACTGCCCTCGGTCGACGCCGGCCGCCTGGGTTGGCGTCCGCTGCCGGCCGACAGCGGGGACTCCAGCGTGCTGCGGCCGGCCGCGATGCCCTTCTCCGAGACCGGCGGCCTCAAGCTGCTGCAGGGCAACCTGGGCCGTGCCGTCATCAAGACCTCGGCGGTGCCGGCCGACCGCCACGTCATCGAGGCCCCGGCGCGCATCTTCACCACGCAGGAAGGCATGCATGCCGCCTTCCAGGCCGGCGAGCTCGACCGCGACGTGGTGGTGGTGGTGCGCTTTCAGGGCCCGCAGGCCAACGGCATGCCCGAACTGCACAAGCTGACGCCGCCGCTGGCGGTGCTGCAGGGCAAGGGCTACAAGGTGGCGCTGGTCACCGACGGCCGCATGAGCGGCGCCAGCGGCAAGGTGCCGGCGGCCATCCACGTCAGCCCCGAGGCGCTGGCGGGCGGGCCGCTGGGCAAGCTGCTCGACGGCGACGTCGTGCGCGTCGACGCCGACGCCGGCACGCTCGCCGCACTGGTGCCCGAGGCCGAATGGGCCGCGCGGCCCTATGCGTCGATCGACGCGGCGCAGGCCGAGGTCAACGGCCACGACCTGGGGCGTGAGCTCTTCGCCGGCCTGCGTCGCAACGTCAAGACCGCCGAGGAGGGCGCCGTTACCTGGCTTTGACGCTGACTTTGACGCCAGCCTTGACGCTGGCGCTGATCCGCGCCCCGCTTCCCGAACCTGAACTGCACGCACTTCGAAAGGCAGCACCGCCGATGAACACGCTCGAACTCGCGGCCTACGGGCCGGTCATCCCCGTCATCGTGCTGCAGCGCGTGGCCGACGCGGTGCCGATGGCGCGCGCGCTGGTCGCTGGCGGTGTGCGGGTGCTGGAAGTGACGCTGCGCACGCCGGTGGGGCTGGCCTGCATCGAGGCCATCGCACGCGAGGTGCCCGAGGCCGTGGTCGGCGCCGGCACGATCCGCAGCGCCGCCGATGCGCGCGCCGCGAAGAACGCCGGCAGCCTGTTCGGCGTCAGCCCCGGCTACACCGCCGCGGTGGGCGCGGCTTGCCGCGAAGTCGGCCTGCCGCTGCTGCCCGGCGTGGCCACTGCCAGCGAGGTGATGGCGGCGATGGCCGACGGGCTGAACTTCCTGAAGTTCTTCCCGGCCACGGCGGCGGGTGGCATCCCGATGCTGAAGGCGCTGGCCGGGCCTTACCCGGACATCAACTTCTGCCCCACGGGCGGCATCACGGTGGAAACGGCGCCGCAGTTCCTGGCGTTGCCGAACGTCAGGGTCTGCGGGGGCTCGTGGCTGACGCCGCAGAACGCGGTGGACGCCGGCGACTGGGGCCGCATCACCGCGCTGGCACGCGCCGCGTCGGCGCTGAAGTAGAGCCCCCAAGCTCACTTCGTTCGCTACCCCCCGAGGGGGCCGTCCGCCAGCGGCCCGGCGAAGCCGGTTCCGCGGCGGGAAGCTTGGTCGCGGTGACTTACTTCGTGCGTTGCCTGGGCTGCGGCGGCTACCAGCCGTAGAAGCGGACCCAGGTGGTCAGCGCGCCGTCGCTGCCGATGACGGCATATCGCGGAAACTGCGCGGCCGTGGCGCAGGCGTGGTTGGGCAGCACGCGCACACGGCTGCCGATGGGAAAGCGTTCGATGAAGTCCGCCGGCGTGGCGCCGTCGCGCCAGGCCAGGATGCCGTGCTCCTGGTTGGCGCTGTCCATCACCAGCCCGTCGATGAGGCGGCCGTCGATGTCGCACACCGCACCATAGCCCCAGTCGAAGGGCTGGCCGGGGATGCCGCGGTCGCGGCTCATCGCCATCCAGCCGGCGTCGACCAGCACCCAGCCCTTTTCGGCCTGGTGGCCGATGACGGTGGCCAGCACCGACAGCGCGATCTCGTCGATGCCGCATACGCCCACGCCGTGCATCACCAGGTCGTGGAAGACGTAGACGCCGGCGCGCACCTCGGTCACGCCGTCGAGTTGCGCGGCCGACAGCGCGGTGGGTGTGCTGCCCACGCTGACCTCGGGGCAGGGCAGGCCGGCGGCGCGCAGGCGGTCTGCGGCGTGCACGCAGCGCGAGCGTTCCTGCTCGGCCATCGCCGCCAGTGCTCGCGGTGTGCGGCATTCGTAGCTGGCGCCGGCGTGGGTCATCACGCCTTTCAGCACCGCGCCGCCTTCGCGCAGCGCGCGCGCCACGTCGAGCAGCAGCGGCGCATCCGGCAGGATGCCGGCACGGTGGCCGTCGGTGTCGATCTCGATCATCACGTCGTAAGCGTGGCCATGTGCGGCGCCTGCGGCCACCACGGCCTGCGCCGCGGCCAGCGAGTCGACCAGCACCGTCAGCCGGCAGCCGCGCTCACGCAGCGCCCGTGCCGCGGCCAGCTTCTGCGGCGTGATGCAGACGGCGTAGAGGATGTCGTCGAAGCCACCGGCGAAAAAGTCCTCGGCCTCCTTCAGCGTCGACACCGTGATGCCCTGCGCCCCGGCGGCGCACTGGCGCTCGGCCACCGCCACGCACTTGGCAGTCTTCACGTGCGGGCGAAGGCGCACGCCCAGGCCCTGCAGCCGCTGCTGCATGCGCTGGATGTTGTGCTGCATGCGTGCTTCGTCGATGAGCGCGGCGGGGGTGTCCAGGTCTTCGAGCTGCATGCGGTGGATGCTAGCCGGGCGGCGCGACGTCCGCCGGGCGGTGCACACCGGGACGCCAGCCCAGCGCGTCGGCGCTGACGAGCGCCAGCGCTGACCAGATCATCACGAAGCCGACCAGGCGCACGCTGTCGAAAGGCTCGTGGAAGAACCACACCGCCAGCATCAGCTGCAGCGTCGGACCGAGGTACTGCACCAGCCCCAGCGTGCTCAGCTTCAGCCGACGCGCCGCGCCGGCGAACCACAGCAGCGGCAGTGCCGTCAGCGGCCCCGAGAGCAGCAGCAGGCCGATCTGCGAGGCCGGCCCGGTGATGAGCACGCCGTCGCGGGTGAGCGACCACCACAGCAGCGCCGGCACCGCCAGCGGCGCGAGCAGCAGGGTCTCCAGCGCCAGCCCTTCCAGCGCGCCCAGCGGCGCGATCTTGCGTATCAGCCCGTAGACGCCGAAGCTGCCGGCCAGCACCAGCGCAATCCACGGCAGTCGACCGCCCTGCCAGGTGAGCCACAGCACGCCGCCCGCCGCCACGCCCACGGCCAGCCACTGCAGCGGGCGCAGCCTTTCGCGCAGCACCAGCACGCCCAGCAGCACGTTGACCAGCGGGTTGATGAAGTAGCCCAGGCTGGCCTCGGCGACATGCCCGGTTTGCACCGCCATCACGTAGACCAGCCAGTTGCAGGCCAGCAGCAGTGCACTGGCGGCGAAAAGCGCCACGCGTTTCGGCTGCCGCAGCGTTTCGCCGAGCCAGGCCCAGCGCTGCTGCCAGGCCAGCACGCCCAGCACGAGCAGCAGCGACCACACCGAACGGTGCAGCACCACTTCCAGCGGCGGCACCGTGGCGATGAAGTGGAAATAGAGCGGGAACAGGCCCCAGCTGCCGAAGGCGAGCAGAGCGTAGAGCAGACCGGTGTGCATGGAGGCGGCGCGAGAGAGGGGACGGATTGTCGCCTTGCAGGCCCTGTCAGGAGGATGCTGACCATGCGCACACGCGCCTGAGTGGCCATCCGCAAAGGAATGTGCGACCTGCGACGCGACGACGAACGCAGCGCCGGCACCTCGCGCGCCGCGCCGCGCCGCCAGCCTACCTGAGGCCGCCGTCGATGTAGAGCCAGCGCCCGGCTTCGCGCACGAAGCGGCTGGTCTCGTGCAGCCGCATCGCGCGGCCCCCTTGCTTGCTGCGCGCGACGAACTCGACCACGGCGTGATTGGCATCGGCCTGCAGATGGCGGCGCACTTCCAGGCCCAGCCAGCGCAGCGCGGGGTCGAAGCTGAACGGCTCGGCCGGACGTGTGGACACATGCCAGGTGTCGCGCAGGTAGTCGCCCAGGCCGAGCACGTAGGCGCTGTAGCGCGATTGCATCAGCGCCTCGGCATCGGGCGCCTGCAAGTGGTGTTCGCCGCCATGCCAGCGGCCGCAGCAGGCGGCGTAGGCGCGGCCACCGCCGCAAGGGCAGGGCAGGGGCGTGTTCATTCCGGGCTCCTCATCAAGGCACGGAAGGGCGCAAACAGCCACGAACGCATGCCGATCAGCAGCGTGTAGGCCTGCTTGTCGGCCGCGGCCAGCTTGTGGTCGGTCAGGTGCTGCTGCGCGAAGTCCTGCGCCAGCCGCTGCAGACGTTCGTTGAACAGCGTGGCCTGTGCCGGCGTCACCTGGCCGTGCACCAGCATCAGCAGTTCACCGCGGCCGTCGAAGCCGCCCTGGAAGTAGTCGGCCACCGCGTGTTCGCGGAAGAACTGCATCACCGGCCCGTCGGCTCGCCAGCGGAAGGTCTTGTCGATCTTCAGCCGGTAGCGGTTGTTGGCGCGCAGCTCGATGAAACCCAGCTTGTCCAGCGCCAGCAGGCAGGCCACGGCCTGCGGCTTGCTGAGCGTGTAGGTGTCGGTGATCTGCTCGATCGTCCACTGGCTCAGCGTGCAGATGGCGGCCAGCAGCAGCTTGGGGTCGGCGACCACGGCGCGCTCCTGCTCCAGCGTCAGCTCGCGGCGCGGCGGCGAGGCCGCGGCCACCTCGCGCGCCAGTTCGGCGAAGTCCATCTTCAGCACCGCCAGCACCTCGTCGATGCGCGACAGCGGCATGTCGGCCTTGGCGAACATGCGTTTGATGCTGCTCTCGGCCAGGCCGAGTTCACGTGCCACGTCGGCATAGGTCAGCCCGGCGCGGCGCAGTTCGGCCTTCAGCACGGTGACCAGGTCTTGGCTGCTGCTCATCGGTGTTCACAAAAAGTACCGTCAAACGATACCCGAAGTCCGAACAGTTGCGACGTCCCCTGGGGGGATGGATACCTGGGCCGGAAATCGCGACGATGCGGCCGTGTTCAACCCAACCACCCCCGCCATGCAAGCCATCCACCACGACACCAAGGCCTGGAAGCTCCAGGTCTGGGCCAGCTTCGCCACCGCCGCGACACTCTGCGCCACCGGCCTGGCCTGGCTGCCGGGCGCCGACCTCGACCGCGCCTTCATGGTCATGGGCTATCTGTTCACGCTGTCATCGGCCTTCGTGGTCAGCAAACACGTGCGCGACAACGCCGACCGCCGCGTCGACACGCCGATGTGGGGCGCCGTGGTCTGGAGCGGCTTCGTGCTGGCCATGACGCTGACGGCCTGGGGCCTGTGGCGCATGGAGGTGAACCCCACCTACAAGGCCTTCCTGGCCGTGAGCTGGCTGTTCCTGGTCTCCAGCGTGTTCACGCTGGCCAAGACCCTGCGCGACGCGCACGAGGCCGCGCTGGCCGAGGCGCGGGCACAAGGCCGCGCGTCGGCCGCCGCCTTTGCACCTTCCACGCCGGCGCAGTGAAGGCTGCGCTGGCCCCTGCTCCTGTCCCTGCCCCTGCTCCTGCATATGAAAGGCATGTCATGAAGAAGTTGATCCTCGCCACCACCCTGGCCCTGGCCCTGATGGGCAGCGCTCGCGCCCACCGCGACGCCTCGGCCGAAGCCAGCGCGCTGTCGATGCTGCCCATCGCCGTGTCCGTGGCCGCCCCCGTGGTGCTGCTGTCGGCGGGCGCAGTGTTCACCGTCGTCGCGGTGGAGGCCGTTTCCGAAGGCACGGTGTGGGTGCTGGAGCGCGCCAGCGACGGCGCGCGTGTCAGCGTCACGCTGGCCGGTGCCGCGGCGGGCGGTGTCTCGCTGCTGGCTGGCACGGCGGTGGTGGCCGTGGCCAGCACCGCGGGCTGGGTGCTGTCGGCCGCGGGCCAGGCCATCGCCTTCATCCCGAACCAGGTTGGCAAGGCGCTGCTCTACAACGAACGGGTGACACGGTGAACACGCCGCGTTTCAGCTTTGCCTTGGTGGCGCTGGCCGCCGCACTCGTCGCCACCACCGCCCACGCCGGCCGCAGCTGCGAAGCCCGTCTGCCACAGGCCGTCAGCGTGGTGCGTGGCATGGACCTGGCCGAACGCACCGCACGTGCGCTCGACGCCAGCGGTGCCGAAGTGGTGGTGCTGGCGCGCGCCGGGCAGGACCTGTCGACCTACGGCCTGCGCTGGAGCCACATCGGCCTGGCCTACAAGGAGACCAGTGACACCGGCGGGCGATGGCGCGAAGGCGGGAAGGGCCCCGCCGTTTGGCGGGTCGTCCACAAGCTGAACCAGTGCGGCAGCGCGCGTGCCGATCTGTACCGCCAGGGCCTGGGCGAGTTTTTCCTCGACGACCCGTGGGAATACCGCGCCGGATTTGCCGTGCTGGCGCCCGAGGTGCAGATGAAGCTGCACGCGCTGCTGCACGACAACTTCAACGTGCAGCGCCTGCACCAGGCCGACTACAACATGCTGGCCTACCCCTGGGCGCAGCGTTACCAGCAGAGCAACCAGTGGGCCATCGAGACGCTGGCGATGGCGATGGAGCCCGGCGCCGGCACGCGTGAACGCGCGCAGGCCTGGCTGCAGTTCAAGGGCTACCAGCCGTCGACGCTGCGCCTGGGTGCGATGACACGGCTGGGCGCACGTCTGACGGCAGCGAACATCGCCTTCGACGACCACCCAAGCGACAAGCGCTACAGCGACCGTATCGAGACCGTCACCGCCGACTCGGTATTCGAATGGCTGCAGCGCGCCGAGCTGGCCGGCCCCGTGCAGGTGCTGCGTTAGCCAGCGGCACCGCACGAGGAACCGCTAGAGTCCACCGGCCATGGAACACCCCAATCAGTTCGCCCTGCTGGGCCAGCGCCGCTTCGCCCCCTTCTTCTGGGTGCAGTTTCTCGGCGCGGGCAACGACAACGTTTTCAAGTTCGCCTTCACGGTGCTTGTCACCTACCAGCTGCAGGTGAGCTGGCTGCCGGCCTCGCTGGCAGGGTTGGTGATCGGGGCGCTCTTCATCCTGCCCTTCCTGCTGTTTTCCGCCACCAGCGGGCAGCTGGCGGACAAACACGACAAGGCCCGGCTCATCCGCTTCACCAAGGACTTCGAGATCGCGGTGATGCTGCTGGCCGCCGTCGGCTTCGCGCTGCAGAACATCCCGGTGCTGCTCGTCAGCATCTTCCTGATGGGCTTGCAGAGCACGCTATTCGGTCCGGTGAAGTTCGCCTACCTGCCGCAGCACCTGAACGAGCGTGAACTCACCGGCGGCAATGGCATGGTCGAGATGGGCACCTTCGTGGCCATCCTGCTGGGCAACGTGGCCGGTGGTTTGCTGATCGCGGTGCCGCAGGTCGGCGCGACCTGGGTGGCGGCCACCTGCGTGGCGCTGGCGCTGGCCGGGCGCGTGATGGCGCAGGCCGTGCCGCTGTCGCCGGCCACCGACCCCGGGCTGCGCATCAACTGGAACCCCTTCACCGAGACCTGGCGCAACCTGCGGTTGGCGCACGGCAACGTCGTCGTCTTCCGCTCGGTGCTGGGCATCAGCTGGATGTGGTTCTTCGGCGCGGTGTTCCTCAGCATGTTCCCGGCCTTCGCGCGCGACGTGCTGCATGGCAACGAGCAGGTGGCCTCGCTGCTGCTGGTGGTGTTCTCGATCGGCATCGGTGTCGGTGCATTGCTTTGCGAGGTGCTCAGCAAGCGCCATGTCGAGATCGGCCTCGTGCCCATGGGCGCCCTGGGCATGAGCGTGTTTGCGATCGACCTCTACTTCGCGTCGCGTGGGCTGCCTCCGGTGGCCGCCCAAGGCGGGCTGGCGCTTGCCACCTTCGTTGCCCAGCCCGCACACTGGCGCGTGATGGCCGACCTGGCCTTGCTGTCGCTGTTCGCCGGCGTCTACAGCGTGCCGATGTACGCGCTGATCCAGCTGCGCTGCCCGCCGACGCACCGAGCGCGCATCATCGCCGCGAACAACATCCTCAACGCGCTGTTCATGATCGTCAGCGCGGCCGGTGTCGGCGCCTTGCTGGGTGCCGGCTTCACGATCCCGCAGGTCTTTCTCGTCGTCGGGCTGCTCAATGCCGTGGTCGCCGGCTACATCTTCCTGCTCGTGCCCGAGTACCTGCTGCGTTTCGTCGCCTTCCTGCTCACGCGCGTGGTCTACCGTTTCCGGGTGCGCGGCGACGAGCACATTCCCGCGCAGGGCGCGGCCATCCTGGTGTGCAACCACGTCAGCTTCGTCGACGCCGTGCTGCTGATGGCGGCCAGCCCGCGGCCCATACGGTTCCTGATGGACCACCGCATCTTCGCCACGCCCGTTCTGGGCTGGCTGTTCCGCCTCGGCAAGGCGATCCCCATCGCGCCGCAGAAGGACAACCCGGCAGCCTACGAACGCGCCTTCGCCCAGGCGCGCCAGGTGCTCGACGATGGCGACCTGCTGGCCATCTTCCCCGAAGGCGGCATCACGCGCGACGGCAGCCTGGGCGAGTTCAAGGGCGGCGTGATGAAGGTCCTGCAGACGCACCCGGTGCCCGTGGTGCCGCTGGCGCTGCAGAACCTGTGGGGCAGTTACTTCTCGCGCATCGAAGGCGGCACGGCGATGGCGAAACCCTTCCGCCGCGGCCTCTTCAGCCCGGTGGGGCTGGTCGCGGGGCCGGCGCTGCAGCCGGCGCAGGTCACGCCGGCTGCGCTGCGCGAGCGCGTGGCCGGGCTGCTGGCGGCCTGAGTACGGGCCGCAAACGGACCGCGGCCCATGTGAAGGCCGTCTCACAGTCGCTTGCAGGCCGTTGGCACGGCTGCGCTAGCATGCACTCGAACCACACTTGAAGGGACCACTCCCATGATGCAACTCACCCCTGGCGCAGCCTCGCGCGCGACCGCCCTGGCGCTGCTGCTCGGCGCGCTGGCGTTGCCGGCAGCCGCAGGCAGCTCGGCCTCGTCGGCTTCGTCCGACAGCGTGTCCACCTCGGTGGGCAGCAGTTCGACCTCGCTCGAGACCTCCAGCGACGGTTCATCGGGCGGCGAGAAGAAAGTGGCCGACGGCGACTACCGCATCATCGAAGTTGCCGACGCCCCGGCGCGTGTCGGCACCGTGCGCCTGAAGCTGCACGCGGTGGCCGATGAAGCTGCGTCGATCGGGAAGAAGAACGAGTTCTTCCTCTACATGCCGCAGGAAGCCTACGAGCAGAGTCGCCTGGGCCAGGGCAGCGTCGTCACTGCCAAGGCGCGCGCCTACGGCCTCGAATTTGCCGGCGGCACGGCGAAGAAGCCCTTCTTCCTGGTGCTGGCCGACGAGTGGTTCCGCGAACTGCAGACCAAGGTGGTTCGCCTCTGAGGGCTTTCCTGCGCCAGGTCGCGTTGGCGCTGGCCACGCTGGCCTGCGCTGGCGCCCACGCCGGCACGCTGCGCGCCTGCGACCCGGCCGACACGCTGGACGCCGCGCAGAAGGACAAACTCTTCCGTTTCGGCGCGGTCATCAAGGCCGAGCTCGACAAGTCGGGCCAGCGCGTGGCGCTGGTGGCGCGTTCGGGCCTGGATCTCGCGCGCTTCGGCATCCGCTACTCGCACGCCGGCTTCAGCCTGCAGGCCAGCCCCGACGTGCCCTGGGCCGTGCGCCAGCTCTACTACGCCTGCGACGAGCAGCAGCCGCGCATCTTCGACCAGGGCATGCTGGCTTTTGTGCTGGGCATGAACGAAGCCGACATCGGCTACGTCTCGGTGCTGCTGCTGCCCGAACCCGAGGCCGCCGAGATCGAGCGGGCCGTGCTCGACAAGCGCCTGGCGCTGCAACTGCTGGGCGCCACCTACAGCGCCAACGCCTACCCCTTCAGCCTGCAGTACCAGAACTGCAACCAGTGGGTGGTGGAAGTGCTGGCCGCTGCGCGCGGCCGGCTGCGTGAAGCCGACGCGCCGGAAGGCAGTCTGCGCGCAAATGACCCAGGCTCGCTTCGCTCGCGTGCCCAGACCTGGCTGCAGGGCCAGGGCTACGAGCCCAGCGTCATCGATGTCGGCTGGCGGCCGCTGATGTGGGCCACCGCCTTCGTGCCCTGGCTGCACAACGACGACCATCCGGCTGAAGACCAGGCCCGCAAGCGCTACCGCGTCAGCATGCCGGCGGCGATCGAGGGCTTCATGCAGGCCCAATTGCCCGCTGCCACGCGGCTGGAGTTCTGCCACAACACGCGCCACGTGGTGGTGCGGCGCGGCGGTGCACCCATCGCCGAGGGCTGCGTGCCGGGCGAGGCCGACACCGTCATTCCGCTCGACTGAAGCCCCCGAGCTCCCTTGCGGCGCTCAGACCCCCCGGGGGCTCTGGCAGCGGCCCGGCAGAGCCGGATTCGTGCAAGGTCTTGGTCGGCGGCTCGATCTGTCGCGCAGTGCACTTGCCCATTGTGCTGTATGAACGTACAGTATTCCGGTGGCTCTCTCCCTTGCGCGTTCTGCTGTTCCCCTTGCCCCTGTCGCCGCCGTGCGGCCGCCGGGTGGGGGTGTGCCCAGCCTGCGCGGGCCGGCCCCCGAAACCCTGCACCCGGCGCTGTGGCGCGCCCACCAGCTGGGCCGCCCGGGCGCGGCCGTGCTGGCCAGCGGCTACCCCGAGCTCGACGCCCAGTTGCCGGGCGGTGGCTGGCCGGCCGGGGTGCTCACCGAGCTGCTGCTGCCGCACCCCGGCATCGGTGAGCTGCGCTTGCTGGCGCCGGTGCTGGCGGCGCTGCAGCAACAGCAGCGCTGCGTGATGTGTTTCGACCCACCCGCCGCGCCCTGCGCCTGGGCGCTGCGTGCGCTGGGCCTCGACCTGCAGCGGCTGGTGGTAGTGCAGGCGCGCAGGGGTCTGAAAAGCCGCGCCCGCGCCCTGCTGCCCGCGGCCGACGTGCTGTGGGCGCTGGAACAGGCGCTGAAGAGCGGCCATGTCGGCGCCGTGCTGGCCTGGCTGCCGGCGCGGCTGCCGGCCGACGCGCTGCGCCGCCTGCAGCTGGCGGCGCAGTTGCACGCTGGCCCGGCCTTCCTGCTGCGTGACGCGCAGCTGCGCAGCCAGCCCAGCGCCGCGCCGCTGCGCCTGCTGCTGGCCAGCGCCGGGCCCGACCTGCTGCGCCTGACCCTGCTCAAGCGCCGCGGCCCGCCGCCGGCGCAGCCGCTGGTGCTGGCGCTGCCGGCGGTGCTGTCGGCGTCGGCGCTGGCGCGCGCGCTGCAGCCGGCCGTGCCGGTCGAGGCCGCAGCGGCCACCGCAGCCCTGCTGGCGGCGGCGCGTTGGGCCAGCACCCGCTGAAAGCCGGCCCCTGCGCAGCGCCCCGTGCTCGGCCCTGGCCCACCCCGCCATGCTCTGGCTCGCCCTGCACCTGCCGCTGCTTTCGCTGGAAGCCTTCTGCGCCACGCTGCCGGCCGCCGACACAGACGCCGACACAGACGCCGGCACCGCGCGGCCGGTGGTGCTGCTGGTCGAGCACCGTGTGCACAGCGCCAACCCGGCGGCGGTGGCCTGCGGCATCCGCCCCGGCATGAAACGCGCCACGGCGCTGGCGCTGGCCGCCGAACTGCTGCCCGCCGAAGCGAGCCCGGCTCGCGACGCCGCCGCGCTGCAGGCCGTGGCCCATGCGGCGCTGGCTTTCACGCCCTCGGTCACGCTGCACGACACGCAGACCGTGCTGCTGGAAGTGCAGGCCAGCCTGCGCCTCTTCGGCGGCCTGGCGGCATTGCACCGGCGCCTGGCCGCGGCGCTGGCGCCGCTGGGCCACCGCGTGCAGATCGCCGCCGCGCCCACCGCACTCGGCGCGGCGCTGCTGGCGCAGTGGTTTCCCACGCCGTCGGGGCGCAGCGACCCGGCGGCGCTGGTGACTGGCCCGCACGCCACCGACACCACCGTGCTGCAGGCCCTGCTCGACGCCGCGCCGGTGGCACTGCTGGGCCCCGGCCGCGTGCACGGAGAAACACTGCAGGGCATGGGCCTGCACCGCCTGTCCGACCTGCGTGTGCTGCCGCGCGGGGGCCTGGCGCGGCGCTTCGGGGCCGAACTGCTGGACGAGCTCGACCGCGCCCTCGGCCGCCAGCCCGACCTGCGGCGCTGGGTGCTGCTGCCGGCGCGTTTCGACAGCCGGCTCGAACTCTTTGCGCGTGCCGACAGCAGCGAGCAGGTACTGCACGGCGCCCGTGTGCTGCTGGCGCGGCTGGTGGCCTGGGCGCAGGCGCGGCACGCGCGCGTGGGCGCCTTCACGCTGCGCATGCGCCACGAGCGCCAGCGCCAGGCCATGCTGCCGGCCACCGAACTGCAGGTCGCCCTGGCCGAACCCTCGCTGGACCCCGCCCACCTGCAACTGCTGCTGCGCGAACGCCTGGCCCGCGTGGTGCTGGCCGCGCCGACGCTGGAACTGCAGCTGCAGTGCAGCCACCTGGTGGCCGGCGCGGCGCCGAACGGCGAACTCTTTCCCACCCAAGCCAGCGAAGCCGAGGGCCTGGCGCGCCTGCTGGAACGCCTGCGCGCCCGGCTGGGCGACGAGCAGGTGCAGCGCCTGGTGGCGGTGGCCGACCACCGCCCCGAACGCGCCAGCCGCGCCGTGCCGGCCCAGGGCGAGGGTGTTGCTGCGCCGCGCACGGCGGCGGTGGGGTCGTCCACGGCCGCCATGGGGGCCGGCGCCCTGCCGTTGCACCGCCCGGTCTGGCTGCTGCCCGACCCCCTGCCGCTGGTCGAACGCGACACCTTGCCGCTGCTGCAGGGCCGTCCGCTGCAACTGCTGAGCGGCCCCGAACGCATCGAAACCGGCTGGTGGGACGGCGAACCCACGGCGCGCGACTACTTCATCGCCCAGGCCGAGGACAACTCGCTGGTCTGGGTCTGGCGCGCCCGCCTGCCCGAGGCGGCGGGCGAGGTGCACTGGTTCCTGCAGGGACGTTTTGCTTGAGGCGGCACGCCGGGCAAGCGGCCGCGGGCCCCGAACCCGGCACAAATCGTGAACGGCACGCGGGTTTGTTGACAGACCTCAATCCGATGGTAAGGGTTTACCCTAATCTACGCATATCCACTCTCCCACTGCACCATGTACCTCGTCATCGGCCTCTTCGCGCTCTACATCGCCTTCCAGGTCTGGGCTGTGCGCACCTACCTCGCTTTCATGGAAACGCATCCCGAGGTCGAAAAGCGGCTTGTCCAGCGCGCCATGCGGCAGTCCTACTGACCCCCTGGACGACGCGGGCGAGCCTGCCGCGGCGTCAGCGCGGCAGCTCAATGCAGAAGCGCAGGCTGGCGGCACCGCCGTAAACGGCGGGCTTGTTGAAGGCTCCGAGCTGCACGCCGCCGTTGGCAGCGATCACACGCTGCGAGGGCAGGTTGTCTGCGTCGGTGGTCAGTTCGATGCGGTGCAGTCCCTGGGCGCGTGCCAGCGGCAGCAGCAGCGCCAGCGCGCGCGTGGCGTATCCGCGCCGCCGCCGCCACGGCACCACCGAGTAGCCAACGTGCCCCAGCACATGTGGCGGCAAGGGCCCCAGGTCGCGTGGCCAGCGCAGGTTGATGCTGCCGGCGAACCCTTCGTCGTCCCACAACCAGCGCACGATGCCGGGCAGCCGTGGCACCAGCGTGCCGTCGGGCAGCGCAATGGACGGCCCCAGGCCTCGGGGGTCTTCGGTCAGGCGCAGGAAGCCCGCTGGGTCAGCGCGGACACCTTCCAGTGTCTCCTGCGCCGCGGCCGGGCGCAGGGTGTCGGGCGACCAGCCGCGCTGCAGCGCCTCGGTGAAGCTCGCCAGGTGCGCCGGCGTTGGCTGCACCAGGTGCAGCCCGTCGGCGGCGCCTGCGGTCAGGGCGCCGAGACGTAGTTCGTCGGCAGCCACGTGTAGCCCTTGCCGTCGGCGCGCAACTGGCCGATGCCGGGGAAGGAGACGTGGGCGATGGCCACGAAGTAGCCCTTCTTCGCCGCGTCGGCGTAGTTCTTCTGGCGCTGCGGCGCGGCCGCCTTGGGGTCGGTGTCGAAGGCGATGGTGACCTGCGGCATCGCGAACTGCACCGCAGCCACGTGCATCAGGTCGCCCCAGACGACAAGCTTGTTGCCGTCGCTCTCGACGACGTAGATCGTGTGGCCCGGCGTGTGGCCGTGCGCAGGCACGGCGCGGATGCCGGCCACGAGTTCGGTCTCGCCGTCGAAAGGCTGCAGCTTGCCTGCGGCCACGTAGGGGTTCAGCGAGGCCATCGCGCCCTGGAAGAAGCCCTTGCCGTCGGCCGGGGCCTTGTCCATGTTGGCGGGGGCTAGCCAGTAGCCACCTTCGCGCGTGTCGGCGCGCACCACGGCGTTCGGGAACACGCGCCGGCCGTCGGCCACCAGGCCGCCGACGTGGTCGGGGTGCATGTGGGTGACGTAGATCTCGTCGACCTGTTCAGGCTGGTAGCCGCTGGCCTTCAGGTTGGCCACCAGCTTGCCCAGCGTGGGACCGAAGAGGCCGGCCGCCCCGGTGTCGATGAGCACCAGCTTGGCGCCGGTGTTGACGAGGTAGCCGTTGACGCTGGTCTCCACCGGCGCCTTCATGTAGGCGCGGGCCAGCAGTTGCTGCACGGTGGCCGGCTGCACGTTGGTAAGCAGCTTCTCCACCGGCAGCTTGACAGTGCCGTCGGACAGTGCGGTCACCTCGAAACTGCCCAGCTTCATGCGGTACCAACCCGGGGCCTGGCCCTGGGCCAGTGGGGCCTCGGCATGGGCCAGCGAGGTGAGCGCCAGGGCGGCGGAGAGCAGGGCGCCGAGGGTGGCACGATGGAAGGACTTCATGCGGCGGCATCCGTCTGGAAACGTGAGGCGCCGCAGTATGTCCGAAGGCCGTCAGGGCTGCTCGAGCACACGCAGCAGCCATTGCTGCAGTGTCTGGATCTCCTCCAGACACACCGCGTGCTGCATCGGGTACTCGTGCCATTCCAGCGGCTGGCCCAGGGCCTGCAGCAGGTCGCGGCCGGCGGTGCCGCGTGTCAGCGGCACGACGCCGTCCTGGCGGCCGTGGGCCCCGAAAACGGGCGTCAGCGCATTGGCGTCGCGGCGCTCGGCCGCCGTGGTGTCGGCCAGCGGCAGGTAGCCCGACATGCCGACCAGCCCCGCCAGCCGCTGCCCGTAGCGCAGGCCTGCGCCCAGCGCGACGGCGCAGCCCTGCGAGAAGCCGCCCAGCACGATGCGGTGCGGCGGCACGCCGCGCGCCACCTCGCGGTCGAGCAGTGCATGCACCTGCGCGAAGCTCTCGCGCAGGCCGGCTTCGTCTTCGCGCTTCACGAGGTCGGCACCCAGGATGTCGTACCAGGCGCGCATGTGGTGGCCGCCGTTGATCGTCACCGGCCGCTCGGGCGCACGCGGGAAGACCCAGCGCACGGGGCCGACGGCGTGCAGGCGCATCTCGTCGGCGAAGGACAGGAAGTCGGTGCCGTCTGCACCCAGGCCATGCAGGATGACGATGGTGGCGCGCGGCTCGGCGCCGGGGTGGAATTCGATGGTCTGCAGCGGGGTCATTTGCGGCGTGTTGCGTTCAGTAGTTCAAGCCCATCGCAGAGCGGACTTCCTTCATCGTCTGCTTGGCCACCGTGCGCGCACGCTCGGTGCCCATCTCGACGATCCAGTGCACCTGCTTGGGGTTGGCCAGGTAGTTCTCGGCACGTTCGCGCCAGGGCTGCTGCTCGGCAACGATGGCGTCGATCACTGGCTGTTTGCAGTCCAGGCAGCCGATGCCGGCGCTCTTGCAGCCTTTCACCACCCACTGCTGCGTGGCCTCGTCGCTGTAGACCTTGTGGAACTGCCACACCGGGCACTTTTCGGGGTCGCCGGGGTCGGTGCGGCGGCCGCGTGCGGGGTCGGTGGCCATGCCGCGGATCTTCTTCGTCACCTCGGCCGGCGCGTCCCGCATCAGCACCGCGTTGCCGTAGCTCTTGCTCATCTTCGTGCCGTCGGTGCCGGGCAGGCGCAGCACCTCGGTGTGCAGCGCCCTGGGCTCGGTGAGGATGGTGCGGCCTGCGCCCTTCAGGTGGCCCAGCAGCAGTTCGGTGTCGTCGTCCAGCCAGCCGGCGGTCTGCGCCGCCGCCTTGCGCACCAGGCCTTCGCCCTTGGCCAGAGCGTCGTCGCTGCCGGTCTCGCCGAAGGCCTTGCGCTGCTTGCCGTAATAGCGCGCGTCGTCCTTGGGCAGCTTGGCCAGCGCTGCGGCAATGCGGGCCTCGGCGTCGGCGTGGCGACCGTACAGGTTGTTGAAGCGGCGCGCCACCTCGCGCGTGAGTTCGACATGGGAACTCTGGTCTTCACCCACAGGCACGAAGTTGGCCTTGTAGATCAGGATGTCGGCGGCCTGCAGCAGCGGGTAGCCCAGGAAGCCGTAGGTCGCGAGGTCGCGGTCCTTGAGCTTGTCGATCTGGTCCTTGTACGTCGGCACACGTTCCAGCCAGCCCAGCGGCGTGCCCATCGCGAGCAGTGTGAAGAGTTCGGCGTGCTCGGGAATGTGGCTCTGGATGAAGATCGTGCACTTCTCCGGGTCCAGGCCGGCGGCGATCCAGTCGATCACCATGTCGTACACGTAGCGCTCCATCACGCCGCGTTCTTCGTAGTGCGTGGTCAGTGCGTGCCAGTCGGCGACGAAGAAGAAGCACTCGTGCTCGTGCTGCAGGCGCACCCAGTTCTTGAGCGCGCCGTGGAAGTGGCCGAGGTGCATGGCGCCGGTGGGGCGCATGCCGGAGAGAACACGAGATCGCATGGTTTTGCGCAGCACAGGGACGACGGCGGAGATTGTCTCAGGAAGGGCGCCGCAGCCACCCGAACACGACCGGCGCAGCGCCGGGACCTACACTGCGGGCCCGCCATGAAACGCATCGTCATCCTCATTTCCGGCCGCGGCTCCAACATGGAAGCCATCGTGCAACGCTGCGCCGAGCAGGGCTGGCCGGCGCAGGTGGTGGCCGTGATCGCCAACCGCCCTCAAGCCGGTGGCCTGGCCTGGGCCGCGGCGCAGGGCATCACGACCCAGGTCGTCGACCACCAGGCCTATGCCGCGCGAGCGGCTTTCGACGACGCGATGGCCGCGGCCATCGACGCCCACCGGCCCGACCTCGTCGTGCTGGCCGGCTTCATGCGTGTGCTCGGCGCGGGCTTCGTGCAGCACTACGCCGATCGACTGCTCAACATCCATCCTTCGCTGCTGCCGGTCTTCCCGGGCCTGCACACCCACCGCCGTGCGCTGCAAGCCGGCTGCAAGGCGGTGGGTGCCACGGTGCATTTCGTGACGCCCGAACTCGACCACGGCCCCATCGTGATGCAGAGCGTGGTGCCGGTGCGGCCGGGCGACGACGAGCACAAGCTGGCGGCCCGCGTGCTGGACACCGAACACGTCATCTACCCGCAGGCCGTGCGCTGGTTCGTCGAAGGCAAGCTGAAGGTGGCCGGCGGCATCGTCACGCAGAGCGACCACGCGTCACAGATCCTCATTTAGGCCCCATGCATCCCAACGCCTTGCTAGACCTCACGACCGAGCTGCTGCGCGCGGTGCTCAAGCTCGACCAGCCGGCCGACGCCGTGGTCTCGGCCTTCTTCCGCCAGCATCGCGACCTGGGCACACGTGAACGCCACGCGCTTGCCGAGACCACCTACACCGTGCTGCGCCAGCGCCTGCTGTTCCAGCACATGGCGCAAAGCGGCAACGGGCCGCTGGAACGTCGCCTGGCCATCCTGGCCTGGCAGGGCAGCGAGGACTTCCTGCGCCGGGCCGCCACGCCGCCAGAGCAGGCCTGGCTGGCCCAGATCGCCAGGATCGACAGCGCCACGCTGCCCGAGAAGTTGCGCCACAACCTGCCCGACTGGCTGGCCACGCCGCTCAAAGAGACGCTCGGCGACGAGTTCTGGCCGCTGGTGCAGGCGATGTCCGAGGCGGCGCCGCTGGACCTGCGGGTCAACATCCTCAAGGCCAAGCGCGAGGACGTGCAGCGCACGCTCACCGAGGCCGGCTTCACCGTCGCGCCGACGCCCTTTTCGCCCTGGGGCCTGCGTGTGCAGGGCAAACCGGCGCTGCACAAGCTGGACGTCTTCACCCAGGGACTGGTGGAGGTGCAGGACGAAGGCAGCCAGCTGCTGGCGCTGCTGACCGACCCCAAGCGTGGCGAGATGGTGGTCGATTTCTGCGCCGGTGCCGGCGGCAAGACGCTGGCCCTGGGCGCGGCGATGCGCAACACCGGGCGCCTGTATGCCTTCGACGTCTCGGGCCACCGGCTCGACGCGTTGAAGCCGCGTCTGGCGCGCAGCGGTCTGAGCAACGTGCACCCGGCGCAGATCGCCCACGAGCGCGACGACCGCATCAAGCGCCTGGCCGGCAAGATCGACCGTGTGCTGGTCGATGCCCCCTGTTCTGGCCTCGGAACCTTGCGCCGCAATCCCGACCTCAAATGGCGCCAGAGCCCGAAGGCGGTGGACGAGCTGCAGGCCAAGCAGACGGCCATCCTGGCCAGCGCCGCGCGGCTGCTGAAGCCCGGCGGGCGGCTGGTCTACGCCACCTGCAGCCTGCTGGCGGCCGAAAACGAGGCCGTGGCCGAGGCTTTCACTGCAGCCCACGCCGCGACCTTCGAGCCGCTGCCCGCCCAGGTGGCGCTGGAGGCGGCGCGTGTGCCCGACGCGGCCCCGCTGGTGGCGGGGCCTTATCTGCGGCTCTGGCCGCACCGCCACAAGACCGACGGTTTTTTTGCTGCGGTCTGGCAAAGGCGCTGAACGTACGACTTTCTGCCTGTATCGGCCGCGATCTTCGCCAAGATAATTTCAAGAGGCGGCAAATTGGGCGGCTGTGACTGAGCATTGGCTGCAACTTTCGTGTCAGCCCCGCCTCTACAATAGGCAATTCGGTTTTCTCACTCAAGGAATAGTTGATGGATCAAGTGTGGCTGGTGCACGACGCGGTCGTGGAGATGCTCTCGCACGGCCTGCTGTCGGCAAGCTGGTGGCAGGTGCTGCTGTACACGCTGGTGACGACGCACATCACCATCTCGGCCGTGACCATCTTCCTGCACCGGGCGCAAGCGCACCGGGCACTGGATCTGCACGCGATCCCCTCCCATTTTTTCCGCGGCTGGCTGTGGTTGGCCACCGGCATGGTGACGAAGGAATTTGTCGGCGTGCATCGCAAGCACCACGCCAAGTGCGAAACCGAGGAAGACCCGCACAGCCCGCAGATCAAGGGTCTGAAGGCGCTGCTGCTGACCGGCGTCGAGCTCTACCGCGTCGAGGCCAAGAACCCGGAGACGCTGGCCAAGTACGGCAAGGGCACCCCTGACGACTGGATCGAGCGCAACCTGTACACGCGCTTCTCGTGGCAGGGCGTGGGCCTGATGCTCATCATCAACCTCACGCTGTTCGGCGCCATCGGCGCGGCGGTGTGGGCGGTGCAGATGGCCTGGATTCCTGTCATGGCCACCGGCATCATCAACGGTATCGGTCACTACTGGGGCTACCGCAACTTCGAGGCGCCCGACGCGTCGACCAACGTCTCGCCCTGGGGCATCCTGATCGGCGGCGAAGAGCTGCACAACAACCACCACACCTACCCGACCTCGGCCAAGTTCTCGGTCAAACCCTACGAGTTCGACGTCGGCTGGCTCTACATCCGCGCCATGGAATTGGTGGGCCTGGCGCACGTGAAGAAGGTGCCGCCAAAGCTGGAACTCGGCGCCGCGCGCCCGGTGGCCGACGGCAAGACGCTGGAAGCGATCATCGCCAACCGCTATGAGGTGATGGCGCGCTACGCCAACGAGATGAAGGCCGCCGTTGCCGTCGAGCTGGCGCGCGTGAAGGCGCAGGGTGCAGTCAACAGCGCGCGCTTCCGCAACCTGTCGCTGGCGCAGTCGTGGCTGCACCGCGACGACGACAAGATTCCCCAGGGGGTCAAACCCAACCTGCAGCTGGCGCTGGGCGAAAGCCCGCAGCTGGCCAAGCTGGTGGCCATGCGCGAGGAACTGCGTTCGCTGTGGACGCGCACGAACGTCTCGGCCGAGCAGTTGGTCGTCGACCTGCAGGCCTGGTGCCGCAAGGCCGAGGAGAGCGGCATTGCCGCGCTGCAGGACTTCTCGCTCAAGCTGCGCGCCGCCCACGCCTGATCCGGCGCCACGGCGTCCGAACGAAGCCCGCACCCGTGCGGGCTTCTTGCTTTCTGGCGTGGCGCCCGGCGCCGCAGGGCGGCCGCCCGTTGCGTGACCGCACCCGCCGCGTAGGCGTGACGTAGCATGCTGTCAGGGTTGCGTCTGGGGAGGCGTGCAAGTTGCCGATGTCGCTGCGTGAACACCCGAGCGGGTGGCTGGCGTGAACAAGCGCCCGCGTGTATTGCTGGCAGTGGTCGCGCTGTTCGGCCTGTTGCTGGCCGCCGCGTTGGCCGCTGACCTGCGCGCCACGCAGCAGGCCCTGCAGCGCCAGCTGGAGGCGCGCAACCGCGACGCCGCCGCGGTGCTGGCCGCGGTGCTTTCGCAGCCGGGGCAGGACCTCGCCGCGTGGCGCACCTTCGCCGCAGCGCAGTTTGCAGCCGGTCACACGCAGCGCCTGCGTGTCCTGGCCCGCGACGAGGCCGTACCGGTGGTCGACCTGCAACGCAACTCGGTGCCGGCCGACGCGCCGGGCTGGTTCCAGCGTGCACTGCCGCTGAGCGCCGCGCCGGGCGCCGGGACGCTGGGCGAAGCGGGTGAGGTGCTGGGCTCGCTTGAGATCCAGTCCGACCCCGCCTGGGCGCACGATGCGCTGTGGGACAGCTTTCTGCGCACAGGCGTGGTGTCTGTGGTGCTCGCGACGGCGTCGCTGGTGCTGGGGCTCGGGCTGCTGCTGACCCGCGGCCGGCCGGCGGTCGCAGGGCGGCAGGCCGAAGCCGATGTCGGCGCGGCGCCCGCCGCTCTGGCCGTCGAGGGCGACGACGGCCCGGCCGCTGCCGCGGCGCGCCAGTGGCACACCGCGTTTGCCGCCCAGGCCGAGCAGGTGGCGCAGTTGCAGCGCCAGGCCCAGCTCGACGCCGGCACCGGGCTGCTTCTGCGCGGCCAGTTCCTGGCCCAGCTGCAGCAGCGCCTGGACGAGCCCGGTGGCCCGGGGCTGGCGCTGCTGATCGTGCGCGTGCTCGACCTCCAGGCCACCAACCTGCGTCTGGGCCACGAGGCCACCGACCGCCTGCTGGGTGCGGTGGCCGACGTGCTGCTGACCTATGTCGACCGCGTGCCGGCGACGCTGGCGGGGCGCCTGAACGGCACCGACTTCGCGCTCTGCCTGCCGGTGGCCGGCGTGGCCGCCGAGACGGCCGTGTCGCTGCGCACGGCGCTGTGCGCCACTCCGGCACTGCGCGCTGGCCACACCGAGCTTGCGGTGGGCGGCGTCGACGGCGTGCGCGACACCAGCGCCGGTGCCGCGCTGGCCACCGCCGACGCGGCGCTCGCACGGGCCGAGGCCGACGGCGATGCCGCGGCCGGCTGCGTGGTGCTGCAGGCCTCGGCCCAGGAAGAGGTACTGGGCGCCGGTGCGTGGCGCGAACGCATCCGCACGGCACTGGTCGAAGGGCGTACGCAGCTGGTGAGTGTGCCCGTACTGGACGCGCGCGGCCAACTGCAGCACCTGGCCTGCGCGCTGCGCGTGCAGTTGCGCAGCGGCGGCGCCTTCGAGTCGGCCGCAAGCTGGCGTGCCGCGGCGCGGCGCGGCCGGCTGCTGCCGCAGGTCGACCTCGCCGCCGTCGAGCGAGCGCTCGGGGACATCGCGCGCGACGGCCAGCCCCGCGCCGTCCTGATCAGCCGTTCGTCGCTGACCGTGCCGGGCTACACCACCGACGTGGCCGCCGCCCTGGCCGCCGCGCCCGCTGCGGCGCGGCGGCTGGCGCTCGAGCTCGTAGACGACGTGCGTGCGGGCGCCGCAGTGGCACCGGTGGCGGCGGCCCTGTCGGTGTGGGGCCGCCTGGGCGTGCGTGTCGGTGTGGCCTGCAACACCGGCGCCACGCCCGAACTGCCCGACCTGAAGGCCGCCGGCGTGCATTACGTGAAGGTCGACGCCGGCCAGCTGCAGGGCCTGGCGCACGACGCAGCCCTGGGCAGTTACGCCAGCGGCCTGGTGGCGTTGGTGCATGACCTCGGGCTGACGCTGGTGGTCGCCGGCGTTGCCGACGCCGCCGACGCCGCGGCGCTGTGGGTGCTGGGTGTCGATGCCGCCAGCGGCCCGGCGCTGGTCGAGGCCCCCGCCACGGGGCCGGGCGCCTAGCGGGGCCGAGGCCGCGGCGCGCGCCTGCGCGCGCTGCACTTGGAACGCCGTGTGACGGCTCGCGCGGCTAGGCGACGTCGCCGGCGTGGACCTCGAACGCGCCGCGGCGGCGGTCGCTGAAGAAGTGTTCCAGCGTCATCCGCACGGTGCGAAAGGCCAGCGCGTCCCAAGGCACCTCGTCTTCGCGGAACAAGCGGGCCTCGATGGTCTCGGGGCCGGGGGCCAGCGTCGTGTCGAGCATGCGGGCGCGGTAGAAGAGGTGCAGCTGGCCGGCGCGCACGACGTTCAGCACCGTGAACAGCGGCTGCAGTTCGATGCGTGCGCCGGCTTCCTCGACCGTCTCGCGCTCGGCGCCGGCGGCGGTGCTCTCGCCGAGTTCCAGGAAGCCCGCGGGCAGCGTCCAGAAGCCGTGGCGCGGCTCGATGTTGCGGCGGCACAGCAGCACCTGTTCGCCCCACACGGGCACCGTGCCGACGACGTTGATCGGGTTCTCGTAGTGGATCTCGCCGCAGGCCGCGCACACCGCGCGCTCGCGGTTGTCGTCGACCGGCACGCGGTAGGCCACCTCGGTGCCGCAGACCCGGCAGTGCTTGATGCGGCGCGGCAGGTACATGACGATCAGTGTAGCGGCCGCAGCCCGGCGCCCCTGCCGCGTGGCATCATCTTCGACCGTCATCGCTAGCGGCCGCTGCCGACCTCCATGAGCTACGTCATTCCCCCCGCCGCCGCCGCCACCGTGCCCGTCGCCGGCGGCGGCGAGTTTCCGGTCCACCGCATCTACTGCGTCGGCCGCAACTATGCCGAACACGCGGTCGAAATGGGTTTCAGCGGCCGCGAGCCGCCCTTCTTCTTCATGAAGCCGGCCGACGCCGTGGTCGCCGTGCCCGAGGGCACGACCGGCGCCATCGCCTACCCCCCGCTCACCACCCACCTGCACCACGAGATCGAGCTCGTGGTGGCCATCGGCAAGGGCGGGCGAAACATCGACGCTGCCGACGCTGCCAGCCACATCTGGGGTTATGCCGTGGGCCTGGACATGACCCGCCGCGACCTGCAGAACGAGATGAAGAAGCAGGGCCGCCCCTGGTGCATCGGCAAGGCCTTCGAGCAGAGCGCGCCCATCGGCACGCTGGTGCCCTTCGCGCAGACCGGTGAACTGCTGCAGGGCGCGATCACGCTGGCCGTCAACGGCCAGGTGAAGCAGAAGGGCGACCTGCGCGAGCTGATCTGGAGCGTCAACGAGACCATCGAGCAGCTCAGCGCGGCGTGGACCTTGCAGCCCGGCGACCTGATCTTCACCGGCACGCCCTCGGGCGTCGGCGCGGTGGTGCGAGGCGACGTGATGGAAGGCGCCATCGCGGGCCTGGGCACGCTGAAAGTCACCGTCGTCTAACCGCCCGGAGCCAGGCCGATGGAGCTCTACAACTACTTCCGTTCCTCCGCCTCGTACCGGGTGCGCATCGCGCTGGCACTGAAGGGCCTGGACTACGACTACAGGCCCGTGCACCTGGCGAAGAACGAGCAGATGGGCGAGTCCTTCGGTGCGGTGGCCGCAGCGCGTCTGGTGCCGCTGCTGCACGACGGCGAATACACGCTGACGCAGTCGCTGGCGATCATCGAGTACCTCGACGAGACCCACCCGAAACCGCCGCTGCTGCCTGCGACGCCGGCAGGGCGCGCGCGTGTGCGCGCGATGGCGCTCGACATCGCCTGCGAAATCCATCCGCTGAACAACCTGCGCGTGCTGCGTTACCTGAAGCGCGAGATGAAGGTGGCCGACGACGACAGGGACCGCTGGTACCGCCACTGGGTCGAGACGGGGCTGGGGGTCGTCGAGCGGCAGCTCGCGGCCGCACCCGCGAGCTACTGCCACGGCGAAACGCCGACGCTGGCCGACTGCGTGCTGGTGCCGCAGATCTTCAACGCACGGCGCTTCGAGTGCCGCGTCGACCCGCTGCCGAACGTGATGCGCGTATTCGACGCCTGCATGCGGCTCGACGCCTTCGAGCGCACGCGGCCCGAGCACTGCCCCGATTTCGAATGAGCGAGGCCGCCGCGTGAGCCTGCCGCTGCTGCGACCGGCCTGGACGGTGCCCCCGGGCGTCGGCGCCGCGATGAGCCTGCGTGACGGTGGAGTCAGCGAGGGCCTCTACACCAGCCTGAACCTCGGCGTGGCCGTCGGAGACGACCCCGAGACCGTGGTCGAGAACCGCGCCCGCTACGCCGCCGCACTGGGCGCCCGGCCGGTCTGGCTGCGCCAGGTGCACGGCACGCAGGTGCTGCGCCTGACAGCGGCCGGCGCCGACGCGGCGGTCACGCCCGCCGACGCCGCGTGGACCGACGAGCCCGGCCTGGCCTGCACGGTGCAGGTGGCCGACTGCCTGCCGGTGCTGTTTTCGCTGCGCGACGGCCGCGCCGTGGCGGCAGCGCATGCCGGTTGGCGCGGCCTTGCGGCGGGCGTGCTCGAGGCCACCGTCGACGCGCTGTGCGCCGGCGCCGACGCCCGGCCGGCCGATGTCCAGGTCTGGCTCGGCCCCTGCATCGGGCCGCGGCAGTTCGAGGTCGGTGCCGACGTGCTGCGCGCCTTCAGTCAGGTACCGGGGCAGGCCGACCCGCAGCGCTTCGTCTACCGCGAATGGCCCGACGGCGCACCGCGCTGGCTGGCCAACCTGCAGCGCCTGGCGCGCGACCGCCTGGTCGCCGCGGGCGTCGGGGCCGTCAGCGCCACCGAGGCCTGCACCGTCGAGGACGACTCAGCCTTCTTTTCGTTCCGCCGCGACGGCGTCACCGGGCGCATGGCCGCCGCCATCTGGCGCGTTTGAGGCCGCGGTGGCATCGGCAGCCGCCTCGGCCGCGCGCAGCGCCCGCCGGCGGCCCGGCGTGCCCATGATGTAGAGCACGATGGACAGCGGCAGCGCCCCGTACAGCAGCAGCGTGAAGAAGGCGCCGACGACCGTGCCCTGCGGCGACATCGCCTCGGCCAGGGCCATCATCAGCACGACATAGATCCAGGCGATGGCGACGAGGTACATGAGACTTGCGGCGTGGCGTTGGGGGTGGGGCCTTCACGTCATGACAGTGTCAGCGCGATGACGTACAAACGTGAAATCATGCACAAGCCGGGCGGCGCACCTTCGAGTGCCGCCAACCCGCCCCCTACGACTGGAGACGCGCCCGTGACCGCCAAGATTACCCCGACCTCATTGCCCCTTGCCGGGCCCGTCCAGGCATTCGGGGTTGCCGTCCAGGACATCTTCAAGTCCATGGCCGGGCTGAACCTGCCGGCGGCGCAGTTGGCGCAGATCCAGACCGACTACGTCAAGAGCGCCACCGATGTCTGGAACCAGTCGCTGCAGCGCCTGCAGGGCGACGAGGCGGTGCGGCCGGCGCCGCTGACCGACCGCCGCTTCGGCAGCACCGACTGGGCCAGCAACCCGGCGGCGGCCTACACCGCACAGATGTACCTGCTGAACGCGCGTGCGCTGCTGCAGATGGCCGAGAGCGTGGAAGGTGATGCCAAGACCAAGGCACGCATCCGTTTCGCCGTGCAGCAGTGGGTCGACATGGCCAGCCCCAGCAACTGCCTGGCGCTCAACCCCGACGCGCTGAAGAAGGCGCTGGAGACCCAGGGCGAGAGCATCGCCACCGGCATGCAGCACCTGCTGCAGGACCTGCAGAAGGGCCATGTCTCGCAGACCGACGAAAGTGTGTTCGAGGTGGGCAGGAACGTCGCCACCAGCGAAGGCACCGTGGTGTTCGAAAACGAGCTCTTCCAGCTCATCGAGTACAAGCCGCTCACGGCCAAGGTGCACGAGCGGCCCATGCTCTTCGTGCCGCCCTGCATCAACAAGTACTACATCCTCGACCTGCAGCCCGAGAACTCGGTCATCCGCTACACCGTCGAGCAGGGCCACCGCACCTTCGTCGTGAGCTGGCGCAACCCCGACGAGTCGCTGCGCCACAAGACCTGGGACGACTACATCGCCGAAGGCCCGATCGCCGCCATCCAGACGGTGCAGGCCATCAGCGGCCAGGACACGATCAACACGCTGGGCTTCTGCGTCGGCGGCACCATCCTGTCCACCGCGCTGGCGGTGCTGGCCGCTCGCGGCGAACAGCCGGCTCACAGCGTCACGCTGCTGACCACGCTGCTCGACTTCGAGAGCACCGGCATACTCGACATCTTCATCGACGAGGCCTCGGTCAAGCTGCGCGACTTCACCATCGGCGACGAAGCGCCCGGAGGCCCCGGCATGCTCAAGGGCAAGGAACTGGCCACCACCTTCAGCTTCCTGCGCCCCAACGACCTGGTCTGGAACTATGTCGTAGGCAACTACCTGAAGGGTGAATCGCCGCCGCCGTTCGATTTGCTCTACTGGAACGGCGACAGCACCAACCTGCCCGGGCCCATGTACTGCTGGTACTTGCGCCACACCTACTTGCAGAACGAGCTGAAGCAGCCCGGCAAGCTGACGGTGTGCGGCGAGAAGGTCGACCTCGGCGCCATAGAGGCGCCGGGTTTCGTCTACGGCTCGCGCGAGGACCACATCGTGCCCTGGCCGGCGGCCTACGCCTCGATGCCGCTGGTCAGCGGCCCCAAGACCTTCGTGCTCGGTGCCAGCGGCCACATCGCCGGGGTCATCAACCCGCCGGCCAAGGGCAAGCGCAGCTTCTGGACGAACAGCAAGCTGCCGGCCAAGGCCGACGACTGGTTCAAGGGCGCGACCGAACACGCCGGCAGCTGGTGGCCGACCTGGTCGGAATGGCTCAAGCCGCACGGCGGCAGGCTCGTGAACGCGCCCAAGGCGCCGGGCAGCGCGAAGTTCAAGGCCATCGAGCCGGCGCCGGGCCGCTACGTCAAGGTCAAGGTCTAGGCCGGTCTGCCGGCGCGGCGATGGCGGCGGCCGTGGGCGGGGCCCGGGCTGCCGAACGCAAGGCGGTCTGCATGAAGCAGGCCAAACACAGGGCGAACCCGATTGACCGCACGGCGGCGCCGGGTGAGGCTCACAACATCGAGACAAGGAGCGAAGAATGAGCAAGAAAGTGGCATACGTGACGGGCGGCATGGGTGGCATCGGCACCGCCATCTGCCAGCGGCTGGCCAAGGACGGTTTCACCGTCATCGCCGGCTGCGGCCCCAGCCGCGACCACGCCAAGTGGCTGGCCGAGCAGAAGGCGCTGGGCTACGAGTTCGTCGCCTCCGTGGGCAATGTGGCCGACTGGGACAGCACCGTGGAGGCCTTCAACAAGGCGCGTGAAGTTCACGGCGCCATCGACGTGCTGGTGAACAACGCCGGCATCACGCGCGATCGCATGTTCCTGAAGATGACGCCGGAAGACTGGCACGCCGTCATCGATACCAACCTGAACAGCATGTTCAACGTCACCAAGCAGGTGGTGCCGGGCATGGTGGAAAAGGGCTGGGGCCGCATCATCCAGATCAGCTCGGTCAACGGCGAAAAGGGCCAGGCAGGCCAGACCAACTACTCGGCGGCCAAGGCCGGCATGCACGGTTTCACGATGGCACTGGCGCAGGAAATGGCCAACAAGGGTGTCACCGTGAATACCGTGAGCCCCGGCTACATCGGCACCGACATGGTCCGCGCCATCAAGCCCGAGGTGCTGGAGAAGATCGTGGCCACCATTCCGGTGAAGCGCCTGGGCCAGCCGGAAGAGATCGGCTCCATCTGCGCCTGGCTCGCCGGGCCCGACTCGGGCTTCACGACCGGTGCCGAAATCAGCTGCAACGGCGGCCTGCACATGGGGTGAGCCCGGACGCGGGGCGCCGGAAGGCGCCTCGCGCCTGGCGAACGCCGGGCCGCGATTTCACGCGGACCGGCTGAGGACGAGCAGGAGTGCCTGCGCACACCTGCTCGCTGCAGCCCAGACCGCCGGCATGCTTGCCGGCGGGCGGGGTGAGCTGGCGAACGGCCGGGCCGCGATTTCAGGCGGGCCGGCTGAGCACAGGCCCCGGCCCGCGCTCAGTCCACGGGCGCGAGCTGGATATCGGCGTGCAGCCCTTCGATATAGGCGTCGGCGATGCCCAGGCAGCGCAGCTGCGTGGCGAGCTGCTCGACGTAGTCGCGGTTGCGGCCGATCACGCCTTCCGCGTTGGCGATCAGGCGCGCGGTTTCCTGCGGCGGCAGTTCGCCGACATGGTCGGGGTGCGCCGGGTTTGACAGGAAGACCAGCGCCGTGATGGCGCCCTGCGGCGTGTCCATCGGCAGCAGGCGCGGCGTGTAGGCGCCGCGCAGCATCTCGCGGCGCCACAGGATGGCCGTCTCGGCTTCGGCGCAGGCCGCGGCGACACGGAAGGCCAGGCCCTCGCAGCAGCCCGGCCGCGGCTCGATCGACAGCATCAGGCCCGGGCAGGCCGGCGAGCCGCGCCCGATGTGGGTGCGGAAGCTGAAGCGGCGCTGGTGCCCGGGCAGGCTGGCGCGGCGCACCTCCTCGAAGTGCAGGGCCGGGTCCCACATCAGCGAACCGTAGCCGTAGACCCAGAGGTCCTGCTTCGGGTCGCGCGCGCCCAGCGTGGCGCGGCGCGAGGCTTCGACCTCGGCGTCGCTCAGGCGCCAGTTGGCGGGCCGGCCCAGCAGGCGCGCACGTTCGTCCCACATCGCCATCACCACCGGCGTGACGCGCAGCGCCGACTGCTCGGGCGGCACGATGCGCTCGCGCAGCGCCGGCAGGTGCACGAAGGCCTGGGGTTTCACGGGCTGCCTTCGATGAAGTACTTGATCACCGACTTGGCGACAAAACCCACGAGCCCGAAGCCCAGCGCCAGCAGCAGGATGAAGGTGCCGAACTTGCCCGCCTTCGATTCGCGCGCCAGCTGCAGGATGATGAACACCATGTACAGCATGAAGGCGCCGACCCCGAAGGTCAGCCCGAACTGCGCGATCTGCTCTTCGCTGTAGCCGAACATCAGCGTGCTTCGGGCGCGTCGGGCTGCACGAGGTCGCGGTAGGCGTGCCAGCTGGCGTGGGCCAGCCAGGGCACGACGACGATCAGGCCGACCATGGCGGTGGCCATGCCGATGAGCGTCAGCGTGAGCAGCAGCGTGGCCCACAGCGCCATCGCCAGCGGGTTGGCCAGTGCCGCGCCGACGCTGGTGGTGACGGCGGTGAGCACGCCCTGCGGCCGGTCCAGCAGCATCGGGATGGCGACCACGCTGCTGGCGAACATCGGCGCCGCCAGCACGCTGCCCAGCACCAGCCAGATCTCGAACAGGTAACCCTGCGGCGCCAGCAAGACGACATGCAGGAAGTCGTGCGGGCTGTTCACCGGTGCGGCCGCGAAGCGCGTGATGAGTGCGGCCGAGGTCAGCACCCAGCCGGTGCCGGCCAGTGCCAGCAGACCGCCGAAGACGACCAGCCGGTGGTCGCTGGGTTTCCAGGCCGCCAGCGCCGTGGCCAGGTTGCCGCGCCGCCCCTGTTCGAGCGCACGGCTGACCGCATACAGGCCCGTGGCCACCAGCGGCGCGACGAGCAGGAAGCCGCTGAAGCTGCCGGCCAGCAGCCAGAAGCGGTCGCGCGCCAGGAACAGCAGCAGCGCGCCGAAACAGGCCGCGGCAAGGCCGTGGATCAGCCCGGGCAACGGGCAGCGCAGCAGATCGACCCAGCCGCGCGCCAGCCAGACCCAGGGTCGGCCGGGCGGCACGGCCTGGATGCGGAAGCCGGGGGGTGTCGGGGTGTCTTCGGGTTTGGGCATCGGCATGTCTTGGACGAGCAGCGGACGAGTGTAGGCAGGCGGGCCGGCGCTACGCTTGCGCCGGCTCAGGCCGCGACGAGCCGCGCGGCGGCTGCGGCCAGCGTGGCAGGCTCGCCGTCGGCCAGCAGCACCGGCGTGGCCGTCGCGAACTGGGTGAAGTTGCGCTGCATCGACTTTTCGTAGACCGGGTCGTAGTGCAGCGTCAGCAGCTCTTGCACCACGCCGGCGATGCGGCCGGCCCGGGCCTCGGCCTGCCAGGCTTCCACCACCGAGGCGCCGCGCAGTTCGCGCAGCGCGGCCAGACGTTCGCAGAAGCTCTCGACGTCGTCGACGAAGTGGGCGTAGTCGTGCAGCAGGAAGTCGACACGCGCCTGCAGCGGCATCTGCAGCTGCAGGCAGGGCGCGGCGCGCAGTTGCTCGAGCACCCGCTCGGGCACACGCAGGCGGCCGATGGTGCGGCTCTCGCCTTCGACGAACACCGGGCGCTCGGCGCTGAAGCCGCGCAGCGCCTGCCAGACCGCCGTCTCGAAGGCCTTCTGCGAAGGCTGCGGCTGCCCCGGCAGCGGGCCCAGCACGCTGCCGCGGTGGCAGGCCAGCGCCTCGAGGTCGAGCACCTGTGCGCCCTGCGCCGCCAACGCCTGCAGCAGCCGGCTCTTCGCGCTGCCGGTGCGGCCGCACAGCACACGCCAGCGCAAGCCGGCCGGCAGCGTTTCCAGTTCGGCCAGCACGGCGCGGCGGAATTCGCGGTAGCCGCCTTCGAGCACGCTGACCTGGAAACCGATCTCGCCCAGCACCTGCGCCAGCGCGCCCGAGCGCTGGCCGCCGCGCCAGCAGTAGACCAGCGGCTTCCACTCGCGCCGTAGCGCCGCGGCGTGGGTCTCGACGTGCCGCGCGATACTGCGCGCCACCATGACCGCGCCGCGCTTGCGGGCGTCGAAAGGCGAGACCTGCTTGTACTGGATGCCGATCTCGGCGCGCTGCGTGTCATCGAGCACCGGCCAGTTGACGGCGCCGGGCAAGTGGTCTTCGGCGTATTCGCTTTCGCTGCGCGCGTCGATGACGGCGTCGTAGCGGCCGAGCTGGGCGATGGCGTCGGTGGCGGTGGTGCGGCGCAGGCTCATGGTCGCGGCGCCGTCGGCGGGCAGGCCGTCACGGCGCCGCTGCGCTGACGGCGTCGAGCAGCTCGCTCTCGATGCGCAGCTGCGCCTTGCTCTTCTGCAGTTCGGGGCCGTCGACGAGGAAGGTGTCTTCGACCCGTTCGCCCAGCGTCGTCACCTTGGCGAGCTGCAGGTTGACGTGGTTGCGGCCGAGCACCCGTGCGATGGCGTAGAGCAGGCCCGAGCGGTCGCTGGCCGTCACCGTCAGCAGCCAGCGTTGCGCCCGTTCGTCGGGCGCCAGCGAGACACGCGGTGTCACCGGGAAGCTGCGCACGCGTCGCGAGACGCGGCCGCTGCGCGGTTCGGGCAGCGGGCCTTCGCTGGCCAGCGCCAGCGCGGCCTGCGTCTCCACCAGAGAGATCAGGTCGCGGTACTTCAGTTCGGCGTCGGCGCCGCCGGCCATGTCGGGCCACTGGTTCGTGGCCACGACCTGGAAGGTGTCGAGCGCGTAGCCGCTGCGCGTGGTGTGGATCTTGGCGTCCAGGATGCTGAAGCCGGCGCTGTCGAAATAGCCGCAGATGCGCGCGAAGAGGTCGCGTCGGTCGGGTGTGTAGACCAGCACCTGCAGGCCGTCGCCCACCGAGCTGGCGCGGGAGCGCACGATCGGCACCTGGGTCTCGACGTGGCGCCACAACGTGCGCGCGTGCCAGGCGATGTCGGCCGCGTCGTGGCGCGCGAAGTAGCTCACCTCCAGCGTCTGCCACAGCGGCACCTCGGTGCCGGGCAGCGCGGAGTGCAGCGCCAGGTTCTGCCGCGCCTCGAGCTTGCGCGCCTCGATCTCGGCGTCGCCGTTGGGCTGGGCGCCGCCCAGGGCGCGCAGCGTCGTGCGGTAGAGGTCTTCCAGCAGCTTGCCCTTCCAGGCGTTCCAGACGCGCGGGCTGGTGCCGCGGATGTCGGCCACCGTCAGCAGGTACAGCGCGGTCAGCCGCCGCGGTGTGCCGACGAGGCGCGCGAAGTTGGCGATGACGTCGGCGTCGGAGAGGTCTTCCTTCTGTGCCACGCGGCTCATCGTCAGATGATGCTGCACCAGGAACTCGACGAGCTGGGTATCGTCGCGCGAGATGCCGTGGGCGCGGCAGAAGCGCCGCGCCTCGACGGCGCCGAGGTCGGAATGGTCGCCGCCGCGGCCCTTGGCGATGTCGTGAAAGAGCGCCGCCACGTAGAGCAGCCACGGCGGATCCCACTGCGCCGCGAGCTGGCTGCAGAAGGGGTACTCGTGCGCGTGTTCGGGGATGAAAAAGCGGCGCACGTTGCGCACCACCATCAGGATGTGCTGGTCGACCGTGTAGACGTGGAACAGGTCGTGCTGCATGCGCCCGACGATGCGCCTGAACACCCACAGGTAGCGCCCCAGCACGCTGGTCTGGTTCAGCAGCCGCAGCGCGTGCGTCAGGCCCTTGGGCTGACGCAGGATGTCCATGAACAGCTCGCGGTTGATGGGGTCGTGGCGGAAGGGCGCGCTCATCACCTTGCGCGCGTTGTACAGCGCGCGCAGCGTGCGTGCGCTCAAGCCCTGCAGGCCCGGCGTCTGCTGGAAGACGAGGAAGGTCTCGAGGATGGCGTGCGGGTTCTCGAGGTAGAGGTCGTCGCTGGCCACTTCCAGCATGCCGGCACGGTCGAAGAAGCGAGCGGTGATCGGGCGCATCGGCGCATCGGCCGACCCGCTGATGCGCTCCTCGATGTTCAGCATCAGGATCTGGTTGAGCTGCGTCACCGCCTTGGCCGCCCAGTAGTAGTGCCGCATCAGCACTTCCGAGCTGCGCTGTTCCTTCGTCGCCCGGTAGCCGAAGCTCTCGGCGGTGGCGGTCTGCAGGTCGAAGACGAGGCGGTCTTCACGCCGGCCGGCCACCGTGTGCAGCCGTGCGCGGATCAACTTCAGCGTGCCTTCGTGGCGCAGCAGCTGGCGCGCCTCGAACGCGGTGATCAGCCCCTTGCTGGCCAGTTCACCCCAGGTGCGGCCCAGCCCGGCCGCGCGCGCCACCCAGATCACGACCTGCAGATCGCGCAAGCCCCCCGGGCTCTCCTTGCAGTTCGGCTCCAGCGCGTAGGGCGTGCCCTCGTACTTGACGTGGCGCTGCTGCATCTCCAGCGTCTTGGCGCGCAGGAAGGCGCGCGGCTCCATCGCCGCTGCGTGGGCCTTGACGAAGCGGTTGTAAAGGCGCCGCGCGCCGCACAGGGGGCGCGCCTCGAGCAACGACGTCTGCACCGTGACGTCGCGCGCCGATTCGGCGAGGCATTCGTCGATGGTGCGCACCGAAGAGCCGATCTCCAGCCCGACGTCCCAGCAGGTGGTGACGAAGCGCCCGACCGCGGTGGCGGTAGCCTCGTCGGGCGCGCTGGCGCCGGCGCGCGTGGCGGGCAGCAGCACCAGCACGTCGACGTCGGAGTAGGGGAAGAGCTCGCCGCGACCGTAGCCGCCGACGGCCAGCAGCGCGGCGTCGGCTGGCATGCCGGCATCGGCCCACAAGAGGGCCAGCGTGGCGTCGACCTGCCGTGCCAGCGCCTTCACCAGTTGCGCGGCGGCGGGCGCCGTGGCGCGGGCGCCGCGGAAGTGCACCAGCAGCGCCGACTTGCTGTCGCGAAAGTGGGTGCGCAAGGCCGCCAGGCGCTCGGCGGCCAGGTCGGCGGGCAGGTCGGCAGCCAGATCAGTGACGGGGCCGACCGCGACGGCCACGGGGGGCATGCGCTTCAGGACGTGGCCAGCACCGGCGGCGACATGCAGGCTGCCGCCTGGCCGCCGTAGCCCGCGGGCGCGAATTCGGGCGGCGGCGGGCTGCCGGCACTGACGGTCAGCACCTCGTAGCCGCCGTCGGTGACGAGCACCGTGTGCTCCCACTGCGCGGACAGGCTGCGGTCGCGCGTGACGATGGTCCAGCCATCGTAGGGGCGGTTGCCGCGGCGGTCTTCCTTGATGTCGCGCTTGCCGGCGTTGATCATGGGCTCGATCGTGAAGATCATGCCCGGCACCAGCCCTTCCAGCGTGCCCGGGCGGCCGTAGTGCAGCACCTGCGGTTCCTCGTGGAAACGCGCGCCGACGCCGTGACCGCAGAACTCGCGCACGACCGAGAAGCCCGCCGTTTCGGCGAAGGTCTGGATGGCGTGGCCGATGTCGCCCAGACGCGCACCGGGCTTGACCTTCACGATGCCCTTCCACATGGCGTCGAAGGTGATCTGGCACAGGCGCTTCGCGGCGATGCTGCCTTCACCGACGATGTACATGCGGCTGTTGTCGCCGTGCCAGCCGTCCTTGATGACGGTGATGTCGATGTTGACGATGTCGCCGTTCTTCAGCGGCCGGTCGTCGGGGATGCCGTGGCACACCACGTCGTTCAGCGACGAGCACAAGGACGCCGGGTAGGCCGGGTAGCCCGGTGGCTGGTAACCCAGCGTGGCCGGGATGCCGCCCTGCAGGTGCACCATGTGGTCGTGCGCCAGGCGGTCGAGTTCGAGCGTCGTGACGCCGGCACGCATGTGCGGCGTGAGCATGTCCAGCACTTCGCTGGCCAGCCGGCCGGCCAGGCGCATGCCTTCGATCTCGGCGGCGGTCTTGATGGAAATAGCCATCGGGGCATTATCCCACCGGGCCTCTAAAATCGTCGGCTTCCTCTCCCTCCGCCGGATTCCAGCCGGGAACGCATGAGCGCCACGCCCCTCCATCTTGTGCACTTCGAGGGCGGCGACGCGCTCTCGGCCTTCCGCGCCCAGGCGCTGCTGGCTCAGCTGCAGGCGGTATGCCCGCGCATCACCGCCGTGGCGGCGCGCCACGTGCACTGGGTGGCCTTCGACAGCGCGCCCGGCCGTGCACAGCTCGACGGCTTGCAGGCGCTGCTGCATTACGGCTATGCCCACACCGGTTCGGGTGGCGGCGAGCTGGTGGTGGTGATGCCCCGCCTGGGCACGGTTTCGCCCTGGGCCAGCAAGGCCAGCGACATTGCACGGAACTGTGGCATCGGCGCCGCTGGCGCCGAGGGCGGGCTGACCCTGCACCGCGTCGAGCGTGTCACCGAGTTCCGGCTGGGCCTGAAGAGCCCGCTGCTGGGCAGCGCGAAGCCGCTGTCGGCCGCCGAGCGCGCCGCGGTGGCGGTGCTGCTGCACGACCGCATGACCGAGAGCGTGGCCTTCGAACGCGAGGCCGCGGCCCACCTCTTCGACGCCCAGCCCGCGGCCCCGCTGTTGCACGTCGACGTGCTTGGCGCGGGCCCCGAACCTGGCAGGAAGGCCCTGGCCGCGGCGAATGCCGAGTTCGGCCTGGCGCTGTCCGACGACGAGATCGACTACCTCGTGGCGGCCTTCGGCAAGCTGGGCCGCAACCCGAGCGACGTCGAGCTGATGATGTTCGCGCAGGCCAACAGCGAACACTGCCGCCACAAGATCTTCAACGCGAAGTTCACCATCGACGGCATCGAAGAGCCGCTGTCGATGTTCGGCATGATCCGCCACACCGAGAAGACCTCGCCGCAGCACACGGTCGTCGCCTATGACGACAACGCCGCGGTGATGGAAGGCGGCCCGGTGCAGCGCTGGCTGCCGCAGGGCTACACGAACGCGCCGGCCTACGGACTGCGCGACGGGCTCGTCCATGTGCTGATGAAGGTGGAGACGCACAACCACCCCACGGCGATCAGCCCCTTCCCCGGCGCCAGCACGGGTGCCGGCGGCGAGATACGCGACGAGGGCGCCACCGGCCGTGGTGCGACGCCGAAGGCCGGTGTCACCGGCTTCAGCGTCGGCAACCTGTACCTGCCGGGAACCCACGAGCCCTGGGAACAGGCGCCGGTCGGCAAGCCCGGCCACATCGCCAGCGCGCTGCAGATCATGACCGAGGGCCCGCTGGGCGGCGCGGCCTTCAACAACGAGTTCGGCCGCCCCAACCTGGGCGGCTACTTCCGCGTCTTCGAGATGTCGGTGGCCGGCGTGCAGCGCGGCTACCACAAGCCCATCATGATCGCCGGCGGGCTGGGCAGCATCAGTGCCGACCAGGTGAAGAAGCTGCCCTTCGGCCCCGGCACGCTGCTGGTGCAGCTGGGCGGGCCGGGCATGCGCATCGGCATGGGAGGCGGCGCGGCCAGTTCGATGGCCGCCGGCACCAACACCGCGGCGCTGGACTTCGACAGCGTGCAGCGCGGCAACCCCGAGATCCAGCGCCGCGCCCAGGAAGTCATCAACCATTGCTGGCGTCTTGGAGCCCCCATGCCCCCCGGGGGGGATGGCGCGGCTTCGGAACGGCCGTGCGCCGCGCCGGGCTCGCACAACCCCATCCTGGCCATCCACGACGTCGGTGCCGGGGGCATCAGCAACGCCTTCCCCGAACTGGTGGACGGCGCAGGGCAGGGCGCCACCTTCGACCTGCGCAAGGTGCCGCTGGAAGAGACCGGGCTGGCGCCCAAGGAAGTCTGGTGCAACGAGAGCCAGGAACGCTACGTGCTGGCCATCGACCCCGACCTGATGCCGATCTTCGAGCAGATGGCCGTGCGTGAACGCTGCCCCTACGCCGTCGTCGGCGTGGTCACGGCCGAGCGCGAGCTGGTGCTGGAAGACGGCCCCGGCGGCGAACGTGTGATCGACATGCCGATGGACGTGCTGCTGGGCAAGCCGCCCAAGGTGCACCGCGACGTGCAACGCGTGGTGCGTACCGCGGCGCCGCTGGACCTGACCGGCGTCAAGCTGGAGCAGGTGGCGCTGGACGTGCTGCGCCACCCCACGGTGGCGAGCAAACGTTTCCTCGTCACCATCGGCGACCGCACGGTGGGCGGCCTGAACCACCGCGACCCGATGGTCGGCCCCTGGCAGGTGCCGGTGGCCGACTGCGCGGTGACGCTGGCCGACTTCGAAGCTTTCCGCGGCGAGGCCATGGCGATGGGCGAACGCACGCCGCTGGCCGCGCTGAACGCGCCGGCTTCGGGTCGCATGGCGGTGGCCGAGGCGATCACCAACCTGCTGGCCGCGCCCATCGCGCTGTCGCGCGTCAAGCTCAGCGCCAACTGGATGGCGGCCTGCGGCGAGCCGGGTGAAGACGCCGCGCTCTACGACACCGTGCGCGCCGTCGGCCTGGAGCTCTGCCCCGCGCTGGGCATCGGCATCCCGGTGGGCAAGGATTCGCTGTCGATGAAAACCCGCTGGGTCGATGCCGGCGTGACGAAGCAGGTCACTGCGCCGGTGTCGCTGATCGTCACCGCGTTTGCCACGCTGGACGACGTGCGCGGCACGCTCACGCCGCAACTGCAGCCGGGCGACACGACGCTGGTGCTCGTCGACCTGGGGCAGGGCAGGATGCGCATGGGCGGCAGCATGCTGGCGCAGGTGTGCGGCCAGTTCGGCCATGAAGTGCCCGACCTCGACGATCCGGCCCTGCTGAAGAACCTGGTGGCGGCCGTGAACGCGCTGCGTGCCCAGGGCCGCATCCTGGCCTACCACGACCGCAGCGACGGCGGCCTGTGGGCCGCGGTGTGCGAGATGGCCTTCGCGGGCAGGCTCGGCGTGAGCCTGAACGTCGACATCCTGGTCACCGAAGGCGATGGCATCGGCGACAGCCGCGCCGAATACGGAGACTCGAAGAACTGGGCCGGCCAGGTGAGTGAGCGCCGCAACGAACTGACGCTGAAGGCGCTGTTCAACGAGGAACTCGGTGCCGTGCTGCAGGTGCCCACCGCGCTGCGCAACGAAGTCATGGCGACGCTGCGCGAACACGGCCTGAGCCGCCACGCACATTTTGTCGGCAAGCCCAACGAGCGGGGCGTGGTCGAGGTCTGGCGCGACGCGAAGTGCCAGTACAGCGCGCCGCTGCAGGCCCTGCACCAGCAGTGGGACGAAGTCAGCTGGCGCATCGCGCGCCAACGCGACAACCCGGCCTGCGCCGACAGCGAACACGCCGCTGCCGGCGTGCCCGACGATCCGGGCCTGCACGTGCGCCTGAGTTTCGATGCGACGGCCGCTCCCGCCGTGCACAGCACGCGTCCGAAGATGGCCATCCTGCGCGAGCAGGGCGTCAACTCGCAGGTCGAGATGAGCCGCGCCCTGCATGCGGCGGGCTTCGACACCTTCGACGTGCACATGAGCGACCTGCAAGCTGGCCGCGCGAAGCTGGCCGACTTCCAGGGGCTCGTCGCCTGTGGTGGCTTCAGCTACGGCGACACGCTGGGTGCAGGCGAAGGCTGGGCGCGCAGCATCCTTTTCAACCCGCTGCTCGCCGAGCAGTTCGCGGCCTTCTTCGGACGCCCCGACACCCTCGCTCTAGGCGTGTGCAACGGCTGCCAGATGATGGCCGCGCTGGCCGCCCTGATCCCCGGCGCGCAGGCCTGGCCGAAGTTCACGCGCAACAAGAGTGAGCAGTTCGAGGCCCGGCTTTCGATGGTGGAGGTGCTGCAATGCCCCAGCCTCTTTTTCACCGGCATGGCCGGCAGCCGCCTGCCCATCGCGGTGGCCCATGGCGAGGGTTACGCCGACTTCAGCCAGCGCGGCGACACCAAGACCGTGCAGCGCGCCATGCGTTTCGTCGACCACCACGGCCAGCCGACCGAGGCCTATCCCTTCAACCCGAACGGCAGCCCCGAAGGCCTGACGTCGGTGACCACCGCCGACGGCCGTTTCACGGTGCTGATGCCACACCCCGAGCGTGTGTTCCGCAACGTGCAGATGAGCTGGAGCGGTGGTGACGTGTCGGCGCCGAGCCCGTGGATGCGCATGTTCCGCAATGCAAGGGCCGCACTGCGTTGAGATGCGTTGAAGGGCTGCTGGCGGCCCGTTGCGGACGTTGGCGACGTCCGCAACGGGCCGAGAACGGCCTCAGCGCTTCGGCGCCCGCATCGCCGCGCACGGGTCGGGCCGTTCCTGCGCCGGGGTGAAGACGCGGCGGTCGTAGGCCGTCACGTCGTCGCCTTCTTCCAGCATGCCGATGGCTTCGCTGCGCGCACGCACCGCCGCCGGCAGCCACAGCGGCGCACCCACGTCGGTGCGCACGTGGCCGTTGCCGGCCAGCAGCACCACGCCGCGGTCGGCGTGTTTTTGCAGCACCTGCGCCATGAACTGGTCGCGCGCCACCTGGGCCAGCGCCATGCGCTGCGCAGTGTCGACGTCGAGCATGCCGCAGTGGCTGGCCTCGATGCCCTCGGCCTGGGCCTGCAGTACGGCCGCCGGCACGTCGGCGCGGAAGCCGGCGGCGGCCAGGCCGCCGCGCATCACCTGTCGCGCTTCGTCGCGCGGCACGTTGGCGGCCACGATGGGCAGGCCACGTTCGAGCGCCAGGGCGATGAAGGGCCGGTAGTGCTGCCACAGCCAGCCCTTGCCGCCGGCCGCGGCGATCAGTGCGTCGGCGTCGGGTCTGGGCGTCTGCGCCAGCAGGCGGTCGATATCGGCCTGCTTGTCGCGGTCGAACTGTTCGAGCGCCAGCGCCGGGCGCGCGCCGGTGTCGAGCCAGGCGCGGAAGGCCTCCAGCCGCAGCCTGTGCTGCGCGGCGTTGTCGTGCACCTCACCCAGCAGAACCACCGGCTGCGTGAAGCGCAACGGCGGCGCCGGCGCCGGCGTGCTGCAGGCGACGAGCAGCGTGACCTGGGTGGCTGCAACCACCAGCGCCGCCACCTGCCGCGGCCACGCGCCGTGCTGCGGGCTCATGGCTGCACCGTCTGCTGCAGGAACTGCATCAGCGCCACGAAGTAGAAGTCCGCGTTCTCGCGCCGCGTGAAGCCCTGGCCTTCGTTGTCGGCCAGCAGGTACCACACCGGCGTGCCGCGGGCCTGCAGGCTGCGCACGATCTGCTCGCTCTCGGTCCAGGGCACACGCGGGTCGTTTTTGCCCTGCGCCACCAGCAGCGGCCTGGTGATCTTCTCGACATGCGTCAGCGGCGAGATGCCGGTCAGGAGCTGGCGCATCGCGGGGTCGCGCTCTTCGCCATATTCAACGCGGCGCAGGTCGCGGCGGTAGCTCTCGGTGTTCTCGAGAAAGGGCACGAAGTTGCTGATGCCCACCGTGGCCGCGGCGCCGGCAATGCGGTCGGCCAGGCGTGTACTGGCGGCCAGCGCCATGTAGCCGCCGTAGCTGCCGCCGGCCACCACGACCCGCTGCGCGTCCAGGCGCGGGTGGCCGGCGATCCAGTCGACGGCGGTGCCCATGTCCTTGACGGAGTCCTCGCGCAGGCGGCCGTTGTCCAGCGCCAGGAAGGTCTTGCCATAACCGCTGCTGCCGCGCACGTTGGGCTGCAGGATGGCGATGCCGAGTTGCTGCACGAGGTGGTTGGTGCGCCCCTGCCAGCCCAGCTTGGCCTGCGCCTCGGGCCCGCCGTGCACCATCATCAGTACCGGGCGCTTGCCGGTGAAGCGCGCCGGCGGCAGCGTCAGGATGCCGCTGACCGTCAGGCCGTCGAAGCTCTTCCAGCGCACCACCTGCTGCTCGGGCAGGCTGGCCAGGTCCAGGCCTTCGAGGCCGGCGGGCTTGGTCCACGCGGTGACGGTGCCGGTGGCCATGTCCAGGCTGTGCACCTGGGCCGGGCCCTGGGTGCTGTTGACGACCAGCGCCAGCTCGGGCCGGCTGGGGTGGAAGTCGGCACGTGTGGTGCTGCCGGCGGGCAGCGTGGCGGGCAGCGTGCGTGGCGCGCCGCTGGTGGCGTCGAGCAGGCGCAGCTCGTCGCGGCCGTCGACGTTGGCGACGAAGGCCAGGTGGCGGCCGTCAGCGCTCACGCTGCCCTCGGCCACGTCCCAGGGCGTGCTGGCTGTCAGGCGCGTGAGCGCGCCGCTGGCGATGTCGTAGCGCATCAGCTCGCGGAACTCGCTGGCGCGGTCGCTGGCGATGAACAGTGCCTTGCCGTCGGCCGACCAGTTGCCGGTGAAGTGGCTGGCACGCAGCGTTTCCCCGGGCGCCGGCAGCACCCGCTTGCGCTGGCGGCTGGCGATGTCGATGAGCCAGACCTCGGACTCGCCCGCCGAGACGTAGCGCGTGAGCGCCAGCTGCCTTTCGTCCGGCGCCACCTCGATGCCCGACCAGCCGCCACCGGGCAGCTCGGCCAGCACACGTGTCGGCGCCTGCTGCATCGGGTCGACCAGCGACAGCGTGGTCGTGACCTCGGCGCGGCTGCCGCCGGCCGGGGGGGGGCCCAGCGCCCCCGACCGGAGGTGGGGGGCGGGCCGGGGCGCCTACCCCCCGCGGGCCCGCGGGTGGCGCTGGCGGGCTGGCGTGAACTGCACCGTGCTGCGTGTGTCGGG
>JBBRBW010000016.1:0-56992 GCA_038205425.1 Burkholderiales bacterium | reverse complement strand
ACTGGGCACGTTCCGATATATTACTCACCCGTTCGCCACTCGTCGCCAGGTTGCCCCGCGTTACCGTTCGACTTGCATGTGTAAGGCATGCCGCCAGCGTTCAATCTGAGCCAGGATCAAACTCTTCAGTTCGATCTTGATGTTTACTCATAGGAATCGAAGTGAACTTCACTTCAATTTTCCATGAGCGTTTAAGGTCGTTTAGACCTGATTCAGTGTCACCACTGAATCTGGCACTCGCCTCAAACGCCCACGCTTATCGGCTGTATGTTGTTAAAGAGCTTCGCATCCGCTTTACAGCTTTTGCGTCGCTGATCTGTGATCAGCGAAGACCGCGATTCTGACATGTTTTCGAAACCAATGTCAAGTACTTGGTCTTTCCTTACACCCTCTTCGGGGACGCTGCAAGCTGTTTTGCTTGCCGCCGTCTTTGGAAGAGTGCAGCCTTAGATTCTGACATGTTTTCTAAACCACTGTCAAGCGCTTCGGCTTTCTGTTTTCTTCGCTGGTGTCGCTTGCAAGCTGCTTGCTTGGTGGCGTCTCCGGTGAAGAGCGCAGCCCATGACTGTATCACAGGCTTTTTCGATGGCGCAAGACTCTTGGATGGGTTTTTCTGAACGCCTATCGGCGAATGCCGGGCTCAGTGCGCCAGGCGGTCGAGGGAAGCCGCCCGCAGCGTCGCCTCGGGGTCCTCGCTGGCCAGCACCGCCGGAAGGCGCGATTGCAACGATCGTACGTCGGCGCGCAATACCCGCTGTTTGATGGAGGCGATACGCGCCGGGTGCATAGAGAAGCTGCGCAAACCCATGGCCAGCAGCAGCTCGGTGAAGGCAGCATCGCCCGCCATCTCGCCGCACACGCTGACTCCCCGGCCCATGGCGTTTGCCGTACGTATAGTCTGGTGGATCAGGCCCAACACGGCGGGATGCCAGGGGTCGTAGAGATGCGCCACAGCTTCGTCCGCGCGGTCGACCGCGAGCGTGTACTGAATGAGGTCGTTGGTGCCTATAGAGACGAAGTCGAAGTGCTGAAGAAAGCGCTCGATCAGCAATGCCGCCGCCGGCACCTCGACCATGGCGCCGATCTCGACGTGGCTGTAGGTGCGGCCGGCATCGTCCAGCTGCTGGCGCGCACGCGCCAGTGCCTCGAAGATGAGCTTGACCTCGGCCAGATGGGCCACCATGGGCACCAGGATGCGCACCTTGCCGAATGCACTGGCACGCAGGATGGCTCTCAACTGCTGGCGGAACATGCCCGGCTCCGAAAGACTCCAGCGGATGGCCCGCAGACCCAGTGCAGGGTTGAGCCCGTGTTCGTGCCGAAGCTCCTGCTGCGTCATGCGCTCCAGTGGCTTGTCGGCGCCGACGTCGACGGTGCGGATCGTCACCGGCAGCCCGCCCAGTGCCAGCACCGCGTCGCGATAGGCCTCGAACTGCTCGTCCTCGCCGGGGAGCGCGCCTTCGCGGTTCATGAACAGGAACTCGCTGCGGAACAAACCTACGCCGACCGCGCCGGCCGCCAGCGCGATGGCTGCATCCCCCGGCAGCTCGATGTTGGCCAGCAGTTCGACGGCCTGGCCGTCCAGGGTCACCGCAGGCGTATGGCGCAGGCGGTCGAGCCGGGCCCGTTCGAGTTCACTCTGCCGCTGTCGGAAACGGTATTCCTCCAACACGATGGGCGAGGGGTTCACGATGACGACGCCGACGTCGCCGTCGATGACGAGCCAGTCGTCCTGGCGGATCAGGCGGCTGGCCTCGCGCGCGCCGACAACCGCCGGAATGTCCATGCTGCGCGCCACGATCGCCGTGTGCGAGGTGCGCCCGCCGACGTCGGTGACGAAGCCGGTGAAGATGCTGCGCTTGAACTGCATCATGTCGGCAGGGGCGACGTCGTTGGCCACCAACACCAGCGGGTCCTCGCCGGCGAAGTCGCGCATCGCCTTGGCCGCCGCCGGCGACGCGGGCGATGCACCGGCCGCGCTGCCTGCCAGTTCACGCAGCAGCCGTTCGACGACCTGCTCGATGTCGGCCTTGCGCTCGCGCAGGTAGGGGTCGTCCATCTCGTCGAACTGGCGCGCCAGCACCTCGAGCTGCGCCGACAGCGCCCATTCGGCGTTGTAGTGGCGTTCGATGATCCAGGCCTTGGTGGCGCCGGTGAGCGACTCGTCGTGCAGCAGCATCAAGTGCACGTCCAGCAGCGCCGCCAGCTCGGCCGGCGCTTCGGCGGGCAGTTCTTGCTTCAGCGACTGCAGTTCGTGGGCGACGCCATCGCGTGCGTCGCGCAGGCGCAGGATCTCGTCCTCGACACGTTCGGGGGTGACGAAATAGTGCGCGACGTCGACGCGGCTGGATGCCACGAGCACCGCCCGGCCGATGGCCACACCACGCGACACCGGCAAGCCGAAGACCTGGATGCTCATGGCGGCAATGTAGCCCACCGCCGCGTCGGGGCCACGGCACCGCCCCTCGACGCGGCCTGCCAGCCCTTACTCGCCCTCGCCGAACTTGTCGTTGATGAGGGCCAGCAGCGCTTCCATGGCGGCCTGCTCGTCGAGGCCCTCGGCCTCCACGGCGACCTCGGAGCCGATGCCGGCGGCCAGCATCATGACGCCCATGATGCTCTTGGCGTTCACCCGGCGCCCGTTGCGGCTGAGGTGGACTTCGGACTTGAAGCCGCCGGCCACCTTCGTCAGCTTGGCCGAGGCGCGTGCATGCAGACCGAGCTTGTTACTGATCTTGATGCTGGTCTGGATCATCGGAGGACAGGCGGTTGGGCTGGTTCTGGCGACGCGGGCTGGCCACCTGCATGATGCCTTGCCGGCCACCGTCCACGGCCCGCGTGACGAGTTCGCCCAGCGGCAGATGGGCGTAACACAGTGAACGCCACACCATCGGCACGTTGATGCCCGTCACCACGCGGGCGTGGACACCGTCCACCGCAGCCAGCGCGGCATTGCAAGGCGTGGCACCGAAGGCGTCGGCGAGCACCAGCACCTCAGTCTCGGGCAGGCTCCGCAGGGCGGCCTGCACCATGACCGTGGCTTCCTCCAGGCCGGCGACGGCCGGCACGTCGACGGCGGCCACGTCGCGGCTGCAATCGGCATAGGCATGCCGTGCCACGGCGAGCAGGGCAGTGGCCAGGGGGGCGTGAGCGACGAGCAGGATCGAGGGCATGGCGGATGTCAGCGCGCATTATCGACAGCTTGCCGCCCGCACCACAGAAACCAGGCGTAGGCCACCAGCCCGCACAGGCCGAACGCGGCGAAGGCGCAACGGAAGGCGGCGTCGTCCGACCAGCCGACGCTGCGCAGCAGGTCGATAAGCAGGCCCAGGCCCCACTGGATGCTGAAAACGCCGGCGAAGATGACCAGGTTGTAGGCCGAGAGCGCCCGACCCGCCTGCGCCGCCGGGAAGGCCGCGCCGACAGCCGGCTGGCTGATCGAGACGAAGGTGCAGGCCACGCACCACGCCGCCCAGTGCACCGCACCGGCGCCGCGGCCAAGCGTCACGATCAGCGCCAGGATCAGCAGCGGCAGTGGCAGGCCCCAGGCGATCAGCGTCATGGGCTGTACGCCGCGGCGCACCAGGCGCGGCATCAGTGCGCCCCAGGCGAAAAATGCCAGCAGCATCGCCATGTTGATGCCGAAGAGCCCTTGCGCGGCCTCGGCGGCCGTCCAGCCGCCCACACGCGTGAGCCAGGGCCCGGCCCACAGCGACTGCACGGCGATCATGCCGCCGTAGACGAAGAAGGCCAGCGGCGCGGCGCGCAGGAGCAGCGGGTGGCGCGCGATGTCGCGATAGCCGATTTCAGGCTGCCCGGCGGCCGGCGCGACAGGCGCATCGGCCGGGATGCACCAGCGCACCAGCGCCGCTGCCAGCAGCAGCAGCAGGGCCAGCACCCAGAACAGGCCACGCCAGCCCAGTACCGGCAGCAGCAGCTGCACCGGCAGCGTCGACGCCACCATGCCCAGTGAGCCTGTCATCAGCATCCACGAGTTCGCGCGCAACTGGGCAGCGGGCGAGAGGTACTGGCGGAAGGCGGTCAGCGGCGCCATCAGGCTGGCCGCCATGCCGGCGCCGATGAGCACACGCGCCGCCACCAGCGCGGCAAAGCCGGTCGCCGAGGCGAAGGCAGCGCAGCCCAGCACGGCCACCATCGTCAGCGCCAGCAGCGCACGCCGCGGGCCGAAGTGGTCCAGCGCCTTGCCCAGCGGCAGCTGTAGCACCGCGAAACCGAAGAAGTAGGCGCCGGCGAGCAGCCCCAGGTCGCCGGCGTGCAGGCCCAGTTCGGCGCTGAACACCGGCGCCAAAGTCGCGGTCACCGCCCGCAGCAGGGCCGACAGGAAGTAGCCGAGGGCGAAGACCGCGAACATCACGGTCACCGAGAGCGGGCGTCCGCTCACGAAGCCAATCGCAGCGAGTCGAAGAAGGTGGCGGCAGCTTCGTCGGTGACGGTCTCGCTGAGCACCGTGGCCTGGAAGACCTGGGTGCCACGTGCAAACACCGCAACCTGCATCTGCACCGCCCGGCCATCGGGCAGACGGCCCTTCAGGCGCAGGCGCGTGCTGGCAGGGTTCGGGGTGGCGCCGGGGACCTTCAGCGCCATCGCCTGCCCCGCAGGCGCGCCGAGGTTGACCGCGGCCGCCTCGGCAAGCTCGGCCAGCGCCGGGCCGACTCGCGCCGGGTCGCCAATGTCGGCCACCGCCAGGCCAAAGGTCTGGCCGCCCGCCGCGCAGGCGTGCAGGGCCAGGTTCACGCGCTGGCCGACCAGAGGCACGTCGCGGCGCTGCGTGGTGGGCCGGCAGGGGAACTGCAGCTGCAGCGCGCTGCCCTCGGGCCGGGTGTCGCGCCAGTCCAGCGCCGGCGCGCAGGCGGCCAGGCCGGCCAGGCCGGTCACCAGCGCCAGGGTTCGTAGACGGGAGCTCATCGCGGTGGATTATCCGGGGCGGTGCCGGACAATCCCGGCCATGAACAGCGCGACCCCTCCCTGGCCCCCCGGCGCCCTGGCCGGCGTGCGTGTGCTCGACCTCTCGCGCGTGCTCGCCGGCCCCTGGTGCACGCAGACGCTGGCCGACCTGGGCGCCGAGGTCATCAAGGTCGAGCGTCCGGCCGCCGACGGCCACCCCGGCGGCGACGACACCCGCGGCTGGGGCCCGCCCTTCCTGAAGGACCGCGATGGCCACGACACCGCCGAGGCCGCCTACTTCCTGGGCACCAACCGCAACAAGCGCTCGGTAACGGTCGACATCGCGCATCCGGCAGGCCAGGCGCTGGTCCACCGCCTGGCCGCCACTTGCGACGTGATGGTCGAGAACTTCAAGGTCGGCGACATGGCGCGTTACGGCCTGGACAGCGCCCGCATGCAAGAACGCCATCCGCGCCTGATCTACTGCTCGATCACCGGCTACGGCCAGACCGGCCCCTACCGCGACCGCGCCGGCTACGACTACGCCATCCAGGGCCTGGGCGGCCTGATGAGTGTGACCGGCGAACGCGACGACCTGCCCGGCGGCGGCCCGCAGAAGGTGGGTGTGGCGGTGGCCGACCTCTTCACGGGCATGTACGCCACGGTGGCCATCCTGGCCGCGCTGCGCCATCGCGACGCCACCGGCGAGGGCCAGGTCATCGACATGGCGCTGCTCGACGCGCAGGTCGCGATGCTGGCCAACCTGGGCGCCAACTACCTCGCCACCGGACAGGCGCCGAAGCGCGCCGGCAATGCCCACCAGAACATCGTGCCTTACCAGGTGTTCGAGGTTGCCGACGGCCACCTCATCCTGGCGGTGGGCAACGACGGCCAGTTCGAGCGCTTCTGCGCCGTCGCCGGCTGCCCGGAGCTGGCGCGCGACGAACGCTACAGCCGCAACGCCGCGCGAGTACGCCACCGCGCGGAGCTGGTGCCGCTGCTGGCCGCGACGATGCGTACACGCCACCGCGCCGACTGGCTGGCCGCGCTCGACGCCGCCACGGTGCCTTGCGGTCCGATCAACGACCTGGCCGAGGTCTTCGCCGACCCGCAGGTGCAGGCGCGCGGCATGCAGACCGCGGTGCCGCATCCGCACCACGACGCCCTGCCCCTCGTCGCCAGCCCGATGAAGCTATCGGCCACGCCGGTGCAGCTGCGGCGCGCGCCGCCGCTGCTGGGCCAGCACACCGACGAGGTGCTGGCCGAACTGGGCCTCGGCAGCGACGAAACGGCCGCGCTGCGCGATCGGGGTGTGATCGGCCCGCCATCGCCGGCCACGGGCTGACCTGCCGTGCCGGCGCGCCACCACCCCCCGAGGTCGCGGGGTAGCGGCGCGCGTACATTCGTAACAAATTGCGCAGCCGCGCTGCCGGCGGCCCGCGCCGGCGCCCCGCACTCGCGTCGGCGCACAGGACCGGCTACCCTAGCAAGCGGCAACGCAGCGCCCGACAGGGCGCTGCCCCACTGAAAGCACACCATGGATCTGTCGGGCCTCGGCCGATCGCCCACCTTCGCCGGCCGTTCCAACGTCGAGCCGATCGACCCCCAGGCGCTGATTGCGCAGCTGGGCGGCGAGGTCGCGACCACGCTGTCGGCCGCACTCGACCGCGTCTCGGCGCTGGAAGCCTCGGGCCAGGTCGACGGCGAGACGCTGCGCCTGTTGCGCGAGGAGATCGACCTCGCTCGGCGCGCTGCCATCATGGGCCAGCAGGTCGTGCGCCTGTGCAACGGCCGCGTGCACCTGGCCAACGAGCGCCTCGACCTGACGGCACTGCTGCGCGAGGCACTGCGCCAGCGCGGCCGCGAGATCGAGCTGCGTGGCATCGAGGTGCGCCAGGTTTTCGCCCCGGCGCTGGTGAAGAGCGACGCCACGCTGCTGTTTTCACTGCTGCAGACGGTGCTGGACTGGGCTTTCGAACACACCGCCTCGCGCATCGACATGACGCTGGACGTGAAGAGCTGGCCAGCGCACGCGCGCCTGTCGGTGGCGTTCGGCCACCGCCCGCCCGACGAGGTGGCCGCGGCCGAAACCGAGCCGCCCGCGGAAGAAGAGTCGACGCTGAACACGATGTCCTGGCGCTTGCTGCAGCAGACGGCCGCGGTGCTGGGCCTGCGCATGCAGCGCAGCGACCCGCCGGGCCGCACGACGCTCGAGTTCGAGTTCCCGGACACCCTGGCGCCGCGCCTGGAGCCCGCGGGCACCACCGACTTCGAGGAAAGCATCGCGCCGGCGCTGGCGCCGCTGCCGCTGGCCGGCCGCCACGTGCTGGTGCTGGCCGGGCGCCGCGAGGTGCGCAACGTCGTGCGCGAAGCGCTGCGGCCGATGGGCCTGATGGTCGACTTCGTCAGCTCGGTCGAGGAAGTGCAGCAGCAATGCGCCGAGGCCATGCCGCACGTGGTGGTCTACGAAGCCTCGCTCGGCGGCCAGCGTTTCGACCGCCTGCGCGACGAACTGCTGGCCCAGGCGCGGCACCTGGCCTTCATCCAGATCGCCGAGCAGGGCAAGGGGATGCAGGTGATGAACGTCGGCGGCCACCAGATCACCAGCGTCGGCCGCGACGCGATCATCGAATCACTGCCCGAGGCGCTGGCCTTCGAGCTGACGCGTTCCTAGCGCCACTGCTGGCTAGCGGCCGAAGACCTTCTGCAGCAGCGCGCTGCCCGTCTGAAACGGGTCGGCGCGGATCTTCTTCTCCTCCTCGCCGATCATCAGATACAGGCCGTCGAGCGCATGGCGGGTGACGTGCTGCTGCACGCTTGCCTCGTCGCCCTTGACGAGGCCCATGCCGGCAGCCTTGGCGGCAAGCTGGTTGTAGCGCTCGGCCAGCTTTACGTTCTGGGTGGCACGGCTGACGATGGGCAGGAACTTCTCGCCCAGCGGCGCCCGGGTCTTGGCGGCGAAGTAATCGGTCACCGAGGTCGGGCCGCCGCGCACCAGCTTCAGCGCGTCCTCTACGCTCATGGCCTTCACGGTGCTGACGAAAAGCATGCGCGCCTCCGGCACTGCGGCCTCGGCGGCGCGGTTCATCGCCGTCACCAGTTCGTCGACGCGTTTGCCCTGGCCGGTGGCCTTCAACAGCTTGGCGGCCTTCTCGAGGTAGCCGGGCAGCGGGATGCGCACGCGGGGGTCGCCGAGAAAACCGTCGGTGCGGCCCAGCGACGACACCGCGGCCTGCGCGCCCCGCTCCAGCGCCGCGCGCACGCCGGTGGCAGCGTCGCTCTCGCTGGCGGCGGCGCGCAGCCAGCCCGGCCAGCTGCCGGCCAGCAGGGCTGCCGTAAGATGCCTGCGATCCATGAATTCACCTTCAATGCCACTGCAAGTGCCCGATCTTGTGCGCCGCCGCGCCCTGCTGGCAATGGCCGTGGTGGCCGGCGCAGCCTGCAGCCGGGTCGAGCCGGCCCCACCATTCGCCAATGCGCTGCTCGACGGCTCCCTGCATGACGCCGCCGCGCTGCGGGGCCAGGTCGTGCTGATGAACTTCCGGGCCACCCGCTGCGTGAAGGACATGCCGCGGGTCGCCGCCACCCACCACAGGTTCGACGGCCGCGGCCTGACCACGCTGGCCGAGCCCGCATGATCGGTCGCCTGAGCGGCCTGCTGGCCGAAAAGTCGCCGCCGATGGTGCTGCTGGACGTGCACGGCATTGGCTACGAGGTCAACGTGCCGATGAGCACCTTCTACAACCTGCCCGCCTTGGGCGAGCCGGTGACGCTGCTGACGCACTTCGTGGTGCGCGAAGACGCGCAGGTGCTGTTCGGCTTCCTCACCACATCGGAACGTGCCACCTTCCGCGAGCTGGTGAAGATCAGCGGCGTGGGGCCGCGTACGGCGCTGTCCATCCTTTCCGGCCTGAGCGTGGGTGAGCTCGCGCAGGCCGTCACACGGCAGGACGGCGCGCGGCTGGTCAAGGTGCCCGGCATCGGCAAGAAGACCGCCGAACGCCTGCTGCTGGAACTGAAGGGCAAGCTCGGCGCCGACCTGGCGCTGCCCAACGCAGCGGCGCTCAGCGACGCCCAGGGCGACATCGCCCAGGCGCTGCAGGCCTTGGGCTACAGCGACCGCGAGGCCCAGGCGGCGCTGAAGGCGCTGCCCGCCGACGTCGGCGTGAGCGACGGCATCAAGCTGGCGCTGAAGGCGCTGAACCGCTAGGCCGGACGGCAGCATGCGCCGGCAGCTGGCTCCTCCCGGTTCACTCGCCAGCGACCTGCTGCGCCTGGTGGCGGTCTACCTGGCGCTCATCGTGGCGCTGCAGGCCGTCGCTGCGGCCACGGCGCTGGGTCGCGGCCCGCTGCACCGGCACGACCCTGCCGGCATCGCCGCGGCGGCGGCCCTCTTCGCACACCCCCGCCACCAGCACGCCTGGGGCGAGCGCCACCTGCACGTACCCGGCGACGCCGCAGCGCCGGCCACGGCGGCCGCCGACGACGGGCTCGACCTCCACGCTTTCGCCCTGACCGCCGCGCTCGCACTGCTGGCCCCCGGCCTGGCGCCATGGCGGCTGCCGACGCAGGCCCTCCCGGTGTGGTCGGCGGTGCCGAACTGGGCCTGGGCGACCGGGCTGCCCGAACTCCTGTTCCGGCCACCGCGGCAAGGCTGACTTCCACCGGAAGTTGTGCCTCTGCCCGCCGCGCGTCGCGCCGGCGGGCCCCCGCCTTGCATCAGGAGATCAACATGCGTTCCCTCCTTTACGGCGCGGCCGTGGCCCTGCCGTTCTTCGGCCTGGCCCACGGTCAGACCGCCCCGGCCCGCCCTGCGGCTGCCACGGCCAGCTCTGCGGCTGCCACGGCCAGCCCGCAGACCATCTCGGTCACCGGCCACTACGACAACGCGGTGGGCAGCAGCGACGCCGCCTCGCAGGGCACCATCAGCGCCGCGCTGCTGAAGAGCCGCCCGGCGCTTCGGCCGGGCGAGGTGCTGGAATTCGTGCCCGGGCTCATCGTCACCCAGCACGCCGGTGACGGCAAGGCCAACCAGTACTTCCTGCGCGGCTTCAACCTCGACCACGGCACCGACTTCGCCACCAGCGTCGACGGCATTCCGGTGAACATGCCCACGCACGCCCACGGCCAGGGCTACACCGACCTCAACTTCCTGCTGCCCGAGCTGGTGCAGCGCATCGAATACCGCAAGGGACCTTACTTCGCGCAGACGGGCGACTTCGGCAGCGCCGGCGCGGCCGACATCGTCTACCAGCGCCGGCTCGACGCGCCTTTCGGCAGCGTCACGCTCGGCCCGAACGGCTACTTGCGCGGCGTGGCCGGTGCGTCCACCGACATTGCACCTGGCATCACGCTGCTGGGCGCGCTCGAGCTGATGCAGAACGACGGCCCCTGGACCGTGCCCGAACGCCTGCGCCGCACGAACGGCGTGGCCAGCCTTGCCGGCGGCACCGCCGCCCAGGGCTGGAGCGTGCGCCTGCTGGGCTACCACGCACGCTGGGACAGCACCGACCAGATTCCCCAAAGCCTGATCGACGCCGGCACCTACGACGGCCGCCCCTTCGGCCGCTTCGACAGCCTCGACCCCACGGCCGGCGGCAAAACCAGCCGCACCAGCCTGGCTGCCGAATGGCACGGTGAGGACGCCCGCGGCCGCACGCGCGTGGCCGGCTACGCGCAGCGCTACGAGCTCGATCTGAACTCGAACTTCACCTACGCGCTGGAACGCCCAGTTCCCGGCGACCAGTTCAAGCAGCGCGACGAACGCAGCGTCTTCGGCCTCAGCGCAAGCCGCACGCTGAACCACACGCTGGCCGGGCTCGATGCCCGCAGCGAGGCCGGCATCCAGCTTCGGCACGACCGCATCCGCGTCGGCCTCTTCGACGCCGTCGCCCGCCGCATCACCGACACCGTGCGCGAAGACCGCGTGCAGGAGACGCAGGCCGGTGTCTACGGCCAGACGGCGCTGCAATTCACGCCCGTGTTGCGCGGCGTGTTCGGCCTGCGCGCCGACCGCCTGAACAACCGCGTTACCGCGCTCACGCAGCCCGAGAACGGTGGCGGCGCCAGCGACACGCAGTGGTCACCCAAGCTCACGCTGGTGGCCGGCCCGTTTGCAAAGACCGAGTTCTTCTTCAACGCCGGCCGCGGTTTCCACAGCAACGACGCGCGTGGCACCACCATCACCCGCGATCCGAAGAACAACGACCCGGCCACCAATGCCGTCGACAAGGTGCCGCCGCTGGTGGCGTCCAGCGGTTTTGAAGTCGGCGCCCGCACCGAGGCGCTGCCGGGCCTGCAAAGCTCGCTGGCCCTGTGGACGCTGAAGTTCGGCTCGGAACTCGTCTACATCGGCGACGCCGGCGCCACCGAGGCCAGCAGCGGCAGCAAGCGCCGCGGTGTCGAATTCAACAACCGCTGGACGCCGGTGCCCTGGTTCCTGCTCGACGCGGACTTCGCGTGGACCCACGCACGCTTCGACAACAGCGACCGCATCCCGAACTCGGTCGACCGCGTGGCCTCGGTGGCGCTGACGCTGCGCGAACTCGGCCCTTGGTCGGCCAGCCTGCAGTGGCGCTACCTGGGCCCCGGGCCGCTGGTCGAGGACAACAGCGTGCGGTCGCTGTCTTCGCTGACGACCAACCTGCGTGTCAGCCGCAAGCTGGGCGCCAGCGCCGAACTGACGCTGGACGTCTTCAACCTGCTCGACCGCCAGCTCAACGACATCCAGTACTTCTACGAGTCCGCGCCGCGCGGGCTGCCGGCCGAAGAAGGCCGGCACGTGCATCCGGCCGAGCCGCGCGCGCTGCGCGTGACGCTGCGCACGAGCTTCTGAGCGCCCCCAGGGCCGGGCTGCGCCCAGCCGGCCCCTCCACGGGGCATGAAGGTCCTTGCGGACCCGCATGTACTCGCTCAGTGCTTGCGCATCGCGTCCATGGCGCCGCCAGCCGGCTGCGCCATGACCTTCATCTCGACCTTCACCTCGCCGGCCTTCTCGAAGCGCAGCGTCAGCGGGAAGCTGTCGCCGATCTTCAGCGGCTTGTTGATGCCGATGAACATCACGTGCAGGCCACCGGGCTTGAGCTCGACGGTCTTGCCGGGCGGCACCTCGATGGTGGCGATCTCGCGCATGCGCATCACGTCGCCTTCCATCACCATGCTGTGCAGTTCCACGGTCTTGGATACCCCGGCACTGGCCGAGACCAGCTTGTCGGCGGCGACACCGCCTGTAATCTTCAGAAAGCCGCCGCCAGCGGCCTGGCCCTGCACGGTGGGGCGGGCCCAGGCGCCCTCCACCTTCACCGGGGTCTGGGCGTGAACGGCCACGGCGGCATGCAGGGCGATGGCGAGCAGGGCAGAACGGACGATCTTCATGGAAGCTCCTTGGCGGGGTGTGGGATGGGACTGATCGTGCGGATCAAGGCTGGCGCCGCGCACGGATGCGGCCGTCGGCTCGGCCGTCGAGGGCCGGGTCAGGCGGGTGCTTGCAGGATCAGCAGGCGGGAGGTGGCCCGCGCGGCTGCGCCGTGCGCCAAGCGTGCGGCGTGTCCGGCGCGTGCATGGCCAGCGCAGGCGGCTCGGCGCCGGCACCGGGCAGCGCCAGCACGGCCGGCGGTGCCGGCGGCGGGGCTGCGGCGCCGGCGCCGGCGCTCAGGGCGCAGAAGGGGCAATGTTCCAGGTGGCCAGCGGCACTGGGCAGGGAAACCGGTTCGGCGCCCGCGGCATCGGCCACCACCACACGCCGCATGCCTTGCGGCGTGCACAACTCGGCCCAGCGGCCGGCGTCGCCGTGCGCCAGGGCCAGCGCATGCGAGACCGTGGGCAGCAAGGCCGTGGCCCACATCGCCAGCAAGGCGATCCAGATCAAGGGGCGTAGGCGGCGGCGTGGCATGAGCGGGCGCGAGTGTAGCCGCTGGTCATAATCACTGTATGGCCATCCAGACCGACGACTTCGCCGCCGCCCCCCTGCCGCCCTCGGCACGTGTCGTCAGCGGCGCGCCGGCGTCGCCGAACGAAGAGGCCGTCGAACGTGCGCTGCGCCCCAAGGGTCTGGCGGAGTACGTCGGCCAGGCCAAGGCGCGTGAACAGCTCGAGATCTTCATCGGCGCCGCCAAGCACCGCGCCGAGGCGCTGGACCACGTGCTGCTGTTCGGCCCGCCGGGGCTGGGCAAGACGACGCTGGCGCACATCGTGGCCTTCGAGCTGGGTGTGAACCTGCGCCAGACCAGCGGCCCCGTGCTCGAAAAGCCCAAGGACCTGGCGGCGATCCTGACGAACCTCGAAAAGAACGACGTGCTCTTCATCGACGAGATCCACAGGCTCTCTCCGGTGGTCGAGGAAATCCTTTACCCCGCGCTGGAGGACTACCAGATCGACATCATGATCGGCGAGGGCCCGGCCGCGCGCAGCATCAAGCTCGACCTGCAGCCCTTCACGCTGGTGGGTGCGACCACACGCGCCGGCATGCTGACCAACCCGCTGCGCGACCGCTTCGGCATCGTGGCGCGGCTGGAGTTCTACACCTCCGAGGAACTGACCCGCATCATCACCCGCTCGGCCGGCCTGCTGAAAGTGCCCACCGACGCCGAAGGCGCGCTGGAGATCGCGCGCCGCAGCCGCGGCACGCCGCGCATCGCCAACCGGCTGCTGCGCCGCGTGCGCGACTACGCCCAGGTCAAGGGCGACGGCAGTATCGACGCCGGTCTGGCCGACCGCGCATTGAAGATGCTGGACGTCGACCCGCTGGGCCTGGACGTGATGGACCGCAAGCTGCTGGAAGCCGTGATCCACCGCTTCGACGGCGGCCCGGTGGGCCTGGACAACGTGGCCGCGGCCATCGGCGAGGAGCCCGGCACGATCGAGGACGTGATCGAGCCCTACCTCATCCAGCAGGGCTATTTGCAGCGCACGCCACGGGGACGCATCGCCACCGCGGCAGCCTTTCGCCACCTGGGGCTGGCGCCGCCGGCGCGCACGGCGGACGACCTGTTCGACGCCTGAGCCCGCCCGCGCGGCGGCGCCGGCTCACGCCAGCACGTCACCTTCGAGGTGGCCGGTGTCGCTCCAGCCGACCAACTGCAAGCGCTCGCCGGTAAACAGCAGGCGGTTGATGGTCGCGTTGCCGATCTGCCAACTGCGCGGTGCCGACAACCCGACGCCTACCGCGGCGCGGTACAGGCAGTCGAGTACACCGCCGTGCGCGACGATGGCGATGGCCTGCCCGGGGTGGCCGGCAGCAAGTTCGAGCACGGTGTCGACACAACGTGTGTAGAAGCCCAGCAGCGCTTCGCCGCCGCCAGGGCCGAAGCCGGGCTCGCGGCGGCGCCAGCGTTCGGCTTCGTCGGGCCATTGGCGTTCGATCTCGGCGTAGGTCTGGCCTTCGAAGCGGCCGAACCCCCGCTCACGCAGGCGCGGGTCGGTCACCAGTGGCGAACCAGTGGCCGCCGCCAGCGGCTGCGCGGTGGCCAGCGCACGCTGCAGGTCGCTGCTGTAGATCGAAGAAAGCTCTTCACCCGCCAGCGCCTGCGCCAGCCTTTCGGCCTGCCAGCGGCCGGTGTCGTTCAGCGGCTCGTCGACATGGCCCTGGATGCGCATCTCGGCATTCCATGCCGTCTGGCCGTGGCGAAGGACGAACAGACGCGTCGGTTCGATCAAAGCGCTTCCAGGCTTGTCGCTGCGCGCCTTCGCCATCCCCCGAGGGGGCTCTTGCAGCGGCCCGGCAGAGCCGGATCCGCGCAAGGGCTTGGTATGCGCGGCCGGGCCTGCCTCACTCGGCCAGCAGCCGCCGGTTGAGCGTGTAGGTGCCCGAGAAGGTGGCTTCGGCCAGCACACGCCCGGCCAGCACCTCGCGCACCTGCTGGCCGGAGAACATCCCTTCCAGCGGCAGCCGCGGCAGCGCCACGGCGTAGAGCGTGAAGACGTAGTGATGCACCAGCGAGTCGTTCCAGGGCGGGAAGGGGCCGTCGTAGCCGAAGTAGTTGCCGGCCATCTCGGGGTTGCCGGCGAACCAGCCCGTGTAGTCGTTGGTGCCCTGGCACGCACCATTCTGCGCCGCCGGCCCGGGCTTGCCGCGCGGCGTGAAGCCGCGGCTGAACTCGCCTTCGGCGATCACCGTGGGCAGCGGCGGCAGGTCGACCAGCACCCAGTGGAAGAAGTCGACGCGGGGCAGGTCGGCGGGGATCTCGCGGCCGGTCTGGTTGACATCGTCACCGCGGCTGGGCACGTCGAAGTCGTGGCAGATCAGCACCATCGACTGCGTGCCGGCGGGCACGTCGCTCCAGGCGAGGTGCGGGTTCAGGTTGTCGCTGAAGGCAGCGCCGCCGGCACCATCGGGTTTGCCCGCGGCATAACGGACGGGAATGCGGTCGCCATTGGTCCAGCTGTCGCTCCAGAGCTTCATCTCGGGTCTTCCTCTCAGGCAGTTCTCGTCGGCAGGTGCAGCGGCTTCACACGCCCCACACCACGGCCGCGTCGGCAGCCTGCGCGCGCCGCAGCATCTCGACCATCGGCCACAGGCGCTGACGCAGGCCGACCGGCGGCAGGCGTGCGTCCTCGTCTTCCGGGGGCGCCTCCTCCTTGGCGATGGCCGCCAGCAACTCAGCGATGACGCCGGGCATCGCGGCCACGTCGATGATGCCCTGCGGCGCCGGCTCGCGGCCGATCAGCCGCAGCAATTGGTCGCCATCGCGCTCCAGCATGATGAGGTCGCCGGTGGCTTGGCTCTTGAACTTGTAGATCATGATGGCGAGCCTTGCATCGGAGGACAGGACTCCGATTGTGCAGCGCCCCGGCCGCGCGTTGCCCGCGTGCTCGGCCAGCGCACGCGACGGATGCGTTACCAGGTCGCCTTGGCGCCCAGAAATGAGAAAGGGCGGCCATGAAGCCGCCCTTGTTGGACGCTGGCGCGACCCGGGATGGACCGGATCAGCGCGTCGTCAGCCCCCGCTTCAGGCGCCGCGCTTCTTGCGTGAAGCGATGCCCGCGCCCGCCAGGGCGATACCCACCAGGGCCAGCGACATCGGCTCGGGGACGCCGGAAGGCGGCTGCACCAAGCCACCGCGCACGTTGAAGTTGTACTGGCCGAGCACGTTGCTGTTCAGCGAATTGCTGATAAGGGCATTCGGGCCGCCGTTGATCAACGCGCCGTTGACCAGCGAGCCCGCCAGGGTGGCGTTCGACGAGGCGCTGGTCCAGTAACCCACCAGCGCGGAAGTGCCGCCCAGGCCGCTCGAGTTGCTGCCGCTGGCCTGACCAGATTCCCACACAATGCTGTCGTAGTTGAACTGGATGTCGAAGTCACCGGCGGCGATGTCGCTGCGGTCCGTCAGGATCATCTGGAAACTGTTCAGGATGGGCAGTTGCGAGAAGACACCCACGTTGATGTAGTTCACGCCGAAGACATTTCGCCCGCCGAGCGTGGCGGCACCGTAGCGAACCACATCAGAGGAGGTGGCGCGGGTGTCTACGTCGGCGAAGAATGGCGCGATGATCGGGCCGAACGAGCCGCTGCTGATCGCAGAGGGCGTGAACGTGCCGAGAGGGTTGTTGAACGTGATGTTGCCGTTGTTGTTGACGTAGGTCTGGCTGTAGGTCGTGCTGTTGATGAGGGCCGAGAAGCCCAAGTTCACCAAGCCCGTGAACTGGTCGTCGTTGCGGGCCAGGATGTTGGTGAACAGGTTCGAATCGTGGATGGCGGCAGCGTGGACAGGCGCAGCCAGCGCCGTGGCCAGCAGGCAGGCCAGGGGAAGAGCACGGGAAAGTTTCATGGTTTCTCCATCGCGGTTGGGGCTGACGCAACAACTGGTCGCGCACAGTCACGAAGAGAGCAAGATGCGGACCGCGGCCCGTAACTCATTGTTTTTAAATAGATTTCCGACCAATTGGCCGGCGGCATCTCGGCAACCTGTAAGTAATTCCGACGTGACGCAGGTCACAAATCAGCTGCGAACGAGCCGGATACGCTGCCCTGCCGCCGCCGGTGGCGGCACGGCCTGCGCCTGCACCAGCCGCTGCTCGAAGCTCAGCGGGTCCAGCGCTGGCGCGTAGAGCCAGCCCTGGAACTCGTCGCAGCCTTCGGCCTGCAGGAACTGGCGCTGCGGCTCGGTCTCGACACCTTCGCCGATGACCTTCATGCCCAAAGCGCGGGCCATCTGCAGGATGGCGCGCACGATGCCGGCGTCGCTCTCGTCGGCGGGCAGGCCGCTGACGAAGCTGCGGTCGATCTTCAGCTTGCCGATAGGGAAACGCTTCAGGTAGGCCAGGCTCGAATAGCCGGTGCCGAAGTCGTCGATCGACAGCTGCACGCCCAGGCGCTTCAGCGCATGCAGCCGGTGCAACGCCTCGTCGGCGTTGTGCACGAGGATGCTCTCGGTCAGCTCCAGCTCCAGCAGGTGCGCCGGCACGCCGCTGACGGCCAGCACGCTGGCCACGCGGTCGACGAAGGTCGGCTGCTTGAACTGCAGCGCCGAGACGTTGATGGCGATGGGCACGTTGTGCCCGCGCTGGTGCCACAGCGCGGCCTGGCGCACCGCCTGGCTCAGCACCCAGTCGCCGATGGCGACGATGAAGCCGCTGTCCTCGGCCACCGGGATGAAACGCGCGGGCGAGACGTCGCCCATCTCGGGGTCGCGCCAGCGCAGCAGCGCTTCGGCGCCGACGATGCGGCCTTCGCGCAGGTCGATCTGCGGCTGGTACTGCAGGCGGAAGCGGCCGCTGACCAGCGCCTGGCGCATGGCGTGGTCGAGCTGCATGTTCTGGCGCCGGTCGCCTTCGGCACGCGCCTGGTGCAGGCCGAAGTGGGCGCGGCCGGCCGACTTCACTTGCCGCAGCGCCGATTCGGCGTTGCGCACCAGTTCGTCGATGCGTGTGCCCTGCGACGGCGCCAACGCCATGCCGATGCTGCAGGTCAGCGTGAAGGCGGCGCCGTCGACGCTGCAGGGCTGCGCCACGACGTTCAGGATGCGCCGCGCCGCGGCCTCGGCGGCGGCAGCGTCGGCGGGTTTCACGAGCACCACGAACTGGTCGCCGCCCAGGCGCGTGAGCAGGTCGTCGCCGCGCAGGCAACCCTGCAGGCGCTGCGCCATGGTCTGCAGCACGGTGTCGCCGACGTCGTGGCCCAGGCTGTCGTTGATCTGCCGGAAGCGGTCCATGTCGACGAGCAGGAAGGCGTAGGTGCTGCCGTCGCGGCGCGCCGCTGCGGTGGCCTCGGCCACGCTGTCGACCAGCGCGCTGCGGTTGGGCAGCCCGGTCAGCACGTCGTGGCGCACCAGGGCCTCGAGCCGGGCTTCGGCGGCGATGCGCTCGGTGAGGTCGCGGAAGGACCAGACCCGGCCCTGCGAACGCCCGCCGCGCATCAGTGGCCGCGTCACGCGCTCGATGACCTGGCCGTTGTGCAGCGTCAGGCGATCGGTGGCCACGGCCAGCGGCGCCTCGCGCAGCGCCTGCAGCCGGCTGGCGTAGCCGGTGTGGTCGGTCACGCTGCGCAGCAGCCAGGCCTGCACACCATCGTCGTCGTCGCGCTGCAGCAGGTCGACGGGCAGGCTCCAGATCTCGGCGAAGCGCCGGTTGCAGGCGCTCATGCGGCCGGCGGCGTCGGTGACGAGGATGCCGTCGCCGGTGGCTTCAAGGGTCGCCTGCAGCTCGGCCAGCAGCATCTCGCGCTGGTGTTCGGCGCGCTGCTCGGCGCTGCGGTCGCACATTACCACCAGCGCAAACGTGGGCGCGTCGTCGGCGCCGGACAGCAGGCCAATGCTGCGGCTGACGTGCATCACCTGCCCAGCCGCCGTGGCCACCACGGTGTCGGAATGCAGCGGCCCCAGCGCGCCGCCCGCGGCCCACCACAGCTGGTCTTCGGGCGAAGCGGCCAGCGCCTCGGCCGGCTCGCCCACCAGGGCCTCGGCGGCGCGGCCGAACAGCAGGCCGGCAGCGGTGTTGGCCGCCACGACGCGGCGGTCGTCGAGCCCGACGACCCACGCAGGGTGCGGCATGCCGCACAACAGCGCGGTCCAGTCCGACGGTGGTGTCACGCCGCCATCTCCATCGCGTGCGGCTGCTGTTCCAGAGGCTCGAAGAAGTAGGCCACGCGCGGGCGCGGGTCCAGCGCCGACAGCACCGACGACGGCAGCTTGGCCGCCGCCAGGCTGCGGCGGATGCCGAGATCGGGCTGTGTCTCCAGGTCCAGCAGCTGTGTCACCGTGCTGGGCGCGGCACGCGGCCCGGTGCGCGCGCCGGGTTCGCCGTGCACCAGCACGCGCGGCTTCAGCGGCCGGCTGGAATTGACGCTCACCACCATCGCGTAACGGTCGTCGGTGAGCTGCACCAGCGAACCGGCCGGGTAGACGCCCATCATGCGGATGAAGGCGTTCAGCACCGGCGGGTCGAAGCGCGAACGGCCCTGTGCAAACAGCGTGGCCACGGCCTCGTGCGGCGTCAGCGCGATGCTGCGCGAACCGGGGTTGCACAGGTTGTCGTAGCGGTTGACGATGGCGACGATGCGCGCGCCCAGGCTCAGCCGGTCGGCCGGCAGGCGCAGCGGAAAGCCGGTGCCGTCGGCGTTTTCGTGGTGCTGTGCCAGCACCGCCAGCGCGCCCGAGCTCAGGGCCATGCGCTGGCCCTGCAGCACGCCCTTGGCGACGTGGTCGCGGTAGCCGCTCAGCTCGGCCGCCGTGAAGCCTTCCTCGGCATGGCGCAGCCGCGTCGGCAGGTCCAGCTTGCCGACGTCGTGCAGCAGCGCGCCCACACCCAGATCGAGCATTTCCTCGGCGCCCAGGCCCAGCGTGCGGCCGATGAGCAGCGCGATGACGGCCACGTTGAGGCCGTGCGCGGCGCTGCGGTCGGCACCGCCGCCGCCGACCAGACGGATGCCCACCTCGTCGGCGGCCAGCATCTTGTCGAGCATGGCCTGCGTCAGCGCGGCCGTGGCGCGGGCGGCCTCCAGCGGCTGCGTGTGCAGCAGTTCGCCAACGTCGCGCAGCACCTTCGAGGCCTCGCCGTACTGCTGCTCGCAGCGCTGCGCTGCGCTGCGCTGCGCCGCCAGCCAGTCGCGCTGCCGCGCGGCGGCGGCGTCCGCGGCGCTGGGCGCGGCCGCGCGCTCGACCGCGGACGGCCTGGGCAGCGCCGCGACGGCGGCGTCGAGCAACTCGCTGCGCTGCGGCTCCCAGCGCACACGCTGCAGGCCGAGGCCGCGGATGGTGGCGATCTCTTCCGCAGAGCCGATGCGGAAGGCCGACAGCGGAAAGGGATGCGACAGCCAGCCCCCATCGAGGTGGATGTACATGCCCACGCGCAGATCCCCGACGGCAATGGTGCTTGTCATGCGATTTCCTGAACGAACCGGGTGCGGGCGGCAAACGCCGACCGCGTATGACGCCTTATTTCGGGTCGCGCGGCACAAAACTTGAGGTGTGGCGCGGTCGACCGGGCCGGACCTGGGCTGGCAGTGGCCTGCCCGTGCAGTGCGGGGACGGCATCCGTGATGGACACCACGCGGCAGCCCAGGCGTGCAGGCCCGGCGCCCGGCGCTGCCGGACGCCGCCGCTTACAGACGCAAACGGCTGGCGACGGGTGCGGCCGGGCTCAGCCGTCTCGCGTGAAATCGCGTTCGGGCCTTGCCCAGCCGTTCGGGTCCTTCCGGACCGTCACACGCAGGCTCAGCCCGGCGCGGCGGCGGTCGAGCCGCGCACCACCAGTTCGGGCCGCAGCACCAGCGTCGACGCGCTGCCGGGCACACCCTGCAGCGCCTCGAGCAGCAGGCGCGCGGCGCGGAAGCCCATCTCGTAGTGCTGGATGCGCACGCTGGTCAGCGGCGGGCTGATCTGGTCGAGCAAGGGCATGTCGTTGTGCCCGATCAACGACACGGCCTGCGGCACCGCGATGCCGCGACCGTGCAGCACCTGCAGCGCACCCAGCGCGATGAGGTCGTTGGCCGCCACCACCGCGGTAAAGGCCGGCGGGCCGGCCCCGGGCAGCAACTGCGCCATCGCGGCGGCGCCGGCTGCGATGCTGTAGGCGGGGCATTCGGCCAGCGCCGCCGGCAGCAGGCCGTGGCCGCGCAAGGCCTGCTCGAAGCCGATGCGGCGTGCCAGCCCGGTCGACAGCCCCGGCGGCCCGGCCAGGTGGGCGATGCGGCGGTGACCCAGCGCCACCAGGTGGTCGACCGCCAGCCGCATGCCCAGCATGTCGTCGCTGACCACGGCCGGCAGCAGGCTGCGGCCGTCGGGCTTCTCGTGTGTGCGGTTGACGAGCACGATGCGCGCCCCGCCGGCGCGCAAGCCGTCGAGCCAGGCGTCGTCGCGCAGCGCGGTGGCGACGATGAACCCCTCCACACGCTGCGCCAGCATGCGTTCCACCGCCATCTGCGCCACCTGCTGCGCGGCCGCCGGGCCCCCCTCGCGGCGCGCCGTGTTGGCCAGCAGCGCAAAGTAGCCGGCGGCGTCCAGCGCGTCCTCGATGCCACGCAGGATGGGCGGGAACACCGGGTTGGTGATGTCGGGCAGCAGCACGCCGACGGTGCGGCTGCGGCCGGTGCTGAGCGCGGCGGCGGCACGGTTCGGGCGCCAACCCAGTTCACGCGCGGCGGCTTCCACGCGCTGCAGCAGATCGGCGCCGATGAGGTGGCGCCGCGCCGGGTCCATGGCGCGCGAGACGGTGCTTTTGTGGACGCCCAGGTGCTGCGCCAGGTCGTTGATGGTGGGGCCGGCGGCGGCCATGGGCTTGCGTGCCATGGGGCGGATGCTAGTGCAACCGCTCCAGCCCCCAGACATCCGCGCAGACCCGAGACGCCAGCAGGGTCAAGGGCAGGGCAGGATTGACGAAGTTTCCAGGCTTCACCTAAAGTTCATGCAACCGGTTGCACTTCCTGACTCCACCGGTCAGGCCCTGCCGGACGGACGCTGGAGACCCCGATGACCGCCCCTGCGCTGCCCACCACCCCCGAGACGCTGCTGCCCATCGTGCTGCAGGCCATGAGCGCCACGCCCGAGACGCGTCTGCGCCAGCTGATGGCCTCGCTGACCACGCACCTGCACCGGTTCGTACTGGAAAACCGGCTCACTGAGGACGAGTTCGAGGCGGCGGTGGCCTTCCTCATCGGCATCGGCCAGGCCACCAACGACAAGAAGAACGAGGTCATCCTGGCGGCCGACATCCTGGGTGTGTCCAGCCTGGTGGCGCTGCTGAACAACCCGCGCGACGCCGGCAGCACCGAGTCCTACGCCGCACTGCTGGGGCCCTTCTGGCGCGCCCGTGCACCGGCCTGCGCGCCGGGCGACAGCATCGCGCGCGGCGGCACGGCCGGCGTGGCGCTGGAAGTGCGCGGCACGGTCTACGGTGCCGACGGGGCGCCACTGTCCGGCGCCAAGGTCGACGTCTGGCAAGCATCGCCGGTGGGCCTGTACGAAAACCAGGACCCTACGCAGCCCGACATGAACCTGCGCGGCCTCTTCACCGCCGACGGCGAGGGGCGCTACTTCATGCGTTCGGTGCACCCCGCGGGCTACCCGGTGCCCACCGACGGCCCCTGCGGCGAGTTGCTGCGCGCCCAGCGGCGCCACCCTTACTGCCCGGCGCACCTGCACTTCATGGTCTCGCACCCGGGCCACCGCGTGCTCATCACGCAGGTCTTCGCCGACGACAGCGAACAGCTCGGCAGCGACCCGGCCTTCGGTGTCACGGCGCCGCTGGTGGGCCACTTCGAGCGCACGCAGCGTGATGGCCAGCCGCTGGCGCTGATGACGCACGACTTCCACCTCAGTGCCGGTGAAATGAAGTTCCCGCACCCGCCCATCCCCTGAACCGCCGCACCCTGCTGGCTTCCTCGCTGCTGGCACTGGCCCCTGCCGTGCGAGCCCAGCCCACCGAATGGCCCAAGGCCGGCCCGGTGAAATTCGTCGTGCCCTTCACCGCGGGCAGCGGCACCGACATCCTGGCGCGCACGCTGGCCGACAAGCTGGGGCCGCTGATCGGCGCCCAGGTCGTCATCGAGAACAAGCCCGGTGCCGGCGGCACCTTGGGTGCGGCGCAGGTGGCCAAGGCGCCGGCCGACGGCTACACGCTGCTGGTGCACAGCTCGGGCCATGTCGTGAACCCGGCGCTGTACGAGAAGCTGCCCTACGACACGCTGAAGGACCTGGACGGCATCACGACGCTGGCCAGCCTGCCCAACGTGCTGGTGGTGAACCCGGCCAAGGGCTACAAGGACGTGGCCGACCTCGTGGCCCAGGTCAAGGCCAAGCCGGGCGCCTTCAACTACGCCTCGGCCGGCAACGGCAGCGCCACGCACATGAACGCCGAGAAGTTCCGCGTCGCCGCGGGCCTCACGGCCCAGCACGTGCCCTTCCGCGGCACGCCCGAGGCGCTGACCGAGACCATCGCCGGGCGCATCGACTGGTACTTCGCACCACTGGTCAGCGCGCTGCCGCTGATCAAGGACGGCAAGCTGCAGGCCCTGGCCGTGGGCACCGCAGCGCGTTCGCCGGTATTGCCGAGCGTGCCCTCGATCACCGAAACCGCCGGCCTGAAAGACGCCGCCTACACCTTCTGGGTGGGCCTGTTCGCCACCGGCAAGACGCCCAAGGCGGTGGTCGAGCGCCTGCATGCAGAAACGCTGAAGGTGCTGGCCCTGCCCGACGTGAAGGAGCGGCTGGACAAGCTGGGCGCCACGCCGCTGCCAATGGCACAGCCGGCCTTCGCGAAGTTCCTCGACGACGAAACCGCGGCCGCGGCGCGGCTGGTGAAGGCGGCGGGGATCAAGATCTCCTGAGCGCCCGCAGGACCGGGCTGCGACCGGCCAGCAGCGCCGGTTCTGCGAGCAGTCAGACGATGCGACAGACCTCGTCGAATCCCAGCCGCGGCGGCCGCGGCTTGAGCAGCGTGGTGTCGGGGTAACCCAGGTTGCACAGGAAGTTGGTGCGCACGCTGGTGCCGGCCCAGAACTCACCGTCCACCGCCGCGGCGTCGAAGCCCGACATCGGCCCGCAGCCCAGCCCCAGCAGGCGCGCCGCCAGCATCAGGTAGGCGCCCTGCAGGCTGCTGTTGCGCAGCGCCGTGCTGGCCACCACTTCGGGTTTGCCGTCGAAGTAGGCGCGGGCGTCGGTCTTGTGCGCAAACAGGCGCGGCAGGTGGTCGGCGAAGGCCAGATCCTGGCCGACGATGGCCACCACCGGCGCGTTGCGCGTCTTGTCGACGTTGCCGGGGTTCAGGCAGGCCAGCAGCCGCGCCTTGGCCGCCGGCGACTGCACGAACTGCAGCCGCATCGGCTGCGTATTCATCGAGGTCGGCCCGCAGCGGGCCAGGTCGTAGAGCTCGCGCAGCAGTTCGGGCGCCACCGGCCGCGGCAGCCAATGGCCGTGGGTGCGGCCTTCGGTGAACAGCTGACGCGCAGCGGCTTGCAGATCGGGTGGGGACACTGGGGAAACTCCGGGCTCTCATTTTATCGATAATAGTTTCATATCTACTCTTTGTCGATTAAAGTGCCGCCAGTCGGACGGGCACTCCGCCCCGCCGGCGCCCTCCTGCAGCCACCGGGACCCGCCCCATGAAGCACTTCCTGATCACCCTGGCCGCCGTCCTGGGCCAGTCGGCCGCGGCCCACGCCGCCTACCCCGAAAAGCCGGTGAAGCTCGTCGTCGCCTTCGCGCCCGGCAGTTCCACCGACATCGTGGCCCGGCTCATCGCCGACCAGCTGCAGGCTTCGCTGGGCCAGACGGTGACGGTCGAGAACAAGCCCGGCGCCGGCGGCAACATCGCCACCCAGCAGGTGATGAATTCGCCCGCCGACGGCTACACGCTGCTCATCCACAGCGTGGCCTATTCGGTGAACCCTTCGCTGTTCCCGAACGCCGGCTACGACGCGATGAAGGACCTGCAGCCGGTGGCCATGGCCGCCGTCACGCCCAACCTGATCTACGTGCACCCCGACGTCAAGGCCAACAGCCTGGCCGAGCTGCTGGCCCTGGCCAGGACGGGCAAACTGAGCTACGCCTCGTCGGGCAATGGCACCACCACGCACCTGGGCGCCGAGTGGCTGTTCCGCGCCCTGGCCAAGGTCGACATCACGCACGTGCCCTTCCAGCCCGCGGCCGCCACCAACGCGGTGGTCAGCGGGCAGGTTCCGATTGCCAGCACCTCGATGCCGCCGGCCGTGCCCTTCGCCAAGGCAGGCAAGGTGCGGCCGATCGCGGTGATGTCGCTCAAGCGCAGCCCGGCCCTGCCCGACGTGCCGACGGTGGCCGAGCTGGGCTACAAGGATTTCGAGGCCAACACCTGGTTCGCGATCTTCGCGCCGGCGAAAACGCCACCCGCCGTACTGGACCAGCTGAACGCGGAGATCAACAAGGCGCTGGGCGCCAAGCCGGTGCTCGACCGCTTCGAGGCGCTGTCGCTGGAAGCACAGCGGCTGGAGCGTCCGGCCGTGCGCCAGTACATCGAGAGCGAGGTCCTGAAGTGGGGCAAGCTGGTCAAGGACATCGGCGTGAAGATCGAGTGACGCGCCCGCAGCCCGAACAACAGGAAACGCGATGAGACTCGTCAGTTACCAGGGCCGCAACGGCGGCGCCTGGGCCGTGCAGCTGGCGGGCGGCCTGGTCGAAAGCACCCGCCTGGGTGACGGCGTTCCGGCCGACCTGCAGGACTTCATTGCCTGTTGCGCCGACCCGCCCGACCTGGCGACCGAAATGGCGCGCCGCGCCGCGGCCCTGGCTCCGACGCCGCAGGCCGAGTTCACGCTGCTGCCCTGCGTGCCGCGGCCGGGCAAGATCGTCTGCCTGGGCGTGAACTACCACGACCACGCCAAGGAAGGCGGCAACACGGTCGCCGACTACCCGGCGCTCTTCCTGCGCTGCGCCACGTCGCTGCTGGCGCACGGCGCGCCGCTGCGCGTGCCGGCGGCATCGGCCAAGCTGGACTACGAGGCCGAGCTGGCACTGGTGATCGGCCGCCGCACACGCCGCGTGAGCGAAGCCGACGCGCTGGCCAGCGTCTTCGGCTACGCCTGCTTCAACGACGCCACGCTGCGCGACTACCAGCGCAAAACGACGCAGTGGACGATAGGCAAGAACTTCGACGCCACCGGCGCCTTCGGGCCCTGCCTGGTGACGGCCGACGAACTGCCGCCGGGCTGCACCGGCCTGCACATCGAGTCGCGACTGAACGGGCAGGTGATGCAGAGCGCGACGACCTCCGACATGGTGTTCGGCGTGGCCCGCACGATCGCGCTGCTCAGCGAATGCATGACGCTGGAGCCCGGCGACGTGGTGGTGATGGGCACGCCCGCCGGCGTGGGCTACGCACGCACGCCACCGGTGTGGATGCAGGCGGGTGACCGCATCGAGATCGAGATCGAGGGCATCGGCGTGCTGTCGAACCCGGTCACCGCGTGAGCATGAAATGAGCGCCACATGAAAAACCTGCGCCTGGACAACATCACCGAGACCGCGGTCGCCAGCTTCGCCGGCCTGCCGGACGCGCGCCAGCGCGAACTCGTGCAGGCGCTGGTGGCGCAGCTGCATCAGTACGCCAAGGACGTCAAGCTGACCCACGTCGAATGGCGCGCGGCGCTGGGCTTCCTGCACCGCGTGGCCGACATCAGCAGCGACACGCGCAGCGAGTTCTCGCTGCTGTCCGACGTGACGGGCCTGTCGAGCCTGGTCGACATGCTGGCCTCGGACCCGGCCGACAGCACGGTCACGCCCGGCAGCAACCTCGGCCCCTTCCACGCCACCGGCTCACCTTGGAAGCCCAACCCGGCCCGCCTGATCGACGACAACCCCGGCCGCCGCGTGCTGCTGCGTGGGCGGGTGTGCAGCAGCAGCGGCCAACCGCTGCCCGAGGCCACGCTCGACTTCTGGCAGAACGCCGCCGACGGCCTGTACTGGCAGCAGGACCCGAAACAGCCCACCGACAACCTGCGCTGCCAGTTGAAGGTGGACGCGGCCGGCAGCTTCCAAGTCGCCACCATCCGCCCGGTGCCCTACCAGATCCCGCTCGACGGACCGGTATGGCACGACCTCGTGCAACCCGCGGGCTTGAACGGCTGGCGGCCGGCGCACTACCACCTCATCGTCAGCGCCCCGGGCTACCGCACGCTGGTCACCGAGTTCTTCGACGCCGAGGACCCCTACCTCGACAGCGATGCCGTGCTCGGCGTGCGCGAGACGCTGGTCGGCCGCTACGAGGACGTCGTCGACGCCGCGGCGTGCGCGCTGCTGCGTGTGCCGGGCCCCAGCTGCCCGGTGATGACGGTGGCACTGCGTCTGGCGCCGCTGGGCGGCTGAAGCCGCCAGCGCCGCCTCAAGGACCACCCGAAAGAACGCCGATGAAGACACTGTGCAGATGGGCCATGCTGCTGGCCTCGGTGACCCTGCTGGCGACGCCGGCCTGGGCCCAGCCCGCACCGCCAACGGCCGCCGGCGACGAGTTTCGCGTCACGCTGCTGGGCACCGGCAGCCCGGCGCCGGTGATGCGCCGCTTCGGCCCCGCCGGTGACCGAGCAGGACGTATTCGAGATGACGCGCAAGACCTACGACGGCCCGCTGCTCATCGGTGAAGACCTGATGGCCTTCCGCATCGAGCCCGGCCAGGTGTTTCCGCTGCCCGCGCGCACGCCCTGAACGCGCGACCGCGCGCCACACCCCACCCCGTGAGGCTCTCATGCAAAGACGCCAGTTCCTGAAGACCACCCGGACCGCCGCGCTGGGCGCGCTCGTCGCCGCACCGTGGGCCGCGCAGGCCCAGGCCTGGCCCGCGCGGCCGCTGCGCCTGGTGGTGCCCTTCCCCGCAGGCGGCCCCACTGACAGCTTCGCGCGGCTCTATGCCGCAGCGCTGGCGCAGCAGCTCGGCCAGCCGGTGGTGGTGGAGAACCGGGCCGGGGCGTCGGGCGCGCTGGGCACGCTGGAGGTCAAGCGCAGCGTGGCCGATGGCCACACGCTGCTCTTCGGCACGGCGTCGACGCACGCGCTCTACAACCTCATCCAGACCAAACCGCAATACGACGCGCTGGAAGACTTCGCCACCATCGGCGTGCTGGGCGGTGCACCCGTGGTGTTCGCGGTGACGCCGCAGATGCCGCGTTCGCTGAAGACCATCGCCATCGCCGCGAAGATGAACCCCGGCAAGTACAACTACGGCTCGCCCGGCAACGGCACGCTGCTGCACGTGGCCGCCGAGCGCCTGAAGCAGGTGACCGGTGCGGCCCTCACCCACGTGCCCTACAAGGGCAGCGCGCCGGCGCTGCAGGACCTGATGGGCGGCCGCATCGAGATGACGGTCGACACCCTGGGCGGCCTGCTGCAGCACCACGAGTCGGGCCGCGTGCGCATCGTCGGCGTGGCCGCGGCCCGACGTGTGGCCACGGCACCGGGCATCCCCACCGTGGCCGAATCGGCCGACCTGGCGCAGCCCTTCGAAGCGATGCTGTGGAACGTGGTGAGCGCGCCGCGCGACACTCCGGCGGCCGTGCAGCGCACGCTGGCCGAAGCCACGCAGCGCGCCATGGCCGACCCCACGCTGCGCAGCCGTCTGGAGAGCCAGGCCATGTTCGCCGACTTGCACATCGGCAACACCGCTGCCACGGCCTTCGTGCTGGCCGAACGCGCGAAGTGGAAACCCATCATCGCCGCGCTGGGCGACCTGAGCACCGGCTGAACGCGCCCTGCTTTACGCCGATCACTGCGCCGTCACTGCACCGTCACTGCACGATCATCGCGCCATGGCCGAACACCTGATCCCCATCCACAGCAGCCTGGACCTGGCCACCGCCAACCGCATTGGCATGGAAGCGCTGCGCCTGCGACGCGAACACGGCCTGCTGCCGCTGGCCGTGGCCGTGCTCGACGCCGGCGGACAGCCGGTGAGCTTCCAGCGCGAAGACGGCTGCGGCCTGCTGCGCCACGACATCGCCATGGCCAAGGCCTGGGGCGCTTTAGGCATGGGCATGGCCACGCGGCAGATCCGCGACCGCCTGGCCAACCGGCCGACCTTCCAGGCAGCGCTGGCCGCCGCGTCGGGCGGGCGTTTCATTCCCACGCCGGGTGGTGTGCTGATACTCGACGCCCAGGGCGTGGCCATCGGTGCCGTGGGCATCAGCGGCGACGCGTCGGACAAGGACGAGTTCTGCGCCATCGAGGCCGTGCGCGCCGCCGGCCTGATGCCCGAACCGCCGCAACCCGCTGCGAACTGGAACGACGCCGGGCTCTAGGAGCCTGCACTCGCCGGCACACACATGGCCGCACCGTCGACCGACCCCTGCTGACCCCTTACGCGTGACCCCATCGACGCGGCCCAAGCGAGCACCTGCACATGAACCTGTTGCGATCCACCCTGGCCGGGGCCGCCCTCGCGCTCGCCCCCCATGCCGCCACCGCCCAGGGCTTCCCGGAAGGGCCGGTGAAGCTGGTCGTGCCGTTGACCGCCGGTTCCGGCGCCGACACGGCCGGCCGCGCGCTGGCGCAGGCGCTGGGCCGCCTGTGGAAGCAGACGGTGGTGGTCGACAACAAGCCGGGCGCGGGCGGGCTCATCGGCACCGCGGCGGTGGTGAACGCCGAGGCCACGGGCCACACGCTGCTGGTGCAGTCGGTGTCGTACGCCGTCAACCCGGCGATCTTCAAGAAGCTGCCCTACGACCCGCTGAAGAGCCTGGTCGACGTCAGCCTGATCGGTGCCACGCCTTACGTGCTGGTCACCGCGCCCGACTCGCCCTACGCCACCTTGAAGGACCTGGTGGCCGCCGCCAAGGCCCAGCCCGGCACGCTGCCCTACGCCTCGGTCGGCGTCGGCAGCTCCACGCACTTCGCGGCCGAGTACCTGGCGCAGGCCACCGGCATCAAGCTCGTGCACGTGCCCTACAAGGGCGGGCCCGAGGCCATCCAGGACGTGATGGCCGGCCGCGCCGCCTTCACGATGGCCTCGCTGAGCACGGCGCTGGCGCAGATCCGCGGCGGCAAGCTGCGCGCCCTGGGCGTGGCGACCTCGGCACGCTCGGAGGCCGCGCCCGAGATCGCCAGCATCGCCGAGCAGGGCTACCCGGGCTTCGACATCAGCCTCTGGTTCGGTGTCTGGGCCCCCGCGGCCACGCCGCCCGCGGTGGTGGCCAGGCTCAACGCCGACATCGCCCGCGCCTTGCAGGACCCGGAGCTGACGGCCGTCTTTGCGCGCACCGGCATCCAGCCGCGCGCCCTGGGCACGACCGCCTTTGCGGCCTACGTGCGCGAGGAGATGGCGCGCTACCAGGCTGTGGCCAGAGCCGCCGGCATCGAGCCGCAGTAGACGACGCGCAGACGGCGTCGCGCCTCAGCGTGCTCGGCGCCGCGTGGCACCTCAGGTCGCGTGGCCCTGCTCGCGCGCCTGCGCGGCCACCGTGGCCGAGGTGCGGGTGTAGTGCTCACCCAGCAGCCGCACCGCGTCGTCGGCACGGCCCTCCAGCGCGGCGGTGAAGATGGCCACGTGCTCGGCGTGTTCGTTGCGTGAACTGAAGCTGCGGTTGGCGGCCAGCTGGCGGAAGCGGTAGGCCTCGTCGGCCAGCGCGTCGCAGAAGGCGCGCAGCCAGCGCGACGGACAGCGCGCCAGCAGGCCGCGGTGGAATTCGCGGTGCAGCGCCTCCCAGGCCGGGTTGGGCACGAAGTGGTCGGCCGACAGCGAACGTGGCGTGCGCGACAGCCGGTGCACCAGCAGCACCAGCGCATCCTCCCAGGCGGCGTCGCGCGCCGCGATGGACTCGCCCAGCGCCAGGCCCTCGAGTTGCACGCGGTTTTGCGTCAGGATGGCGAGCTCGTCCCATTTCAGCGGCGCGACGTTGAAACCACGCTGCTCCGAGCGTTCCACCAGGCCCTCGGCCGACAGGCGGCTCAGCGCCTCGCGCAGCGGGCTGGCACCGACACCGTAACGGGCGCACATGGCCTCGACACGCAGCTTGCTGCCGGGCTCCAGCACGCCGTGCGTGATGTCGGCGCGCAGGCGCTCGTACACCGCGCCGGCGCGGGTGGTGACGGGCTGGCCGTCCGGGGTTTCGTCGCTGAGGGCGTGTTTGCGGGCCATGGCGGGCGGCGACGGGCCGTGCGCTGCGGATAATCGATAAAGCCGAGTTTAGGGCTGTCTCGCGCCGTGGGACACTGGCCGGCTACACCGCAAATGGAGCCCGCCGTGATCCTGGAAATCGCCGACATCCGCATCCACCCCGGCCAGAATGCCGCCTTCGAGGAAGCCCTCCAGCGGGGCATGGCCACGGTGATCGGCCAGGCGCAGGGCTTCAAGGGCGCCAAGGTCAACCGCGGCATCGAAAGCCCCGAGCGCTACATCCTGCAGGTCTTCTGGGACACGCTGGAAGACCACACCGTGGCCTTCCGCGGCGGCCCGCTCTTTGCCGAATGGCGCGCCCTCGTCGGCCCCTTCTTCGCCGCGCCGCCGGTGGTGGAGCATTTCGAGCTGGTGACGAAGTCGTGACCCGCGCCGCCGCGCTGCAGGCCGCCGTCGAACACTTCGACAGCGGCGCCTTCCTGCGCGACCTGGCGCGGCGTGTCGCCATCCGCACCGAAAGCCAGGATCCGGCCTCGGGCCCGGCGCTGCAGGCCTACCTGGAAAGCGAGATGGGCCCCACGCTGGCCGCGCTGGGTTTCGGCTGCAGCCTGCACGCCAACCCCGACGGCAGCCACGGCCCGTTGATGATCGCCACGCGCCACGAAGGCGACGGCCTGCCGACCGTGCTGGTGTACGGCCACGGCGACGTCATCCGCGGCCAGGACGCCAGCTGGAAGCAGGGCCAGGGCCCGTGGACGCTGGCGCAGGATGGTGAACGCCTCTACGGCCGCGGCACCGCCGACAACAAGGGCCAGCACAGCATCAACATCGCGGCACTCGCGCAGGTGCTGAAGGCGCGCGGCAGGCTCGGCTTCAACGTCAAGTGGCTGATCGAGACGGGCGAGGAAACCGGCTCGCCGGGCCTGGCCGACTTCTGCACTGCGCAGCGCGAGGCGCTGGCCGCCGACGTATTGATCGCCAGCGACGGCCCGCGCCTGCGCCGCGACCGGCCGACGGTTTTCCTCGGTTCACGCGGCGTCGCGAATTTCGACCTGACGCTGAAGCTGCGCGAGGGCGCACACCACAGCGGCAACTGGGGCGGGCTGCTGAAGAACCCGGGCACGGTGCTGGCCAACGCCATCGCCTGCCTGGTGAACGGCCGCGGCGTCATCCAGGTGCCGGCGCTGCGGCCGCCGCCGATCCCGGCCAACGTGCGCGCGGCGCTGGCCAGCCTGCAGTTCGGCGGCGACCCCGGTGACCCCGAAGTCGACGCCGACTGGGGCGAGCCCGGCCTGAGCCCCGCCGAACGCGTGATCGCCTGGAACACGCTGGAGGTGCTGGCCATGGTCACCGGCAACCCCGCCTTCCCGGTCAACGCGATACCGGCCTGCGCCAAGGCGACGATGCACATGCGTTTCGTCGTCGGTACCGACGTGGCACAGCTGCGCGAGGCGGTGCAGGCGCACCTGGCCGCGCACGGCTACGGCGACATCGAGGTCGGCGCGCCCACGGTGATGGCCGCCACCCGCCTGGACCCCGACAACGCCTGGGTGCGCTTTGTGCTGGCGTCGATCGAGAACAGCACCGGCAAGCCGCCGGCGCTGCTGCCCAACCTGGGTGGCAGCCTGCCCAACGACGTCTTCGCCGACCTCCTGGGCCTGCCCACCGTGTGGGTGCCGCACAGCTACCCCGCCTGCAGCCAGCACGCGCCCGACGAGCACCTGCTGGTGCCCGTGGTGCGCGAGGCGCTGGCGCTGATGACCGGCCTCTTCTGGGACCTGGGCGAGCAGGCTGCCACGCTGCCGCGCCGCGCCGCCTGAAGCACGAAAGACACCGCATGCTGCGCACGTTGAAAGAACTGTTCGAAACCCTGCTCGCGCCGCCATTGGCCGCGGCGGGCGCTGTCTCACCCGGACACCGCCTGCACCTGGCTACCGCGGTGCTGCTGGTGGAAGTGATGCGCGCCGACGCCGAGTGCAGCGCCGCCGAGCGTCAGGCCGTGCTGGGCGTGCTGCAGCAGCGTTTCGCACTGGCCGACGACGAAGTGGCGCGCCTGCTCGAACTGGCCGAGCACAGCGCCAGACAGGCCACCGACTTTCACGCCTTCACCAGCGCACTGAACGACCGGCTGGACCACGAGCAGAAGGTGCAGGTGGTGGAAGCGATGTGGGCCGTGGCCTACGCCGACGGCCAACTCACGGCGCACGAGAACCATGTGCTCTGGCGCATCGCCGACCTGCTGCACCTGCCGCACGGCGCCTACATCAACGCCAAGCTGCGCGCGAAGGCGGCGGCGGGCCTGTGAGAGCAGCCCCTGCGGCGTGAACCGCAGGGGCTGCGAGCGGGCATGGTCAGGCCGCGATCATTTCGTCGGCGCGGCGGCCGGTGCGACGCTGTCGGTCTTGGCAGCCTTGGCGGCCTTGGTGTGTTTCACCGCCTTCACGTGCTTGGTCGCCTTGGTGGGCGTCTCGGCCTTCACTGCGGTGTCGGCCTTCACTGCGGTGTCGGCCTTCACGGGGGTATTGGCCTTGATGGCGGTGTCGGCCCTGGTGACGGTGTTGGCCTGCGGCGAGGCGGGTGCGGTGGCCGCAGCCGGCGCCTGGGCGAAGCTGAGCATCGAAGCGGTGCCGAGCAGGGTGGCGGCGATGAGGGTCTTGGTCGAGGTCATGACGTGTCCTGTCGAGAGAACAACCCGTTGATGCCCCGGGTCTGTTGAGCCGGTCCGCTTTGCGTCGGACTTGCTGATCACAACGGGCACCGGCTGCTTTGCGACGACGCCGCGCGCTGCGGCTTAAGCCCGGCCTGAGACACCTTTTCATACAGTCTGCGCCAGGGTCGCGCGCGCGCCCCGACAACCCGGAAAGCACGATGCGCCTGCTGCGGGTCGAAGACGACACGATGATCGGCGAGGCCGTGCTCGACCTGCTGCGCGACGAACCTTACGCAGTGGACTGGGTGCGCGACGGCGAGATGGCCGGCACCGCCCTGCTGGCCCAGCACTACGACCTGGTGCTGCTGGACCTGGGCCTGCCGCGGTGCGACGGCCTGGCGGTGCTGGCCGAGCTGCGCGAGCGCGGTGACCGCACACCGGTGCTCATTGCCACCGCACGCGACGCGGTGGCGCAGCGCATCGCCGGCCTCGACGCAGGCGCCGACGACTACATCGTCAAGCCGTACGCGCTGGACGAACTGCTGGCGCGCATCCGCGCGCTGCTGCGCCGCGCTGCCGGGCGCGCCGAACCCGTCTACACGCAGGGCAACGTGGCCATCCACCCGGCCACGCGCGAGGTCACGGTCGGCGGCGCGCCCGTGGTGCTGACGGCGCGCGAATGGGCGGTGCTGGAGCCGCTGATCGCGCGCCCCGGCGTGCTGCTGTCGCGCGCGCAGCTCGAGGAGAAGCTCTACAGCTGGAAGGACGACATCAACAGCAACGCCGTCGAGGTCTATGTTCACGGCCTGCGGCGCAAGCTCGGCGCGGCGCTGATCCAGAACGTGCGTGGCGTCGGCTACATGGTGCCGAAGACGTGAGCGCTGGCACAAGACGCGCTGGCACATGACGCGCCTGCACATGACGCTGCGGCCACATTCGCTGCGCACCCGGCTGCTCGTCTACCTGGGCGCGGCCATCGCGCTGGTGGCCACCGTGCAGGCCGCCGTGGCCTACCGCACCGCACGGGCCGAGGCCGACGCGGTGTTCGATTACCACATGCAGCAGACGGCCCTCTCGCTGCGCGGCGGCCTGCCCTTCGAGCCCGACGCCGATCAGCCTGATCAGCGTGACCACGACGAAGAGAACTTCGACTTCGTGGTGCAGATCTGGTCGGCCGACGGCCAGCAGCTCTACCGCTCGGCGCGCCGCGCCGACCTGCCCGAGCGCGCCGTGCTGGGTTATTCCACCGTGCTGGCACGCGGCAGCACCTACCGCGTGTTATCGCTGCAGACGCCGCGCCAGGTGATCCAGGTGGCGCAGGACATGGCGGTGCGCCGCCACATGGCGCGCACGCTGGCGCTGCGCACCGTGGCCCCGGTGGCCTGGCTGGTGCCGCTGCTGCTGGCGGCGGCGTGGTGGGTGGTGGGCAGCACGCTGGCGCCGCTGCAGCGCCTGCGCGGCCAACTCGCGCAGCGCCGCGCCGACGACCTCGCCCCGCTGGGCGAAGCCGGGCCGCTACCCGACGAGATCCGGCCGCTGGTGCATGAGCTGAACGGCCTCTTCGGCCGCCTGCAGCACGCCTTCGACGCGCAGAAGCGCTTCGTCGCCGACGCCGCGCACGAACTGCGTTCGCCATTGGCGGCACTGAAGCTGCAGGTGCACGGCCTGGCACGCGCGGCCGACGACGCGGCGCGCCAGCGCGCCGTGCTGCGCCTGGACGCCGGCATCGAACGCGCGACCCACCTCGTCGACCAGCTCCTGCTGCTGGCGCGCCAGCAGGACGGCGCCGGCCGCGCGCTGCGGCCGCTGGTGCTGATGGACGTGCTGCGTCTGGCGCTGGCCGATGTGGCGCCCGCGGCGCAGCAGCAGCGCATCGACCTCGGCCTGCTGCCAGCCGATGCCGAAGCGGCCGCCCTCGAGGCCGCGGCGGAGGGCGCCACCGTCACCGGCGACGCCGACGCGCTGCGTGTGCTGCTGCGCAATCTGCTCGACAACGCCGTGAAGTACACGCCGGCCAGCGGCCGTGTCGACGTTACGCTGCGGCGCCTGCCCAGTGCGCTGTGCCTGCGCGTCGAGGACAGCGGCCCCGGCATCGCCGAGGCCGAGCGCGAACGGGTCTTCGACCGCTTCTACCGCACGCCCGGCGCTGCAGCCACGGCCACCGCCGCGGGCAACGGGCTCGGGCTGGCCATCGTCAAGGCCATCGCAGACGGCCATGGCGCCAAGCTGGCGCTGGGCCGCAGCGAGCGCCTGGGCGGGCTGTCTGTCGAACTGCGTCTGCCGCTGGCCGCCAGATGAATGGCTCTGGCGCTGAAGCGGCGACAAATATCAGTCAGCGTACTGCGCCAGCCCGCGAGCCGCGTGCCGCGCAACACGTCGACGTGCGGCCAGGCCGACCGCAGCCAAGCCCAGCGACCATAGCGCGGACGTCGCTGGCTCGGGCACTGGTGCGAACACCAACGGAATCCCCGACGACGTGGTCGCCGTGAAACCCGGCGGCAGCTCGATAGACGCCACGGCGGTGTTGTAGAAGTCGATCGAGCCACTGTCCAGTTGCGGCACGAACAACTGCATCAGGACAGAGGCGCTCATCGGAAACGAACTCTGGTTCGTGTTGCGGATGTTCATCAGCCCGTTGAAGACGAGCGTCACGTTCCCGGTGGCCGTGATCTGGCCGCTTGCGTCGAACCGCTGCAGCGGGCCGCCGGGGCCCGAGTTGGGGTCGGCCATGATGAACACGTAGTCGAGGAAACGGCCGTACCTGAAGATCGAGCCCGGCGCCACGCTGCCGTCGAGCGAGAACGACACCGGCATCGTGATCAGCCCGCTCGGCGTGCCCGGCGGCGGCGTGATGATCCAGGTGTCCGCAAACGACACCTGGCCTGCGGCAGTGGTCAGCGGGCCGGACGCAGCGAGCTGCATGCCCAACGAACGCGTAGCTGCCTGCGCATACATCGAGCCCGAAGCCGCTTGGCCGCCGCAGATCGGTGACAACGGCGTGGCCACAGCGAGCATGAAGCTGTCTTGCAGCGTCGTCGTCGGCACTTGTGCGCTGGCGTTGCATGCGCCCAAGCCGGGGCTCACGGTCAGGCCGATCGAACCGCCGATCTGCGCCACAGCATGGGCGTCGTTGCTGGCTGACAAGGCCGCGCAGGCGAGCAAAAACGCGGCCGTCGAGGTCATGGAAATGGAGGGTCGGAAGTTCATTGCAGACTCGATTCTTTAGACACTGCGCCAAGAGCGCCGCATGGGAAAAGTAGTTCGGGCAGAAACGCCTTCGTCATCCGCCCGACACGAAGCGCTGCCCCCTTGAGCAGGCTGTGCTCAGCGGCGCGGCGAGCCGGCGATCGGAACGTCGGCGCCGATGCCGAATTGCGTGTTGCTGAAGCCGGCCTGCGCCGTTGAAGTCGGCGGGGATGGGGATGTCGTTGCCCAAGCCCCACTGCGTTTGCTGAAAGCCGTCGCGCGACTGCAGGATGAACCAAGCGCCGGTGGACGGCCGGTAGACGGCACTGTCGGTCTTGCCATCGCCGTCGTAGTCGCTGGGCACCAGGACGTCGCTGGCCTGGCCCAGCGTCGTGGCCTGGAAGCCGTCGCGGCTTTGCAGGACGTACCAGATGCCGTTGGCCGGCCGGAAGACGCCGATGTCGGCCTTGCCGTCGCCGTCGAAATCGTAGGCCGTCTTGCGCGCGGGCGGCGGGGGCGGCGGCACTGTGCCCTTGGCCTGCTTGACGCTGAAGATGCTGCCGCCGATGGCAATGCTGCCGCGCCGCGTGGCGCCGGTGTTGGGCAGCACCGAGTAGGCAACGCTGCTGCTGCCCGCCGCGGTGGCGGACGAAGTGACGACGATGAAGGCAGCGCCGCTGACGATGCTGTAGCTGCAACCGGCGGCGGCCGTGACGCCGACGACCGCGCCCGTGACGCCGGCGCCGACCACTTCGACCGCGGCCGGCGCGAGCTGGGTCGGGCATGCCGTGGCCGCCTGCGAGGGTCGTGGCCAGACCAAGGCAATCAAGAGGACGCCGGCCAGGCCGGCCATGCCGACAGCCAACGCACCGATGCGCCTGCGCAGGCGGCTGGGCGCCTTCACGCCCGTTCTCCGTACTGCGCCGTGGGCACGGCCATACGACGCCGGCGCGTGGCAGCCAGCAGCCCGATCGCCACCGAGGCCCAGGTCGCCGGCTCGGGTACGCCGGGCACAACGGGCACTTCGGGCGACTCGATCGTCGTCGTGTAGGCGCCGAATTCGTCGTTGTCGAAGCCGGTGACGACATAGCTGTACTGGCGCCCAGCTTGAAGGCCGAAGCTGAAGCCGGAGACAGTGAAAGACGCGGCGGACAGACCGTCGTTGGCGATCAGCGCGTTGAACAACGCGGCGGCCGGTTGAAACGGCTCGTCGTACAGCACCACGAAGGTGTGGAAGCCACCACGGGTGGTGAAGGTGTGGGCGCCGCTCACCGATGCCGTGAACGCGTAGGCGGTGTAGGGCGCCGCGGTGCCGATGACCGACAACGTGCTGAGATCTTCGACCGGGCGCTGAAAGGTCGGCCCGCCCGTGGTTTCGCCACTGAGGGTGACGATCACCGCCATGGCCGGCCCCGCGATACAGGCGGCGCCGCAAGCCGCGACAAAGGCAGCGCACACCCCCGCCCGCGGCAGGCAAGACAACAGAACAGAGTTCATGAAGGACTCCTGGGAATGCGGGGCTTGTGGCTGGCACGGCCCGACGCCAGCAACAGCCGGTTGGGGCCGCGCCAAACGCCGGTCTCGGTGAATACACTCAATTGAGACGTCAGCTCATCCCAAGCCGCCTGCTGCGCTGCGGCCGGTAGCGCCTGCCATTGCGCGATGACGGGCGCAGCGGCGCTGCGCAGGAAATGGATGTAGTGCTGGACCGACGGCAGCACGAACGGCGTTTCGATGCTGTCCACCCGCACGTCCTCGAATCCGCTGTCGCCCAGCAACTGCGCCAGCAGGCCGGGCCGGCCCAGGCTCAGCAGCGTGCCGGGTGCGAAGGGGTCGCCCGGCGCGCTGCCTGCATGGCGCTGCGCAATGCGCGCCAGCGCCGTGATGCAGGGGTTGCCTTCGGGGCTGCCGAAGACCAGCACCGCGGCCCGCGCGCCAGGGCGCAAAGCGTCGTGCAGCGCGCGCAGCGCCAGCGCCGGTTGCGGGCAGAACATCAGCCCCAGTCGGCACACCGCGGCGTCGAAGCCGGCGCCGGCCAGGCCCAGCGCTTGCACGTCGGCGACGCGCCAATCGACGTTGTGCAGGCCCGCGCCGCGCAGCGCTGCTGCACCCAGCGCCACCAGGCACGGCGACACGTCGGTGGCCAGCACGCGGCCGCGTATGCCGACGCGGCGTGCAATGTCCAGCGTCTGGTCGCCGGCACCCGCGGCAACATCCAGCACCTGCATGCCGGCCTCGATGCCCGCGGCGTCGAGCAGCGCCGCCGTCGCGTCGTGCAGCCAAGCCCGCACCTGCGGGCCGCTGTCGTGCCAGCCTTGGGCGGCGGCGTCCCAGGTGGCTGCGGCGCTGTTCATTCGGCGCGGATGCCGGTGGCGCGCAGCACGCCTTGCCAGTAGCGCTGCTCGGTGGCGATGCGCTCGGCCAGCGCCACCGGCGTGCCGGCCACGGCGGCCATGCCGGCATCCGCCAGCGCGCCGCTGACCAGCGGCTGCGCAGCGGCCCGGCGCAGGGCCGACGACGCGGCCTCGACCACGGCCGCCGGCGTGGCGCCCGGTGCAAAGAAGGCAAACCACTCGCGCACGACCAGGGTCGGGAACCCCTGCTCGGCAAAGCTGGCCACGGCGGGCAGGAACGTGCTGCGCCCGAGCCCCGATGTGGCCAGTACGCGCAGCCGGCCGCTGGCCTGGTGCTGGCGCAAGATGCCTTCGGGCAGCACGAGCAGCGGCAAGCGGCCGCCCATCAGGTCCACCAGCGCCGCAGGGCCACCGGGATAGGCCACGTGCTGGGCGTCGATCTGGGCTTCGCGCAGGAAGGCCGCGCCCAGCAGATGCGGCAGCGTGCCGATGCCGGGCGAGCCGCAGTTGGCCTGCTGCGGGTTGCGTTTGAGCCAGGCCACCAGATCGGCCAGCGTCATCACGCTGTCGGGGACCGCAGGCCCGACGGCCAGCGCCAGCGTGGCTTCGGCCGCCATCGACACCGGCTTCAAGTCGGCCACCGGGTCGTAGGCCAGCCGCGTGTACAGCCACGGGTAGACGGTGGCCACCGCGCCCTGCGCCAGCAGCAGCGTGCCGCCGTCGGGCAGGGCCTGCTTCAGCGCCGCCACCGCCAACTGCCCGGCGGCACCGACCTTGTTGTCCACCACCACACCGCCGGCATGGCGGTCGCTCAGCGCCTGGGCATAACGCCGCGCGATGGTGTCTGGGATGCTGCCCGCCGGGCCAGTGCACAGCAGCCGCAGGGTCGCTGGCGCGATCGGGGGCACAGCTGTGTTCGTCTGCAAGTGCGCAGTGCGTGGTACCGCCAGCGCGGTGGCCAGCGCCAGGCCGCGGCGCAGCAGCGCGCGGCGATCGACAGGGATGCAGTTCATCGGGGGCTCGGCCGGCAGCAGTTCATGGCCGCAGGCTACGGCGCCGGGGCCTAGAGATCGCTTAAGGATTCGCGATCTGGCGTGTCGTCGGGCTCACGCAGGCTGGCCGCCAGCGTTTCGGTCTCGGCCGCCGGCTTGATCTGCAGCAGCACCGACAGCTGCTGCCGGCACGCGCGGTAAGCCGCATAGGCTTCGGCGCGGCGGCCGAGTTGCATCAGGCAGCGCATCCACTGCCGCACCACCGCTTCGGCCAGCGGGTCGCGCTCGACGATGCGGCGGTAGACCTCGGCCGCGGCCTCGCTGCGGCCCTGCGCCTGCAGCGCCGCGGCGCATGCCGCAAGCCGGCGCAGGAACAGCGCCTGCAGCCGGCTGCGCGCCTGCAAAACCTCTGGGTGCGCGTCGTCGTCGGCGAGAAAGTCGCCCTGGTACAGCGACAGCGCCTCGTCCACCACCGCCGAGATTGCAGCGGTGGCGTGCGGCTCGCCGCCCAGCACCAGCTCCAGCGCCGCCACGTCGACCCACACCGTGGCCGGGTTCAGGCTCAGCGCACCGGCCTGCAGCAGCACCTGTCGCTCACCCACCAGCTTGCGCAGCCGGTGCACCGCGTTGTCCAGCGAGTTCTGCGCCGCGTCGCCTTCCATCTGCGGCCACAGCAACGCGGCCAGCCGCTCGGTGCGCACACCGCGGCCACCATAGGCACCCAGTGCCACCAGCAGCTTCAGCAGGTCCAGCGGCTTGCGGCTTTCCTTGCGCGAGGCCGGCGCGCCGGCGCCGTTGACATCGATGGCAAAGCGGCCCAGGCAGACGACGCGCAGCGGCCAGGGCCAGTGCATTGCCGCGGCGCCGCGCAGCGCGCTGGCCGGTACCGGCAGCGCGTAGCGGCCGATCAGGCGCAGTGCGAAGGCGCGGTCGATGTCGTGCTGCAGCGCCAGCGCGCACAGCCGCGACATGGTGTCGCCGCAGCAATACGGCAGCGGCCCGTGGTCGTAGCCGTGTTCGCGCGCCACCGTGAACGCATTGCGCAGCGCCGCCAGGCTGCCGGGGGTGTCGCCGCGGCGGTCGGCCAGGTCGGCCGCCACCAGCGCGCCGATCCAGTGGTGGAAGCGGCAGACCGCGAAGAAGGGTTCGGCACGCGCTGCGGCCAGCGTGCGCTCAGCGCGCTCGAAGTCGCCGACCTGGGTCGCCGCCATCGCCGCGCCGAGCTGGGCGATGTTGACGCGCAGCGGCCAGCCCGAGGCCGGTGCGCTGGCCAGCGACGCGCGCATCAAGCGGTCGGCTTCGGCCCATTCGCCATCGAGCAGCGCCAGAAGCGCGCATTGAAACTCGTAGGTCGTGACGTTGATCGGGTCGGACGGCGCCACGCGCGCGGTGGCTTCGGCCAGGTGCCGGCGTGCGCGCGGTGCGTCGCGCGCGGTCAGTGCAGCCAGCACCACCAGCAGGTGGGCGCGGGCTTGCAGTGCCGGCTGCTCGCCGACCAGATCCAGCGCGGCCTGGGCGTCGGCCAGCGCGGCGTCGACCTGGCCGCGCAGCGAGCGAATCAGCACGCCGGTGCCGTACCAGCGCAGCCGCGTCAGCGCCGCGCTGTCCTGCGCCGCGCTGCACAGGCGGTCGATCTGCGCCATCGTGCGGTCCAGCCGCGCCAGCTGGCCGGTCCACAACAAATACACCGCGAAAGAGCCGAGCAGGATGCGCTGGCTGCGCGCCTGCGGCTGGTCGAGCAGCGCTTCGGCGACGTCGGCCAGCCGTGCCGTCAACGGATCGGCGGTGCGCCGGTGCACATAGGCGGCCAGCAGGCCGGGCACGATGCGCAGGTCGCGTTCGACGTCGGGCTGCAGTGCACGCTGGGCCAGGTACGCCGGCGCGTGCTCGGTCAAGGTCGGCAGCCAACGTTCCAGGCCTTCGAAACAGGCGCCGAGCGACACGATGGTGTCGGCCGCCGCAGCGGCGATCGGCAGTGCGTCGGCCCAGCTGGCGGGCTCTGCGGCCGCGGCCAGCAAGTCGTCCAGCGCGGCCTGCGGCTCCAGGCCCATGCGACAGAAACCACGCCAGTACAGCAGCGGCGGCAGATGCTGCGCCGGCAGCGCGGCGATCCAGGCCAGCACCGAGGGCGTGCGGCCCTGCGCGACGAAGCCGCCGACATGGCGCAGCAGCAAGCTCGCTGCGTCGTCCCAGGCGGCGGCCTGCAGCAGCTGCGTGATCGCCACGTCGACCTGGCCCTGCGAGGCCAGCACACCGGCCGCCGCGCGCTGCAGCGCCTGCAGCGCCGCCGCCGGCCGCGTGGCCGCGGCTTGCGAACGCAGGAAGGCGCCGAACAGGGCATGGAAGGTATAGACCGGCTCGGCACCGGCGCGCCGCTCCGTGAACAGGCTGCGCGCGGCCAACGTGGCCAGCAGCGCACCGGCCGTGGCCTGGCCGCTGAGTGCGGTTGCCATCGCCGGCGTGGCGCTGGGCAGGAAGGCAATGCAGCACAGCGCTTCGGCGTCGTCGGCCGGCATCGTGGCCAGCACCTCGGCGGCGAAAAAATCGAACAGCCGCGCCCGCGCTGCCGTGTCGATGGCGGTGGCGCCCGGCGCATCCGCGGTGTCGGCGGGCGCGACGCCGAGGCCGGGGCTTTCGACGCTGCCGTCTCCGTTCCCGCTCCCGTTCCCGTTCCCGTTTCCACCCGCCAGCATCAGGATCATCGCGGCAGCCCAGCCGGCGCTGCTGTGGTGCAGCGCTTCGGCGGAAACCACTGCGCCGTGCAGTTGCGCCAGCGTGCGCGCCTCGTCCAGGCTGAAGTGCAGCGCCGGCGCGTCGATCAGCGCCAGCTGCTGCGTGGCCAGCGCGCGCGCATAGGCCGGCGGGGGCGGGTCGCGGCTGATGAACAACACGCGCGCGCCTGGCGGCAACTGCGGCAGTGCAGCGGCCAGACCGGCGTGCAGCGGCGACAAGGGCGACAGTTCCTGCACGTTGTCCAGCACCAGCGACCAGCGGCCGGGCGCTGGCGTGGCCAGCGCCAGAGACAGCGCGCTGAGCAGGCGCAGCAGGTAGGCCGGGGTGTCGCGCAGGTCGTCAGCACTGGGCTGCGGCAGCCCGCGTCGCCCACGCGGCCTGGCGGCGGCCAGCGCCAGGCCGAGAAAGTGCGCGAAGGTGGCGGCATCGGCGTCCTGCGCGTCGAGCTGCAGCCACAGCGTCGTGCTGCCGATGGCGCGTTCGTTGTAGGTGGCCCCCAGCGTCGTCTTGCCAGCGCCCGGAGGGCCCCAGACCCAGGTGGCCGGCTGCGAGGCCTGGGCGTCGAGCAGTGCAAACAGCCGCTCGCGGCCGAAGACGCGGCCCAGCCGCGGCGGCACGAGTTTGCCCAGCGTCGTGCGTCGGGCGGCAGGCGCAGCGGTAGAGGCCATGCAGCCATCGTAGTCGCCCGCCTCACGCACCGCGTGTCAGCGACCAGTCCCGTCGTGGCAAGTGACGTCCGCCCGTCGCAGAACGGTGGCCCGTGTCGCAATGGCCTTGGCGCCCTGTGTCTGCCGCGCGCCCGACTCAAGACCGGGGTAAGACCAGCGGCGCACCCTGGCACCCTGGCCGCTGAATGTGACATAGGCGAAAGCAGCGCCGCTGCCGCGCCGGATCAGGGTAGAACCGGCTGATGTGGCACGACCTGTTCCAGACCCACGGCTACTGGGCGCTGGCGCTGGGCTGCCTGCTCGAAGGTGAAACGGTGCTGTTGCTGGCCGGCTTCGCGGCGCACCGCGGCTGGCTCGACCCGCTGGCCGTGTTCGGCATTGCTGCGGCGGCGGGCTTCGCCGGCGACCAGATTTTGTTCTGGGTCGGCCGCCGCCACGGCGCAGCGCTGCTGCGCCGCTGGCCTGCCCTCGGCAGCCAGCGCGCACGGCTCGAACGTGGCCTGCAACGCTGGCCGGCGGCGATGGTCATCGGCGTGCGCTTTGCCTATGGCCTGCGGCTGGCGGGGCCGCTGCTCATCGGCACGTCGGGCCTGCCGGCGGGGCGCTTCGTCGTCCTGAACGCGCTGGGCGCTCTGCTGTGGGCAGGCGCGGTCGGTGGCGCCGGCTGGTTCTTTGGCGAGGCGGCCCAGCGCCTGCTGGGCCGTCTGCAGCACCTGGAAGGCTGGCTGCTGCTGGCGCTGCTGCTGACCGGCGCCGGGGTCTGGCTCGCGCGGCGCAGGCGGCTCAGGCGCACGGGCCGCGCCTGAGCGAGCCCGTCAGCCTGGCGCAGCCCGCTCTCGCCGGGCTCGTTCAGCCCTGGTAGGGCGTGCCGTAGAAGTCGTGCACGCCGCGGGCCCAGGTCTTGTCCGACATCGACGGCCAGCGTCCCTGGTCGAAGCCCGGCGCGTCCTTGAGCACGGCCTTGGGCACCTTCAGCGTGAAGCGCTTGTTCTCGGTGTCGAGTGTCAGCGCGGCCCACGGCACGGCAAAGAGCTTGTCGCCCATGCCGAACAGGCCGCCGAAGGACAGCACCGCGTAGGCCACCTTGCCCGAGGCCATGTCGAGCATGAATTCCTTGATGTCGCCCAGATCCTCGCCGTCCATGTTGTAGACGTCGTTGCCGAGCAGTGTGTTGGCGCCCATCAGTTGCGGCCCGGGGCCGGAACCGTCGGTGCTGGCGTACATGCCGAAGTTGTCGCGCGCGACGTAGTTGGTAGTCATGGTATTTCCTTGGTTTCAGGAGTGAGAAGCGTGTTCGCCCTGCCCGCCGGCATCCGCAGGCCTGCTCAGCGCAGGCCGAAAAATCCGAGGATGAACAGGACGATGACGACGGCGCCGACTAGCCAGACGATTCGGTTCATGGTTGATTCCCTATTCCGCGCTTAGGCGGCGACGAAGTGCGGGCGCTGCTGTGCGTGCCTGGCCCGTTGAACCGACTCTAGGCCGGTCTGCGCCGCGCATCGGTGCGTTGGCGAACACCGCCAGGCTGCGACCGCCGCGGCCTGTGTTCGCCGTCGAACCGACGTCGCAGCAGCCACGCAGCACGCTGAGCACGGACCGGGCGCTTGTGCATGGCAAGCCTGCTGGCGCGTCGCCCGGAATGGAGGATCCTTATGCGCAAGTCATTCCTCGCCCTGCCCCTGGCCGCACTGCTGCTCAGCGCCTGCGTCGTCGCACCCGTCGGCCGCGGCCGCGGGGTGGACATCGGCGTCGGCATCGCGGTACCTGCACTGCCCCTGATCGTCGAACTGGGCGGCGACGGCTACTACGCCCAAGGCGGCTACACCTACTACTACGACAACGACCGCTGGCGTTACGCCCAGTCGCGGTCGGGGCCTTGGGTGGAACTGCCGCGCAGCCACTACCCGCGGGAGACCCGGTACCGGAACCGCGACCGTTCGGACCGCCGCGACGATGACCGCCGTGACGACGACCGCGACCGCCGCCGGGGCCCGGACCGCGGTCGCTGAGCACGGGCGGCGTCGCGGCTGAATCCGCAGTGACGCCGGCGCCAGCGCTCGAGGGCCTGTTGACACGCACCCACGCCGGATGCGTGTTCAGGCCGGCAGTGTCAGCGTCACCGTAGTGCCCTGCCCGAGCGCGCTGCTGACCGCCACCTCGCCGCGGTGCAGCTCGACGATGCGCTTGACGATCGTCAGCCCCAGACCCTTGCCTTCGTCGCTGCTGGCCGGCGCGACACTCTGGCGGGCCTGGTAGAGGCGGTCGAAGAGGTGCGGCAGGTCGGCCGCCGCGATGCCCGCGCCGCTGTCGGCCACCACGACGCGCACGCGGCCGGGTTCGCATGCGGCGGTCACCGTGATCGCACCGCCCGCCGGTGTGTGCTTGAGCGCGTTGTCCAGCAGGTTGGCCAGCGCACGCTCGAAGAGCTCGACGTCGACCTCGGCCACCGGCACGGCTGCGCCGTCCTGGCGGAACGCGAGCGCCACGCCCTGGCGCGCCGCGCGCTCAGCAAAACGCAGCGTGATGTCGTCCAGCACCTCGGCCAAGTCCAGGCGCATCGGGTTGAGGCGGAACTCGGGCTCGTCGAGCAGCGCCAGGTCGCCCAGCGAACGCACCATGCCGGCGGCGTTGCGGGTGTTGCGCAGTGCCACCTCCACCAGACGGCGGTCGTCGGCGCGTGCCGGGTCACCGTGCCAGCGGGTTTCCAGCGTCTCCAGGCAGGCCACGGTGGCGGTGAGCGGGCTGCGCAGGTCATGCGACAGGTTGCTGACGCTTTCGCGGCGGAAACGGTCGAGCCGGCTGAGTTCGTCCCACTGCAGGCGCAGCCGCGACAGCAGGGCGTGGAAACCACCGCGCAGGCGGCCGAACTCGTCACGCGGGCCCGCCCCAGGCGGCGGCGCCGGGATGCCGGCGGTCATGCTGAATCCTTCACGCGCCGCCATCGCGACCTCGTCGCTCAGCACCCGCAGCGGGCGGGTCACGGTGACGATGATCCAGGCCGCCAGCAGCGTGGTGAAGACGATCACCGTCAGCACCGAGGCCAGCGCCGGCGAGGCCAGGCTGCCCCACAGCAGCGCCGCGCGCGGCGCCGGCAGCCCCGGCTTGCGGCAGACCAGGTAGAGGTAGCCCTCGGCTTCGCTGGCGGCGCGGATCAGCGAGCGCTGCAGCACACGCGCGGCCACCACGGCGTCGGTGTTCATGTACTCGGGGTCGTCGCCCATCACGTAGGCCGCACTGCGACCCGCGCCGCCCGCCGCGGCAGCCGCCAGCCGTACGGGTGGCAGCGCCACCTTGTAGCCGGGCGCCAGCTGCATGCGCCCGGTGCTGGCCAGCACGGTGCCGTCGGCCGCCAGCAGGTACAGCTGGCTGTTGGGTTCGAACAGCAGCAGGCTGCGCAGAAACGCGCCGAAGGCCTCGGGATCGGCGCGCTGCTGTTCCAGCAGGTCGGCGTGCTGCGCCACGACGCGACCCAGGAAGGTGTCGCCGCGCTGCCAGGTGCCTTCGTGATCGAAACGCTGGAAGGCCAGCGCTACGGCCACGATCACGCCGATGGCCGTGGCCAGGCCAGTGAGAAAGACGGTCAGCGCGAGGCGGAAGCGGACGGTCATGTCTGTCGTCGCAGACCCGGCTGGCGCAGCACGAAGCCGACTTCGCGTCGATGCGATGGGCCCGTTCTCGGCCCGCTGCGGACGTGCGCCGGCGCGCGGCGAACGGGCTTTCGTGGCGGCAGGGCGGCGGCGTCGCCTGCGGGCTCCGACCCGTCGCGCGGTCGACCACGGTAGCGGTGCCACCGCACTGCCATCAACACCGCCATCGATGATCCACCTGATGGCCGACCCCGCATGGGGCCTGCGCCCGCATGCGCCACCGCCGCCCTGCGCATCTGCAGGTGGCGTGCAAACAGGCATACCGAGGCCGGCAACGCAACGCGCGCAAGGGCCAGATCAAGCTTCCCGCCGCGGAACCGGCTCCGCCGGGCCGCTGGCGGACGGCCCCCCCGGGGGGTAGCGAGCGCCAGCGAGCTTGGGGGCCCCATGTCACCGTGGCGCATCGCGCATCTTGTAGCCCGCCCCACGCACTGTGAGGATGAAACGTGGCTGCATCGGGTCCTGCTCGAGCTTGGCGCGCAGGCGGTTGATGTGCGTGGTGACGGTGTGCTCGTAGCCTTCGTGCGAGTAGCCCCACACCGCGTCCAGCAGCTGGGGGCGCGAGAACACCTGCCCGGGATGGCTGGCGAAGTGCAGCAGCAGGTCGAATTCCAGCGCCGTGAACTCCAGCGGCTTGCCGGCCACACGCGCCTCGCGCCGGCCGGGTTCGATCTCGAGCTCGCCGTTGCGCAGCACGGCCTGCGGCGCGCCCGGCGCCTGCGCGGCGCGCAGCAACTCGGCGCGGCGCAGCAGCGCCTTCACGCGTGCCAGCAGCTCGGCCATCGAGAAGGGCTTGGTGAGGTAGTCGTCGGCCCCGAGTTCCAGGCCCAGCACACGGTCGAGTTCGGTGCTTTTCGCGGTGAGCATCAGGATCGGCGTGGCGCGGCCGCGCCCGCGCAGCGCCTTGATGACTTCCAGCCCGTCCAGCCTGGGCATCATCAGGTCGAGCACGAGCAGATCGCTGGCGCGTTCGAGCTGGCTGTCGAGCGCCGCCTGGCCGTCGGCCACCGCCTGCACGCCGTAGCCGGCCTGCTGCAGGTTCAGCACGATCAGGTCGCGGATGTCGGTCTGGTCTTCGGCGACGAGGATGTTCGGCATGGGAACTCGGTGTCGCCCGGCGGCGCAGCTTCTTACAGCACAACTTGACGCCGATGTGAGCGGGCTGTGATGTTCGGTGAGGCCGGCGCGAGGCGCGGTTTGCACAGTGTAGTCACCCCCTGCAGACCGGAAACACCCCATGCACACCGCCCCCGCCCGCACTGCCGCCCGCACCACGGCCCGCCCGCTGCACACCGCCCCCGGCACCGCGGGCATGCCGCCGCTGGCCGTCGGCTGGGTCGAACTGGCGCCGCACCGTGACTACCTGGTGAGCTACGCGCGCCGCCGCCTGCTCGACCCGGCGCTGGCCGAAGACCTGGTGCACGACGTCTTCGAGGCCGTGGTCACCGGCCGCGCGAGTTTTGCCGGGCGCTCGGCGCTGCGCAGCTGGCTGGTGGCCATCCTCAAGCACAAGATCGTCGACCTGATCCGCCAGCGCTGCGGCCACGACAGCCTGGATGCTCACGGTGACGGCGACGACGACGGCGAAGGTGGCAGCCCCGCCGACACGCTGGCCTGCCCGCAGCCGCGCCCCGACGAAGTGGCCGAACAGCGCCAGCGCCTGGCGCAGACGATGGCGCGCATCCGCGCCCTGCCCGCGACGCTGCGCCACGTGGTCGAACTGCGGCTGCTGCGCGACGAGAGCACCGAGGACGTCTGCCGCACGCTGGCCATCAGCGAACAGAACCTCTTCGTGCGCCTGCACCGCGCGCGCCGCGCGCTGGCCTGCTGAGAGCGCCCCCAGACCTGCCGCCTTGCGTCAGGCCCCCGAGGGGGATGCCTTTCAGGCGACACGCGGCGTGCCGCGGTCCAGCCGCTGGTGGTGCACCTGCGTGGCGCCGAAACCGGCTTCCAGCCCCGCCAGCAACTCGGCGGCGCGCACGCGGTTGTCGCCGTGCAGATTGCAGACGTAGACGTCCAGCGTGACGCCGCCGATTTCTGGCCAGGTGTGCACTGCCAGGTGCGACTCGGCCAGCAGCACGACCCCGGTGACGCCGCCGGGCGGCGGGAAGACGTGGAAGACCTCGCCCACGGCCGTCAGTCCGGCCCGCTGCACGGCCTGCAGGCAGTGCCGGCGCAGTGCCTCGAGGTCGGTCATCAGCGGCGCGGCCGCAGGGCAGCCGCGCAGGTCGGCGGTGAGGTGCAGGCCGTGCATGGCGGTGGATGATACGAAGTGCCCGCCGGGCTGCAGCAAGGTCGGCACGGCGTGCGGTGGCAAGGTCGGCGCTCGGTTTCTTGAGCGCCGGAATATCGGCAGGCCGATGCGCGCTTCTAGAATCGTTCTTCCCGGTTCATCCGCCCCCCAAGCGCCCCCCGCGCGCGCCGCCATGTCCGACCTCACCCACGATACCTCCCTGATGGCCAACGCCATCCGCGCCCTGGCCATGGACGCCGTGCAGCAGGCCAATTCGGGCCACCCCGGCGCGCCTATGGGCATGGCCGAGGTGGCGGTGGCGCTATGGGGCGGTGCGCTGAAGCACAACCCGGTCGACCCGCACTGGGCCGATCGCGACCGCTTCGTGCTGTCCAACGGCCACGGCAGCATGCTGCTCTACGCGCTGCTGCACCTCAGCGGCTACGACCTGCCGATGAGCGAACTGCGCAGCTTCCGACAGCTGCACAGCAAGACCCCGGGCCATCCCGAGGTGGGCGTGACGCCGGGCGTGGAAACCACCACTGGCCCGCTCGGCCAGGGCCTGGCCAATGCGGTGGGCATGGCGTTGGCCGAAAAGCTGCTGGCCGCCGAGTTCAACCGCCCCGGCCACGCGGTCGTCGACCACCGCACCTGGGCCTTCATGGGCGACGGCTGCCTGATGGAAGGCATCAGCCACGAGGCCTGCGCGCTGGCCGGCGCCTGGCGCTTGAACAAGTTGACGGCGCTGTACGACGACAACGGCATCAGCATCGACGGCGAAGTGACGCCCTGGTACGTCGACGATGTGAGCAAACGCTTCGCCAGCTACGGCTGGAACGTGATCGGTCCGCTCGACGGCCACGACGTGGCGGCCGTGCGTGCGGCCATCGAAAGCGCAAAGGCCAGCGCCACGGCGCCGACGATCGTCATCTGCAAGACCACCATCGGCAAGGGCAGCCCCAACCGCGCCGGCACCGCCAAGGCCCACGGCGAAGCGCTGGGCGCCGCCGAGATCGCGCTCACGCGTGCAGCCCTGGGCTGGCCCCACGAGCCCTTCGTGATCCCCGAGGCCGCCTATGGCGCCTGGGACGCCCGGGCCACGGGCACCGCGGCCCAGACGCGCTGGGCCGAGGGTTTTGCCGCCTACCGCGCGGCCTTCCCCGAACTGGCCGCCGAATTCGAGCGCCGCATGCTGGGCCACCTGCCGGCCAACTTCGCGCAGACCGCGGTCGACGCCGTCATCGCCGCCCACACCCAGGCCGAGACGGTGGCCAGCCGCAAGGCCAGCCAGATCGCGCTGGAGGCCTTCACGAAGGCGCTGCCGGAGATGTTGGGCGGCAGCGCCGACCTGACGGGCAGCAACCTCACCCACACCCGCAGCACAGCCGCGCTGCGCTTCGACGACGCGGGCACACCCAAGGTCACTGACGACGGCAAGCCGGGCCGCCACATCAACTACGGCGTGCGCGAGTTCGGCATGGCGGCCATCATGAACGGCCTGGCGCTGCACGGCGGCTACATCCCCTACGGCGGCACCTTCCTGACCTTCAGCGACTACAGCCGCAACGCCATCCGCATGGCCGCGCTGATGAAGAAGCGGGTGATCCACGTCTTCACGCACGACAGCATCGGCCTCGGCGAAGACGGCCCCACGCACCAGAGCGTGGAGCACGCGGCCAGCCTGCGGCTGATCCCGAACCTGGACGTCTGGCGCCCGGCCGATACCGCCGAAACGGTGGTGGCCTGGACGATGGCGCTGGGCAACCCCACGCGCCCCAGTGCGCTGCTGCTCAGCCGGCAGAACCTGCCCTACCTGCCCAAGGCGGCGTCGGCCGCCGCGCCCGATGCGGCGGGGCTGGACAACATCGGCAAGGGCGCCTACGTGCTGGCCGAAGCGTCCGAGGTGGGCCTGAAACGCAAGGCGCAGGCCGTGATCATCGCCACCGGCAGCGAAGTGAGCCTGGCGCTGCATGCGCAGCAGCTGCTGGCCGAACGCAAGATCGCGGTGCGCGTGGTCAGCATGCCCAGCACCAGCGTGTTCGACCGCCAGACCGTGAAGTACAAGACCCAGGTGCTGCCCGCCGGCGTGCCGCGCATCGCGGTCGAGGCCGGCGTGACCGACGGCTGGTGGAAGTACGGCTGCGCCGCCGTGGTGGGCATCGACACCTACGGCGAAAGCGCCCCGGCGCCGGCCCTCTTCAAGCACTTCCACCTCACGGCGCAGAACCTGGCCGACACGGTGCGCAAGGTGCTGAAGGGCTGACCGGTGCGGCGGCTGGCCCGGCCCCTGGCACTGGTCGCGGCCGCGTGGGCGGCGGCGCTGCCCGCGCAGGCGCAGGCGCCCGAAGTGCAACTGGCGCCGTCGCCGGCCGTGGCCTGCATGACACCGGCGCCCGCCGTGCGCGGCGAACCCGAGTATCCGTTTGCACCGTGGAAGCGGGGCGAGGGCGGCAAGGTGCTCGTCGAGATCGTCTTCACTGGCGCGGCACTCGAGCCCGAAGTGAAGCTCATCGACAGCTCGGGCGACGCGGCGCTGGTCGACGCCGTGAAGGCCCATGTCAGCACCTTTCGAGTGCCCTGCCTCGACGACGCCCAGGTGCCCGTGCGCCTGCGGCAGGAATACGTCTTCATTCCCGACACGCGCAAGGCGGTGTGGTCGGCGGCGGCCGACATGGCCGACCCGGCGCGCCGTGAGAAGCTCAAATGCATGGCCACCAATGACGGCAGCAAGAGCCCCGAGTACCCCGCCTGGGCGCGCCGCGCCGAAACCCAGGGCAACGTGCTGGCGCGGCTGAAGTTCACCGCACCCGACCGCGCCCCCGAGGTGGTGTTGCACACCCACACCCGCATGACGCGCGACCTGGGTGCGGCCGTCGATGCGTGGGCGCAGAGGCTGCGCCTGCCCTGCCTGGACGGCGGCCCGGTCAGCGCGCATGTCGTATTTCTCTTCCGCATGGAAGGCGCGACGCCTGTGGGCTTCCGTAACGTCACCTTTCTGCAGTTCCTGCGCATGGTGAAAGACCTCGACCGCCAGCAGGCCGCCTTCGACACCCACGCCATGGGCTGCCCCTTCGACGTGCGCTTGCATTGCTACCAGCCCTACACGCCCAACGTCGTGGGCCAGCTCGCCGACCCCGACCCACGCCGCCAGCCGCTGCTGGAATGGTTGTCCACGCTGACGCTCGCGCTCGAGCCGCGTCAAATGGACGCCGTGATCGGCGACAGCGCCACCCTCACCGTTCCGTGCGTCAAAATCGACCTGAAACCCAAGGAGAAGAGCTCATGACCATCAAGATCGGCATCAACGGCTTCGGCCGCATCGGGCGCATGGTGTTCCGCGCCGCGGTGCAGAACTTTCCGGACATCGAAATCGTCGGCATCAATGACCTGCTCGAGCCCGACTACCTGGCCTACATGCTGAAGTACGACAGCGTGCACGGCCGCTTCAAGGGTGGCGACATCACGGTCGACGGCCACACGCTGATCGTCGGCGGAAAGCGCATCCGCCTGACTGCCCACAAGGACCCGGCGCTGCTGGCCTGGGGCGACATCGGTGCCGACATCGTGGTCGAGGCCACCGGCCTGTTCCTGACCAAGGACACCTGCCAGAAGCACATCGACGCCGGCGCGAAGAAGGTCATCCAGAGCGCCCCCAGCAAGGACGACACGCCGATGTTCGTCTTCGGCGTCAACGACAAGAGCTACGCCGGCCAGACCATCATCAGCAACGCCAGCTGCACGACCAACTGCCTGGCGCCGGTGGCCAAGGTGCTGAACGACAGCTTCGGCATCAAGCGCGGCCTGATGACCACCGTGCACGCCGCCACGGCGACGCAGAAGACGGTCGACGGCCCCAGCAACAAGGACTGGCGCGGCGGCCGCGGCATCCTCGAGAACATCATCCCCAGCAGCACCGGTGCGGCCAAGGCGGTGGGCGTGGTCATCCCCGAGCTGAACAAGAAGCTCACCGGCATGAGCTTCCGCGTGCCGACCAGCGACGTGAGCGTCATCGACCTCACCGCCGAACTGGTCAAGGAAGCCAGCTGGGAAGACATCTGCAACGCCATGAAGGCCGCCGCCGCCGGCCCGATGAAGGGTGTGCTGGGCTACACCGAAGAGAAGGTCGTCTCGACCGACTTCCGCGGCGAGCCCATGACCAGCGTCTTCGACGCCGACGCCGGCATCGCGCTGGACAAGACCTTCATCAAGGTCGTGGCCTGGTACGACAACGAGTGGGGCTACTCGAACAAGGTGCTCGAGATGGTGCAGGTGATGGCGCGCTGACAGCGCCGCCTCCGCCCGCACGCAAGAAAGGCCCGCTGTTGCGGGCCTTTGCATTGCAGCGCGCCGACTTTCAGCCGCGCTGCACCTGGCGCCGCCGCAGCGTGATGCCCAGCAGGCCGAGGCCGAAGAGCGCGTAGGTCGAGGGCTCGGGCACGGCGGTGGCGAGGCTCCAGCCGATGACGTCCAGCGCCTGCACGTCGTAGGGCGTGGTGGCCAGCAGTTCACCCGGCGCTGCGGTGGGGTCCATGATGCCGATGGCCAGGTTGTCCTTCCAGTGGCTGGCCTGCTGGCCGTCGCCCCAGGTGCGGCCGGTACTGAACTGCGGCAGCGCGGTGACACCCTTGTTCAGGCTGAAGTACTTGGGCGTCGTGTTGGCCGTCCAGTCGATCACGCCGGCCGCCGTGCTCGCAGCGGAGTAGCGGAACAGGTCCAGCGAGCTGACGTAGGTGAAGGCGTCGGAAGCGAAGAAGCTGCCCGTCGAGTTGATGTCGAGGATGTCGACGCCGCTGATGAAACCCAGGGCGTGGCCGATCTCGTGCGCTGCGATGCCGACGAAGTCGAAGGCGCCCGACGTGATGCCGTCGTTGGGGTTGTAGTCCCAGGTAAAGGCGTTGGCAAAGACGATGCTGGCGTCGCAGGCGATGGTGCACACACCCACGACGGAGCCTGCCGACGCCAGGCCGATCGCCTTGGCGTTGGCACTGGTGATGCGGATCGACGCATTGTTGGCGCTGCCGTTGTTGTCGATGTAGGCCGTGGCCGAGCCGGCGCCGTTGGGGTTGTCGGAGGTGCGGTTGATCAGCATGCCGAAGGACGAACCGGCGGTCAGGCTGGACAGCGCCTGGGCGTCGTCGACGCTGGTGCCGTCGAGGCCGAGCGCCGTCGAGAACGCCGAGTAGCTGTAGAGCGAACGCGCCGAACCCGTCGACGCCAGGATGCCGCTGCCCAGCGCCTGCTGTCCCACCGTCATGTTGAGCGTGATGGGGTCGCTGAACAGGTTCGCCCAGCGTGCGCCGGCGTCGATGAAGGCCTGTTGCGCCTGCGCGTTGGTGCCCGCGACGAAGGTGAAGTTGAAGGTCAGCGCGTGCGAGGCGCCGGTGAAGGCCAGCAGGCCGGCGGCTGCGGCCGCGACGAGGGTGCGTTGCATCGGGTAACTCCGTGTGGGGCGCAGTCTGGTGGCCATGCCGGCTCTTCCTGCCTTGTGTGTGCGTCGACGATAGGGCCGGACCCACGGTCGACCTACCCCCGGAACTGGGGGCCGAGCCACAGCCGGGGGCAGGATGCCAGTTCGTGCACGGGCCGGGGCGGGCGCCCTCACAGCCTGTTGCAGGTGGGGCCAGCGGGGGCGGCCTACACTGGACCGATGAGATTCCCTGCTGCCGCCGCGCTGTTGTCCCTGACCCTGCTGGCGGCCCTGCTGGCAGCCCTGCCGGCGACCGCAGCGACAACCGCTGCCGCGACCCTGGCCCCCGTCGCGGGCGAGGTCATCGTGCAGTTCAAGCCCGGCGCCGCGGTGACACGCACACATGCGATGCCGGCACGCGCCGCGGCCGGCACGGTGCGCGACGTGCTCGCACGCCGTGCCGCGGCCATGGGCACGCGCCTGGGCCGCAAGATCGACGCCGGCAGCGCGGTGGGCGAACGCACCCAGGTGCTGAGCGCCAGCGGCATGAGCGCCACCGAACTGGCGGCGAAGCTGGCCGCCGACCCCGACGTCGAGTTCGCCGTGCCCAACGGGCGCGCCCGCCGCACGACGGCGCCGAACGACCCGCTGTATGCGCTCTCGATGGCGGAACTGCGCAGCAACGGCGTGAGCACACAACGCGGCCCGGCCAGCGGCCAGTGGTACTTGCGCGCGCCGGCGGCCACGCTGGCCGCCGGGCCGGTGTCATCGATCGACATCGAGGCCGCCTGGGCGCGCACACGCGGCAGCGCCGGCATCGTGGTGGCCGTGCTCGACACCGGCGTGCGGCCCGAACACCCCGACCTGCGCGGCCGCCTGCTGCCGGGTTACGACTTCGTCAGCAACACGACGGTGGCCAACGACGGCGACGGCCGCGACGCCGACCCCAGCGATCCCGGCGACTGGGTCACCGCGGCCGACGCGCGCACCACGACCTTCACGAGCTGCGCGGCCGAAGACAGCAGCTGGCACGGCACCAAGACCGCCGCGCTGGTGGGCGCGTCGGCCGAAGACGGCATCGGCATGGCCGGCGCCGCCCCCGGCGTCAGCGTGCTGCCGGTGCGTGTGCTGGGCAAGTGTTACGGCAGTGAATCGGACATCCAGGCCGCCATGCGCTGGGCCGTCGGGCTGCCGGTGCCGGGTGTGCCCCTGAACCCGAACCCGGCCCGGGTGCTGAACCTGAGCCTGGGCGGCGTCGGCAGCTGCAGCGCGGGTTACCAGAGCGCGGTGAACGACGTCCTGGCCACCGGCGCCGTGATCGTCGCCGCCGCCGGCAACAGCGCTGGTGGATCCGTGGGCGCGCCTGCGAACTGCCCTGGCGTCATCGGCGTGCTGGCGCTGCGCCACGCCGGACTGAAGGTCGGCTTCTCGGACCTGGGTTCGCAGATCGCCATCGCGGCGCCGGGCGGCAACTGCATCAACACCACCTTCGGCTCGCCCTGCCTGTACCCGCTGCTGACGGCCACCAACCGAGGCCTCCAGGGGCCGGTGAGCTCGGGCTGGACCGACAGCTACGACGCGAGCCTGGGCACCAGCTTTTCTTCGCCGCTGGTCGCGGCAACGGCGGCGCTGATGTTCTCGGTGCAGCCCGCGCTGACGCCGGCGATGCTGTTGGCGCGCATGCAGGCCACTGCGCGCCCGTTTCCGACCACCGGCGGCGACAACGGCGACGGTAGCGTGGTGCCGGTGTGTGTGGCCCCCAGCACGGGCATCGAACAGCTGCAGTGTTATTGCACCACCAGCTTGTGCGGCGCCGGCATGCTGAACGCCGGCGCAGCGGTCAATAGCGTCTCTGGTCCGGTGGCGCGCATTACGGTGACCACGGCCAGCCCGACCGCAGGCAGCCCGGTGACGCTGTCGGCCGCCGGCAGCATGGTGACGGCGGGCGGAACGATCACGTCCTACCAGTGGGATCTGACCCCGGGCAGCGGCATCGTCGTCGGCTTCGACAGCGCCAGCAACGCCAGCACCGTCACGCTGACGCCCAGCGCGGCGGGCAGCTTCACGGTGACCGTGGCGGTCAGCGACGGCCAGGGCAACACGGCGCTCGCCAGCCAGACCGTCACGGTGGCGGCGGCGCCACCGGGGACCCCGCCAGTCACACCGGCAGCCACTGGCGGCGGCGGTGGGGGTGGCGGCGGCGGCGCCACCTC
>JBBRBW010000015.1:0-61836 GCA_038205425.1 Burkholderiales bacterium | reverse complement strand
GATCTGAATCCGCAACCTCGCTCGCCGCAACTGCCCGTTGGGCGCCATGGTGGGCGTAATGGAGGACGTAACGGCGCGGCCATTGCACAAGTGCCAGCCGGCAATTGCGTTGCCCGCCGTTTTGACGCTGCCAATGCCGCTACCCCACCGGTTGGGCAAGCTTGCGGCCACGCCGCGACCGTCGCGACCGTCGCGAAGTGCGATTTTCGGGATCCGTGAGTTCGTTGCGGGCGCTGCTCTGGCGCTACGCCGCGCCGGCAAGCTCCAGATGCATCTGCATGAAGACCTTGGCCGCCCTGTCATTGGCGCCCAAGCCCAGGATCAGCTTGCGTCCGCTGTCGATCAGCCGGCCGGCGCGGTAGATCAACTCCTGCATCACGGCCTTGATGCGCCGGCGCTTGGCGCTGTGGCGCACCGGTGCGTCCGGCCCGAGCAAGCCCGGCTGGCCCATCAGGCGCAGGATGTTCATGGCCAGCGCCGCCAGGTGGCACACCAAGGCGTTGGTCTCGAACTTGCCCAAAGGCAGCCTCGTGAGGTCCAGGTCGCTCTTGAACTCCGCGTGGAACTGTTCGTGCGTGCCATGGTCGGCGTACAGATCGATGATCTGCTGTGCGCCGTCCACTGCGCCGCATCTTCGCTGTGGGCGCAGGCGTCCAGTCGCGCGGCCATCTCGGCACGGTCCATGCTGCGTGGGTTCCACTTGCGGTGCCGCTGGTGCACCCGGTCGGGCGCGCCGGATTCATTCACAGGCTCTAACTCGCCACCATCACCAGCCCGCCAAGGCCCGCCCTGAGAGTGATTGCTCGGGGACTCAATGTTTCGTCGCCAGCAAGTACGCCGGCAGGATCAACGTCACCTGGCACCCGGGGCTGCGATAGCAGATCGTGGAGCGGGCCAGCAGTTCCACTCTGACGGCTTCGTCGGGCGGGCTCCAAAGCTCCACCGTGTAGGGCCGACGGGAGTCGAGCGGGAAGCGAGTGCCGTTGACGTTGGCGGAATGCGGCGCTGTCGCTGCATGTGCCACGGCCGGGTCGAGCGGGTCGTTGTCGGCCACGCAGACCAGGCGCGTCAGATCGCCAGACAGGCCGCACAGCCAGTGCGTGGCGGCCATGACCGGCCCGGACATGAAGACGAGAAGCAGCAGGGCGTGAATGCGGGCCATCCCCGCGGTATCGGCCGCGCACCCGCGGCGGCGTAGGGTGGGCGGCTGTGGTGCGTGACGGCCTGCACGCCAACGGCGTGCTCAGGCTGCTGGCGCGTCGAGTCGAGCGGCCATCGAGTGTGTGCGGGCCTGGCGACCATGGCGGTCGATCACCAGCACATCGTCCACGCCCATGCGTTCGGCCACCTGCGGCCAGCGCGCCGCACCGGCCACCAGCAGGGCGGTGGCGGCGGCATCGGCCAGTGCCGCGCAGCGGTGAACGACGGTGACGCTGACCAGTTCCGGCGCCGGCGCACCGAGCCGCGGGTCCAGGATGTGCGTGAAGCGCTCGCCGTCCAGCACCCGGAAACGTTCGTAGCTGCCCGAGGTGACTACCGCTTCGCGCCCGTGCGTGCGCAACTGCGCCACCAGGCCCGGGCCCTGCGGGTCGCGGATGCCCACGCGCCAGGGCCGTTCGCCCGCGCGGCCCATGGCGGCCAGATTGCCGCCCAGGTTGACCAGCGCGTCTTCGATGCCTGCCAGGCGCAGCCGGTCGAGTGCCCAGTCCAGCGCCACGCCCTTGGCGTAGCCGCCGAAATCCAGCTGCAGGTGCGGGTTGCGGCTGCGCAGCTGCCGGCCGCGCCACTCCAGCTGCGCGAGGCTCGGTGGCACCTCGAGCCAGTGCGCCAGTTCAGCGCTGCGCGGGCGCGAACCGGGGCGCATGACGTCGTCATGGAAGCCCCACTGACGCACCAGGCCGCCGATGCCGGCGTTGAAGCAGCCCATCGACAACGCCTCCATCGCCGCCGCGCCACGCAACAGGCCGGCCAGCTGCGGCGACACCGTCGCGCTGCGCCCGGCGGCGATGGCCTGGTTGAGTGCCGTCACCTCGCCCGGCTTCCAGGCGTTCAAGGTTTGATTCATGCGCTGCAGACCCCGCCACACTGCGGCGGTGACAGACGCCGGCGTGCCCTCGGGCACCAGCAGGTCGGCCGGCGAGCCGAACAGCACACGCTGCTCGTGCCAGGCCAGCGCCTGCGGCAGCAGCCACACGCCGGCAGCCATGGCGAGCCATTGACGGCGTTGCAACAGCATGGGCTTCAGTAGCGCATGCGCTGCAGTTGCAGCGCGGCATGGACGCGGTCGCGCTCGCGCACCACCTCGGCCAGCACGGGTGTGGCAGCAGCGAGCTGTTTCTGCCGCGCCAGCCGTTCCAGTTCCACGCACAGGCGCGAAAGCCGCACCGCGCCGATGTTCTGCGTCGCCGACAGGAAGCGGTGCGCCAGCGCGTGCAGTGCATCGGCGTCGCCGGTCTCGTGCGCCTCGTTGATGCGTTGCACCTGGTGCGCTGAGTCGGACAGGAACAGGTCGATCAGCTCGCGCACCAGCGTCGGCTGGCTGTCGTCCTGCATCGCGCGCAGGTGCTCCAGGCGCGCCGGGTCGAGCACGCCGTCGTCGCCGGCCGGCACACGCGCGTGCACCAGCACGCCGGCCTGTTCCAGCACCGCGGCCAGGTCGGCCAGCTCGATCGGCTTGGGCAGATAGCCGTCCATGCCCGCGGCGATGTAGGCCTCGCGGTCGCCGGGCATCGCATTGGCCGTCATCGCGATGATGCGCGGCAGGCCGTCGCGCCCGCGCTGGCGCACGATCTCGCGCGCCGCCTGCACGCCGTCGACTTCGGGCATCTGGATGTCCATCAGCACCACGTCGTAGTTGCGACGTGCCACTGCCAGCAGCGCCTGGCGGCCGTCGGCGGCCAGGTCGGGTGAGTAGCCCAGGTGCTGCAGCTGGCGCATCGCCACGCGCTGGTTGACCAGGTTGTCCTCGGCCAGCAACACCCGCAGCGGCCGCGCCGGCGCGCGCTTCAGGGGCTGCGCTGGCGCGGGCGCCGAAGACCCCGGAGAGCGGCCTTCGATCACCGCCACCAGGGTGTTGAAGAGCTGGCTGGCCTTGATCGGTTTCGACAGGCAGGCCGCCAGGCCCGCGTCCTGTCCGGCCTGCAGCGTCTGGCGCTGGCCCAGCGACGTGAGCATCACGATCGGCAGTTCCTCGACGCTGCAGCGGCGGCGGATCTCGTGTGCCAGGTCGATGCCGTCCATGCCGGGCATGCTCATGTCGAGCACGGCCACGTCGAAGCCCTCACCGTGGCGCACACGGTCCAGCGCCTCCAGCGCCGAAGGAAAGGTGGACGGCAGCATGCCCCACATCAGCGCCAGCTTGGTGACGATGCGGCGGTTGGTGAGGTTGTCGTCCACCACCAGGAGGCGCTTGCCCACCAGCGCCGGCGCGTCGCGCTGCAGGAACTCGGCCTGCTCGCTGCCGGGCGCACGGCGGGCCAGCAGCGTGACGGTGAAGACCGAACCCTTGCCGGGTGTGCTCTGCACGTCCACGCTGCCACCCATCAGCTCAGCCAGGCGCTTGCTGATCGCCAGGCCCAGGCCAGTGCCGCCGTACTTGCGTGTGGTCGACGCATCGACCTGGGTGAAGCTCTGGAACAAGCGCGGCAACTCGTCGGCGGCGATGCCGATGCCGGTGTCCTTCACCGCGAAGCGCAGCTGGTAGCTCTCGGCGTCCACGGCCTGGCCGTCCACCGCCACGAAGACCTCACCCTGGTGCGTGAACTTGACGGCGTTGGACAGCAGGTTCACCAGCACCTGACGCACGCGCGTCGCGTCGCCCACCAGGGCCTCGGGCGTGCCGTCCTCGATCAGGTAGGCCAGGTTCAAGCTCTTTTCCAGTGCGCGCGGCGTCACCAGGTCGAGCGACTCCTCCACCACGCGGCGCAGGTCGAAGGGGCGCTGCTCGATCTCCAGCTTGCCGACATCGGCCTTCGAGTAGTCGAGGATGTCGTTGATGATTTCCAGCAGGCTCTCGCCGCTGGCGCGGATGGTGCGGGCGAAGTCGCGCTGGTCTTCGCTCATCGGCGTGTCCAGCAGCAGCGTGGTCATGCCGATCACCGCGTTCAGCGGCGTGCGGATCTCGTGGCTCATGTTGGCCAGGAACAGGCTCTTGGCGCGCGCCGCCGCCTCGGCCTCGCTCTTGGCGCGCTCCAGCGCCAGGCTCTGCTGGTGGCTCTCGGTGATGTCGGTGACGGTGCCGATGTGGCCGCTGACGACACCGTCGCCACCGTGGCTGGCCACCGCGTTGCCCATCACCCAGGTCTCGCGGCCATCGGGCCGCACGAAGCGGAAGCGCAGCTTGAATGGCCGCCGCCCGGCCACGGCCTCGCGCCAGGCCTGGCGCACGCGCGCGCGGTCTGCCGGGTGCAGTGCGCGCAGCCAACCGCCGCCCAGTGCCTCCTGCGTGCCCATGCCGGCAATCTCGCTCCAACGTTCGTTCACGTATTGGCAGCGGCCCTCGGCGTCGGCCTGGAAGATGCCCACCGGCGCGGCCGCTGCCAGGCCGCGAAAGCGCGCCTCGCTCTCGGCCAGCAGGCGCAGCGCGCGGCGCGTCTCGCTGACATCGCGCAGGATGGCGGTGAACAGCATCCGCCCGTCGAGCTCGACGTGCGAGATGCTCGCTTCGGCGTCGAACAGCGAGCCGTCGGCGCGCCGGCCGTGGATGTCGCGCCGCTCGCCCATGCGCCGCGCCGCGCGCTGCGAGGCGCCGAACTCGCGCATGTGGCCCTCGTGGCGTCCGCGTGCGGCGTCGGGCAGCAGCAACGCCAGCGGCTGGCCGATGACGGCCGCTGCGCGATGGCCGAAGGTGCGCTCGGCGCCTTCGTTGAACAGCACGATGCGCAGCTGCGCGTCGGCGACGATCACCGCGTCGTCGGCGATCGCCAGCAGGCGCGCCAGCAAGGCGCCTGAACCTTCGGCGTCAAGGCCGCGCAGCAGCGATTCGTTCGACGACAGCTTCATCGGCCCCTTTTCCATCACGCCGGACACTGTCTCATGCAAATGGGGCTCTGCCAGTTCGCCTGGACTCTCATTCGTGGCGGGCCGGGCGCAGCCGGGCCTGGGGGTCGTCATCACGGCTTGATCCTGGCCACCCCGCCGAAGCTGCCCACCCAGCGTGTGCCGTCGCGCGCCGTGGCCATCGAGAACACGGTGTTGTTGAAGAGGCCGTCGTGGGTCGTCATGACCTCGAAGCCGCCGCCGGCCTTGGCGCGCGCCAGGCCGTTGTTGGTGCCGATCCACAGCACGCCCTTGGGGTCGATGTGGAGCATGAAGACGTGGTTGCCAGGCAGGCCCTCGGCCACGGTGTAGACGGTCCAGGCCTTGCCGTCGAAGCGTGACAGCCCGCCGCCCCAGGTGCCGGCCCAGACGATGCCCTGCGCGTCGACCGCCAGCGAGACGATGTAATTCGGGTTGTAGGCCACGTTGATGTTGGTCAGCCCCATCTCGACCTTCTGGCGCGCGTGGTGCTCGCTGACCTTGGCCGGGTCGTTGTTGAAGGCGATGGCGTCCTTGACCTTGTCGTAGTCGGCGCCCAGCCCCTGCGCATGGTTCCAGGCCTGCCAGCGGCCGTCCTTGTGGCGCGACAAGCCGCCTTCGGTGGCGAGCCAGACCTCGCCGTCCTTGCCCTCGCCCAGGCCGTAGACCCAGTCGTTGGGCAGGCCGCCCTTCGTGCTTTGCACCGTGTGCAGTTCCCACTTCGAACGGTCTTTCAGGTTGCCGCCGCGGATCCTGTTCACACCCGACCAGGTGGCGATCCAGACGTCGCCGTTCTTGGCCTGCAGCACGTCGTAGACGAAGGCGTCGCCCAGGCCTTCGGGCACGTTGTAGGTCTCCCACTTCTCGGTTTTCGGGTCCAGCAGCGAGAGGCCGCCGCCATAGGTGCCCACAGCCACCCGGTCGCCCAGGCGGCCGACATGGAAGATGCCGTTGGACAGCAGGCCGCTGGCGGTGTCGAAGAGCTTGTAGGCGTCGGTGCGGGTGTCGTAGCGCACCACGCCGCCGCTGGTGCCCACCCACACCGTGTCGCCGTCGGCGAAGATGCGCTTGACGTTCTTGTTGCCGACGCGGAAATGCGTGAAGGCCTGGCTGGCATCAGAGCCCACCCGGCCTTCGCGCTGCGGCGCGGCGGCCGGGGCGGCGATCTGCGCCATCGACAGCGGCAGCACCGGGGAGCTGACGTGCAAGTCCCCATGCTTGCGGCCCAGCTGGTAGGTGCCGGCCAGCGCCGCACCCAGCACGACCACGGCCAGGCCCAGGACGGGGAGTTTCAGTGCCATGGCATGCTTTCCGTAGGTTCGTTGGCCGTTCAAGGCCCGATGCGCGCCACGCCCTTGCGCGTGCCGACCCAGATGTCGCCGTCCGGCGCCACCGCCAGCGCGTAGACGTTGTGCTCCAGCAGCCCCTCGGCCACACCCCAGTTCCTGAAGGCCTTGCCGTCCCAGCGCGAGACGCCGCGGTTGGTGCCGAACCACAGCTGCCCGGCCTTGTCCTGCACCACCGCGTAGACGATGTTGCCGGCAAGGCCGTCCTTCGTCGTCAGGTTGGTCCAGGCCTTGCCGTCCCAATGCGCCGCGCCGCCGCCCCAGGTGCCGGCCCAGACACTGCCGTCGCGCGCGGCCAGGATAGAGAACACGTAGCTCGGGTTGTAGGTGGCCGGGCCCGACGCGCCCACCGACAGGTCGTGGCGCGAGCGCGTGCCCAGGCCGGTGTTGGTGGAGACGGGCAGCCTGGCCTCGTTCTGTGCGCCCAGGCCGTCCTTGTGCGTCCAGCTCTGCCAGCGCTTGCCATCGAACAGGCTCACCCCGCCTTCGGTGCCGAACCAGACGCGGTCCTGTGCATCGACGCTGATGCCGTAGACCCATTCGTTGACCAGTTCCTTCACGTAGGTGCTGAACTTGCCGGTCTTGCCGTCAACCTTGTTGACGCCGGCCCAGGTGCCGATCCAGAAGTCGCCGTTCTTCTGCTCGCCGAAGGAGTAGATCCAGTAGTCGGCCAGGCCGTGCATAGGGAAGAAGGTCTTCCAGCGCCCGTCCTTGTAGCGCGAGACACCGCCGGCGTTGGTGCCGAACCACTTGTTGCCCTTGCGGTCCAGCCCGACCGCGAACACGTATTCGTTGGCCAGGCCGTCCTTGCGCGTGAAGGTCTGGCGCAGCTTGCCGCTGGCCAGGTCGACCTCGTTCACGCCGGCCGAGGTGCCCACCCACAGTGCGCCGCGCGCTGGCTCCACGGTCAGCGCGCGCACGTAGACCGAGGGGCCGACCTCGAACGCGTCTTTCACGCGCTGCGCAGCGGCAGGCAGGCCGCTGCACAGGGCCAGCGCTAGGGCCAGACGTTGCAGGCTCATCTCGGTACCGCGCGGCCGCTCCGGAGGTACCGAGCGCCCCCTCGGGGCAGCGAACGAAGTGAACGTGGGAGTTTCATTTCAGCGTCCTCAGGTGCGAGACCACGTCCAGCAGCTCACGCTCACGCAGCACGCCGGCGTAGGCCGGCATGCCGCCCTTGCCGCCGCGGATGGCGGCGGCCAGCACCTGGTCGGGCTTGAGCAGCGCCGTGGGCCTCGTGAGATCGGGCGCACCGGGCAATACGGGCCGGCCGGCGTTGCCGTGGCAGCCGGTGCAGTGGGCGCGGTAGAGCTCGGCGCCCCGGTTGGGGTCGGCCGCCTGCGCAGTGCCGGCAGCCAGCATCGTGGCCAGCACCGCAGCCAGAGTGGCGGCCGCGTGCACTGCCGCTTCCGGGAATTGGTGATGCGTGTTCTTCCCATCTTTGGCAAGCGCGTGCGAGTCAGCGCCGTCCGCGGCACGCCCACATGACACCCACATGCCTTGGTACACCACAGCTGCCCCCGCACGACCTGCCCCGACCACGGTCTCGGCAGCGAATTCCGTGCCAGTGAATCAGCCGTTCTCCGGCGCCTCTTCCAGCTTGCGGTACAGGCTCGACAGGCCGATGCCCAGCCGCTGCGCGGCCAGGCGGCGGTCGCCGTCGGCCTCGTCGATGGCGCGCCGCACCAGCGAGATCTCGAAGCGCCGCACGCGCTCGCGCAGCGAGCCTTCGCCACCCGCATCCGCCGACGCAGCCGAGGTGGTGGACCCGGCCTGCGGCGCGATGTGCGACACCTCGGGCGGCAGGTCGACGACACGGATGCAGCCGCCGTCGGCCAGGATGGCAGCGCGGTGCAGCACGTTCTCCAGCTGGCGCACGTTGCCGGGCCAGCCGAAGTTGACCAGCAGGTCCTCGGCCTCGGGCTCCAGCGTCAGCTGCTGCGGCGAGCCAGAGGGCAGCATGCGCTGGGCGATGACGTGGCGCAGCAGGCCGGGGATGTCGGCGCGCCGATCGCGCAGCGGCGGCATCGCGATCTGGAACACCGACAGGCGGAAGAACAGGTCCTCGCGGAAGCGGCCCTGCGCCACCATCGTCGGCAGGTCGCGGTTGCTGGCGGCGATGATGCGCACGTCGATCCGGCGGCTCTGCTCCGCACCCAGCGGCCGCACCTCCTTCGCTTCCAGCACATGCAGCAGCTTGGTCTGCAGCGCCAGCGGCAGTTCGCCGATCTCGTCCAGGAAGATGGTGCCACGGTCGGCCTGCAGGAACAGACCCTTGCGCGCGCGGTCGGCGCTGGTGAAGGCACCCTTGGTATGGCCGAAGAGTTCGCTCTCGATCAGGTTCTCGGGCATCGCGCCGCAGTTCACCGACACGAAGGGTCCGTCGCGGCGCTGCGAGAGCTCGTGCACCCGGCGCGCCGTGACGCCCTTGCCGGTGCCACTTTCGCCGCTGATGAGCACCGTGCTGTCGGTGGGCGCCACACGCGTGACCAGCCGTTCCACCGCCTGCATCGACGGTGCGGCGAAGCGGAAGGTCTTGGCCCCGCCGCCCAGCACCAGCGTACGCAGCGCGCGGTTCTCCTCGCGCAGGCCGCGCAACGCGTCGATCTGCTCCAGCCTGTGCAGGATCTCCTCGTTGCGGACCGGCTTGGTGATGTAGTCCCAGGCGCCGGCCTTGATGGCGTCGATGGCCGAGTCGACCGATGCGAAGGCCGTCACCATGATGAAGGTGGCCATGTGGCCGCGGCCGCGCGCCAGCTTGAGCAGCTCGATGCCGTCGGTGACGGGCATGAAGACGTCACTCAACACCACGTCGTAGGCGGTGGCGTCGAGGCGCACCAGCGCCTCGGCGGCCGAGGCCGCCGCGTCCACCGTGTAACCAGCCTTGGAGATCGCCGCCGAGAGCACCTGCCGAATGGCTGGTTCGTCGTCGACGACCAGCACGTTCAGCTCGGGCATCGGGGTCATCCTTGAATGCCGCCGGCATCGACGGGCAGCTGCCATTGGATGCGCTGCAGCGTTCCTTCGGCTTGACCGAACGCAAGCCGCCCTTGCAGCGGTTCCACGATGGCGCGGCACAACAACAGGCTGCGCTGCACGTCGCCACGCGTGAAGTCGAGCGCCGCCGGGAACAGGATCTGCACCGATGCGCCGCCGTGTTCGGGTCGCGTCAGCAAGGTCAGCGTGGCGGGTGCGCCCTCGTTCGCCGCGAGCGCCTGGCACACCAGCGTCAGCAGCTGCGTGAGCACCTGCTGCACCGCGCTGCCCGAGCTGCGCACGGCGGGCAGTGCCGGGTCGAGCTGCAGCTCGAAGACGAAGCGGCGGAAGCGGCGGTCATAACCCATCAGTTGCGCGCTCTGGCGCAGCAGCGCGTTGACGTCCACCCAGTCCAGTTCGGAGCGCTGCGGCGCCGAAACCTCGGCCAGCTGGCGCGTGGCCTGCCCGGCACGCTGAACCTGCAGCAGGATCTGCTGCGCGTGTTCGGCCAGCTGGTTCGGTGTCAGCTGCGGCGACGCGGCCCTGATCTCCTGCGCCAGGCCACCGATCACCGCCAGCGGGTTGTTCACCTCATGCGCCACGCCGGCCGCCAGCGCGCCCACGGCCAGCATCTGGTCATGGTGCGCACGCTGCTGGGCGTCGAGCTGGATGTGCTTCTCGCGCTCGTCCAGGTCGGCGGCCATGCGGTTGACGGCGTGCATCAGGCTGCCCACCTCGTCATCGCGGTTGACGACCAGTTCCACGCCTCGTGTGCCCCGCACGACGAGGCGCGCATGCGCCTCCAGGCGCCGAATGTCGCCGGCCAGGCGGGCGAAGAACCAGGCCGCCAGCGCGCCGAAGGTGACGACGCCCAGCGTGACCAGGGTGACCGTCTGCAACGTCACCGCGTCGTACTGGTGCTGGTAGCCGCGGTTGAGCGCCTCGCGTTCGTCCGACAGACGGCGGTGGCGCTGCTCCAGGTCGTCCACCACACGGTGCAGGCTCTCGCGCAGGTCCACCCAGCTCGCACGCACCGGTTCGGCCCTGAACTGGTCGTAGCTGTGCTGGATCGCGCGGGCCAGCGGCGCGTAGGCCACGTCATGGCGCTGCAACTGGCCGAAGAGCCTGGTGCAGGACTCCATGTACAGGCGCAGTTCGTTGGCCAGGCCATCCAGCGGCGCACCGCCGGCGCCGGCGTCGCTCACGTCGACCATCGCGTTCGACACCGAAGCCTCGGCCAGTGCCAGCAGCTTCTCGTGCTCCGCCACGCGCTCCAACTGCTGCACGTCGGTATGCAGAATGGCGCGCTGGTCGGCGATGTACAGCCCGGCCAGCGCAGCGTAGGCCAACAAGGCCAGTGTCGTGACGAGGCCGCGCGCGCGCAGCGTCTTGCGCCCCGGCAGCGGGGTTGCCCCGGCGTCGTTCAAGCCGACCCCCGGTGGCCGGGAACGCCGCTTGCTGATTCACCGGGTCGCGTGCGGAACCCGAGCATGAAAACCACTCAACACCTCGCCTGTATCGCCCTGTGCCTGGCCGCTGCCGGCGTGCAGGCCGACGCTCTGCAGGATGCCACGTCGGCCGTGCTCCGCAAGGACTACGTCACCGCCGCGCGCCTCTTTGAGCCGCTGGCGCACGCCGGCGACGCCCAGGCCCAGCTGCGCCTGGGTCTTCTCTACTACCACGGCCACGGCGTGCGCGAGAGCGACAGGCAGGCGGCAGCCTGGTTCCAGCGCGCCGCCACCCAGGGTCTGGCCGAGGCGCAGTTCCAGTTCGCCAACATGGTCCTGTACGGCCTGGTGCCCGCACCCGACAGCGAAGACCCGCAGCGCCTGGCCGCGCGCTGGACCTTCGAAGCCGCGCGCCAGGGCCATGCCGAGGCGCAATACAGCCTGGCCGTGCTGTTCCTCACCGGCAGCGGTGTCACGCTGTCTGCCGAAGAGGCCCGCAAGTGGATGGCCCGCGCCGCCGCGCAGGGCCACGCCGACGCGATGGTTTACCTGCGGGGGCCGCCGCAGTGAGGCGCAGCACTACAGCGGTTTCTTGAACGTCACCGCGCCGCGCACCTTGCCCAGCGCCACGCCGGTGGCCTTGTCGAAGGGGTAGTCGTGCTGCAGCTGGCTTCGGATCGATTCCGAGATCTGCTCGGCAGGCCCGTGGCAGTTCATGCACACCGGCAGTTGCGGCAGCACGCGCATGTAGCGCAGGAAGTGGCCGCTGGGTTCGTCGACGACTTCGAAGTGTTCCATGCCTTCGGCCTTCTCGCCCTTGGCCACACGTTCGTCGAAGGCCATCAGCGCCTTCTGCTCCCAGACGTCGCCCCAACCCAGAGAAGGGTTGCGCGGCGTCAGCGAGACGCGTGTCACGCGCGCGCCGTACTTGCGCGAGACCGCCGAGGCGATCTCGGGCACGGTGTACTTGCAGACGACGATGGCGCGCAGCGGGCCGCTGGCCTCTACCGCCTTGAGCAGTTCGCTGCGCACACTGGTGAGCAGTTCGTTGGACGCCTTGCGCGCTTCGTCCAGCGCGGCCTTGGGCGGCGCTTCGGGGCCGGCCAAGGCCAGCACACAGAGCGCGAGGAGGGGAAGGGCAACCAGGGATCGCATCGTCAGGTGTCGAGCAGGCCACAACGGCAACAGGTTGCAATTGTCGGGCCGCAGCCACTCCTGCGGCAACCGTTGGCGCTGGCCTCGGCACCGTGGCCGATCGACGCATGTTTTCTCGCCACGAATGGGAAAACGTTCCCACCTTTGGGAGTGGCGGGGCAGGTGGGGCGCAGGCCCCCGCGCGTGCAAGTCAGCGGCCCGCTGACTGCGGTTCGGCGCGCTGGCTCTGCCACTCCCACAGTGCGGCGCGGGCGCGGGCGAGGTGTTCAGCGGTTTCGTTGCGCGCCAGGTGCAGGTAGCTGCGCATTGCGCCGGTGGCCATCGCACGATCGCCCGCGGCGTCCCAGGCCATGGCAAGCCCGTAGTAGGCGTTGGCCTGGTCGGGCCTGAGCGCGGTGGCGCTCTCGAAGAAGGACCGCGCCTCGCGATGGCGCTGCAGGCCCAGCAGCGCGTAACCCATGTTGACGTGCGCCTCGGGCAGCGTGGGCGCCAGCATCAGCACGCGGTGCAGCGCGGTGGCGGCATGTTCGTACTGCTTCGCATGCAGCATCACGACGGCCTGGTTGAAGCGGCGCTGGATCTCGGCTTCGTGCGGCGGACGCGGTGCCGGCGGCGCTTCGCCCGGCGGGCCACGCTGTTCCAGCCACAAGCCGCCCAGCAGCACCAGCAGCAGGGTCAGCAGCGCACCGGCGCGGCGGCGGTCGCGGCGCACCTTCATACCGCCCCCTTGTGCGGCGACGTGCTGATGAAGGGCACGCCGAAAAAGGTGAGGAAGGCGATCACGAACACGCCGGCCAGCCACAGGCCGTGCCTGGCCGGTGCGGGCCGGAACGTCGCGCGCGCATGCAGCGTGGCGGCCAGCGCGAGCCAGGTGGCGAAGGCCCAGCTTTCCAGCGGGTCCCAGGCCCAGTAGCGGCCCCAGGCGTCCTGTGCCCAGACCGCGCCGACGATGAGCATCAGGGTCTCGAACACGAAGGCCGCAGCGGCGAAGCGGTGCGAGAGTTCGTCCAGACGTGCATCGTCGGCTGCACGCACGAACACACGCCGGCCGAGACCGGTGCGGCGTGCGGCCGGCACCAGCCCCAGCGCCACGGCCACCAGCAGCAGGCCCAGGAACAGCTTGCCTACCAGCGTGTGCAGGTACAGCAGCGGCGTGGCGTAGGTGGGCGGGAAGTGGCCGGGGCGTGCATCGGCCAGCAGCAGCCACAGGCCCAGCACCGCCAGCACCGGCGCCGCCAGCACCGCCGCCGCGCGCAACTCACGCAGCAGCGCTGCGCTCACCGCCAGCACCAGCGCCAGGCTCCACAGGTTGGAGCTGAGGATCTCGTGCATCGTCGTGAATGGCCCATGCCCGTGCGCCTGCCAGCGCAGCCCCAGCGCCAGCGTGTGCAGCGCCAGCGCGGCGGCCAGCGCCGCCGCGGCCACACGCTGCCAGCGCTGCCCACCCAGGGCAGCAACGTAACAGCCGAGTGCGGCACGCAGCGCGAGCGTCTCATCCAATGCGCGCTCCCCGCAGGTGTTGCGGCGCGGGGCGCGCGGCACCGCTGAACTTCTGCACGTAGTGCACACCGAGTGCCAGCGCGGCCAGCAGCGCGGCGGCCAGCAGCCAGGGCAAGCTGGGGTCGTAGGCCACGCGGTAGCCCATCCAGGTGCGCAACTCCTCGAAGACCAGCGAGCCACCCGACACGGCGAGCGACTGGCCGGGTGTGAGCTCGACACGTTGTTCGCCGATGCGCACCACCAGCCGGAACTGCTGCGGCATCGTGAAGCGGGTCTCGGCCATCGGGTCGATCAACTTGTCGTCGATGTGCAGCATCACCCAGGCCTCGCGTCCGTCGGGCAGCAACCAGGCGCGCGACTGTTGCAGTTCCTGCGCCGGAAAGCTGGGCAGGTGCACGGCCCCCAGTTGCGGCTCGCCCCGTTCCGGCACCCAGCGCAGCAGCGGCGCGAAGCCCTTGTTGGGGCTGGTGTAGAAACGGTGGCCCTGCAGCAGCAACGGGTGGTGGTCACCGATCACGGCGCTGCGCGGCTGGCCGTCATCACCCTGCCAGGTCACGCCGTTGCGCGTGGCGCCGCGTTTGCGGCCGGGGGCGTAGTCGATCTCGAAGCCGTGGTGCTGGAAGACCAGGCTTTGCAGGCGGTCGACATGCATCAGGCCGGCGTCGCGGTCGATCAGCGTGCCGTCGAAGGGCACGCCCTGCGTCAGCTCGAAGCGGCCATCCAGCGCGGTGAGGCGGCCAATGGCCACCAGCACCACCAGCGCCAGCAGCGCCAGGTGCGACACGAGCAGCGGCAGCTTGAGGCGCAACGCCGGGTGCACGACCAGCGCGGCCGCCAGGTTGAGCGCCAACGCGCCGATGACCAAAGACAACGGCCACAGCGCGGGCCGCAGCAGCGCCAGCGCGCCGAGCAGCGCGAACAGCGCCAGCGTCGTGCGCAGCGAGCCGAAGTGGGCGGCGAGGGCGATGACAACGGCGCGCTTCATGGCGGGTTGCTGCAGACGTCCCGCATCCAGTCCTTGCCCGAGTTCGTGCTGTTGCCGTTGGTGCCGAAGGTCTGGGCCGAGTTGTTGGAGCCGCAGTGGGTGTCGGTCCAGTTGCCGCTGGTGGCGAAGTTGCGCACCTTGAGCTTCGCGTTCAGGTAGTAGGGCTCCTGGTTGTAGGCCTGGCCGGGTGCGTTCATGCGGAATTCGCGGTTGCCGCCGGCAGGCTGGCCGGCCTCTTCACCGACATCGTTCAGGTTCACGAGCAAAGCCTTGTTCTTCCAGCCGTGCGGCACGGCCACGTGGCACCAGTTGCAGCGGATGCGCCCGACCTTGTCGGTGTGGAAGGCGTGCAGGTTGCCCTTGTCGGAGCTGAAGAAGCCGGTGCTGCCGCTGCCGTTGCGGTTGGCGTAGGTATTGGGGTTGTGGCACTTGAAGCACAGGCCGTTGGGGTTGGGGCCACTGTCGCCGCGGTTGTCGGCGCCGACGCTGCTGTTCCATTGCCCCTTGAGCAGGAAGTTGTTGTTGCTGCCGTGCGGACCCCAGGCCGCGCCGTTGTCGCCGCCGGCGGGCACCACCGTGCCTTCGGGCGTGTTCTCGCCGTGGCAGTCGCTGCAGTACATGGTCTGCGTGCCGATGGCATTGCCCCAGGGCGCGCGGAAAGCGCTGGCGCTGGTCGCGCTGCGGCCGGTGGCTTCCATCACCGGGTGCCAGCTGCGGTGGTTGTTGGTCACGTAGCTTGAACCCGAGCCCGAACCCGGCTTCGTGCCTTCGCCCTGGTGCGACAGCGGCGCCTGGAATTCCTTGGCCTGGTTGGTGTAGACGGTAAGGTTGTTGGTGCCCGGCGCGGTGCCGCCCAGCCGCCCCAGCTGCGGGCGCGTGCCATTGGGGTAGCTGTTGTTGTCGCTGTAGGCGTAGTCGCTGTGGCACTTCAGGCAGATCTGGTGTTCGCGTGTCACGTAGGGCTGCGTGGCCGCAGTGCTGAGGCTGGCGCCAGGGTCGCCGCGCTTGACGGTGTAGCCGCCGGGCAGCGCGTGGAACGAGGTGCTGCCGTAGACCGGCTCCACGCCCCAGCTGCCGCGCAGCACGCCCGAGGCGATGTTGGTGTGGGTGTAGCCCGTGGTCTCGTCATGGCGGTGTGTGCCCACCGCGTCGGGCACGTTTGCATCGGCGTTGATCTGGCGGTTGCGGATGACGCGGTGCGGGTTGTGGCAGTCGGTGCATTCGGCGTGACGCCGCGCCAGCGTCGAGCGCGGCTCCAGGCCGTCTGCGCCGCAGCGGTTGCTGGCGGTGGTGCAGTTGCTGTTGCCGTCGTTGAAGTTGGCCGAGGGGTCGTGCACTTCTTCCGTGGTGCCCCCCTGCTCGGGTGTCGTGATGGGCATGCGCACGGCCATCGAGAACGGGGTCTCTATGTCCGGCACCTGCAGCGTGCTGGCCAGCACCGACTTCGCCTGCGCCGTGTGGCACGCGTAGCAGGTGTTCTCCAGCGCCGGATTGCCGCCCTGGCGCGAAGCGAGGAAGTTGCCGGCGGGCAGCGGGGCGTCCGTGCCTTCGCGCGTGAGCCGGCGCGCGCCCTGCACGGTGTGGGTGTCGTGGCAGTTCAGGCAGGCTGCTTTCCATACCGGCAGGCCGGTGGGGAATTCGCGCAACTGCGCGGCGGTGTCGCGGTAGGTCTCGTCGGCCACGTCGGGCCGCGCGTGGGCCGAGTTGGCCCAGACGCCCAGCGTGCCGTTCTTGTCGTGGCAGCCCAGGCAGACGATGTCGCTGGCGGCGTTGTGGTTCGCGCCCGGCGCGGCCTCCTGGAAGCGCTGCGCGCGCAGGAACTTCTGGTTGCCCTTGGTCGGATCGAGTTCGCGCAGGTGCGGGTCGTGGCAGGTGGCGCACTGCACCTGGCCCTGGCCGCCGGCGCCGGTGCGTTCCAGCGGCAGCAGCGGCTTGAAGCCCGGCGCGCGCGGGCCGATCACGCTGCCGCTGCCGGCGGGCCAGCGCTGCTGCGCGTCCACCGCGCGCAGTTCGCCGTCACGCGTGGCCAGCGCGCTGGTGAAGGTGACGCTGATCGGGTGGTCATTGCGCAGGTCGGTGCCCAGGAAACGCGTGAAGCCGCTGGTCGTGCCCTGCCCGGGTGGCATCACGCCACCCGCACCTGTGCCCACCATCGGGATGCTGGCATTGCCCTGGCCGTTGAGCACGTTGACGTTGCCGATGGCCAGCGTGCCGTCGTGGCAGCTCAGGCACAGCTTGCTGCTGCCGCCGGGCTGGCTGTCGAAGCCCTCGGCGATCTGCTGCGCGTCCATCGTGCTCGATGCGTACGGCGTGTAGGTGGTGCCCGCCGGCACGCGCCGGTTCCACAGCGGCGCGCGCAGCGCGGTGCCGCCCAGGTCGGCCTGCGTCGCGTTGTGCGGCGTGTGGCAGAACACGCAGACCTCGCTGGTGCCGCCGGGCGCGGCATGGGTGCTGAAGCTGCCGCTGGTGGACAGGTTGTGGCGCGTGCCGCGCACGTCGCTGATGCGCTGCGCATCCGCCAACGGCGCCGGCAGCCAGCTCGCCACGATGACGAGCAGGGCCAGCGCGCGCAACAGCCCGTCCATCAGCTGCCCCCCAGGAACTGGAACAGCACGATGCGGCCGTTGAACATGTCGGCCACGTGCACGCGGTTGCGCGCGTCCACCCACACGCCGGCCGGCAGGTAGAAGCGGCCGGTGGCCGTGCCGGTGCCGCCGATGGGCATCAGGAACTCGCCCTGCGGGCTGAAGACGAGCAGGCTGTCGTAGTAGCTCTCGATCACGTAGACGTTGCCTTCGCCGTCGACGCCGACGCCCTTGGGCCGCACCAGGTTGCCGAGCACCAGACCGCGGCTGCCCACGGTGCGCGGCAGCACCCGCCCTTCGGCGTCGAAGACCTGGACCCGGTTGTTCATCGTGTCGGTGACGTAGAGCTCGTCCTGCGCCCAGGCCAGGTGGGTGGGAAAGTTGAATTCGCCGGCGCCGTTGCCGCGGCGGCCGATGGTCTGCAGCAACTCGCCGGCTTCGGTGTACACCTTGACATCGTGCGCATAGGTGTCGGCCACGAACAGGCGGCCACGTTGCGCATCGCGCGCCAGGCCGGTGGGCCGCTGCAGCTGGCCGCGGCCGAAGCTGCGTTGCGGCTGGCCGCTGGCGTCGAGCACGAACACCGCCTTCAACTCGGCGTCGCTCACGAAGACCTGGCCCGGCGCCACGGCGACGCCGGCGGGCGACTGGAAGCGCGTGGCGCCTTCGGCCAGATCCCACAGCAGCAGCTCGCCGACCTTCTCGTCGAACACGAACAGCGCCTGCCGGCTGGCGTCGGCGACGTAGAGGCGGCCGGCGTCGTCGCCGACCAGTGCGCCCGGGCGCTGCAGCACCAGCGGGTTGGGCGGCTTGACGTCCAGGCCGGCGATCCAGCGGCCCAGGGTGTTGATGAAGCCGCGGGCCTCACCCTCGGTCCTGAAGTTGGGCTCGCCCGTGAGCGTGCCGGTGTAGAGGAAGCGTGGCACCTCGGGCGCGGCGGGCCACAGCAGCTTGCGGCCCTCCGGTGCGTCGTCCATGCCGTAGTGCAGCCGGCCGCGCACGATGTCGCTGCTGGCGCAGCCGCCCAGCTGCATCACCAGCAACATCACGAGCAGCAACGCGGCCAGGTGCCTCATGGCCCGGCCTCGTGCGCGAAGGTGTTGAGCACCACCATTCCGGAGATCGGGTCGGACACCGCCAGCGTCAACCCATCCACTGCCAGGCCGCCGACCTGCTGCACACCCAGTTCGGCGGCCGTCCAGCGCTGCACGGTGTCGGCACCGCGCAGGCGCACGATCGAGCCGTCGAAGGCGTCGAGCACGTAGCAGCGCTCCAGCCGATCGATCGCCAGCGCCACCGGCTGCTTCAGGTCGCCCAGGCCCAGCGTATGCCGCACCTGGCCTTCACGCGAGACCTGGTGCACCACGGCCAGCAGCTTGTCGAGCACGAAAACACTCTCGATGCCGGCAGCCAGCGCGTCGACGCCGCTGATGCGCAGCCCGCCCTCGCGCTGCGGTGCGATGCTGCGGGCGATGCCGCCGACACCTCGCAGCTCGGTCCATGACGCGCCTACGCCATCGGCCAGCAGCAGCGTCAGCCCGCCATCGGCCAAGGCCAGCGACACCGGGGCTCCCGCGGCCGCCGCCAGCCGCTGTGACTGCAACAGGAGCCCGTCGCGGCCGAATCGCAGCAGCTGGCGCGTGGCCGGGTCCAGCACCCAGGCCGACAGGTCGGGGCCCAGCGCCAGTGCGGTCTGGCGGTTGACGGCTGCACCCTGGATCGCGCTGATCTGGTTGCCCATCGCATCGGCGCGCCAGAGCCGGCCGCTGCCGGCGTCGGCCAGCAGCAGGTCGTTGCCGCGCAGCGCGATGCCGGCGGGCGAGTTCCAGCGCACGAACATGCCGTTGCCCGCCATCGGCGGCAGGCCGACCCCGGGGCGCGGCGGCATCTGCAGGCCGCCGGGCAGGGCCGGCGCCAGGAATCCGCCTTGCAGCGTGCGCCAGCGCTGCGGCTGGCCGGGCCGTGCAACGGGCTCGTTCGCGGGTTCGGTGGCGCAGCCGGACAGGCAGGCTGCGGCCAGGAAGGCGCGCCGCTGCAGCGTCACCACCGGCCCGGCCCCGACGTCTGCGCGCCGCCGCGGATGCCCGGCGGCGTGCGCGGCAGCGCGCTGTGGCACAGGTCGCAGCGCTCCGGGCCCCAGGCGATGCGGTCGTTGTGGCACATGCCGCAAAACTTGCCGTCCAGGATGTCGGCCATCTGCACGTCGTTGGCACCGGCGCGCATCTTGAAGCCCAGTTCCTGGTGGCAGACCTGGCAGCGGAAGCGAATGCGGTGGAACCAGTGCGGGAACACCACCGGCCGCACGCCGGCGGCGTCGCTGCGGCGGTTGAGCACCACGTCGCCGTACTCGGCCTGCAGAGTGCACGGCAGCAGGGCCAGCGCGACCACCAGAAGCAGGCGTTGACGTCGCTGGCGCCATGCCATCGAGCGGACGCCGCGGACGGGCTCCGCCCGGCCGCAGGGGTCGCAATCTCGAGGGGAAGCGCCGAAGGCGCTTCGGGGGTGGTTCATCTTGGCAGGGGCGGCGGCCGCGGCAGCAATTCGTTGGGCACGCTGTGGCAGCGGTTGCACTCGGTGAGCGGGAACGACACCGCGCCGTGGCACAGCCCGCATTGCTCGCCGTTCAGGATGGCGAGCATGCTGAACTTGTTGGCGCCGATCTTGGCCTTGAACAGCTCGTCGTGGCAGTTGGCGCAGTCCAGCCACAGCGTGTGCTGGCGGTGCGGAAACTTCACCGCCGGCATCGAGCCGTTCCTGGAGATGATGATGTCCTGGTCGAGCGTGCGCACCACCGTCTCGGGCAGGATCTTGGTGCGCGGGTTGATGGCGCCGCTGTCGATGGCCTGCACCCAGCGCACGAGGTTGCCGGCGGTGTCGCGCGGCAGGGCCTGCAGCGCGTCGCCCGGCTGCTGCAGCAGGGCCAGGCCCGGGTTCGCCGGGTCGTGCACGCCGTCGGCCTCCAGCCGCTGCCACAGCGACGGCGCGGCCCAGGCCGCGGCCGCCGCCAGCGCGAGCCCGACGGCCGCACGGCGCATGAGGGTCGACCACGGTTGCATCGTCCACTTCAGCCGGGGATGTACAGGCCGCCGGCGCGGATGGCACGCACCAGCTCGCGTGTGGCCGCTTCCAGGCGCTGGATGGCACCCGGGTGGTCGCCGCGCTTCGCGTTGGCTTCGGCATCGCCGCGCAGCACGGCCGCCTTGTCGATGAAGCCTTGCATCGCTGGTGTTGGCTCCTTGCGCTCGGCCAGCAGAATCTGGATCAGCATGCGGTGCGTCTGATAGCGGTCGACTTCGTAGTCGTACTCCTCGCGCGGTGAGTTGAACTTCAGCGTGCGCACCAGCGTGTCGCCGCGGCGCATGGCCTCGATCGAGACACGTGCCGTGAGGTAGGCGCGGTCGACCGCGCTGCGCGCCTCGGCCAGTTGGCCAGCGGCGGCGCGGCGTCCGGCGTCGGCGATCAGGCCTTCGATGCGGCGTGTCGCCTCCACCGCGTCGGGCGTATTGCCCTTCTCCTGCGTGATGCGCTGCTGCGCCGTGAGCAGTGCGCGTGCGCTCTCGAGCCGCGCGTCGTAGTCACGCTGGGCCTTGGCGCCGGCCACCTGTTCGGGCTTGGCCAGTCGGGCGCCGGTCATCATCTCGCGCGCGGCCTGGTCGAGCAGGCGCGCGGCGGTGGGCAGGTCGCCGCCCTGGAACGAGGCGGTGGCCTCACGGTGCATCAGGCGTGCGTTGTCGCGCCGCTCGCGTGCCGCGGGTTCGCCGCTGCTTTCGATCTGGCGCGCCACCGACGACGAGTCGATCAGCGTGCCCACCGACTGCAGCCGCCGTTCGAGCTGTTCGCGGTCCTGGGCCCAGGCGGCACCGCACATCAGCAGCGCGAGCGCGAACGCGCCCAGCAGGGACTTCATGGAGCGCTCCCGATCTGTTGCGGCGTGGACAAGCCGGCCGCCTGCAGCGCGCGCTGCAGGTACAGCATGGCGTTGCGCAGGTGGGCCAGCGCGCCCGGCGCGTCGCCCGCCAGCGCCTGCTTCTGCGCCTGCGCGCGCAGGCTGCGGCTGGTGTCGGCGTAGCGATCGATCAAGGCTGCCGCGTCACCGCGTGGCCTCAGTTCATTGATGGCCAGCGGCAGCAGATCGGCCAGCGCCGCGTGGCGCTGCAGCTCGAGCTCGAATTCCTGCTGCGGCGTCGCGGCGCGCTGCGTGTAATCGATGTCGCGGCCCTGCAGCGCGCGGTTGATGCCGGCCAGCACGTGGCGCTCGGCCGTTTCGAGCGTGAATACCGCCTCGATGTAGCGCCCGGCGTCGCCGAAGTAGCGTGCCGTCTCGGTCAGGCCCAGCGCGGCGTAGATGTCGCCGTCGAGCGCGTCGCCCTGCGGCGCGCGCGCGCGCCAGGCTTCGATGAGCTTGTCCATCGCCGCCAGCATCTGGGCGTAGCGCTGGCGCGCCACGGCCTGCTGCGCTGCCGTGTCGGGCACCAGGCGGCGCGCCAGGCTCACCAGGCGCAGGGCATCGTCCACCGCGCGCCGAGCGACGTTCAGCTCGCCTCGTTGCACGGCGTTTTCGGCCACGCTCTGGTGCACCCGCGCTTCGTCCAGGTGGGCCACGGCCTGCGGATTGCCGCTGGCGGTGATGCGCTGCGTGGCGGGCCCGTCGGCAAACAGGCGCGCGGCCAGCTTGATGCGCATCTCGAGCTGGTTGCGAGATTCGTCGGCCAGCGCCGTGCCGGCGCACAGCGCCAGCAGCAGGGCGGCGGCGCGCGCGCCGGTCACGGCCGGGCCTCGCCCGCCACGGTGGCCGCGGCCTTCTTGCGCGAATGGCACAGGCGACATTCCGACACCGGGAAGGCCACCTTGCCGTGGCACACACCGCACTTCTGCCCCAGCAGGATGGCTGCCATGCTGATCTGGTTGGCGCCCTTCTGTGGGATGAAGATCTTCGGGTGGCAGTTGCTGCAGTCCAGCCACTCGGTGTGCTGCTTGTGCGGGTAGACGACGTCGGGCATGGAGCCCTTGACCTCGCGCACGATGTTCAGGTCCATCACGACCGCAGTGGCCGCCGGGTCGTTGCGGTCCCAGCGCGGCTCGATGGCCTTGTTGGCCAGCGACTTGACCCAGTCGACGTGGTTGCCCGCCGGGCTCTTGGGCAGCGCGGCGAAGGCCACGGTGGGCGCCTGCAGCTGCAGCGTCATGTCGTTGGCGGGGTCGTGGATGCCCGAGTCCACCGCCGGCCGGTTGAAGCCGCCGCTGGGTTTGAGCAGGCGGTTGAAGGCGTTGACCTCGGCCCTGGCTTCGGCGCTGGACACGATGGCGGGCACCGCGACGGGTGCAGTGGCAGCAGCGGTCACGGCGGCAGGTGCCGCCGGAACCGCAGCCGGGGCCGCCGTTGCCGCCGGCCGGGCCGGTGCCGCGCTGCTGGCCGGGCGCGGCGCCGCAGCGGCCGCCACGGCAGGGGCTGCACCGCCGCTCATCATGTGCACGATGGCCGCGCGCAGCTGCGCTTCGGTCAGGTCGGAGCGCCCGCCGCGTGGCGGCATGCCCTTGGCGGTGCCGGCGACGGCGCTCTTCACCAGCCCGTCGATGCCGTTTTTCGCTCGCGCCTTCCAGGCCGCGCCGTCACCGAACTTCGGCGCGCCCAGCACGCCGACGCTGTGGCAGGGCGCGCAAGCGCCTTCGTAGGTGGTCTTGCCGACCGACGGTGTCTGAGCCAGCGCAGCACCGACCCAGGCCAGGGCTGCCAGTGCGAAGAGGAAACGTCGCATGCTCGCGCTCCCCTTCACTTCGGTGCCGCCGGCCTGGCGGCCGCGGTGGCAGCTGCCGAGGCAGCCGATGCCGCCACCGCCGGCGGCAGCAGCTTCTGCAGCGTGCTCTCGTGCACATGGGTGGCGGTGCCGGGCTTGGCGCTGTGGCAGAGGTTGCAGTTCTCCACGCTCCAGGCCAGCTCGCCGTTGTGGCAGGCGCCGCAGAACTGGCCGTCGATGATCTTCAGCATGTTGATCTGGTTGCCGCCGGCCTTGAACTCGAAACCGAGGTCGGCATGGCAGACCTTGCAGCGAAAGCGCACGCGGTGGAACCAGTGCGGGAACACCACCGGGCGCATGCCGGCGGCGTCGGAGTAGCTGTTGATGACGACATCGCCGTACTCCGCCGGTGCCGGCGCCGCGAAGAGCAGGGCGCCGGCCAGCACCAGGATCGAGGGCAGTCTCACGAGCGTTTCTCCGTCAAGTTCCGATGTCAGAAGCGGCGCTGCGCGCGCGCCTGCAGCGCGGCCACGTCCTTGCCGTCGATGCGGGCCACACGCGCCGACAGCCGCGTCTCGAGCTGGCCGATGCTGTGGTCGAGCCGGGCTTCCAGCGATGCCGTGATGCGCTCGCGCGGCGCGTCGATGTCGCCCAGGGCGCGCCGCTCCAGCGGCTGGCTGTTGACGCCCAGCAGCACCGTGCCGCGCAGCCGCGGCACGCCGAAGGCGCGCTGGTTCTCGTAGCTCAGCGTGCCGTTGGTGTAGCGCTGCCAGCCGTTGCCGATCTCTCGACGCTCGCCAGTGAACACGTCCACCTCGCTCGATGCATTGCGCGACGCCTGCACGGTGAGGTTGGCGGCCCAGTTCGAGAAGCGCGTGATCTGGGTGCGCTGGCTCAACTGCAGGTTGACGAGCTGAAAGTGCCCGCGCGAGAGGCCGTGGCTGCGCGAATCGCTGGCTGACACGCCGCCGAAGCTCTGGCTGCCGGTGGCGTCCACGCTCTGCCAGGACAGCGAGGCACTGTGTGCGAGCGCGCGCGACAGCGACTCGACACCCGATTCACGCAATACGGCGCCGCTCTGCGAGAAACTCAGCCCCAGCATGCGGCCCTGGCCCAGCGTGATGTCGCGCGACAGGCCATGCGAGGCCTGCGCGCCGACCAGCTGGCGGTCGGCACCCGTGCTGTCGCGGTCGCCCGAGAGATTGAAGCCGGCGCTGGGCATGTAGCGCCACGGTCCCCAGCGCGCGGCCAGCGGCGCCCAGTTCACGGCCGCCTGCGCACCGGCGCTCTTGCCGCCCGCGCCGGTGCTGCTGTGCAAGTCGTTGGCATGGGCCGACAGCGACGTGCGCCAGGCCTGCGACAGCTCCTGGCTCAAACCCAGCGTGCCGTTGATCGCCTGTACGCGGCTGTTGGTATCGCCCAGGCTGCGCGAGTCGACGCCGCGCAGGCTGGCGGCCAGCAGCGGCGCGCTCGGTGTGCCGGGCAGCTTGGTCGCCGGGCGCCAGGTGGCGAAGGTGGACAGCTGGCGCACGTTGCTGCCGCTCTCCAGCGCGTTGGCGTGCAGGCGCAGTTCGTTCCAGGTTGCCAGCGTCTCGATGTTCATCGCGGTGGACGGCTGGTAGCCGTGGCGCGCCGACAGCACCGACAGTCGCGTGTGCTCGTCGGTGTCGCTGCGCTGGTTGTCGGAATGGGTGAGGCCGATGTCGACCTGGTGCGGGCCGCTCTGGTGCAGCGCGCTGGCGTTGAGCAGTGTCAGCGTATCGCGCGACAGGCCGTCGTCCAGGCGGCTCTGCTCCACCTGCAGCTGGAAGTTCGAATTGCCCTGCTCGGGCCGGTAGCGTTGCATCAGCGACAGACGCTGCGAGCGGAAGTCGCCGCCCAGCGCCACGCCGCCGTTGCGGCTGTCGCTGACGTCGGCGCGCAACTCGAACGGGAAGCGGCTGGCCGGGAAGACCGAGATCGCGGCACGACCGGTGAGGGTGCCGTTATCGCTGCCCGGGCCCAGCCCGTCGCCGCTGGCCCGCGCGGCGATGAAGCCGGCGCCGAAACGCAACTGCACGAACCAGGGCTGCCAGATGTAGCTGGCGAAGTCCACGTCACCCAGCAGCAGGCCCTGTCGCGTGGTTCGGCCGTCTTCCAGCCGCAGCGCGCGCAGGTCCACCGCCAGCGTGCCGCCGCTGCGCCAGGGCGCCAGCACCCACTGGATGCCTTCGCCGCGCAGCGGCTCGTGTGCACGTTCGGGTGGCGCGCCCAGTTCGCCGGTCGGCGGGTCGGCCTCGGTGCCGGGCACGAAGGGCGCCGCGCCGGCCTGCGACAGCAGCGCCAGCGACAGCGGCGCCAGTGCGAACGAGCGGCGGCGGCGCATGACGCGGGGCGTAGGGTCTGGCATGGGGCGGGCCGGCATGTGTCGTACCCTGCGCCGGCGCTGCCAGGCCGCGCGGCGCTCAGCCGGCGCGCGGCTTCTCGCTCGGGCCGCGCAACGGCGCATAGTGGCTCTCGTCGATGCGCACCGGCGTGCCGCGGCGCAGCTCGGCGATAAGCTCCTTCCAGCGCTGCTCGGCCTGTTCGCGCTGCCAGAGTTCGGCGGCGCGCGGCTGCACCTGGTCGTAGGGGCGCTGCAGTGGCGCCTTGCGCGCGTCCAGGCGCAGCACGGCCCAGCCTTCCAGCAACTGCGTCGGTTCGGCCAGCGCACCGGGCGCCAGCTGGTCGACTGCGGCCTGCACCGGCGCGGGCAGCATGCCGCGGTGGGTGTACTCCATCGCGCCGCCCCGCGGCGCCGAGCGGTCGTCGGAGTGCAGCTTGGCCAGCTCAACGAAGTCGGCGCCGGCCACGAGCTTGCCGTGGATGCGCCGTGATTCGGCCCTGGCGCTGTTCCAGGCCGCCTGCGGCGAGCCCGGATCGACCTTGAGCAGGATGACGCTGAGCTTGACCTGTTCGGGTTCGACGAACAGCTCATTGTGCTGTTCGTAGTAGGCCCTGGCCTGCTCGGGCGTCGGCGCCGGCACCTGCTTGACGATGCGCTCGAAGCGCTCCATCACGCTCTGGCTTTCCAGCTGTGGCACCACGGCCGACAGCATCTTGTCGCGGTTGGCTTGCCAGTTGGCGCTGCCCTTGTACTGCGCGTCGTAGCCGGCAAGGGTGGTCTTGATCTGCTCGCGGTCGGGCAACACGCCGCGGCGGCGCGCCTCGGCCAGCAGCAGCACGCGGTTGACCACTTCCTCGCCGACCTCGCGCTGGAAGCGCGCCAGCTCTTCTTCGGGCGGCTTGGCGTGGTAGTACTTCTTGCGCATCGCCACGGCCAGGGCGCGCTGGTAGTCAGCGCCGGTGATGACGGCGTTGCCGACGGTGGCAAAAGGGAGGGCCGCACGAGACGGTGCGCTTGCAGCCGGTGCCTGCAGCGCCGAGGCCGAGGCGGCGGGATGCACCGGCTCGGCCGCCATGGCGGCCGCACCCGCGCCCAGCCAGCAGGCGGTGCAGACAGCGGTGCAGACAGCGGTCCAGGCAGCGGTCCAGCAGCGGTTCACGTTCATCGGGGGCACCTGGTACGGCATGGGTCATCGAAAGGGCGCGCGGAACGGCTGCCCCGCGCGCCGATCGGGCCGCTCGCGCGGCGGCCTCCATCGGTGTACGTCCGAGGCAGTCAGTTCACTTCACGTGGCATGACGTGCAGACGGCGCTCGACGCGTTCGAGATGCGCAGGAAGGTCTCGCCCGACACCTGCCCGGTGCCGGCCGGGCCGGTCTGGCCCGACGAGACGTGCGGGTCATGGCAGCTGGCGCATTCCACCATCGGGCCCAGGCCGCCGCTGGCGCGCTGGTACAGCGGCAGGTCGGTGCGCTGCTTGCCGGTGCCGCCGGTGTCGACCCAGAAGATCTGGTTGCCGTTGATCACCTGCGTCTGCGGCGGTCTGAAGTCCTCATCCTTGCAGGTACCCGACATCGTGGTGCCGGCGCCTGACAGGCCGCCGCCGCAGTACTGGATGCCGATCGGATGGTCGTTGCTCAGGTCGGTGCCGAGCAGGGCCACGCCGCTGGACAACCGGCCGGCCGCGTTCACGGTGCTGCCGGTCCAGGTGTAGGTGCGGCCGTCGTTGCCACCACCGGTGGGGTCGAAGCCGCCCGAGCCCGGCGCATTGATGATGTTGTCCATCGCCTGCGTGCCGTCGTGGCAGGACAAGCAGGCCATCGAGATCGAGCCCACCGGCGCGACCTGCCCGTCCAGCGACGGTGTCTGCAGCGTGTCGTAGGTCGTGTACGTGCCGCCACCCGCGGGCACGCCGGCCGCGCCGAGCCGCTTGTTCCACAGCGGCGCAGGTGCCGCGGTATCAGCCCCGTGCGGCGTATGGCAGAAGACGCAGACCTCGGCAGTGTCCGAAACCTGGTTGCGTCCGGCCAGGCCGGGCCCGGATCCGAGGTTGTGTTTGGTCGCCGCGATGCCCGTGGTGGGGATCTGCGCCGACGCTCCGCCACTGAAAGCAAGGAGCAGTGCCGCCAACGCGGACGCTGCCCCCCACTTCGTGCGGCGTTTCAGCCATGGTAATGTCATGTCGCCCTCTCGAGGTTGGTTGAACAGTCGTCAGGCCCTGCACTCCCCAATGCCTTGCTTGACAGCCGTTATTCAGCAGAAAGCGTGCCATTCGCCACGGCGGCGCTGCCCCCGTGGTGCACCGCGCGCAAGTCTCGCTACTTGGAAACCGCGAGCGTCGTTTTCCCGGCTTCGGGAAGCTCGGGCTGATCGCGCCGTCATGGCGCGACCGGGCGCCGCCGGGCCAGGAAACCGGCCTCGGGCTTCAGCGCGGCGGGGCGATAGACCTCGATCTTGCGGAACCACTGGTCGACGACGTAGACGCGGCCGTCCTCGTCCACCGCGATGCCCGAAGGCAGCATGTATTTCGCTGGGCCGTCGCGCTCGCTGCGGTCGCCGACAAAGAGCAGCAAATCACCCTCGGGGTTGAAGATCTGGAAGTTGCCGAAGGCCGCGTCGACCACGTAGACATTGCCTTCGCGGTCCACCGCCACTTCCTTGGGCCGCGCGAACTGGCCGTACTGCTTGCCCACACTGCCGAAGCTCTTGAGGTATTTGCCTTGGCGGTCGAACACGACGACGCGGAAGTTGCCGCCGTCCACCACGTAGAGCCGGCCGTCGAGGCCGATGGCCAGGTCGCGCGGCAGGTTGAACTCGCCGGGGCCGCTGCCGCGCCTGCCGATGTCCATCAGGTGCTCGCCGCTGACGGCGTTGAACACGCGCACCCGGTGTTGCTCGCTGCTGACGCCGCCGAGGTCGACGGCGTAGACGCGCGCGCCGCTCGAATCGACCGTCACGCTGGCCAGGCGAGAGAACCACTTGTCGCCGCCGATGCGGCGCAGGAACTGGCGGTCAGGCCCGTAGATGAGGATGGCCTTGGCGCCGATGTCGGCCACGTAGAGATTCCCGCTGCCGTCCACGTCCAGCCCGATCGGCTTGATGAGCTGGCCCGGCCCTTCCTCGTCGCCGATGCGGTGCTGCTGGCCGGCTGGCACATCGTACAGGCGCACAAAACGCGAGACGGTGTCGCTGACGTAGATGCGGCCGCGCCAGGCGGCCACCGCATAGGGCTTGGCCAGCGGTTCGCCGCGCCGGTCTTCGCCCGTCACCAGGCGGCGCAGTTCGCCGGTCTTCTCGTCGGGGATGACGTCGGCGCTGGAGCGGATGCTGCGTTCGAAGACGAAGCGCGGCTCGTCAGGCGCCGGCGGAAACACCAGTTCGCGCGCTGCTGCGGGCGGCGGCGCCGGCGGCGCGCCGGCGCAGGCGGCCAGCAGCAGCGCGGCCGCCGCCAGCCACCGCGCAGGGGCCACAGCGCAGGCGCGCGGGCTCACGTCATTTCGCGGCAGCGAGCATGAAATCGATGGCGGCCTTGATGTCGTCGTCCTTCAGGTCGCCACTGCCGGCCTTGGGTGGCATCGCGCCCTTGCCCTTGACCACCGAGGACATCAGCGCTTCCTTGCCGGTTGCGGCGCGCGGCGCCCAGGCGGCCTTGTCGCCGTACTTCGGCGCGTTGGCCACGCCGGTGGCATGGCACACCGCGCACACCTTGTCGTAGGTGCCCTTGCCGTCGGCGGCATGGGCCGACAGCGCGGCCCAGGTGATGCCGAAAGTGAGAACGGCGGCTCTCGCAAATGGCAAGCGGGGGGTGGTCTTCATGGTCTGCAGCTCCTGGATGGAATGGTTGGCAGCAAGGGGGTTCGAAGGCCACGGCAGCAAACGCTGTGCCAGTGGCAAGGAAGTTGCAACAAGACCGGCGATCACGCCCACGATGGAGACGCAAACATGAAGCTCGCCGCATGGATGCAAGCCGCAGCGCTGCTGCTGCTGGCGGCCTGGGCGCGGGTGCCGCTGGCAGCGCCCGACCCAGCGGCGCTGTACCACAACTACTGCTCGGTCTGCCACGGCGAAAAAGGCGACGGCAGGAGTCGCGCTGCCGGTTCGCTGAACACGATGCCGCGCGATTTCACCTCCGCCGACTCGAAGCGCGAGCTCAGTCGTGAACGCATCGTGGCCGCGCTCACGCACGGCCGGCCTGGCACGGCCATGGTGTCGTGGAAGTCGCAGCTTTCCGGTGTCGACATCGCGCGCCTATCCCAGTACGTGTACGAGCACTTCGTGCGGGGCCAGCCAACGGCGGCCGCCGCCACGCTTTCCGGCACGCGGGCCCATGGCGGGCGCGAGGCCGATTCCGCTTCCACCCCTGTGCGGGCCGACATGACGGCCGGCCTCCCCAACGGCCTGAAGGGAAACCTGCAACGCGGGGGTGCTTTTTATCGGGCCAACTGCAGCACCTGCCACGGCCAGCGCGGCGACGGCGCCGGGCCACGCGCCTACTTCATCAAACCGCGACCACGCAACTTCACCGAAGACAGCTCGCGCGCGCGCTTCAACCGCGTTGCACTCTACGCCGGGGTCAGTGAAGGCCGCGTCGGCACCGAGATGCCAGCCTGGAGCAAGGTCGCCACGCCGCAGCAGCTGGCCGACGTGGCCGAGTACGTCTTCCAGGCTTTCGTGATGGGCAAGCCGGTCGCCGCAACCACGCCGGCGCGCTGAAGGCCACGGCGATGTGGCGCAGCCTGGGCATCGGTCTCGCGGCCGCGCTGCTGGTCCTGCTGATGGGTTATGACAGCTTCAGCCGGCCACTGCCCGCGCCTGCCGCGGCTGAAGCCCTGCACGAACGCGGCCGCGCGGTCTACAACTTCCGCTGTTACTTCTGCCACGGCTACTCCGGCGATGCGCACACCTTGGCCGCGAGCTACCTCAACCCGCGGCCACGCGACTTCACGCTGGGCGGGCTGGATGCCGCCCGCATCGAGCAGGCCGTGCGCGCAGGCCGTGCCGGCACGGCGATGCAGGCCTATGCCGGCATCCTGGACGATCAGGAGCTGCGCGCCGTGGCCGCCTTCGTCGAACGCGAGTTCGTGCGCGACCGCGCGCCCAACAGCGCCTACCACACGCCGGCCAACGGCTGGCCCGACCATCAGCGCTTCGCGATCGCCTTCCCCTACGCACGCGCCGAGCTGGCGCTGGACACGCCGGCCGAGGCGCTGACGGAGGAACAGCACGCCGGCCGCCAACTCTTCGTCAGCGCCTGCATCACCTGCCACGACCGCGCGCGCGTCGACGACGCCGGCCCGGCCTGGAGTGCGCGCCCGGTCTCCTTCCCGCGCATGGGCTTCGTGCCCGGCCAGCCCAACTTGCCGCCGGTGGACGCGGTGAGCAGCGCCAGCGTCTACGCCAAACACGAGGTCGTGCCGCGTATCGAGGGCCTGACGCGCCTGCAGCAGCGCGGCCAGGCGCTGTTCCAGGCCAACTGCAGCTTCTGCCATGGTGGCGACGGCACCGGCCGCAACTGGATCGGCCAGTTCATGGAGCCCAAGGCGCGTGACCTCACGCAGTACAACACGCAGAGCATGCCGGCTGCCTTGCTGAAGCAGCGCATCCGCGACGGCCTGCCCGGCACATCGATGCCGGCCTGGCGGCATGTGCTGAAGCCAGCCGAGGTGGATGCGACGGCTGCCTACGTGATGCGGGCCTTCTTCGACGCGCCGAAGCAGGCCTCTGCTGCCGCCGCCCACCGCTGAGCGCAGGGCAGCCGGCCGTGCCGATCGAGACAAACTCCCCGGGACAGCAGCCCGCCCTGGCTGAGCAGCCTTCGCGCCGGCGCACCTTGCTCTGCGGCGGCACCATCCTGGTCGCCACACTCGGTGCCGGTCTGCTGCTGGATCGGAAGCGCGCGCCGAAGCACCTGCTCGGCCGGCCCGCCCCTGCGCTCGACCTGCCTCAGCTGGATGGGATGGCGCAGCTGGTCGCGCCGGCAAGTCTGCGCGGCCGCGTGTGGATGCTCAACGTCTGGGCGTCCTGGTGCGCGCCGTGCCGTGACGAACACCCGCTGCTGCTTGCGTTGGCGCAGGAGGTGAATGTGCCGCTCATCGGCCTGGGCACCCGTGACGACCCGCGTGACGCGCAGGAGTGGCTGCGGCGATGGGGAAACCCGTACCGGGCGACCCTGGTCGACCGCGACGGCCGTGCCGCCGCGGACTACGGTGTCGACGGCTTGCCCACGACCTTTGTCATCGACGGCCAGGGGCTGGTGCAGCACCAGCACACGGGTGCGCTCACGAGGGCCGTGTGGACGCAGGAATTGCTGCCACGGGTTCGGCGCCTTGCGCGCGCAGAGGCCCCGTGAAGCGGCCGCCGCTGTCTTCCGCCTTGGCCACCCATGAAGTAGTGGCCGATCGACAGGCCGATGGCCACGGCTGCAATTCCAGTCGCCGAGACGGGTCGACCAGGAACCGTACGCAGCCGGCGCCGCGAATCGAACCTTTGTCGTGTGGGGGCTGGTGGTCTGCTTCTACCGCAGGCGTTCGCGTTCGTCCGCCGGCAGGGCCTCGAACGCCTCGGGCGGCATCACCTTGCCGCGCTTGCGCGGCGTGAAGCTGAAACCCACCGGCGTGCGGATCATCGCCAGGCCGCGCCGCCGCGCCGCCGCGCCGCCGCGCCGCCGCGCCGCCGACGACGCCCCGGCCCCGTTCGGCGCGTTCCTTCAGTTCGGTGTTCAGACGCTCCAGCGCGCTGGCGTATCGCTCGGAATCGAAGGCCGCCGGCATGGGGGCGCGAAATTCGTCGACCAGGGCGCGCATGTCGGCGCGCAGCCGTGCGCCACCGCCGGCGGGCAGACGCAGCGGCACAGGCTGGTGCGGCTTCTCGAAGTTGGGCACGCAGACCCAGTCGCTGCGCTGGATGCCGTTATGCGCCAGGTGCTCGGCGATGGCGCTGCGCACCAGGCTGCGTTTGCCTGCAGTCTGCGGGACCTGGCGGCACCGCTGCAGCATGCCAGGCCTTGCGCGCCGGGCCTGATTGAGCCTGCGCACGGGCCCGCGGACCGGCACCGACGGGCCAGGCGCGGCGCCGCGCGGTGCCCGCAGTTGATCGTGCGCAAGTGTGCGGCGCGCGGGTTGCGCACACTCTCAGACAGGGCCGCAGCCGCGCGAGGCCGTGAAGAGACGCCAGCGTGGAGACCGGGCCCGCAAAAACGCCGTGCAGGGACCGTGCGCATGACACCCGCTGGAACGACACGAAGCTGCCTCGTCACCGGAGGTTCGGGCTTCCTGGGCATCAACCTGATCCGGCTGCTGCTGGCGCGCGGCGTGTCGGTGCGATCGCTCGACATCGAAGACTTCGACTACCCCGAGCGCCACCGTGTCGACGCGATGCTGGGCGACATCCGCGACGCGGCCGCGGTGGCGCACGCGATGCAGGGCGTGGACAGCGTCGTGCACTGCGCGGCCGCGCTGCCGCTGGCCAGCGCAGACGAGATCCGCTCGACCGACGTCGACGGCACGCGGCTGTTGCTGCACGCGGCGTGGCAACAGCGGGTGGCGCGTTTTGTCTTCATCTCGTCGACGGCGGTGTACGGCATCCCCGACCACCACCCGATCCGCGAGAGCGACGCGCTGCACGGTGTAGGCCCCTACGGCAGCGCCAAGATCGAGGCCGAGCGTCTGTGCGCCGGCTACCGCAGCCGCGGCCTGTGCATGCCCGTGCTGCGGCCCAAGAGCTTCGTCGGCCCCGAGCGCCTGGGCGCCTTCGAGCTGCTCTACGACTGGGCCGCCGACGGCCACGGCTTTCCGGTGCTGGGCCAAGGCGACAACCGCTACCAGCTGCTCGACGTCGACGACCTGTGCGAGGTGATCTGGCTGTGCCTGACGCGTGAACGCGAACTCGTCGACGATACCTACAACGTCGGCGCGAAGGACTTCGGCACCATGCGCGACAACTTCCAGGCCGTGCTCGACCGCGCCGGCTACGGCTGCCACGTCGTCGGCCTGCCGTTGCGGCCGGCGGTGACGCTGCTGCGCGTGCTGGAGGCGCTGCGCCTTTCGCCGCTGTACCGCTGGATCTACGAAACCGCCGGCCACGAGAGCGAGGTCTCGATCGAACGCCTGCAGGCGCGCCTGGGCTACACACCGCGCCATTCGAACCGCGACGCGCTGCAGCGCAACTTCGACTGGTATCTGGCGCACCGCGACGAATTCCGCGGCCGCAGCGGCGTGTCGCACCGCGTGCCGTGGAAACACGGCGTGCTGGCGCTGGCGAAGTGGTTCTTCTGACGCACTGCGTGCAAGGCCCGCAATGGACGCCGCCGCCTGCCCCTACCCGACCCCCGCGCCACCGCCGGCACCCGCAGACGCGCTGCCGCTGGTGGTCGACCTCGACGGCACGCTGCTGCACACCGACACGCTGGTCGAGACGCTTTTCGACGTCGCTCGGCGGCGGCCGTTGCAACTGCTGCACCTGCCGGCCTGGCTGGCCGGCGGGCGTGCCCACCTGAAGCGGCAGCTGGCGCTGCAATCGCAGGTCGACCTGGCGTCGCTGCCGCGCGCCGACGATCTGGTGCTGCACCTGCGTGCGCTGAAGGCCCAGGGCCGCCGCCTGGTGCTGGCCACCGGTGCCGACGCGACGATCGCGCAGGCCCTGGCTGACGGGCTGGGCCTCTTCGACAGCGTGCTGGCCAGCGACGGCCGCACGAACCTGAGCGGCAAGGTCAAGCGCGACCGCCTGGTCGCCCTGTTCGGCGCGCGCGGCTTCGACTACGCCGGCAACAGCTGGCGCGACCTGCCAGTGTGGGCCGCTGCGCGCCACGGCCTGTTGGTGCGGCCGTCCCATCGTCTGGCCGCGGCGGCGGCGCGCGTGACTGCCGTCGAGCGCGTCTTCACCGATGGCCGCCCCGACCTGCGCACCTGGCTCGGCGCGGTGCGCCCACAGCACTGGCTGAAGAACCTGCTGTTGCTGGTGCCGCTGCTGGCCGCGCACCCGTTCGATGTGCCGTCCAAGCTGCTGGCCGGGCTGCTGGGGCTGGTCTGCTTCACCCTCGCGGCTTCGGGTGTCTACCTGCTGAACGACCTCTTCGACCTGCCGGGCGACCGCAGCCACCCCCACAAGCAGGCCAGGGCGCTGGCCTCGGGGCGGCTGCCGCTGCTGCACGCGCTGCTGATGGTGCCGGCGCTGTGGGGTGCGGCAGCGCTGCTGGCGCTGGCGCTGCCGCTGCCCTTCCTGGGCGCGCTGGCGGTCTACCTGGCGCTGATGCTGGCCTACTCGATGCGGCTGCGCAACTACGCCATCGTCGACGCGCTGGTGCTGGCGCTGGGCTACAGCCTGCGCATCTGGGCCGGCTCGCTGGCGGCGGCGGTGGACGTTGCGCCATGGCTGCTGGTGTGCAGCACGGCGCTGTTCTTCGGGCTGGCGCTGCTCAAGCGTTACGCCGAACTGGTGGCGCTGCGCCCAGGCCTGGGCCCGCGCGGCCGCGTGCGCGGCTACGGGGTCGACGACGCGGTGCTGATCGCCGGTCTGGGCACGGCGGCCGGCTGCATCGCGGTGGTGCTGCTGGCGCTCTACCCGGTGATCGACGCGCCCGGCGCACCGCACCTGACGGTGTGGCTGCTGAGCGCGCTGATGTTGTTCTGGACCGGCCACATGTGGCTGATGGCGCACCGCGGCCGCGTCCGCGACGACCCGGTCAACTTCGCGCTGCGCGACCCGCTCAGCCGCGCCGTCGGCCTGGCCGCGGCCGCGCTGCTGCTGCTGGTGCCATGAAGCGTCTGCCCACCTTCGTGCTGGGCGGCGGGCTGCTTGCGGCCGTGCTGCTGCCCGCGGTGGCCACAGCGGCGGGTGAAGACACTTTCATCGCGCTGCAGGCAGGTCGGAGCGTCGAACGTGTGGCGCTGCCGGGCGGCGCGGGCGAGGTGGTGCTGACGCAGCTGGCGCCACAGGCCAATGCCTGGCTGCTGCTCTCGCTGCCGGCCGCCGATGGCCGCGGCACGCGCAGCTTCCATCTCGAAAACGCCGACCCGCTGCGCCAGCGTGTCAAGCTCGACGCCGCGGCGCCGGGCACGCTGCTGATCGGCCCCGACGGGGCCCGCACAGCTTGCGTGTTATGGCCCGGCACGCAGCTGGCACAGGCGGCCACGGCGAAACTGCCTTACGCGCCGCTGTGCGGCGCGCGGCTCTACCTGCGCAACGTGGTGGCCGGCAACCGCAGCGCGCTGGAGGCCAGCACCGAGTTCATGCGCGACCATGTCTGGCGCGGCGAGCAGATCATCGGCTTCGTCAAGCGCGAGTTCTACCGCGACGCCTTTGTCGAGTCGGCCGCCTCTGTGGCGGCCAGCGGCGCGGCGGTCGACGTGGCGCCAGCGGGCGCGCCGCCGTCGGCACGGCTGCGCAGCGGCGAAGCGCCGCCGGCAATCGACGCGCCCGGGCTGGGCATCGCGCGGGCGCCGCCGGGCCGGGCCTTGCTGCCGGGCCGCTGGTCGTCGGCTGCCGGGCTGGCCGGCATCTGGGTCAGCGCGATGCTGCCCGGCCTGGTGTCCGAGGGCCTGGACAAGGTCGAAGCGCAGGCGCTGGCCTTCCTGGTCGCCTTCGACCTCGGCACGCACGAGCTCGGTTTTGCGCTCGGCACCGAGCATCCGCGGCTGGGCTGGTCGCCGCGGGTACGCCCGGCCGTGCGCGACCCCCGCCTGCCCGGCCCCGACGGGTTCGACGGTGCCGCGCCCCTGGTGCGCACCGGCATGCTGGCGCCGGCGCTGCTGGACCGCGTCGTCGCCAGCTTCACTGGCGGATTCAAGCGTGAACACGGCGCTTTCAGTCACGGCGCGCTGGCCGGCGTGAACCGCGGCAGCCACTACGGCTTCGTCGAGCAGGGCGTGGTGTTCAGCCGCCTGCAGCCCGGCCTGGCGACGCTGTTCGTCACGCACGACGGCCGGGTGGAGATGCGCAGCTGGCGCAGCGAAGACGAGGCGCGGGTCGGCACGCTTCGCCATGCGCGGCAGAACGGCGTGCCGCTGGTAGAGCCCGGCGCCGGCGGCACGCCGGTGGCTGGCGCGCTGGTGGCGCAGTGGGGTGCGGGCAACTGGTCGGGCTCGGCAGACGAGCAGCAGCGCACGCTGCGCGCCGGCGCCTGCCTGTTGGAGCACGAGGGCCGGCGCTTCCTGGTCTACGGCTACTTCTCCAGCGCCACGCCGCGCACGATGGCGCGGGTCTTCCTGGCCTACGGCTGCGGCTACGCGATGCACCTGGACATGAATGCGCTCGAGCACACCTACCTCGCGCTCTACCCGCGCAGCGGTGCCCAACTCGGCGTCGAGCACCTGGTGTCCGGCATGGCGGTGCTCGACAAGAGCCTGGGCGCGACGCTGCAGCCGCGTTTCCTGGTCTTTGCCGACGACCGCGACTTTTTCTACCTCACACGCAAGGACAGGCGATGACAGAAAGTCACTCCGCCGTACGCGCGGCGCTGCTGGCCGTGGCCTTCGGCTTGCTCACGGGCGCGGGCCCCGGCCCTGAGCCGAGCTTCAGGCAGCAAAATGAAGTGCTGCTGCAACGCCTGCAGCAGGTGCACGGGTTGGACGACACGGCAGCGCAGCGCGTGCGGGCGATCTTCGAGCGCTCGGGTTTCATCGGCCAGGGCAACCCGGCGATCTCGCGCCACCCGCAGACACCCGAGCAATGCGCGGCCACACGCGCGCGTACACCAGGCCCCGACGACACCGCCTTCGCGCGTGTCTGCGGCAGCCCGCACATGGCGCCGCTGTACGACCCGCAGACGCAGCGGCCCGAGGACGCGCTCGCCTGCATCGACCAGTACGAGTTCCCCGACATCCCCTGCGCCTACCCGGTGACCTGGGTCAAGGCGCGCGAGGCGGCGCTGATCTGCGCCGCGATGGGCAAGCGCCTTTGCGACGCGCACGAGTGGGAAGGCGCCTGCCAGGGCCGGGTACTCGCGCCCGACTACCGTTTCGACCTCGCGCGCGGCGTGCCCGAGAACGTCGCCGTGAACCGCATGCGTGAAGCCGACAACCGCGCCCACGCCGCCGACAAACGCTGGAGCTACGGCCCGGCCTACCGCAGCGGCGTCTGCGCCACCGGCAGCCAGAAGACAGCGGGCTGCCAGGGCGGCGGCTGGAACGGCTGCGGCTCCAATACCTACCCCACGGGTGCGTTTCCGGACTGCCGCAGCCCGCTGGGCGTCTACGACCTCAACGGCAACGCTGCCGAGCACATGAACCTGCCGCTGGACGTTTCGCAGATGGCCAGCGCCGGCAGCACCACGCTCGGCGTCACCGAGATGAAGGGCAGCTGGTTCGTCTTCGACAGCGTGCGGGCCCACGAGGACTGGTGCCGATGGCGTGCGCCCTACTGGCACGGCAGCCGGGTGATGGACGCGGCCAGCCACGCCAACTACCACCTGGGTTTCCGCTGCTGCAAGACGGTGAGGTGACGCCCCCAAGCTCACTTCGTTCGCTACCCCCCGGGGGGCGCTTGCAGCGGACCGGCAAAGCCGGAACCGCGCAAGGCCTTGGTCAGCCTGTGGGCGGCAGCCTCAGCGCGGCGGTGCGTCGGCTGCCGAGATCAGCGCAGCGGCCCGCGGCAGCGGGCCCTCGTCGCTGAGCAGCGGTGCCAGCAGCGGGTCGGCCAGCAGGTCGAAGATCGACTTCGGCACGCCGTCCAGCCACACCGTGCGCCCGACCAGCCGCACGCCATGGCTGTAGTCGACATATCGTGCACCGTGCACGGTGCTCAGCGGCTGTATCGGCGCCGCGGCGCTTCGGTGCCAGCCGTAGATGGCGACGCGGCCGGGCTCGGTCCACAGGCGCGGGCTCAGCACCAGGTCCTTCTTGTGGCCGGCGGTCAGCGCGCCGGCGGGTGCATGCTGCAGCGCCTGCTGCTGCGCCACCAGGTCCTGGTGCTGCAGGTAGGTGGCCGTCGAGCGCATCGTGTTGCCGGGAGGCAGCGGCTGGGGCGACAGGTGCACGGCGGCCTGGCGGTAGATCAGGTCCACGATGCGCCGCGTGGGCAGCGTAAAGCCGAAACGCCCGGCCACCGCCAGCGCGCTGTCCAGGCCCATGGGCACACGCAGGAAGTCGTCGTCGGAACCGATGCTGAGGTAGTCAGACAGCACACACAGCGTCAGCTGCACCGGCCGGCCGTCGGCCAGCCGCGCGACGAGCGTGGTGGGTTGCAGTTCGCGCAGGAAACGCGGCAGATTGCCGGCCAGCAGTTCGTGGCGGATGGCGGCCTCACGCTGCGGCTCGCTGTAGCCGGCCACGCTGCCGGCGAAGGCGCGGCCGCCGGGTGCGGCTGCAGGGCGGGCCGGTATGCCCTGGGCCGACGGCGCGCAGCGCATCGTGGCGTCGACGGCGGCCTGCGCGGCCGGGGGCGCCATCAGCAGGGCGGCCAGCAAGAGGCCGGCGAGGCGGGTCAGGGATGAAAGGGGCATGCGGTGGGGGTTCGGCGAGACGCCGGGCAGCGAGTCTAAGCGAAGGCTGGGCAGCAAGCTGCTGTCGGCCACGGCAGCCCTTCAAAGCTGAAAGCCCCCCGGGCGTTGCCGCGCTCAGGCCTGTGGCGGCGCCGCGTCGGACACAAGCGCGCCGAGATGGGCGCGCATCTCTTCGCCGATGATGCCGGCCAGCTCGCTGCCGCGCGACTTGATGCGAAACATCGGCCCCGCGACGAGCAGCGCGAAGTGGCGGTGCGGCATGTGCAGCGGCATCGCGAAGCCGCCGAGGTCGGTGGTGAACTCGGCATCACCTTCGAACCAGCCGCGCTGCAGCGAGCGCTGGATCTCCTTTTCCACGGCCGCCACGCTCATCAGCGTGGTGGGCGTGTAGCGCTCGAAGGTGGCGCGGCGCAGCACGCTGGTGCGGTCGGCGGGGCTCAGCATCGACAGCAGCGCGCGGCCTGTGGCCGTGACATGCAGCGGCACCAGCTTGCCCGGGCTGGCCGTGTAGCGGATGGCGTGCGAGGACTCGACGGCATCGACGAACACGGCGCAGGGGCCGCTCGTCGCCGCGAGGACGGCGGTTTCGCCGGTGCGCTCGGCCAGTGTGCGCAGCAGGGCGCTGAACTGCTCTGGGATGGGCTCCGCGCGCTCGATCTGCTGCAGCAGCGACAGCCACTTCGGCGAAGGGTAGTAACCGCCGCGCGCACGCGGCTCGTAGAGATAACCCCGGCTGGCCAGCGTGCCCAGCAGGTTGAAGGTGCTCGAGCGCGGCCAGTCGAAATGCTTGGACACCTCGGCCAGCGTGGCCGGGCGGCGGTGCTGGGCGAAAAACTCGATCAGCTCGAGGACGTTGGCGGCCTGCTTGACGTTCACGGGGTCGGCCTTTCAGCAGGGATGAGGATGCGGGACGTCCAGAAGGGCGCCGCCGCGATGAAGACGCAGGCCATGGACAGCAGGAAGGAGGCCCGGTATCCCCCCGTCAGGTCGTGCAGTGCACCCGACAGCAGTGCGCCCAGGCCCGAGCCTACCGACATGCAGGCGTAGATGGCGCCGTAGATGGCCGCCTGCCCCGGGCCCGGGAACAGGCGTGCACTGAGGCTGGCAACGACGGGCCCGCGTGCGCCCTGGCACAGGCCGAAAAGCAGCACGTAGGCGCCCAGCAGCCAGTGCGGGGTCTGGAAGGACATCAGGAACAGCACCACGGTGCCCAGGAAGGTGCCGCTGAAGCTCACCGTGGCCGCACGCTTGTGGCCGAAGCGGTCGGCCAGCCAGCCCGCCCCCGAAACGCCCAGTACCGACAGCATGCCGGCACTGCCGAAGGCGCCCGCGGCCTGCAGCGGCGTGAAGCCGATGTCGACGAGGTAGGCCACCGACTGCACGATGATCAGGTACATGCCGGTGGCCGTGAAGAACATCACCTGCACCAGCAGCCAGAAGCGGCGGTCGACCAGCGCGGCGCGCAAGGGCGCCGGCATCAGCGTCGTGCTGCGCAGCTGCGGCGGCGGTGTGCGGGCGAGGCCGGCGCGGATGCGGCGCCAGGGCAGGGCCAGCGACAGCGGCAGCAGCACCAGCAGCGCGCCGCCGATGCGCTGGTAGGCCTCGCGCCAGCCGTGGGCGTCGATCAGCGTCTGCGCCAGCGGCACCATCAGCAGCGCGCCGCAGCCGAAGCCGGCATAGGCCAGGCCGATCGCGGTGCTCATGCGCCTTTCGAACCAGCGGCTGAGCAGCGCCGCGGCCGGCACCATGCCGACGGCCGACGCGCCGAGCCCACCGAGCACGCCGATGCACAGGTAGAACTGCCACAGCGTGTTTGCCTGCCCGGCCAGGAAGTAGCCCGCGCCCAGCAGGGCCAGCCCGCCGGCGTACAGCACGCGCGGACCCCAGCGCTCGAAGACGATGCCGGCCAGCGGTGACGCCAGGCCGCTGACCACCATCAGCGCCGAGTAGACGCTGGTCATCTGCGAGCGGTGCCAGCCGAACTCCGAGCCCAGCGGCAAGAGGAACACCATGTAGGTGTCGCCGACCCCGCGCCCGATGAAGTTGAAGGCGAAGCACAGCGCCAGCACCAAGGCCGGCATCGCAATCGACGGCGTTGCTCGCGCAAGCCCGCCTTCATTCTTGTGCATGCATTGAATGTACTTGGAGGTGAACGACTTTCCATCGGGTCAGTCCCAATGCCGCTGCACTGTGTCTGCTGGGCATACTCACTCAGGTCGCGAAGAGTCGCGGCCAAGGGTGGCAACGGGTTTCCATGGGTGGACAATTAATTCACCCAAGTGAACATTTGGGTCTGCGACAGGCAAGCCCGCCGCCGTGCACCCCCCTGCATCCACCAGCGCCACACACCAGCCCATGGGACCCCTGCACGGCATCAAGGTCATCGACATGACGTCGGTGCTGATGGGTCCGTTTGCATCGCAGGCGCTCGGCGACATGGGCGCCGACGTGATCAAGATCGAGTCGCCCGACGGTGACCTGGTGCGCCAGATCGGGCCCGCCCGCCATGCCGGCATGGGCCCGATCTTCCTCAACACCAACCGCAACAAGCGCAGCGTCGCTATCGACCTGAAGAGCGCCGCCGGTCTCAAGGTGCTGCACCGCCTGCTGGCCGATGCCGACGTGCTGGTCTACAACGTGCGCCCGAACGCGATGGCGCGGCTGGGGCTGGACTGCGACACCGTCGCCGCACTGAACCCGCGCCTGGTCTACGCCGGGCTCTTCGGCTTCAGCCAGGACGGCCCCTACGCCGCCCGTCCGGCCTACGACGACCTGATCCAGGGCGGCGCCACGCTCTCCTACCTGATCGCCCGCGCCAGCGGTGGCCCGCCGCGTTACGTGCCGGCAGCGATTGCCGACCGCATCGTCGGCGTCACGGCGGTGGGCGGCATCCTGGCTGCGCTGCTGGCGCGTCACCGCACCGGCCGCGGCCAGCGCGTCGACGTGCCGATGTTTGAGACCATGGTCGCGTTCGTGATGGGCGACCACCTGGGCGGCCTGAGCTTCGAGCCGCCGCTGGACGAGGGCGGCTACGCGCGCCAGCTGTCGCCCGAACGGCGGCCCTACCGCACCCGCGACGGCTACATCTGCGCGCTGGTCTACAACGACAAGCAGTGGGAAAGTTTCCTGCGCGCCGTCGGCCGCGAAGCGCTGCTGCAGACCGACCCGCGCTTCGCGAGCTTCGCCAACCGCGCCGGGGCCATCGACCATGTCTACGGCGAGCTCGCGCGCATCTTCGAAGAGCGCAGCACCGCCGAGTGGATGGCGCTGCTGGAAAAAGCCGACATCCCCATGCTGCCCATGCACAACCTGAAGAGCGTGCTGCAAGACCCGCATCTCGTGGCCACCGGTTTCTTCGCCATCGAGCAGCACCCCAGCGAAGGCGCCATTCGCACGATGCGCATGCCGATGAGCTGGTCGGACAGCACCCCCGACCCGGTGCGCCCGGCGCCGCGACACGGCGAGCACAGCGTCGAGGTGCTGCAGCAGGCGGGCTACGGCGCCGACGAGATCGCACAACTCATCGCGCAGGGCGTCGTGCTGGCGCCGCACGAACCGGACCAGAAACAGGAGCAACCGTGAACTTCGCCCTCACCGAAGACCAGGAACGCATCCGCGACGCGATCGCGAAGATCTGCCAGCGTTTCGACGACGCCTACTGGTTCGACCGCGACCACGACGGCGTCTTCCCCGAGGCCTTCTACCGTGCGCTGGCCGACGACGGCTGGCTGGGCATGTGCATGGACGAGGCCTACGGCGGCGCCGGGCTGGGCATCACCGAGGCGGCGATCATGATGCGCACCATCGCCGAGTCGGGCGGCGGCATGTCGGCGGCGTCGGCGGTGCATATCAACCTCTTCGGCTTGAACCCGGTGGCGGTGTTCGGCAGCGAGGCACAACGCCAGCGCATGCTGCCACCGGTGGCGCGTGGCGAGATCAAGAGCTGCTTCGGCGTCACCGAGCCCAACACCGGCCTGAACACCACGCAGCTCAAGCTGCGCGCAGTGCGCCAGGGCGACCGCTACGTCGTCAACGGGCAGAAGGTGTGGATCTCCACCGCGCAGGTGGCCAGCAAGATCCTGCTGCTGGCGCGCACCACGCCGCTGGAAGAGGTGACGAAGCCCACGCACGGCCTGAGCCTCTTCTATACCGACTTCGACCGCAGCCGCGTCACGGTCCACGAGATCGAGAAGATGGGGCGCAAGTGCATCGACTCGAACGAACTCTTCTTCGAGAACTTCGAGATCCCGGTCGACGACCTCATCGGTGAAGAGGGGCGCGGCTTCGAATACATCCTGCACGGCATGAACCCCGAGCGTGTGCTCATCGCCGCCGAGGCGGTGGGCCTGGGCCACCTGGCGCTGAAGCGCGCCGTGGCCTACGCGAAGCAGCGTGTGGTCTTCAACCGTCCCATCGGCCAGAACCAGGCCATCCAGCACCCGCTGGCCGCAAACTGGATGGAGCTCGAGGCCGCCAACCTGATGGTGATGCAGGCCGCCTGGCAGTACGACAACGGCCTGCCCTGCGGCGCGGCGGCCAACGCCGCGAAGTACCTGGCGGGCGAGGCCGGCTACAACGCCTGCCAGCAGGCGGTGATGACACACGGCGGCTTCGGCTACGCCAAGGAGTACCACGTCGAGCGTTATCTGCGCGAGGTGCTGATCCCGCGCATCGCGCCCATCAGCCCGCAGCTGGTGCTGTGCTACATCGCCGAAAAGGTGCTCGGGCTGCCCAAGTCTTACTGAGCACTGCCCGGCCGAGCCCATGAGCATCCCTGCAGCCCTGCCCACCGCCGGCCCCCTGGCCGGCGTGAAGGTGCTTGAGATCGCCAGCATCGGCCCGGGCCCGATGTGCGGCATGCTGCTGGCCGATCTGGGCGCGCAGGTGCTGCGGCTCGACCGCGTCGAACCCAGCGGCCTGGGCATCGCGCGCCCGCCGCGATTCGACCTGCTGCAGCGTGGCAAGCGCCAACTCAAGGTCGACCTCAAGGCGGCCGCCGGGCTGGCCCTGGCGCTGTCGCTGGCCGAACATGCCGACGTGCTGATCGAGGGTTTCCGCCCCGGCACGCTCGAGCGCCTGGGCCTGGGCCCCGAGGCCTGCCTGGCGCGCAACCCGCGCCTGGTCTACGGCCGCGTCACCGGCTACGGGCAGAGCGGCCCGCTGGCGCAGACCGCGGGCCACGACCTGAACTACATCGCGCTGTCGGGTGCGCTGCACGCCATCGGCCGCGCAGGCGCCGCGCCGACGCCGCCACTCAACCTGCTGGGCGACTACGCCGGCGGTGCGCTGATGCTGGCCTTCGGTGTCGTCAGCGCGCTGCTCAGCGCGCGCCAGACCGGCCGCGGCCAGGTCGTCGACACCGCGATGGCGGAGGGTGTGGCCACGCTGATGACGCCCTTCTACGGCCTGCTGGCCGCCGGCCTGCAGAACGGCCCGCGCGGCACCAACACGCTGGACTCGGGCGCGCCCTTCTACGACGTCTACCGCTGCGCCGACGACACCTATGTCTCGGTGGCGCCCATCGAGCCCAAGTTCCGCCGCGTGCTGCTCGAGCACCTGGGCGCCGAAGCGCAAGGCCTGCCCGAGATGGACGACCCCGCATCGTGGCCGCAAGCCCGCCAGCGGCTGGCCGCCCTGTTCGCCACCCGCACACGGGCGCAGTGGTGTGAACTTCTGGAAGGCAGCGACGCCTGCTTCGCGCCGGTGCTGGCGCCGCTGGAGGCGCCGCAGCACGCGCATCACGTGGCGCGTGGCGCCTTCGTCGAAATCGACGGCATCACCCAGCCCCTGCCTGCGCCGCGCTTCAGCGTCACGCCGCCCGACATCCCCCTGCCGCCCCAACCCGCCGGCGCCGCCGCGCAGGATTGGGCACGGGCCTGGGGCGTGCCTGCCGTACTGCTGCACGCCGGCCTGGCGTCTCAACCCTAGGAGCCCGTGATGGCCGCTCTGCACCGCGACGATGAAGAAGAAGGTGGTGGCATGAAGGACGTGCGCTATGAACAGCGCGGCGCGGTGGTGCTGATCACCATCGACCGCCCGGCCGCGCTCAACGCCATCAACGCCGACGTGCGCGCCGGTCTTTACGAAGCTTTCGAGCGCTTCGAGGCGGACGACACGGCGCTCGTCGCCATCCTCACCGGCGCGGGCGAGAAGGCCTTCTGCGCCGGCATGGACCTGAAGGAAGCCGCGGCCACCGGGCTGGGCGTACCGCCACCGGGCTTCCTGCCCATCATTGGCCAGAGCGTGCAACTGACCAAACCCACGATCGCCGCCGTCAACGGCGTGGCCTACGCCGGCGGCTGGCTGTTCGCGCAGATGTGCGACCTGTGTGTGGCCGCCGATCACGCCAGCTTCGGCATCACCGAAGGCCGGGTCGGCCGCGGCATGCCCTGGGCGGCGCCGCTGGTCCACATGGTGCAGCAGCGCGCGCTGATGGAGCTGCTGCTGACGGCCGAGCCGATCACGGCCCAGCGTGCACGAGAGATCGGCTTCGTCAACCACGTCGTGCCGATGGCCGAACTGCTGCCGAAGTGTTTCGGGCTGGCCGAGAAGATTGCCGCCAACGCGCCGCTGACCGTGCGCGCGGCACGTGAGCTGGTCTACCTGTCCACCGAGATGGGGCGTTCGGCCGCACAACGCGCCGCCACGCACTTGTTTGACAGGGTCTACCGCAGTGCCGACGCGCAGGAAGGCCCGCTAGCCTTCCGCGAGAAACGCCGTCCCCAGTGGAAAGGTCGCTGATCCCCATGTCCCCGTTCCCCGTCTACGACCGCCTGCGCCGGGTGGTCGACGTGATCGACAACGCCGTGCTGGCCGTCGGCTGCCTGATGCTCTTTGCGCTGATGCTGGTCGTCGTCGCCGACGTCTCGCTGCGCTACCTCTTCAACGCGCCGCTGACCTGGGCCTTCGAGATCATCTCCAGCTACCTGATGCCGGGCCTCTTTTTCCTGGCCGCTTCGCACACGCTGAAGTCCAACGCCCACGTCTGCGTCGACATCCTGCACAACTACGTCGGCCGCACGACGCGCTACGTCTTCGAGGCGCTCAGCAGCGTGCTGGCCACGCCCATCTTCGGGCTGGCCACCATCGTCTCGGCCCAGAACACCTGGCAGGACCTGCAGAGCGGCGCGGCGTCCAGCAGCGGCATGGAACTGCCGACCTGGACCATCAGCCTGATGCTGCCGCTGGGCTTCGGGCTGCTGACCTTGCGCCTCACGCTGCACGCCATCGGCTACATCGGCACGCTGGTCTCGGGCCGTGTGATGAAACACCTGCCGGCGATCTCGGGCACCGAGGAGCTGGGCGCATGATGGCCGCCGGCATCACCCTGCTGCTGTTCGTGCTGCTGACCATCGGCATGCCGGTGGCCTTCTCGCTGTTCGCTGCGGGCAGCATCGGCCTCTACCTCGTCGGCGGCATGCAGACACTCATCGGCGTCATCACGACGACGCCGCTGTCCACCGCGGGCAGCTACGAGCTGATCTCGGTGCCGATGTTCATCCTGATGGCCGAGTTCGTGATCTTGAGCGGCGTGGCCGACAACCTGTTCAAGGCGGCGGCGACCTGGGTCGGCCGTGTACCCGGCGGGCTGGCCATGGCCACCGCGGTGGCCGGCGCGGGCTTCGGCGCCATTTCGGGTTCGAGCACGGCCTCGGCCGCCACGCTGTCGTCGACCACCATGCCGGCGATGCTGAAGCAGGGCTACGAGCCCAAGCTTGCCGCCGGCGTGGTGGCCATCTCGGGCACGCTGGCGATGCTGATCCCGCCCAGCATCGCGCTCGTGCTCTACGGCATCATCGCCGACGTCAGCATCGGACAGCTGCTCATCGGCGGTGTCATTCCCGGCATCCTGGTCACGCTGACCATCATCGCCACGGTGTGGGTGCTGGTCTGGCACAAGCCCTCGTCGGCGCCCCGCGGCAACGCCTACACGATGCGCGAGAAGTTCGCCTCGCTGAAGGTCGTGGGTCCGATGGTGGTGCTGTTCATGTGCGTCACCGGCGTCATCTACACCGGCATCGCCACGCCCACCGAAGCCTCGGGCCTGGGTGCCTTCGGCGCCTTCGTGCTGGCCATCCGCGAAGGCAGGGTGAACGGCGTGGCGCTGATGAAGGCGCTGACGCACGCGGCGCATGCCAGCTGCATGATCATCATGATCGTGGTCTGCGCCAAGGTCTTCGGTTACTTCGTCACGCTGACGCAGGCCACCCAGGCCATCGTGCAGTGGGTGGGCGCGCTGAACGTCTCGCCGTGGGTGGTGCTGGCCTTCATCCTCTTCGGCTACCTGGTGCTCGGCTGCCTGATGGACCAGGTCGCCATCCTCATCCTCACCGTGCCCATCGTGCTGCCGCTGATCAAGGCGCTGGGCTTCGACCCGGTGTGGTTCGGCGTGATCATCATCGTCGTCGCCGAGGTCGGCCTGGTCACGCCGCCGATCGGGTTGAACGTCTTCGTCGTGTCGCGCTACGCCAAACGGCCGCTGCAGGAGATCTTCGCCGGCGTCTGGCCGCATGTCTTCAGCCACCTGCTGCTGCTGGTGGTGCTGGTCGCCTTCCCGCAGATCATCCTCTGGCTGCCTGCCCAGATGACGCCGTAGTCGGTTCCCGGCCGACACCTTCTTCCCGCCCCTCCAACGAAAGGTCCTCCCGACATGAACAAGGTCTTCCAACGCGCCGCCACCGCCCTGACCGCCACGCTGTGCCTCACCGCGGCGGGCAACGCCCTCGCGCAGACGCCCGTCAAGATCAAGATCGCCGACTCCTTCCCGGTCGGCCACTACCTGCCGCGCTACATCACCGCGCCGATGATCGAGCGCCTGAAGGCCAACCCGGCCGCCAAGGGCATGGAGTTCGAGTACTACCCGGCCGAACAGATGGGCAAGGCCAAGGACTTCCTGTCGCTGGTGCAGTCGGGCGTGGTCGACATCGCCTACGTTGCGCCGGGTTTCGTGTCCGACAAGATGCCGCTGTCGGTGGTGGCCGAACTGCCACTGGACTTCACCGGCTCCTGCAAGGGCACGCTGGCCTACTGGAATCTGGCCAAGCCGGGTGGTCTGCTCGACAAGAAGGAATTTGCGCCCAACGGCGTGCGCCTGCTCTTCACCACCGTGCTGCCGCCCTACCAGGTGGTCACGCGCAAGCCTTTCGCAACGCTGAAGGATCTCGAGGGCATGAAGATCCGCGCCTCGGGCTCGGCCAAGGAACTGGTGCTGAAGAAGCTCAAGGCCACCCCCGTGCTGATGCCCACGCCGGACGTCTATGAGTCGCTGTCGCGTGGCACCATCGACGGCGTGCTGTTCCCCTTCAACAGCCTGCCGCCCTACGAGCTCCACAAGTTGTCCAAGACCTCGACCTTCGGCGAGAACTTCGGCACCTTCGTCGCCAACTGGGTGATCAGCGAAAAGCGCTGGCAGACCCTGCCGGCCGGCGTGCAGCAGGACCTGACGGCGATGGGCGAGCAGCTGACGCGCAGCGCCTGCGCGCAGATCGAAAAGGACGAGGCCGGCGACGTCGAGAAGGTCAAGGCCGCGGGCGTGAAGTTCGTGCCGCTGTCGGCCGCCGACAAGACCGAGCTGGCCACCGTGCTGCAGGACGTCGCCACCGACTGGGCCGCCAACCTCGACCGCCGCGGCCGTGCCGGCACCGAGGTGCTGAATGCCTTCAAGGCCGGTCTGAAGTAGGCCGGAGACGCGCTCCGTGATCGAAGCCTTGTCGCTGCACCCGCTGCCCGCCGAGGCCGACGCCTTGCGCGGCGAAGTGCGGGCCTTCCTGGACGGCGCGCTGGCGGGCATGCCACCCGACCTGCGTGCACGTTCCTGGCTGGGCTTCGACGCCGGGTTCAGCCGCGCTCTGGGGGCGCGCGGCTGGATAGGCCTGCAGTTGCCGCAGGCCTACGGCGGCGGTGGGCGCGACGCCTACGCACGTTTTGTGCTGGTGGAAGAATTGCTGAACCGTGGTGCGCCGGTGTCGGCGCACTGGATCGCCGAACGCCAGAGCGCGCCGATGATCGTGCGCTACGGCACCGAGGCGCAGAAGCGCTTCTACGTGCCCGGCGTGTGCCGCGGCGAGCTGTACTTCTGTATCGGCATGAGCGAGCCGCAGTCGGGTTCCGACCTCGCCAGCATCCGCACCCGCGCCACGCCCACGCCTGGCGGCTGGCGGCTGAAGGGCCAGAAGATCTGGACCACCAACGCCCAGCATTCGCAGTACATGATCGCGCTGGTGCGCACCTCGGGCAGCACCGAAGACCGCCAGCGCGGCCTGTCGCAGCTGATCATCGACATGAAGCTGCCCGGCATCACCGTGCGCCCGATCGAGGACCTGACGGGCGACCGCCATTTCAGCGAGGTCTTCTTCGACGACGTCGAACTGCCGCACGACGCGCTGGTGGGTGAAGAGGGCTCGGGCTGGGCGCAGGTGACGGCCGAGCTGGCCTACGAGCGCAGTGGGCCCGAGCGGCTGTATTCCAGCATCGTGCTCTTCGACGCCTGGCTGACCCACCTGCGCACCACGGGTGCCGACGACGACACCACGCTCGCGCTGGCCGGCCGCATCGTCGGCCACACGGCCACGCTGCGTTCGATGTCGCTGGCCGTGACAGCGCAGGTGAACGCGGGCGCCAGCCCGGTGGTCGAGGCCTGCCTGGTCAAGGACCTGGGCACCGAACTGGAGCAATTCATGCCGCTGGCCATCGCCGACGCCATCGCCGGCGCAACGCAGCGCGACGCGCCGGCGGAACTGCTGCGCACGCTGGCCTACGTGACGCAGTTTGCGCCGACCTTCTCGTTGCGTGGCGGCACCCGCGAAGTGCTGCGCGGCATCATCGCGCGCGGTCTGGGGCTGCGATGAGCGAACTCTTCACCGCACCCTTCGAGCGCCTGCTGGCCGACCATTGCCCGCCGGCCATGGTGCGCCAGATCGAGGGCGGCGGCACGCCGGCGGCCCTGTGGTGCACGGTCACCGAATCGGGCTTCCTCGACGCGCTGGTGTCCGAAGCCCAGGGCGGCGCCGGGCTGGCACTGGCCGAGGCCTTTCCACTCTTCGTCGCCGAAGGCCGCCACGCGCTGCCGCTGCCGCTGGCGCACACCATGCTCGTGCGCGCGGTGCTGGCACACGGTGGTCACACACCACCGGCCGGCATCATCGCCATCGCAGCGCAGGCCCGCCTGCGCGCCGACGGCGGCATCAGCTGTCCCGGTACGCCGGGTGGCTTGGTGGCCGACTGGGTGGCGGTGGACCGCCCCGGCGGTGGCTGGTGGCTGCTGCCGGCGGCGCAAGCCCGGCGCGAAGGCAGCGGCATCCACGGCAGCCTGCGTGCCGACCTGCATTGGCCCGCGCTGCCGGCGTCGGCAGTGGCCTCAGCGGCGCATTCGGCGTGGCGCGACGCTGGCGCGGCGCTGACCGCCGCACAACTGGCCGGCGCGCTGGAACGTGTGCTCACGATGACCGTGGACTTCGCGAACCAGCGTGAACAGTTCGGCCGTTCGATCGGCAAGTTCCAGGCCATCCAGCACCAGCTGGCGCTGCTGGCCGAACACGTGGCGGCCAGCCGCATCGCGGCAGAGATCGGCTGCAGCGGCGCCGGCCCCTGGCCCGTGCCGCTGCGCGCGGCGTTGGCCAAGGCGCGCACCAGCGAAGCCGCGGCGCTGGCGGCGGCCACGGCGCATGCCGTGCACGGCGCCATCGGCGTGACGGCCGAATTCGACCTGCAGCTCTACACCCGCCGCCTGCACGAGTGGCGTGCCGATTTCGGCGCCGAAACGCACTGGAACCGCGTGCTCGGCCGTGCGCTGCTGGCCGACACCGGCCCCACGCTGGACTTCATGCGCCACGCGCTGATCCCGCCCAACCAGGACCTCTTCCGATGACCCCTTTCCTGAGCTACGAACAGACCGGCGCCATCGTCACGCTGACGATGAACTCACCCGAGACGCGCAACGCGCTCACGGGCGGTACGGCGCCGCAGGAGTTCGTCGATGCCTGCCAGCGCATCACCGACGACACCTCAGTGCGTGCCGTGATCCTCACCGGTGCCGGCCCGGTGTTCTCGTCGGGCGGCAACCTCAAGCACATGCAGGAGATGTTCGACCACACGCCTGCGGCATTGCGCCAGTGGTACCGGCAGGGCGTGCAGCGCCTGGCGCTGGCCGTCTTCAACCTGGAAGTGCCGCTGATCGCCGCCGTCAACGGCCCGGCCATCGGCGCCGGCTGCGACCTGACCTGCATGTGCGACATCCGCATCGCCGCCGACACCGCGAGCTTTGCCGAAAGCTTCGTGCGTGTCGGCCTCATCGCCGGTGACGGCGGCGCGTGGCTGCTGCCGCGTGCGGTCGGCATGTCCAAGGCCGCCGAGATGAGTTTCACCGGCGACACGCTGAGCGCGGCCGAAGCGCTGGCCTGCGGCCTGGTGTCGCGCGTGGTGCCGGCCGAGCGGCTGATGGACGAGGCGCGGGCGCTGGCGGAACGCATCGCCGCCAACCCGGGCGCCGGGCTGCGCATGACCAAGCGCCTGCTGCGCGAGGGCCAGACCATGCGCTTCGAGGGCCTGCTCGAGATGTCGGCCGGCTTCCAGGCCGTGGCGCACAAAACACCGCAGCACGTCGAGGCCATCAAGGCCTTTGTCGAGAAGCGCAAGCCGAACTTCAGCGAGGATTGAAGGCAAGGCGGCGCCGGCCGCCGGCCCTGTTATTCAATTTCACACGCCGTACAGCGTGTGCGCGTGGCGCGCCAGGCCTTCGCGGTGCTGGGGTGCGGCCAGATCGAGCATCGCGCGCACGCGCTGCCTGAACGTCAGCCCGCGCAGGCGCACCGCGCCGTTTTCAGTGGCCACCACGTCGACGTCGCTGCGCGCCGTGGTCACCGGCCCATCGAGTCTGGCGACGATGCGCGGCACCGTGCCGCCCTTGGCCGCGCTGGGCAGCGCGATGATCGACGCGCCGCCCGGCGAACGGCCGGCCGCGCGCACGAAGTCGACCTGGCCGCCGACGGCACCGATGTAGTCGCCCGCGATGCTCTCGGCGTTGACCTGGCCCGTCAGGTCGACCTCCAGCGCCGAGTTCACCGACACGTAGCGCTGCAACTGCGCGAGCACGGCGCCGGCATGTGTGTAGGAAATCGGGCACAGGCGCAGCAGCGGGTTGCGGTGCGCCCAGCGGTAGAGGCGGTCGTCGGTGCCAAAGAGCACACCGGTGATGCTGACGCCGGCGTCGATGCCCTTGCAGGCGTTGGTCAGCGCGCCGCACTCGACCAGGTCGACCAGCGAGTCGCCCACCATGCCCGAGTGCATGCCCAGGTCGCGCCGGTTCGAGAGCATCGCGATGATGGCCTCGGGGATGGCGCCGAAGCCGACCTGCAGCGTGGCGCGGTCGGGGATGAAGCGGTCGACATGGGCGGCGATGCGGCGCTCCAGCTCGCCGATGGGCGCGGCGGGCAGCTGGATGGGCTGGCGGTCGGTCTCGACCACTACGTCGATGTCGTCGGCCGTCAGCGCCACGTCGCAGCACACCTGCGGCACGCGCGCGTTGACCTCGGCGATGACAACCCGTGCCTTGTCCACCGCGGCACGCGTGTGGTCGGCGCCCAGCCCCAGGCTGTAGCGGCCGTGGGCGTCGGGCGGGCTCACCTGCACCAGGGCCACGTCGCAGGGGATCTCGCCGCCGGTGATGAAATCGCTGACCTGCGAGACGTGGCAGGGCAGCACGTCCATCACGCCGGCCTTGATGAGGCGGCGGTTGCTGCCCACGCCGCCCATGCCGGTGATCTGCAGGCCGTCGCAACGGTCGGGCAGGAAGGTGTCGGAGAACATCGCGGCCAGGTAGACACGCACGCCGCCGAGTTCACGGCGCTGGCGCACCAGGGCCTCGGTCAGCGTCAGCGGCTCGGCCGTGCCCTGGCCGGTGACGATGCCGTCGCCGGGGCGTATCCATTCGCGCAGGTCCAGTTGCGCAGCGTCGACCCGTTTCACCGCCGGGCCTCGGTACGCGCCAGGTGTTCGCCCAGGGCGACCAGGCGCTGCGAACGCTTGAGCAGCGGGCCGTCGACCATCTTGCCTTCGAAGTCGATCGTGCCCAGGCCCTGGGCCATCGCTTCGGTGTAGCGGGTGATGAGCCGGCGCGCGAAATCGAGTTCGGCATCGCTGGGGCGGAACACGCGGTTGGCCACTTCCAGCTGGCGCGGCAGCAGGCAGATCTTGCCGTCGTAGCCCAGGCTGCGGCCCGTCAGCGCGTCGGCCTCGAAGTGGCTGTCGTCGCGGATCTCCAGCACCGCCTGGTCGATGGCGACGATGCGCGCCGCCTTGGCGTGCAGCAGCACCTGCGAGCGCGCGTACAGCACCTCCAGCGCCTCCGGCGTGCGGCGTGCACCCAGTTCGCTGGCCAGGTCTTCGGCGCCGAAGTACACCGCCGTCAACCCCGGGTGGGCGCGGCACAGCGCGGCGGCATTCGCCACGCCGCCGATCGACTCCAGCCCGCCGACGATGAAACGCGGCGCTGCGCGCGGCGCCTCGCGCTCCAGCCGGCGCAGCCAGTGCAGCGCCGGGTAGAGCTGCTCCAGCGTTTCCAGCTTGGGGATGACGATGCCATCGACGTCGCTGGCCCAGGCGGCCGCCAGGTCGTCGAGGTAGTGGACGGACTCGGGCTCGTTGACACGCACCGTGAGCACGCCGGGCAGCGGCTGCTGGCGCACCTGGGCCACCAGCGCGGCCAGGCCCGCGCGTGCGCTGGCCTTGTCGGCCGGGGGCGTGCCGTCTTCGAGGTCGATGACGTAGCAGTCGGCGACAAATCGCGGGAACTTGGCCACCAGGTCGGGCCGGTTGGCCGGCGCGAAGAAGAGGCTGCGGATGGTGTGCATGGGGCGACTCCGTCGGTTCAGTCGAGCAGGCTGTCGAGCCGCTCTTTCGATTCGAGCAGTTCGAGCAGCATCTCGTGCACGACCTCGCGCACCGAGGTCTCGGCGTGCATGTCGCCGACGATCTGGCCCACCGGGTAGGTGAGGAAGTCCTTGGCGCGCACCCGTTCGACGCGTGTGCGGCCCTGGCCCCACCACAGCAGCGCCTGCAGCGGCGCGGGCAAGGTGGGTGGTGCGCCGGGGCGGTCCCAGGCGTCGGTGAAGGCGCTGCGCAGCGTGCGGCAGGGTTTGCCGGTCACGGTGCGCGTAAGCACCGCGTCTTCCGATTCGGCCTCGAACATCTTCTGCTTGATCTCGGGCGTGACTTCGCTTTCCACCGTCTTCAGCCACACCGAACCGCACCACACACCTTCGCAGCCCAGCGCCAGCGCGGCGGCCATCTGGCGCCCGCGGCCTACGCCGCCTGCACCCAGCACCGGCAGCGGCGCCACGGCGTCGACCACGCGGGGCCACAGCACCATCGACGTGGTGCTGCCGGTGTGGCCGCCGGCCTCGGTGCCCACGGCAATGACGAAGTCGCAGCCGGCGGCCTTGTGCTTCAGTGCGTGTTTGGGTGCGCCGGCCATCGCAGCCACCTTGATGCCCTGCGCGTGCGCACGCGCCACCAGTTCAGACGACGGCGAACCCAGCGCGTTGACGATGAGCTTGATGGGGTGCTGCAGCGCGATGTCGACCATCTTCGCGCTTTCTTCGGGCGTGAAGGTGAACTGGTTGACCATCGCCCTCGTGATCGCGTCGGCCTCGGCCGCCGGCAGCGGCGGGATGCCGGCCTCGTCGAGCAGGTTCTTCACGAAGTCGCGTTGGGCCTGCGGGAACAGGCGCTCGGGGTCGAACTTGCGGTCGCCCAGGTCTTCGTAGCGGGCGGGGTTGAGGATGTCGATGCCGTAGGGCCTGCCGCCGATGTGCGCGTCTATCCAGTTCAGCGCTTCGTGAACCTGCTCCGGGCTCATGCGGGCCATGCCGAGCACGCCCAGGCCGCCTGCCTTCGAGACCTCGACGACGACATCGCGGCAATGGGAAAAGGCAAAGATCGGCAGCTCGATGCCGAACATCTCGCACAGGCGGTTCTTCACGGTGTGGGTTCCTCAGCGGGAAAGGCGGGGGCGAGAAAACTCCGGCGCGCGGCCAGCCACTCGACGCCATGCGCGGCCAGCCACGCGCCTGGCAGGTCTTGCACGCCGGCGAACAGCATGCCGTCCTGGGCCCGCAGGTAGCAGGTGGTGCCGGGTGCCGGGCCGGGCCAGGCACCCAGCAACGCGCCCACGGCCGTGGCGCGCAGGCGGTTGGTGCCCAGCAGCTGCGCGCCAGTGCGGGCGGCCAGATCGGCGGCGCCCTGGGCCTGACCGGCGTCGCCGTTGCCTTTGCCATCAGTCAGGCAGATCCAGCGCAGCGGGCCCGGCGCCGCGGCGACCAGGTTGTCGTGGTGCACGGCATCCGGCGGCCCGGGATCGATCACCGCCCACGCGCCAGGGTCACACTCGACGAGGTAGCTGTGGTCGCCCGTCGTGGCAGCAGCCAGCCGCAGCACGCCCGGGGTCAGCTGCAACGGCACGCCGGGGCGGATCTCGCACCAGGCCTGGCCGCTGCCTTCGGGGTCGAGGCGGCCGACCTCGTCCCAGGCCGGGTCGCCGGGCAGGATGGGGCAGGGCCCGTCGCCGCGCGTGGCCAGGCGCGGCAGCACACGCTGCACCGGGCGCGATGCGCGCGCCCAGGCCAACAGCGCAGGGGTGTCGGCGAAGGCCGCCAGCTGCTCAATCACCGCGCGCGTGGGTGTCATCAGGCGGCGCGCGTTCTCTGGCGCCAGCGCCTCGGCCGGCGTCAGCCAGACCTGCTCGACCGTCTCGACGGCGTCGTGCGCAGACGCCTGGCCCGCCGGCAGCACGGCGACAAAAAAGCGGGTGTCGAAGCGCTTGGCGCGGCCGATGGGCGTGAGCCAGTGCGCGATGTAGTGCAGGCGGTCGACGCACAGGCGCAGGGCGTGGGCCTGGCAGAGATCGGCGAGGCTGCATTCGCCGCTGGCGAGTGCGCCGCGCCGCGCCGACAGCTCGGCACCGGGCGCGCCCTGCAGGTCGACGGTGTGGCCCTCCGGCCCCAGCGCGAAGAGCACGCCGGCTTCCTCGAAGCATTCGCGCACGGCGGCGACGAGCAGGTCCAGGCCACCACTCTCGATGCCCAGCCGCCGGCTGGCTTCGGCGTCGTCGAGGCCGCTGCACAGCGCGTGGCATTGGCGGTCGGCGCTGTCCACCAGGCCGCCGGGGAAGACCCAGGCGCCGCTGTTGTGGTCGCCCCTCTCGGCGCGGCGAAGCAGCAGCAGTTCGAGCCCGCCCGGCGCGTCGCGCGTCAGCACCACGGTGGCGGCCAGGCGTGGCTGGCGTTTGTCACCGTTCATGTTGCCGCAACTTTGTTCACACACATGGACGAATAGTCCTTGTGGATGGGTGACGTGTCAAATCAGGAAGACCCGTAGGCGAGCGCCGTCCCGTCCGCCCGCCGGCATGGCGGCGCGCTGCGGGCCCCAGCGGGCCGCTTCAGCCGATCAGCTGCGCCGCCGGCATGCAGGGCAGGCCTTGCTGTAGCGCCACCGGCTCGCAGGTCACATGCCCCAGCGCCACGTTGAGGCCGGCGCGCAGGTGCACGTCGTCGCGCAGCGCTGCGCGCCAGCCCTTGTCGGCCAGCGCCAGCGCGTGCACCAGGGTGGCGTTGCCCAGCGCGAAGGTCGAGGTGCGCGCCACCGCGCCGGGCATGTTGGCCACGCAGTAGTGCACCACGCCGTCGACGACGAAGGTGGGCTCGGCGTGCGTGGTGGCGTGCGAGGTCTCGAAGCAGCCGCCCTGGTCGATGGCCACGTCGACGACCACCGCGCCGCGTTTCATGCGCGCCACCATCTCGCGTGTCACGAGCTTGGGCGCCGAGGCGCCGGGGATCAGCACGCCGCCGATCACCAGGTCGGCCGCCAGCACCGCCGCCTCCACCGCCTTGGCGGTGGAGAACAGCGTCGTGATGCGGTTGCCGAAGACGAGGTCGAGCTGGCGCAGCCGGTCGACGTTGCGGTCGACGACGGTGACACGCGCACCCAGGCCCACGGCCATCTGCAGCGCGTTGGTGCCGACGACGCCGGCGCCCAGGATGGTGACGTGCGCCGGCGCCACGCCTGGCACGCCGCCGAGCAGGATGCCCATGCCGCCGTGGCTCTTCTCCAGGTGCGCGGCGCCGGCCTGCACGGCCATGCGCCCGGCCACCTCGCTCATCGGCGCCAGCAGCGGCAGGCCGCCGCCGGGGCCGGTGACGGTTTCGTAGGCGACGCAGACGGCGCCGCTCTGCAGCAGGCCGGCCGTCTGGTCGGGATCGGGCGCCAGGTGCAGGTAGGTGTAGAGCAGCTGGCCCTCGCGCAGCATCGCAATCTCCTCGGGCTGCGGCTCCTTGACCTTGACCACCATCTCGCCCCGGGCCCAGGTCTCGGCAGCGTCGGCCGCCAGGTGCGCGCCGGCGGCGCTGTACTGCGCGTCGTCCAGGCCGATGGCCGCGCCGGCGCCGGTCTGCACCCAGACCTCGTGGCCGTGTGCCACCAGCTCGTGCACCGCGGCCGGGGTCAGCCCGACGCGGTACTCGTTGTTCTTGATTTCCTTCGGGACGGCGATACGCATGGGGGGCCCTTTCAATGCTGTGCCGGCATTCTGGGCAGCAGCGCGCCCTCGCGGCATGAGGCAGGTCAGGAAAGGCCGTCTGCCGCGGCTGACCCGCCGGCCGCCCAGGCGCCTGGGCTCACCGGCGGCGCCCAAAGCGTCATTAGTGCGCGGCGTCAAGCGAAAGAACGTCTACATGGCTACACTAGGGTAAACCCTTGCCGATGATCTTGGCAAGTTCTTTCACTCCAACCGACCCTGCACCATGTTCACGCTGCTCCACTTCTTCAAGTCCTTCGCCGAGATGTTCCGGCCCCAACGTGACCGCGACGAGAGCTACCTCGAGCAGTCTGTCGACCTCTGTGACCTCGAGCGCCGGATCCGCGCGCTCGAGGAGCGTGGCCGCGACCCGTGCTCGGGCATCGCGGTCGGGCTCTACGCCCGCTGAAGGCGCCTCCATGAACCGCCTGCAGGCCCCCTCGTGTCGCGACGCCTGGCCCTGGGCCAGTGCGCAGGTTGCCCCGCCGGCCTACCGCGACGTGATGCCAGGTCTGCAGCTGGTCAGCGACAGCCTGCACCTGCCCTTCGACGTGATGCGCTCGCAGCACGCGCAGGCCGTGCGTGTCGGGCTGCTGGCGAACTCGATGCTGGCCTCGCGTGACTTCGAGCGCGCCGTCGACGCCCTCGAGCACATCACGCTCGGCCCCTTCGCGCGCGGCGTCTGAGCCGCGCGCGCCGGCTGGGCTGCTCGTGGCGTCTGAGCCGCGCGCGCCGGCTGGGCTGCGCGCGGCGTCTGAGCCGCGCGCGCCGGCTGGGCTGCGCGCAGCGTCTGAGCCGCGCGCGCCGACTGGGCTGCGCGCAGCGTCTGAGCTGTGCCCGGAGCTCGGCGCCCGGGCCGGGCGTGGCCGTCAGACCGTCACCAGCCCCGGCACCAGCGGCAGGCCCAGCGCGCGTCAGCCGCGCCTGGCGCGGCGCCGGCAGCTCGGCCATCAGCAGGGCGGCCAGGCCGTCGAAAGCCGCGGGCGGCAGCGCGCCGCCTGCGCGCCGGCGGCCTGCGCCGCCAGTTCCACGGCGCGCGCTCGCGCAGCGCGCGGTGGAAGAAACGGTTTTCGTGGCCCAGGTGCTCGCTGCAGACCTGCACCAGGCTGCGGCATTCGGCCAGGTCGGCATGGCGCAGCGGGCGGCCGGGGCCGCGCGGGCGCTGCAGCAGGTCGGCGGGGGGTTGGAAGCGGTCGACGGTGAACATCGTATTGCCTCGCAGCGGGTGCGCGGCCGGCGGTGCCGGCGGCAGGGCCCGCTGAGCCGGCCGCGGGTAAGGGCGAGGGACGCGATGCTGCGGCGTGCGCCGCGCCGCGCCGCGCCGCGGCGCACGCCGCAAGCGACAAAACGGCGAATTCCGCGACCGGGCCGGCGCTTTGCGCGACATGCCGCGGGCGCGCGCCGCTTCAGGTCTTGAACACCACGCCGTCGCGCAGCGCGAGCACGCCGCCTGCCACCAGTTCCTTCACCACCGCCTCGACATAGGCCGGCAGCGAGCCTTCGGGCCGGCCGATGCGCTCCCACACCAGCGGGTAGAGGCTGACGCTGCCGAACCAGTGCAGCAGCGCCGGCCAGGCCTGCTGGCCTTCTTCCATCATGTGGTAGGCCACCAGGGCCTTGATGGCATAGCGGGCGTGGCGCACGGGGTCGGCACGGAAGGCGGCCAGACGCTGCCGCGCCTGCAGCAGCGCGCCGGGAATGTCGCCGAAGGGTGCACCGTGGCCGGGGATGGCCCAGCGGGCGTCGAGCGATTCGATGAGATCGAGCACTTGCGCCACCTCGTCGAAGGCCTGCTCGCCTTCGAGTTCGGGGAAAACGACGCCGAAGCCGCGTTCCCACAGCGCGTCGGCGGTGATGACGACGCCGTTCTGTGCATTGAACAGCACCAGCGAATGCGGGTCGTGCCCCGGCGCGGCCAGCGCCTGCCATTGCTGACGGCCGACACGCAGCAGCGCGCCCGGGTGCAGCACGGCGTCTGCCGCAAAACGCTCGCAGCGCTGGCCGGTGGGTGCGTAGCTCAAGGCCACCTCGTCCCAGGCCTGCACCGCGGCCCACTGGCCGGGCGGGATGGTCAGCGTGCAGCCGAAGCGGCGCTGCAGCGTGGCGTTGCCGCCGCAGTGGTCGGAATGCAGGTGGGTGTTGACGACACCGGCCAGCGTCTCGCCCTGCAGTGCGTGGCGCACCAGCGCCACGGTCTGTTCGGCATGCAGCAGGTGGCCGGCGTCGACCAGCACCGCACCGGCGCCGTCACCGTGCAGCAGCACGTTGTTCGACGACAGCCAGCCGCGCTGGAAGACCTGGAGTCCGGGCAGGTCGGTCGGGGGCATGGTCGGCGGGCAGTCGGATGAGGGGGGGGCGCCGGCGCATTCTGGCGCAGGCACCCGATTGCCTGCGGCACGCCGGGCGCTACCATCGCGCGGTCGTGCCCGGCACGACGCTTGCTGATGCCCTGTGGTGGCACCGGCAACAGCCCCCGCCCTGACCCTGGAGCCGACGATGAAGCTGCTGCTCAAGTTCAACCTCATCTTCGTGGTCGTGATGGCGCTGGGCATTGCCGTCAGCGGCTGGATCAGCCGCGGCCTGCTGCAGTCGCAGGCGCAGCAGGAGGTCCTGGGCGGTGCGCGGCTGATGATGGAACAGGCCAGCGCGGTGCGCGCCTACACCTCGGGCCAGATCACCAAGCTGCTGCAGGAGCAGATGAAAACCGAGTTCCTGCCGCAGTCGGTGCCCAGCTACTCGGCCACAGAGGTGCTGGCCACGGTGCGTGAGAAGCACCCCGAGTACGGCTACAAGGAAGCCACGCTGAACCCGACCAACCCGCGCGACCGCGCCGAGGGCTGGGAGGTCGACATCGTCAACGCCTTCCGCAACAACGCCGAGCTGAAGGAATTCGTCGGCCAGCGCGACACGCCCACCGGGCGCTCGCTCTACGTGGCGCGGCCGCTGCGCATCACCAACGGCGCCTGCCTGCAGTGCCACAGCAGCGTCGAGGCCGCGCCGCCCACGATGCTGGCCAAGTACGGGCCTTCCAACGGCTTCGGCTGGCAGATGAACGAAGTCATCGGCGCGCAGGTCGTGTCGGTGCCGATGGCGCTGCCGCTGCAGCGTGCCAGCGAGACCTTCCGTTTTTTCATGGGCTCGCTGATCGGCGTCTTCCTCGTCGTCGGCGTGGTGCTGAACCTGATGATCTGGCTCTTCGTCGTGCGCCCGGTCACGCAGCTGTCCGAGCTGGCCGACCGCGTGAGCCAGGGCGACCTCAACGCACCCGAGTTCAACGTCAAGGGCCGCGACGAGATCGCCACGCTGGCCGAGAGCTTCTCGCGCATGCGCACCAGCGTCGTGCAGGCAATGAAGATGCTCGAAAACTGATGCCATCGGAAGCCTGAAGTGAGCCAACCGGAGAAGCTCGGCAAGTACCGCATCACCGGCGTGCTGGGCGAGGGCGCGATGGGCGTCGTCTACCGCGGTTTCGACCCCGACATCCGGCGCGTGGTGGCGCTGAAGACCATCCGCCGCCAGGGCGGCGACGCCGCCGAGGCGGCGCAGCAGAGCGCGGCGCGTTTCCGCAACGAGGCGCAGGCCGCCGGGCGGCTGCTGCACCCGGGCATCGTCGGCGTCTACGATTTTGGCGACGACGGCCGCGTGGCCTACATCGCGATGGAGTACGTCGAAGGGCACACGCTGTCGGCCTACCTGTCGCGGCGCGTGAAGTTCAGCGACGCCGACATCGCCAGCCTCGCCACCCAGCTGCTCGACGCGCTGGGCCACGCCCACGAGCACGGCGTGTGGCACCGCGACGTGAAACCCAGCAACGTCATCATGACCAAGAGCGGGCGCATCAAGATCGCCGACTTCGGCATCGCGCGCACCGACAACAGCGGCCTGACGGTGGTGGGCAGCGTGCTCGGCACGCCGATGTACATGGCGCCCGAGCAGTTCATGGGCCGGCCCATCGACCACCGCGTCGATCTCTACGGCGTCGGCGTCGTGCTCTACCAGCTGGTGGCCGGTCGGCCGCCCTTCGTCGGGCCGCCGGAATCGATGATGTACAAGGTGGTGAACGAACAGCCGATGCCGCCCTCGGCCATCGACGGCGCGCGTGCCGGCCCCACGTTCGACACCGTGCTGGCGCGCGCCCTGGCGCAAGATCCGCTGCAACGCTGGCCCCATGGTGCGGCGATGCGTGACGCCTTGGCCGTTGCGCTGGGCAGGGCCGTGCCGAACGCGGTGGCACCTGAAGCCGTCTATGCACTGCCGATGGCCAGCGAATACGCGGTCACCGAACGCATCGAGACGCTGCAGCGCAATCCTCTCCATCCACCCACGCACACGGGCAGCGCGCCGACACACTGGGACGCCGCCGTGCTGGCCAGGGTTGAACTGGCGCTGGCGCGCCACGTCGGCCCGCTGGCCGCCGTGATGGTGCGGCGGGCGGCGCGCGAATGCCACGACATCCCATCGCTCTACGTGCGTCTGGGCGAGCAGATCACGCAGAGCAGCGCGCGCGAGGCCTTCATGGCGCAGTTCGCTGGCGCACGCACGAGCAGCGGCGCCGGCACGGGCAAGGGCACCGGCGCGAGCGCGGGCTCTAGCGCGGGCACTGACGCGCGCAGCCAGGGCAGCGCGCCGCTGCGCACCGGCAGCGTGCCCCCCTCGACTGGCCACGGCGGCGGCCCGCTTGCCAGCGATTACCTGCTCGAACAGGCGCAGAAGGTGCTGGCCCAGC
>JBBRBW010000014.1:0-61965 GCA_038205425.1 Burkholderiales bacterium | reverse complement strand
TCGCGGATGGCCACGCTGACGGTCGAATCGGGGTCGTGCACATCGCCGAAGAGGCGCGCGTTCGTCGGGCAGGCCAGCACGCAGGCGGGCTTGCGTTCGGCCTCGGGCAGTGCCTTGTCGGTGACGCGGTCGACGCACAGCGTGCACTTCGTCATCACCTGGCGTTCCTCGTCGAGTTCACGCGCGCCGTAGGGGCAGGCCCAGCTGCAGTACTTGCAGCCGATGCACTTGTCGTAGTCGACGAGCACGATGCCGTCAACCTTGCGCTTGTAGCTGGCGCCCGTGGGGCACACCGGCACGCAGGGGGGGTCTTCGCAGTGCAGACAGCTCTTCGGGAAGTGCACGGTCTGCGTGTTCGGGTACTCGCCCACCTCGAAGGTCTGCACGCGGTTGAAGAAGGTGCCGGTGGGGTCCTTGCCGTAGGGTTGATCATCGACCAGCGGGCCGGCCGCGCCCGAGGTGTTCCACTGCTTGCAGCTCGTCACGCAGGCATGGCAGCCGACGCAGACGTTGAGGTCGATGACCAACGCGAGCTGGGTCACAGCGCGCACTCCTGAATCGCCAGCTGGGTCATTTCTTGACCTTCAGCCCAGCCATCCAGCCGCGACGCTTCGGTGCGGCGCCCATGCCGGGCACGGGCTGCATCGCGTCGGCCTGCGGCCAGGTCATTGCGGCCTCGCCGGCTTCGGCCTTGCGGATGCGCACGCGCACGTCGTACCACGCCGCTTGGCCGGTGATGGGGTCGCTGTTCGACACCGTGCCGCCGCCTGCGGCGGGCAATTTCTCGCTGATCAGGTGGTTGAGCAGGAAGCCGCGCTGCGACTCGTTGGCGTCAAGCGCCAGTGCCCAGGCGCCGGGCGCCTTGCCGATGGCGTTCCACGTCCACACCGTGCCCGGTTCCACCGCCTCGGAATAGCGGCACATGCAGCGCACCTTGCCCCAGGGCGACTCGACCCACATCCAGCCGCCGTCCGCTATGCCTTCGGCCGCCGCCGTCTTCGGGTTCACGAAGAGGTAGTTGTGGGTGTGGATCTGGCGCAGCCAGGCGTTCTGCGAGTCCCACGAGTGGTACATCGCCATCGGCCGCTGCGTCACCGCGTTGAGCGGGTACTTCGCCAGGTCGCTCGCCTGCTCTTCCAGCGGCGCGTAGTAGAAGGGCAGCGGGTCGAAGTAGGTGGCCACACGTTCGCGCAGGCGATCGGGGGGCTGCTTGCCCTTGTGCTTGCCCTGCGCCGCAAGTCGGAAGCGCTGCAGGAACTCGCTGTACAGGTGGATGACGATCGGGTCGCGGTCGCGCCGCAGGCCGACACCCTGCGCCCAGCGCATGTAGTCGTCGTTCCAGTTGCGCATGTACTGCAGTTGCGGCGGCATGTGGTGCTGGAAGACGCAGTTGTTCTTCTCGTACATCTCCCACTGCTTGGGGTTGGGCTCGCCGCGCATGGACTTTTCGCCGTCCTTGCCACGCCAGCCGGCCAGGAAGCCGATGCCCGAGCCGGGCGCCGTTTCGTAGTTGACGATGAAGTCGGGGTAGTCGCGGAACTTGCGGCCGCCCTCGGCCGTGGTGAAGGCCGGGAGCTTCAGGCGCCCGGCCAGTTCCACCAGCACTTCCTGGAAGGGCTTGCACTGGGCGGTGGGAGGTAGCACCGGAATGCGCACCGAATCGACCGGCCCGTCGAACTCGGAGATCGGGCGGTCGAGCATCGACATGCAGTCGTGCCGCTCGAGGTAGGTGGTGTCGGGCAGGATGAGGTCGGCGTAGGCCGTCATCTCGCTCTGGAAGGCGTCGCACACGACGAGGAACGGAATCTTGTATTGCCCGTCCTTCTCGCCGCCCTGGTGCTTGTCGTTGAGCATCTTGCGGACCTCGGACGTGTTCATCGTCGAGTTCCAGGCCATGTTGGCCATGAAGATCATCAGCGTGTCGATCGGGTAGGGGTCGCCGCGCCAGGCGTTGGTGATGACGTTGTGCATCAGGCCGTGCGCCGACAATGGGTGCTCCCAGCTGAAGCCCTTGTCGATGCGCACCGGCTCGCCTTGCGCGTCCACGAAAAGGTCGTCGGGGCCCTCGGGCCAGCCTAACGGCGCGCCGGCGAGCGGGGTGTCGGGCTGCACGGCCTCGGGGCCCTTGGGCGGGCGGGCGTTGGGCGGCACGGCGCGCGGGTAGGGCGCCTTGTGGCGGAAGCCGCCCGGGCGGTCGATGGTGCCCAGCAGGCTCATCAATATCGCCAGCGTGCGGATGGTGTGGAAGCCGTTGCTGTGCGCCGCCAGCCCGCGCATCGCGTGGAAGGCCACCGGGTTGCCGGTGACGGATTTGTGCTTCCTGCCCCACGAGTCCGTCCACGCGATCGGCAGTTCGATCTTCTGGTCGCGCGCGGTGATGCCCATCTCGTGCGCCAGGCGCCGGATGGTGTCGGCCGGGATGCCGGTGATGCCCGCCGCCCACTCGGCCGTGCAGGGCTGCACGCGTTCCTGCAGCAGCTGGAAGGCCGGCACCGCGGGCGTGCCGCCGGGCATGGTGTAGCGGCCCAGCAGCGCGGGGTCGGCGCCTTCGGTGTGGTCGGCCACGGGCTTTCCGCCGAGCCGGTCCCACCAGAAGAAGTTGTGCGGGCGCAGCGGGTTGACGACGTCGCCCTCGGCGTTGCGCAGCATCAGACCGAAGTCGTCGCTGGCCTCGTCCTGGTTCACGAGCTGCCCGGCGTTGGTGTAGCGCGCCAGGAAGTCGCGGTCGTACAGGCCCAGCGCCATGATCTCGTGCACCAGCGCCAGCAGCAATGCGCCGTCGGTGCCGGGCTTGATCGGCACCCACTCGTCGGCGATGGCCGAGTAGCCGGTGCACACCGGGTTGATGGCGATGAAGCGGCCGCCCGCGCGCTTGAACTTCGACAGCGCAATCTTCATCGGGTTGGAGTGGTGGTCCTCCGCGGTGCCGATCATCACGAAGAGCTTGGCGCGGTCGAGGTCGGGTCCGCCAAATTCCCAGAAGCTGCCGCCGATGGTGTAGATCATCCCGGCGGCCATGTTCACCGAGCAGAAGCCACCGTGCGCCGCGTAGTTGGGTGTGCCGAACTGGCGCGCGAACAGGCCCGTCAGCGCCTGCATCTGGTCACGCCCGGTGAAGAGCGCGAACTTCTTCGGGTCGGTGGCGCGCAGGTGGCGCAGCCGGTCTTCCAGCATCTTGAACGCGGTGTCCCAGTCGATGGGCACGAAGTCGTTGGCGCCGCGTTCGCTGCCGGGCTTGCGCATCAGCGGCTGCGTCAGCCGCGCCGGCGAGTACTGCTTCATGATCCCCGACGAGCCCTTGGCGCAGATCACGCCCTGGTTCAGCGGGTGCTCGGGGTTGCCCTCGATGTAGCGCACCTCGGGGCCGTTTTTGCCGTCGCGCAGGTGCACGCGGATGCCGCAGCGGCACGCGCACATGTAGCACGTCGTGTTGCGCGTGGCCGGGTTTGCTGCGGGCAGCGGGTCGGCGGTCGGGTCGTGCAGCGGTGCGGCCGGCATCGGGTGTCTTTGTGTGGCCGGCAACGACGTGCAGCCTAGTTTGTCTCCGGGCACATTAGGCGCAGTGCGTGTGAGCAGCGTCTATTCCCGGGACGGGTAAGGCGCTTCTAATCCTTATGGGGGATGGCTCTGGGGCGCAGTGCGCAGGCGTGCATGGCTGCGCGGTCACGTTTGTCCTGGACAGGGCGCCCTCGCGCCGCGCCCGTCCCGGCAGACGGGGGAAGTCCTGTGGTGCAGGCGGCGCAGAAGGGTTCAAATATGCGCATGGACGAAGCCAACAAGCCCGCCCCAGCACGGGCAGGCAACCGAGACATGCCTCTGCACACCCCCGAACCGGCACTGAAGCCGCTGTCCGCCCAGGGCCGCTCCTCTGCGACCGACGGCGGCCTGCTGGTGGACATCGCGGCCGGGCTGGGTACCGAGTCCGACCCCGGCACGCTGCTGGGGCGTTTTCTCGAACCCATCGTGCGCTTGGCCGGTGCCCAGGCCGGCGCGGTGCGTGTGCTGTCCGAAGCTGGTGACCAACTCGAACTGGTGGCATCGCTGGGCCTGCCGGCCGGCGCCTGCAACCGCAGCGAGACCGTCGACGCCCACTGCGGCCACTGCGGCGCTGCCGCCGACGGCCTCAAGCCCGTATGGGCCACCGACCTGCACGCCTGTGCCGAGCGTTCCAGAGGCGGATTCTTCGGCCGCGATTGCCAGCGTCTGCTGGCCATCCCACTGCAGCACCGCGCCCGTGTGCTGGGTGTCTACAACCTCTTTTTCAGCGGCACCGACGAGCCCGGCGCGCAGGTGCAGGCCATCCTGCGTTCGGTGGGTGAGCTGCTCGGTCTGGCGCTGAACAACGCGCGACTGGAGCGCGAGAACCTGCGCGCGCGCCTGGAAAGCGAACGACAGATGATGGCGGCCGAGGTGCACGACTCTCTCGCCCAGTCGCTGGCCTTTGTGAAGATGCGCCTGCCCTTGCTGCAGGACGCGATGGCTGCGCACGACGACGCGCGTTCACGACAGTACTGCGACGACGTACGCTGCGCGGTCACGCAGGCGCACGCCAGCCTGCGCGGCATCATCACGCACCTGCGTTCGCCGATGGATCCGAAGGGCCTGCTGCACGCGCTGGACGGGGCCGTCGAGGCCTTTCGGCGCGGCAGTGCCGTCGAGCTAGGTTTCGTCAACAACCTGCCCGGCCTGGCGCTGACGGCCGAAGGCGAATCGCAGGTCTTCCACATCGTGCAAGAGGCCCTGAGCAACATCGCCCGTCACGCTGCCGCGCGCCAAGCGTGGCTGCACATCGGCAGCGCAAACGACGGGCTGATCGAGATCCTCGTCGAGGACGACGGCGCGGGGCTGCCATCGGCGTCGGTCTGCGGTGGTGCACACTTCGGCATGGACATCATGCGCGAACGCGCGCGCCGCATCGACGGCACTTTCGAAGTCGGCACACGCCCCGGTGGCGGCACGCGTGTGCGGCTGATGTTCCCGGCGCCGGCGCAGCAGCCGCGTTCCGCGGTGCGAGGAACGCACTGATGGTCGCGCCGCGCATCGTTCTCGTCGATGACCACGCACTGTGCCGCACCGGTTTGTCAGACCTGCTGAGGCAGCGCGGCGGCATGCAGGTGCTGGCCGCGCTGTCCGACCCCGACGAACTGCTGACCGTGCTGCGCGAGCAGAAGCCCGACCTCGTGGTGCTCGACCTGCGCATGCCCGCCACCGACGGCCTGACGTTGCTGCGCCGCATCCGCGCCGAGGGCATCGACACACCGGCGGTCATCCTGACGATGAGCGATTCCGAGGTCGACCTGTCTGCGGCGCTGCGCGCCGGCGTCTGCGGTTACCTGCTGAAGGACATGGAACCCGAGGACGTCATCACCGCCATCGGCAGCGCCGCGCGGGGCGAACTCACCGTGGCCCCGGCGATGACATTGAAGCTGGCGCAACTGCTGCAGGCCGGTGCGAAGGGCACCGACCGGCGCGGCCTGCTGGCTTCATTGACGCAGCGCGAACGCGAGATCCTCGACCACCTGGCACGTGGCCAGAGCAACAAGACCATCGCGCGCGCGCTCGACATCAGCCACGACACGGTGAAGCTGCACGTGCGCCACATCCTGTCGAAGCTGAACCTGAGTTCGCGCGTCGAAGCCGCGGTCTTCGCCGTCGAGGAGCGCGCTGCAAGCCTGCGTTGAGCCGGCTGCCTGCGGCGCAGGCCCGCCCTCAAGGGCAGGCGCTCCAGTCGCCGGGCACCTTGCCCACCAGCATCAGGAAACCGCCGAAGGGGCCCATGTTGCCCATGGCCTCCATCTTCGGGCCCTCGAAATTCAGGCTGCCGAACATCATCGCGCGCATCGGGCCCAGGCTGCCGCTGCCCATCTCGCGCCACTTCGGCGTTTCGGCCCACATCAGATAGTCGGTGCCGGCGTCCAGGGCTTTCGATTTCGCGGTGCCGCCGTAGATGCACTGCGCCTTGTTGTCCTTGAGCGCGATCTGCATCTCGATGCGTGCGCTCTTCGGGCAGTCGCTGCGGTAGATCTGCATCGCCTTGTAGCCGCGGCCGCCGTCGTTCTTGGCCCAGCCCGATTCCGCCAGGCCGTCGGTCAAAGAGGCGTCGGCGTTCCAGGCGCTGCACATCGCTTCGGCGAAGGGTGCGGACATCGCCACGGCAGATGTCTCGGCGCGCGCGCCGGCGGCGGCCAGCAGCGCGCAGGCGAAGACGGCGGTGCGTTGGATTGGGTGCATGCGTGTCAGGCCTCGATGGTGGAAAGGGTGGTGGGTACAGGTTCGGCCGTTGCAGCCCCGCCGAACCAGGAAAGTTCGTCGCGCAGCCTGACGACCTCGCCGACGATGGTCAGCGCCGGGGACTGCAGGCCGGCTTGCGCCACGGCGTCGGCCAGCGTGCCCAGCGTGGCGCAGACCACCTGCTGCTCGGCCAGCGTGCCGTTGGCCACGACGGCCGCGGGCCAGCTTTCCGGCAGGCCGTGCTCGACAAGACGTCGGCAGATCGTCGCCAAGCCCGAAAGCCCCATGTAGATGACGACCGTCTGGCGCGGGCGCGCCAGTGCCGGCCAGTCGAGGTCGCAGCTGCCGTCCTTGAGGTGGCCGGTGACGAAGGTGCAGCTCTGCGCGTAGTCGCGGTGCGTGAGCGGGATGCCGGCATAGCTGGCCACGCCGCAGGCCGCGGTGATGCCAGGTACGACCTCGAAGGGAATGCCTTCGGCGGCCAGCACCTGCAACTCTTCGCCGCCACGGCCGAAGACGAAGGGGTCGCCGCCCTTCAGCCGCACCACCGTGCGCCCTTCGCGCGCCAGGCGCACCAGCAGTTCGTTGATGCCTTCCTGCGCCATGCTGTGGTGGCTGCGTTCCTTGCCGACGTACAGGCGCCGCACTGCGGGCCCGATGAGCGCCAGCACCTCGGCACCCACCAGGTGGTCGTAGACCACCACGTCGGCCTGGCGCAGCAGCCGCGCGGCGCGCAGCGTCAGCAACTCGGCGTTGCCGGGGCCGGCACCGACGAGATAGACCTTGCCGCAGCTTGCACGGCAGGCTGCCATCATGGCGGGGATGTCGACGAACGAGTTCATGCCGTTCTCCTTGTCATGTGAGGTCGCCGGTCAGGCCCCGCAACTGCCACTGCCGCAGCTGCCACCACCGCAGCCACTCTTGACCTTGGGTGCGCCCGTGCCGCAGCCGCCACCTGCCGGTGCTTCGCCTGGAGGGATGAAAACGAAGCCGAACTGCCCGGGTTCGAGTTCGACGAAGTCGAGCACGGTGTCCTGCAGCAGCGGGCGGCTCGGCGAGCCGAGCAGCACGGTCAGGCCTTCGAAGACCACCGGCTCGTCGTCTTCGCGCGCTTCATCGAAGCCCATGCCGTATTCGACGGAGCCGTCGGCAACCTGGCGCGCGGCGATGCGCAGGGCCATGCCGGCAGCGTCGCTGCGTGCGGCGGCGGCAAGCAGTTCCTGCGCGGCGGTGGGAGTGACGTTGAACATCGTGGGCTGCCTTTCAGTGTTCGCCTTTGGTGCGCAGCAGGCCAGCCAGGCGGTTGCCCTGTTTCTGCGGCCCGCCGACGGGAAAGAGGTCGTGCAGGTGGTGGTTGCTGCCGCGTTCGGCGCCCCACGCTTCAGTGAAGTGGCGGATCATCACGCGCACCTGGGCCTGCACGTCGTGTTCGTGGAAGTAGGCGCGCAGGAAGCGGATGACTTCCCAGTGCTCGGGTGTGAGTTCCAGGCCCTCCTGACGGGCCAGCGCCACGACGAAGTCCTCGGACCAGTCGTTCCGGTCCTCCAGGTAACCCTCGCTGTCGGTGGGTATGGCGCGGGCGCCGACCTGCACGCGGCGCTGAAGGCTGCTGATCGTCACGCGGGTCTCCCGTTCATGGGTTCGACGCCATCGCGCGCGGCCCGGCGCCCGCTTCACGCAGTGCACGTTCGCTGCGCACATAGGCCACAAAGCGCGGTGCCCAGCCCGTGCCGGCGGCGCTGCGCAGGTGCGCGTAGGACGCCAGCAGCTTGTGCACGAGCACACCGTCGTGGTGGCCGTCGACGCCATGGCCGCGGGTGACGCGGTAGGCGAAGCCCACGCCCGTGTCGAGGTTCTCGAGGCTGGAATGGTGGAACTCGTGGCCGCGCTGTGCCGCGCCTTCGGCCGCCGGGGCCCAGGGCAGGGCCGCGGTTTCTTCCAGGTGCACATAACCACGGCCCTGTGGGCGCGAGTGCATCACGGCGTCGCCCGGGATGGCACCCACCATCTGCGCCGTGCGGCCCCGCCAGGTGATGCTGCGCGACAGGTACATCAGCCCGCCGCATTCGGCGTAGGTCGGCAGCCCGCCTTCGATGGCCCTGCGCAGCGCGGCACGCAGCCTGGTGTTGGCTTCCAGCTCGGTCATGCAGGCCTCTGGGAAACCGCCGCCGATGAACAGGCCGTCCACGGCCGGCAGGCGCTGGTCGTGCAGGGTGTCGATAGGCACCAGTTCTGCGCCCGCGGCTTCCAGCGCGGCCAGGTCGTCGGGGTAGTAGAAGCCGAAGGCGCGGTCGCGTGCGATCGCTATGCGCACGGCGGCGCGGCGCGCGGTGGCCGGCGCGATGGTGTCAGCGTCTGAAGCGGGCGCGTCGAAACCGGGGGCGGCCGAAGCCGCCAGCGCACGCACCCGGCCGAGGTCGACCTGCGCGCCGACCTGGCGGCCGATCTCGTGCACCCGCGCGGCGGCGTCGTCGAGCTCGGCGCAGGGCATCAGCCCGAGGTGGCGTTCCATCACCGCCAACCGTTCGTCTTCGGCCACCGCGCCCAGCACGGGCACGTCGGTGTAATGCTCGATCACGGCCCGCAGCTTGGCTTCGTGCCGGCTGCCGCCGACACGGTTGAGGATGACGCCGCCGATGCGAATGGCGCGGTCGAAGGCCTGGTAGCCCAGAATCAGCGGCGCGATGCCGCGCGTCATGCCGCGGGCGTCGATCACCAGCAACACCGGCAGGCCAAGGCGCTTGGCGACCGCGGCATTGCTGTTGCTGCCGTCCAGCGCCAGGCCGTCGTACAGGCCCTTGGTGCCTTCCACGATAGCGAGTTCGGCGCCGCGGCCGTTGTCGACGAAACAGCGCTCGAGCGCTGCGTCGTCCATCAGGTAGGGGTCGAGGTTGAAGCAGGGGCGGCCGGCGGCGCGCGCGAGCCACATCGGGTCGATGTAGTCGGGGCCCTTCTTGTAGGGCTGCACGACGGTGCCGGCTTCGGCCAGCGCCGCACACAGGCCGAGCGTGACCGTGGTCTTGCCCGAGGACTTGTGCGCAGCCGAGACCAGAAGCCGGTGCATCGTCAGGCCTTGGCCGCGTCGTCGCGGGGCAGGAAGTCGAGCACCCGAACGCCGACGACGGTCATCACGAAGGCCACACCCAGCCCGCCGACGCCCAGCAGCAGTTCGGGCAGCGAGGGCACGTAATGATCGACGGCCCCGTCGGCGAAGCTGCTGCGCACCACGTGTCCTGGGAAGATCTCCAACGGGAAAGCCTGGCCCCCGATGATGAAGACGTAGAGCCATGCGAAGGCGCCGGCAATGACCCCTGCCGCTGCCACCAGCGTGCTGCGCCCGTCGCCGAACTTCGGATGGAAGAGCAGCACCAGCGGCAGCACCGAACCGACGGCGACGTAGCCGCCCCAGAACAGCAGCGGGTAGACGCCGCCGCCGTTGCGGCCCAGCAGGATGAAGGCCTCGAAGGCTTCCTGGCGCGCGAAGTAGAGGTTGGTCAGGTGGTGCACGGCCACGAGATAGAGCGACGCAGCGATGAAGATGCCCAGCAGCCGCGCCAGCCGGCGCTGAATCTCGGGCTTCAGCAGCAGTTCGTTCCAGCCGTACATCACCGCCTGCACGACGAGGAAGACGGCCAGCCCCCAGCCGAAGGACAGCACGATGAACAGCGGCGCCAGCAGCGCCGACTCGTATGCCTGCCGCGCAACCAGGAAACCGAAGATCGACCCCGTGCCGGTGGTGAGCACGAAGCGCCACACCAGCGCAGCCAGACCGGCGGCCTTCGTGTACCGATTGAAGCGGCGTTCGAAGATCGTCCAAAGGTAGACGGCGACGATCGCCACCATGCCCGAATAGAGGATGACGTTCCACGCGAAGACCGAGGTGAAGTTGTAGTGCGTGGCCGCCACCACCAGGCGTTCGGGCCGGCCCAGGTCGAGCATCAGCACCATCAGGCCGCCGGCAAGCAGCGCCACGCACAGCAGGCCCGACAGCGGCGCGCGCGGCTTGTAGACCGGCTGGCCGAAGACCGAGCCGATGGACGCCACGTTGAGCACGCCCGAGGCCGCCACGATCATGAAGATGGCGAAAACATGCGGCAGGCCCCACACCACCTGGTTGTTCATGCCGGTGACGATGTGGCCGTGCAGTTCCATGAAGTGCGCCGCGCCCAGGCCGATGGCCGTGACGAGGCCGCCCAGGGCCACGAGCAGCCAGTAGTTGCGGGTCTCGGTGGCGGTCTTCATCGTTCAGATCCCGTGGTAACGCACACCCGGGTCGAGCTTCAGGTCGGCGCGCAGTTGCGTCGTCTGGATTTCGCGCACACGGCGCGAGATCTCGCTGTCGGGGTCATTGAGATCGCCGAAGACGATGGCACCATGGCCGGCCTTGCTGCAGGCTTCGGCACAGGCAGTGGTCTTCTCGCCCTTGTCGATGCGGTGCACGCACAGCGTGCAGCTTTCGACGCAGCCCTTGCCGCGCGGTACGTCGGGCACCTGCTCGGTGAGCGGCTCGTGCACAAAGCTACGGGCCTTGTAAGGGCAGGCCATCACGCAGTAGCGGCAGCCGATGCAGGTGTGGCGGTCGACCAGCACGATGCCGTCGGCGCGCTTGAACGAGGCTCCGGTGGGGCAGACGTCCACGCAGGGCGGCTCGGCGCAGTGCTGGCACATCACCGGCACCGACGAAGCGCGGCCGGTCCTGATCTCCTTGATCTCGACCTTGCGTATCCACTGCGAAGAGGTCGGTGTCGGTTTCGGGTCGAGGCCGTTTTCGGTGTTGCAGGCGGTGACGCAGTCGTTGCAGCCGGGTTCGCACTTGGTGGTGTCGATCAGCATGCCCCAGCGCACCTTGGGGTTGGCCCCGGGCGTGGGGCCGCTGCCGGCGGCGGCTTGGGCGATCTCGATCAGCTGGATGCCGGGGGCGAGCATCACGCCGCCGATGGCTGCGGCGGCCACACCCAGGAAGCCGCGGCGGCTCACTTCGGCGCCCCCTGCGCGACGGTGCGCGCCTTCGACGTGTGGCACTCGAAGCAGTCGATCTTCACCGCGGCATAGGCGTGGCAGCTGACGCAGAAGTTCGTCGCTTCCTGGGCCACGCTCTGGGTCTTCTGGTTTGCGTGGCAGTCGATGCAGGCCTTGAGGCTGAACTTCGCGCCGCGGATGCCGCCGTGCACGGTGTCGTCGCGCTGGTGCTTGAGAAAGTCCATGTGATTGCGCCGCATCACCTCCGGCGGCGCCACGCACTGCGTGCCGGCCGTTGCCGGCTCGACCACAGGCCGCGGCGTGCGGCCGTGTGCCTCGCCGCCGTGGGCAAGGCCGGCCGTCAGCAGGCCCAGCATCAGCAGCCGTTGCAGCACCGGGCTTACTCCCCGAGGCCCATCTGGATGTAGCCCGTGGGGCAGACATCCTTGCAGATGTGGCAGCCGATGCACTTGTTGTAGTCCGTGTCGACGTAGCGCCCGGTCGTCGACTTCGACTTCGGCACCTTGAACACGGCGGTCTGCGGGCAGTAGACGACGCAGTTGTCGCACTCGAAGCACTGCCCGCAGCTCATGCAGCGCTTGGCCTCGGCCTGTGCCTGGGCTTCCAGCAGCGGGATCAGGCGTTCCTCGAAGTTGTTCAGCGCCTCTTCGGCCGTCAGCGAGACGATCTTGCGCCGATTGCGCGGCACGTAGTTGAAGTGGCCGAGGAAGAGCTCGCTGTGCGGGATGACGTAGCGGTCGCTGCGGTTGTCGTAGTTGTGGATCGCGCCGGGGCTGCTGTCGGTGCCGCGCAACGGCTCCTCGATCTGCGTCACCGGCAGGCCCTTCTCGACCAGCTTGCGCGTCAGGTCGAAGCTGTGCACGTCGATCTTCGGCCGCTTGTCCAGCGCTTCGCTGCGCAAGTGGCGGTCGATGCCGTCGGCGGCGATCGCGCCGTGGCCGATGGCGGTGGTCAACAGGTGCGGGCGCACGACGTCGCCACCCACGAAGATGCCGGCCTGGCCTTGCACCTGGTAGTTTTTGTCGCTGGCGATGATGCCCTTGCCGTTGTTCAGCGATTCCAGCCCTGTGAAGTCCACCGCCTGGCCGATGGCCGAGACGATGAGGTCGGCTTCGATGTCTTCCTCGGTACCGGGAATCGTCTTCACTTCGAGCCGCCCGCCGATGAGCTTCGCTTCGCACTGCGCCACGCGCAGCGCAGTGGCGCGGCCTCTGGCGTCGCGCAGCACGGCAATCGGCGCCAGCCCGCCGCGGATGGCGATGCCTTCGGAGAGCGCGTGCTCGACCTCGTGTTTGCTGGCCTGCATCTTCTCGATCGCGAAGATCGAAGTCAGCGTGACCTCGGCGCCGCGCCGCGCCGACAGCGTGGCCACGTCGTGCGCAGCGAAGCCGGCGATGGCGTTCTCGGGCCGGTCCGATTCGTGGATGTGGTCGATGTGGCCCAGGCGCCTTGCCACGGTGGCGACGTCGATCGACGTGTCGCCGCCGCCCACCACCACCACGCGCTTGCCGACGTGCAGCATGCGGCCGTCGTTGAACGCCTTCAGGAAGGCCGTGGCCGTGACGACGTTGGGCGCATCGCTGCCTTCCACCGGCAGTGGGCGGCCGCTCTGCGCGCCCAGGCCCAGGAAGACGGCGTCGAAATCGGCCTTGATCTGCTCCAGCGTGATGTCGGTGCCGATGCGCACGCCCATGCGGGCTTCGACGCCGAGGTCGAGGATGCGCTGGATCTCGGCGTCGAGCACTTCGCGTGGCGTGCGGAAGCCCGGGATGCCGTAGCGCATCATGCCGCCGAGCTCGGGCCGTTCGTCGAAGAGCGTGACGGCGTGGCCCTTCTTCGCCAGCTGGTAGGCTGCCGACAGACCGGCCGGGCCGCCGCCGATGACAGCTACTTTCTTGCCCGTCTGCGTACTCGGCTTATGGAAGGCCAGCTTCTTCTCGATGGCGTACTCGCCCAGAAAGTGCTCGACCGAATTGATGCCGACGAAGTCTTCCACCTCGTTGCGGTTGCAGCCCGACTCACAGGGCGCAGGGCAGACACGGCCCATCACCGAAGGCAGCGGGTTGGCGTCCGTCAGGCGGCGCCAGGCGTATTCCTGCCAGGGCATGCCAGCGGGCGGCTTCTCGATGCCGCGCACGATGTTCAGGTAGCCGCGGATGTCTTCACCGGAGGGGCACGAACCCTGGCACGGCGGTGTGCTCTGGATGTAGGTGGGGCACTTGTGCGAGTGGTCGGCGTCGAAGATCTCCTGCTGCCAGGCCAGCGGCTTGCTGTCGCCGTCCTTGTAGCGGCGAAAGTTCATCGGTCGGGCCTGCACCTGTTCGGTCGGGGTGGACATCGTGGATCTCCTTCGGGGTTCTCAGACGCGGTGCTTCACTTGTCGGCCAGACGAACGATGCCGAGCGCCTTGAGCACGTATTTCTCGTAGATGGGTTCGGCGTTGCCGGTCTTCATCTTGCGCATGAAGTACTTCTCGAACGCGATCTTGGCCAGGTGCACCCACTTGCCTTTCTTGAACCAGTTGACGTTGCGCGGCGGCATCTGCGGCAGCGCCACGAAAGCCGCGCCGGTGTCGCCCATGTCGGCCAGGCAGATCGCGTTCCACGTCGCCCGCGTGTCGACCGCGCGGCCGGCCAGCTCGTCGGCGATGTTGTGCACGATGGCGCTGACCATCGTTTCGATCATGTAGCCGGTCTTGGGCGCGCCGGTGGGCACGGGGGTCACCTCGACCGGCGGGATGGCCACGCACACGCCGGCCGAAAAGATGTTGCGGTAGGCCTTGCTGCGCTGGTATTCGTCGATCAGCACGAAGCCGCGCGGGTTGCACAGCCTGGGCACTGCGGCCACCGCGTCCACGCCTTTGAAGGCCGGCAGCATCATCGCCAGCTTGAACGGCACTTCGTGCTCTTTGAGCACAATGCCCTGGTCGTCGATCTGGGTCGTGAACAGCTTGCCCGCCTCGACCCTGGTGGTCCTGGCGTTGGTGATCCACTTGATGTCGTGGCCGCGCATCTCCGATTCGAGCATCGACTTGCTGTCGCCTACACCACCCAACCCGAGGTGGCCGATGTAGGGTTCGCTGCTGACGAAGGTGATGGGCACCTTGTTGCGCAGCTTGCGCTTGCGCAGGTCGGCGTCAAGGATGAAGGCGAACTCGTAGGCCGGTCCGAAGCAGCTGGCCATCGGCATCGCGCCGATCACCACGGGGCCGGGGCTCTTCAGGAATTCCTGGTAGTCGGCCCAGAAGGCTTCGGCATGACCCACCGTGCAGATCGAGTGCGTGTGCCCACCGCCGCCCGTGGCCGCGGGGCCGGCGCCGGGCACTTCGTCGAAGCTGAGCTTGGGGCCGGTGGTGATGACGAGATAGTCGTAGGCCAGTTCCTCGCCGCCGTCGAGCACGAGCTTGTTGTTATCGGCGTCGATCTGCGTCACCGGCTTGCCGATGAAACCGATTCCCTTGCGCGCGAGCACGGGGCCCACCTTGATGACCACCTCTTCGCGCTGGCGCCAGCCTACCGCCACCCAGGGGTTCGACGGCACGAACTGGAAATAGTCGACCGCGTTGACGACGGTGACCTTGTGTTCCTTGCCCAGCGTGGCGCGCGCCTCGTAGGCTGCGGGCATGCCGCCGAGGCCGGCGCCCATGATGACGATGTGTGCCATGTCGTGGCTCCTTTGTGTTTCAGTCCGGCTCGCCGAGCCGGATGGCCTTGCTGACCAGTTGGTGCACGCCGCCCACCATGCCCATGTCGAAGCCGTAGTAGGGCAGTACCTTGCTGAACTGCGCCTTGCAGATGGCACAGATGCAGGCCATGAAGTTCACGCCGTGGCCATCGACCACGTTCTTCAGAGCCTCCATGCGCGGCAGCGCACCCTTGACGCGGATCTCCAGCAGGTCGTCGGTGAGCAGGCCGCCGCCGCCACCACAGCAGAAGGTCGCCTCGTGCGTGGTGCCCGGCGCCATGTCGTGGAAGTTGTTGGCCACCGCCTTGATGATTTCGCGCGGAATCACGAACTGACCACCCGGCATGTTGCCCATGCGCGAAGCGCGGGCGACGTTGCACGAGTCGTGGAAGGTGATGATGCGGTCGTCGTTCTTTCCCTTGTCGAACTGCAGCGCGCCGCGCTGGATCAGGTCGTAAGTGAGCTCGCAGATGTGCTGCGGCACCGGGTAGCGTGAGTCCAGCCAGTCGAAGGGGCCGATCAGCGTGTTCCAGAAGCTGTAGGCCACGCGCCAGGCATGGCCGCATTCGCCGATCACGATGCGCTTGACGCCCAGGCGCTGCGCCTCTTCCTTCACGCGCAGCGAGATCTTCTTCATCTGCTCGTAGTTGCCGATGAAGAGCGCGAAGTTGGCCGCCTCGCTGGCCTTGGAGCTGAGCGTCCAGGAGATGCCGGCGGCGTGGAAGACCTTGGCGTACCCGATCAGGCTCTCGACGTGGGGCTCGCTGAAGAAGTCGGCGCTGGGCGTGATCAGCAGCACCTCGGCGCCCTCGACGTCGAGCGGGAAGCGCACGTCGACGCCGGTCTCTTCCTTGGTGTCTTCTTCCAGCCCCAGCAGCGTGTCTTTCAGCGCCGGCTCGGGAATGCCCAGGTTGTTGCCGATGCGGTGCAGCTTGCCGATGATCTCGTTGGAGTACTTCTGCCCCAGGCCCACCGAGTCCATGATCTCGCGCGCGGCCATCGTGACCTCTGCCGTGTCGATGCCGTAGGGGCAGAACACGCTGCAGCGGCGGCATTCGCTGCACTGGTTGTAGTAGCTCCACCAGCCGTCCAGCACTTCCTTCGACATATCCACCGCACCCACCAGCTTGGGGAAGTGCTTGCCGGCGAAGGTGAAGTAGCGGCGGTAGACCGCGCGCATCAGGTCCTGGCGCGCCACCGGCATGTTTTTCGGGTCGCCGGTGCCCAGGAAGTAGTGGCACTTGTCGCTGCAGGCGCCGCAGTGCACGCAGGCGTCCATGTAGACGCGCAGGCTGCGGTACTTGTCGAGCAGTTCGCCCATCTTGGCGATGGCACGCTGTTCCCAGCCTTCGGTGAGTTCACCGGGGAAGCCGACGTTGGCCTGGATCGCCGGCGACGCCACGAAGGGCTTGAGGTGCGCCGTCGCGCCCACCGCCACCAGCGGGATCACCGGGTAGGGCTTGAGCTTGGGGGTCTCGAAGGCGGCAGCCATGGTGGGGTCGGTTGCGGGTCAGTTCTTGTCCGGCGCCCCGGCCCAGGCCGTGACGTGGCGCTGTTCACGCGAAGTGTCGGCCTGGTTGCGCGTCGGGCTGAAGAAGAGGCCTGGCGCGTGCAGCAGCTTGCTGATGGGGAAGACGATCATCAGCAGCGCCACCAGCGTGAGGTGCAGCAGCAACAGGGGGTCGCTGGGCAACGGCTGGATGTCGAAGCGCATCAGGCCCAGCATGAAGGCCTTCACCTCAACGATGTCGGTGTGGGCGACGAAGCGCATGCCCAGGCCGCTCAGCCCGATGGCAATCAGCAGCGCCAGGTGCAGGTGGTCGGACGGCGTGGAGATGTAGCGCACACGGTCGACCAGGAAGCGCCGCGCCCACAGCCCGCCCAGGCCGGCGACCATCGCGAAGCCGGCATACATGCCGAAGGGCTGCACGAAGGCAATGACGCTCCACACCGGCTGCTGGAAGTAGCGCGCGTGGCGCAGCAGTACCAGCAGCAGGGCGGCATGGAACAGCCAGCCGAAGAGCCAGGTCCACTTGCTGGCCTTGAACAGGCTCTCGAAGAAGACAACCTCTCGCGTCAGGCGCAAGGCCACGCCGCTGGTCGTCGTCGGTGCCGGCGTGGTGGGGATCTTCAGCGGTGCCGGCGTGCGTGTGTAGCCGCGGATCTTCACCACCAGGCCGACGACGAAGATCGTGCTGGCGATGTAGAAGAGCGCGGCGTAGACGAGGGACAGCACGGACATGGGGCGGATTCCGGGAAGGCTCGCGCCACGCGTGCGGTGTGCACGCGGCCGGCGCGGGGCGCTCCTGTAGGTCTAGACGCAGCCGGTCGGCTTGGGCAGGCCGGCGATCTTGCAGGCCTGCTTGGCCGGGCCGTAGGGGAACAGTTCGTACAGGTACTTGCTGTTGCCCTTGTCGGGCCCAAGCTGCTTGCCGATGGCCTTGGTCAGCACGCGCACCGCCGGGGCGATCTGGTACTCGTTGTAGTAGTCGCGCAGGAAGTTCACCACTTCCCAGTGGCTGGGTGTCATCTCGACGTTCTCGCCGGCGGCCAAGACCTTGCCGATGTCCTCGTTCCATTCGGCCAGGTTGACGAGGTAGCCCTCTTCGTCGGTTTCGTAGGTGGTGCCGTTGACTTCGATGCCCATGTTTCTTGTCTCCTTCGGGAATGGTGAGGCCGGCTGCTCAGAGCCAGGACTGGTTGTTGGGGTGCGAGGCGACGAGGTCGACGAAGCCGCCGTAGTCGACGGCGGTGATGCCATCCACCAATTTGCCGGCCATGCCGCGGGCCTCGACGTCGGGCTGCAGCACGCAGACTTTCAGCTGGGCCAGCGCCGCGGCGATGCCGGAAGAAGTGGCCGCAGCGGTGGTGGCGGCGTAGACGGCGTCCTCGGTCAGCAGCAGCGTGTGCCCCGCCTTGGCCAGACGCAGGCAACTGGCGAGCGCGTTGGTCTGCGTGAACGACTTGTTGACGATGTGCAGCATAAGGCGCTCTAGAAGGAAAGAACCACGTCTTGCTCGGCCATCAGGTCGGCCATCTCGGCGCTGGACAGCACCTCCACCGGCACCAGCAGGTCGGCTTCCGACAATCCGCGGGCTGCCATCGACTCGCGTTCGACGTAGAGCTTCTCGACGTCGTAGCCATCCAGCGCGCGGTAGGTCGGCGAGTGGTTCTTGATGCCGATGCCTTTGGAGTTCTGGCTTTTCACGAGTTCGTAGACGCCGTCGTCGACAAACACGAGGCTGACGTCCTGGTCGAAGGTGGCGGTGATGAGCACCACCTCCAGGCTCTCGAGCGCGTAGATGGTGCCGAAGGGCGCCTTGCGGTTCACGAACATGAACTTCTTGACCGTGGCCATCAAGCCTCCCGCCGGGCCGCCCCAAGGGAGGCGTGCGCCTCCCGTCGGAGCCGGTCGGCCTTCGTGCCGTCCAAGTCGGCGCAGGCCGACTTGGAGCCGGGGCACTCAGCCCCCTCGGGGGGCAGTGAACGAAGTGAACGTGGGGGCATCGTTGTCAGTCTCCGAAGGTGACCATGCGGTCGGCCTTGATGCCGCTGTCGACCCGCGGCCCCAGGCCCGAGATGCGGAAGCCCGGGGCCAGCACCTCGTCCTTGATGCCGCGGCGCAGCGCCGCGGCCACGCAGACTACGAGGTCGACGTCGTGCTCGGTCTTCAGCGCCGACCAGCGGTTGACGATGTGGCGGTCATCCTGCGGCGGCTCGGTGAGCCGGGTCGCGTTGTAGACGCCATCGTGATAGAAAAACACGCGCTGCACCTCGTGGCCCTTCGCGATGGCAGCCATCGCGAACTGGTAGGCCGTGTCACTGGCCTGGTGCGTGTACGGGCCTTCGCTGACGAGCAAACCGAACTTCATCTCAGAACCTGATGTGCGTCGAAGCGTTCAGGCTGGCACGTGAACCGCGCCAGTCGTCGATGAGGTACTTCGTGAAGGGCAGGTCGCACTTCTCGAAGAAACGCGGCCAGCCGATGCGTTCGATCCAGTCCGACACCCGTTCCCAGGAGCGGGCGTCGTTCTTGTAGGTGTAGAGGATCTTCTTCACCATGGCCGAGACCTCGGGCCAGCGCGGCGGGTTGTTCGGCAGGCCGCTGGCCACCATCTTCATGAACACCGGCTTGCCGCGCGCGTTTGAATTCTTGCCGCCGACCCAGATGGCCAGCTTGGTGTGCTCGGGGTCGTTGATCTGCATCGGCGGGCACGGGGGGTAGCAGGCGCCGCAGCACATGCATTTCTTCTCGTCGATCTCGAGGGAAGGCTTGCCGTTGACCAGCGCCGGCCGGATGGCCGCCACCGGGCAGCGCGCCACCACGGCCGGGCGCTCGCAGACGTTGGCCACCAGGTCGTGGTTGATCTTCGGCGGCTTGGTGTGCTGCACGATGATGGCGATGTCGGCCTGGCCGCCGCAGTTGATCTCGCAGCAGCTTGTGGACAGGTGGACGCGGTTGGGCATGTCCTCCTTGATGAACTCCTCGTACAGGTCGTCCATCAGCGCCTTCACGGCGCCCGAGGCGTCGGTGCCCGGAATGTCGCAGTGCAGCCAGCCCTGGGTGTGGGCGATCATCGACACCGAGTTGCCGGTGCCACCCACCGGAAAGCCGCTGCTGGTGAGCGATTCGATCAGCGGCGCCACCTTGTTCGGGTCGGCGACCATGAACTCGATGTTGCTGCGGATGGTGAAGCGCACGTGGCCGTCGGCAAAGGTGTCGGCGATGTCGCACAGCTTGCGGATCGTGTAGACGTCCATCTGGCGCTGCGTGCCGGCACGCACGGTCCAGATCTCGTCGCCGTTGTGCGCGACGTGGTGCAGCACACCGGGCCGCGGCCGGTCATGCCACTTCCAGTTGCCGTAGTTCTTCAGCATCAGCGGGTGCAGATACTGCTTGTTGTCGGGCACGCCGCTCTCGATGGGCGTGCGCATCTTGGGCGGCGCGGCTGGGGCGGTTGCGGTAGCGGTAGCAGTGGTCATGTGGGTTCTCCCTTGCGACTCAGGCCGCGGCCTTCTTGGCGTTGATCTTGGCCACTTCGTCGTCCCAGCCGTCGGTGCGCACGTAGGGGTTGGTGCGCGGCGTGGCGACCATGTTGGCGTCGATGTCGACACCGATGCCTTCCAGGAAGTTGACCAGGCCGATGCGTTCGATCATCTCGCCCGTGCGTTCGTGCTCGAGCGCGTTCTCGGCGAAGAAGTCGATCACCTTCTGGCCCAGATCGACCAGGGCTTCGTAGTCCTCGTCGGTCTTCAGCGGCATGAAGGGCATGACGACGGTGCCCATCAGGTCGCCGATCTTCAGCGTGCGCTTGCCGCCGATGAGGATGGTCGCACCCGTGTCGGTGCCGTGCGCCAGCGCGCCCGTCATCACGTTGATGCAATGCATGCAGCGCACGCAGTTGCTGTTGTCGATCTCCAGCGCGTGCGTGTCGCTCACCTGCACGGTGGTCAGCGTGTCGCCGCTGCGCACGCCGTTCTTGGCGCTGCCGATTTCGCGCAGCATGATGGTCTTGGTGGGGCAGCGCGTGATGACGTCGTTGACCAGTTCGTTCATGCCGTGCTTGTCGAACCACTTGCGCGCCAGCGCCTCATCGCTGCGCATGTTGTCGCGCCAGGTGCCGATGACGGCCATGTCCGAGCGCTGGATCGAGTTCATGCAGTCGTTGGCACAGCCGCTGAACTTGAACTTGAACTTGTAGGGCAGGGCGGGGCGGTGGATGTCGTCGAGGAAGGTGTTCAGCACCTGGCGGTGGGCGCGCGCCTCGTCGTAGCAGCTCTGTTCGCAGCGTGCGGCGCCCACGCAACTCATCGAGGTGCGCACCGCGGGGCCGGCGCCGCCGAGGTCGAAGCCCAGTTCGTTCAGCGCGTCGAAGGCGTCCTGCACCTTGTCGGTCTTGGCGCCCTGGAACATGATGTCGCCGCTCTGGCCGTGGAAGGCGATGAGGCCCGAGCCGTGCTCTTCCCAGATGTCGCACATCTTGCGCAGCACGTCGGTGTTGTAGTGCATGCCGGCCGGCGGCTGCACGCGAAGCGTGTGGAACTCGGCAGCGTCGGGGAACAAGGGCTGGTTGTTCTCGTCCTTCAGCTCGGTGAAGCGCGGGATGACGCCGCCGCCGTAGCCGAATACGCCCACCGTGCCGCCCTTCCAGTAGCCCTTGCGCGTTCGGTAGGACGTCTCCAGCTGACCCATCAGGTCGACCATGTAGTCCTTGTCCTGCGCCAGGCGCTTCAGGCCCGTGACGAAGCTGGGCCAGGGGCCGGACTCGAGCTGATCGAGCATCGGCGTGTCATGCGGTTTCTTGGCCATGGGGTCTTGTCTCCTGGTTTGCGCCGGCAGTGGCCAGCGCTGGCCATCGTGCATTTGCGGGGCGAATCGTCACCCTGCACCGGGCAACGGGCTATCACTCTCGTTGGGTAGCCAAAGATAGACCGTTGAGGGGGGGCTGCCATTACCCGAATGGCGTAGCCGGCGGTCACCCGTACCGGGTATGGACGGCGCGGCAGGCGGGCGCGCTCAATGCCGGTTTGCGAAGTGCCGCCACCCCATGACACGTCTGAGTTCCCTGGCCAGCCTGAAGGTCCCGCTCGGTGGGCAGGAGATCGAGCTGCAGCAGATCGACTTCGACGGCGGCGGCATGAGCCTGCTGCGCACGCGCATCCGCGAGAAGAGCCGCTTCACCATTTTCGACATCGACCCGGCCACGGCCGAGGCGTGGGGGCAGGCGCTGCTCGACTGGGCACACACCCAGCCGCGGGCCTGAGGGACGTGGACGTCATGCCCGCACGCATGGTCGACCTGGTGTTTGCGCTGGAGGGCGACGCGTTGCCGCGCGAACACCGCGGCCTGCTCGCCGCCGCGCTGGAAACGGCGCTGCCCTGGCTGAGCGGCGTGCCGGGGGCCGGCGTCCACCGTCTGAACGTGTCTGCCGGCGGCGGCCCGCAGGCGCTACTCTCGGGGCGCACCCGGCTGACGCTGCGCGTGCCGCGTGAAAGGGCTGAAGCGGGCGGTGCCCTGGCCGGCACCGAACTGCAGCTGGGCGCCAGCCGGCTGCGCGTCGGCACGGCACATGTGCGTGAGCTGCTGCCCTACAGCGCCCTCTACGCGCATCTCGTGGTCGTGGACGGCACGGCAGAAGCTGCCGACGAGGCCAGCTTCGTGCAGGCTGTCGCTGCCGAGCTGCTGGCGCTGGAGGTAGCGTGCCGTGCCATCTGTGGCCGCTACCAGGTCACCGAGGTCGGTGCGGTTCACGGCTACAGCCTGATGCTCGACGGCCTGAACGCCGCGCACTCGCTGCGTGTTCTGGAAGCCGGTCTCGGCCCGCACCGGCGGCTGGGCTGCGGCCTGTTCGTGCCGCACAAGTCCTCGGTGGCCGTCGGCACGCCCGCCTGAACGCCGCCCGCGAATCAAACTCAGACCACACGACAAGGAGACTCATCGAGATGGCTTACACCGTCAACGGCAACGAAATTGAGACCGACGACCAGGGCTACCTGCTGGAAGCCGACTACGGCGACGAGGTGGTGCCCGTCATCGCCGCCGCCGAAGGCATCACGCTCACCGATGCGCACTGGAAGGTGGTGGCCTACTTGCGCGACGAGTACCGTGAACACGGCCACACGCCGAACTTCCGCAACATGCTCAAGGGCATGGGCGAACTGCTGCCGGGCTGCGACAGCAAGGCGCTGTACGACCTGTTCCCGCTGGGCCCGGCCAAGCAGGGCTGCAAGGTGGCCGGTCTGCCGCAGCCCTTGGGCAAGGGCGGATACTGATGGCCACCCCTCGTGACAGCCTGCGGCCGCCTTCCCCCCGGGGGGGGCGAGCTCGCACCGAGCGCGCGCCTTCGCGCTTGCGAGCGGCTGGAGTGCGCCTTGCGGCAGGCGCGCCGCACGGCGACGCCAGCGGCCCGGCAAGGCCGGTTCCGCGACGTCCGCTTGGCGGCCGTGGGCCTTCGGTGGGGGCCGCATGAATGCACCGCCGCTGCCGGCGATGCGCATCAAGAGCCACTGGTTCAAGCCTGGTGCGCCCAAGAGTGCGGCAGAGCAGGCCAGTGCGATGGCCTTCATCGTCTTCCGCGTGGCGCAGAACATGCTCAAGCGCATGCGCGGCGCGGACTTCGACATCGACGCCGGGCCACCTTACTTCGCCTTCCTGCGCGAGGTGCTGGTTTTCCTGGGGGCCGTCACCGACCGCATCGCCCACGCCCGCCTGGACGACGCGGGGCGGCAGGAATTCACCGTCGCCCTGGTGCGTCACCTGGCGCGCACGCTGGAAGAGAACGAAGACCGGCTGCTCGGCTTGCCACCGGCCGGTGCGCCAAGCCATGCCGAGACCTTCATCGATCTCGTCAACGAAGTCGGTCAGCACTACGCCGAATTCGGCGCCGACCCTGAAAGCCGCGACGTCGCGGCCGGCTTCGAGCCCGATTTTGCCTTCGTGCGTTATCTCGGCAGCCGGCTCGAGCCGACGCTGCCCGAGAAAGACCGCCTCTGGGTCGTCGAACAGGTGATGGCCGCCGAGGCGCCGGAGGCCGTGGCCGTCGTGCAGCGTTCGATGCGCGACCTGTGGGACGCGGCACCGCGGCGCCCGCGCCGTTCGTCGGTCAGTGGCGAGTGAACTTGCGATGAACGCAATGCACACCGACCTGCTTTCACCGCCACGCACCCGTGGCGGGTGCCCCTTCGATCTCGACGACGAAGTCGCCTACGCGCGCTGGCGCGGCTGGAAGCTGGCACGGCAACCCGCCGACATCGAGGCGGTGACGGTCGACGTGGCCGACCCCCGTGCGCTGCAAGCCGCCGAGCGCGCCGCGCTGCTGGACCGCATAGGCCGCGCCAACTTCGCCGTCTACCGTTCGCCGCTGACGGCCGAGAACAAGGACCTGCCCCGTGCACTGGGCGCGCAACTCGGCCTGCGGCGGCTCGACGCCAACTGGCTGGCCGACGAGGACGGCATTTCCAGCATCGCGATCTCGCACGCCAGCGACGGCCGCGGCGGTTTCATCCCCTACACCGACCGGCCCATCCGCTGGCACACCGACGGCTACTACCACCCGGCCGAGCGCCGCATCCACGGCATGATCCTGCACTGCGTGCGGCCGGCGGCCAGCGGGGGCATCAACGGTCTGCTCGACCATGAACTGGCCTACCTGCGGCTGCGCGACCTGGCGCCGGCACACGTTCGCGCATTGATGCAGTTCGACGTGATGACGATCCCGGCGCGCGCCGGCGACGACGGCGTCGCGCGCCCGGCACAGACCGGCCCGGTGTTCTCGGTCGATGCCGACGGCAGCCTGCACATGCGCTACACGGCGCGCACGCGCAGCATCGAGTGGAAGGACGACGCTGACACGCGCGCCGCGGTGAACGCGCTGGAAAGCGTGCTTGCGCAGGACGCGCCCGGCGTTTTCCATCTGCGCCTGCAACCCGGCATGGGTATCGTCGGCCACAACGTGCTGCACGACCGCAGCGCCTTCAGAGGCGACTCCGACAGCCCGCGCCTGCTCTACCGCGCGCGCTTTCTCGACCGCGTACGGCTGCCGGTGGAGGCCCCGTGGCGCAATGGGTGACGATCTGGCGCGCTGCGCAACTCGTCGGTGTGCCGCGCGGCAAGCTGCAGCAGCGTGTGCGCTCGGGCGAGATCGAGCTGGCCGACGGGCTCGTCTCCACCGAGACGTTGCTGAAGCTCTACCCGCAGACGCGGCTGGAGGAATCGGGCCTGCTCGAGCGCGTGACGCAGATCCGCAACGAAAGCTTCGGGCGCCGCGTGCGAGAGCGGCTGCTGCCGAACCAGGAGGTGTTGGCGCAGCGCCTGTTCCACCAGACGCAGGAACTGGCCGACGTGCAGCGCCACCTGCAGCGTTACCACAGGCTGGTCATCGCCTTGCGCGACCGGCTGAACCAGCTGCGCAGCGAAGCGGGCGGCGACGACCCGCGGCTGCGCGACCTGCAACGCCAGCTGAACGACGGGCTGGCGCAGGCGCTGGCCACTGAACCCGTCGATGTGCTGGACGTCATGGACGACATGCTCAAGGTGATGTCTGCGCAGGTCACGCTGCGCCCGAGCGGACACCAGTTCGCCGTGGAGGGCCACGAGACGCTGTTGCAGGCCGGCATGCGCGCCGGGCTCAAGCTCAACTACGGCTGCGGCAACGGCACTTGCGGCATGTGCAAGGTGCGCGTTACCGCCGGTCAGGTCGTGCGCACGATGGCCACCGACTACCCCTTGTCGGAGAACGAGAAGAACCAGGGCTACGTGCTGGCCTGCGCCCACACGGCGGCCAGCAGCGAGCTGACGCTCGAGACACTGGAAGCGCGCGGGCCGGCCGACATCCCCCGGCAGCAGATCGTCACCACCGTGCGTGCGCTGCGTGCGCTGGCGCCCGACACGCTGCTGCTGCACCTGCAGACGCCGCGCAGCCACCGCCTGCGCTTCCTGGCGGGGCAATCGGTGACGCTGGGCCTGGCCGAGGGTGACGGTCTGCGCACGGCTTACCCGATCGCGAGCTGCCCCTGCGACGATCGCAACCTGCAGTTCTTCATCGCGCGCGACGCCGACGACCCGGTGGCCGTGCGGCTGTTCTCCGCCGGCGTGCAACAGGGCGACGCGGTGACGGTTTGGGGGCCCGACGGCGACTTTGTGCTGATCGAGGACGCGCACCCGTTGGTTTTTGCCGCCTGTGACGCCGGCTTCGCGCCGGTGAAGAGCCTGATCGAACACGCGCTCTCGCTGGATGCTGCGCCGTCGATCACGCTCTTCTGGCTGGCGACGCGACCCGACGGGCATTTCATGGCCAACCAGTGCCGCGCCTGGTCTGAAGCGCTGGACCCCTTCGAGTACACGCTGTCGACGCATACCGATGCGGCGTCGGGGGCAAGCCAGATGTCTGCGGCGATCCGTGCCGACCTGTTCGACATCGACTGCGCCTTCTACATCGCGGGCCCAGCAGCGTTCGTCGACGCGTTGCGCGCCGAACTCGGTGCGGCCGGTGTACCCCGTTCACAGGTGCATGCCGAGGTCATCGGATGAGCTGCGACTGCAAGACCTCACCGGCGCCTGGTGCCGAAGAAGACGACGTGGGCTGCAGCGGCGGCGAGTCGTTCGCGCTGCGTGTGCTGGGCGACGACATGCAGCCCGAGTTCAACGAAGGCGAGATCATCATCATCGAGCCCGACGGTGCACTCAAGGACGGCAGCTTTGTGCTCGCCAAGCACGCCGACGGCTGGATCTTCCGCCAGCTCTGCGCGCGCAGCGACGCCTGGGCGCTGCACGCGCTGAACCCGGCGCGCACCGACCTGCGCGACCTGCCGCTGGCCGACCTTTCAACCGTGCACGGCGTCGTCGTCCAGAAGGCCGTGCCGGGCCGGCGCAAGCTCTCGAAGTTCTACATCTGACATGAAGCCCCCAAGCTCAATTCGTTGGCTACCCCCCAAGCGGGCTCTCAGTACCTTCGGAACGGCCAGGCGGTACTGAGATGCCCTACTACGTCTACGCCGTGAAGCCCTTTGCCCAGCTCGAACGGCTGGCCGAATTTGCCGTGTTCAAGGACGCCTCGACGCACGCCAAGGTGCTGCGCCAGGCACCGCCGGCAGACGCCGCCACGCGCATCAAAGTGATGTTCGCCGACAACCCGCTGGCCGCCGAGGACCTGCTGCTGCAGGTGCGCCAGGCCGGCCCGAGCGGCGACGAGTAGGCCGCCCCGGCATGGAAGAGCCGGACGCCGAAGCACCGCAGCCGCCCGGCGCGCTGTGCTGCGACAGCGACAGCGCCTGTGTCTTCGCCAAAGCGTTGCTGGCCCGCACGGCGGTGTGCAAACGCGCCGAGCGCCGTGCCGTGGCCGAGCGTGTGCTCGTCGAGTGCAGCTCGCCGGTGGCGCGCACCAACTGCGGCACGCTGGCGGCGCTGATGCACGAACGTGCACGCTTCGCGCTGCGCCTGCCGCCGGCCGGCCGGCCGCTCATCCACATGCAGGCGCTGCGCCTGCAGTGCGGCGGTCTCGTGGCGCTGCAGCAGGTGCTGGGCAGCGAGTCGCGCGACGTGCATCGCATGGTTGGCGCGGCACAGGAACGCCACGGCAGCCTGACCGACCTGCCCTGGGACACGCTGGTGGCTGCGCTGGCCGCCTGGCAAGCCCCGCGGCGTGGACGGGTGCGGCCGAACACGGCGCCGCCGGCATGAATGCGGCCGACGTGGCCGCTGTGGTGGCGGCGGTGCAGACCAATTGCCATATCGCCGACGAGCGCCACGCCGGCGACATGACGCTGTGCATCTACCTGCTGCAGATGCGCGAGTTCTACCGCTGGGAGCGTGGGCTGGCCTTCGGCGCCGCGTTGCCGCGCGACGCCATCGGCGCCTGGATCGCCGAGCGCGAGCTGCTGTGGTCATCGCTGGAAGGCCGGCCCTTCGTGCCGCTGCCTTGCGGCCCACCGGGCACGGCGCTCGAACCCTTCGACCTGGAGGGCGTCAACGCCCAGCTGCGCCCGCACGGGCTGTTCTACGGCGCCGGGCTGGTGGGTGCCGAGCGACCGGTCTTCTTCCTGGCCGAACTGCGCAGCCACGCGCAGCGGGAAGGCCTGGACGTGTATACCGCCGGGCGCGAACTGGCGCGCGGGCTGCTGGCGCCGCCGGCCATGCTGGGCGGTGGCCAGCGCGGCCCGGTCGTCCTGCGCGAGGCGGCGCTGGCGCGCTGGTGCTGGGAGAAGTACGAGGCCTACACGCTGCACCCGGTGCCGGGCACGCCCTTTCATGCCGTGGTGCAGGCCTATGGACTGGACCAGGACTTCGCTGCCGCGCTGCCGCACTGCCTGGCAGAACAAGGCGAGACGCTGGTGCTGCACGAACTGGGCGAACACCAGGCCGGCGGCCTGCTGGGCCCGCAGTGGGGCGCGATGCGGCTGGCGCTGCCCACCCGCCGCGCCGACCTCTACGCGCGCGCCGTGCGCGACCACCTGGCCGACCTGATCGTCACCTTGCCGACGCTGCTGGACCGTGGCGCCGCGGCGCCCATCCACTTCTGGTTCGCCAATTACGACGGCGTACGTTCGCTGCTGTTCCCGGCCTTGCACGAGGCCTATGCGGCCTGGGTGCACGGTGACGGCGGCGCCGCGCTGCGCCGCGCGGCGGCCAGCGGCCACCGGCATTTCAGCCAGTTGGCGCGTGCTGCGCTGGCGCTGCACGCCAGTGGCTCGTTGCCGGCGGGTGCAGCCACGGAAGCCCTGCTCACCGCGCCGTCGGCCGTCTGCACCGGCTGACTTGGCGGCCAGCCTGGCGCGCCCCACTCAGGGCTGTGGCCGGCGCAGTGTGATGGCGCCGCGGAGCTCGCCCACGCGGTAGCCCACGCCTTGGTCCTGGGGGTAGATCGATTGCAGCTGTGCCGCCACCGCGGCACTGATGCGATCGGGCGTGCCGTGGCAGTTCAGGCACAGGTCGACCGTGGGCAGCGCGCGCATGTAGCGCTGCACGGCGCGGCCGTTCTCCTGCACCACCGCGGCGCGTTCCAGTCGCGCCGGTGGCTCGCCGGCCGCGGCGCGGCGGTCGAAGTCTTCCAGCGTCGTGCGCTCCCAGGCGTCGGGCACGGCCTTGGGGTTGCGGTTGCGCAGGCTGACGCGGCGCACCTGCCAGCCGCTGCTTTCCGACGCCGCGCGGGCCATCGCCGGCGCCTTGTCGCGGCAGACGCCGACTGCGCCCTCGGGGCCGCTGCGGGCGATCTCTTCCTGCAGCACCGACAGCAGCTTGGGCGGCACCGACATCGCCACGTTGCGGGCGTCGGGCAGCCAGGGGGTGTCGGGCTCCTGCGCCACCGCGCCGTGCCAGACGAAGGCCTGCAGCAGCAGGACTGTGAAGTAGAGTTTTTTCATTCGCGCTCCGCCTGCCAGAAAATGAATTTGAGCGTGGCCACGCAGCCGGCCACGATGCCGGCCACGGCGATGAAGGAACCGATCGCCAGCGTCGAGACACCCGACAGGCCTTGACCGATGGTGCAGCCCATGGCGGTGACACCGCCGAAGCCCATCAGCACGGCACCGGATAGCTGGTTGCGCAGATCGGTCAGCGACGCAAAGCCTTCCCAACGGAACTTGCCCGTCGCCAGCGCGTAGGCCGCCGAGCCGGCGATGACGCCCAACACGCTGGCGATGCCGAAACTGAGCTTCAGCGACTTGTCGGTCCACAGCATCAGCAGTTCCAGCGAATAGGCCAGCGGCGCCACGAAGCTCATCGATTCGAGCGTGCGTGTGTTGGTGGCGAAGTAGACGGTTTCCAGCGTTTCGGGGTTCTCGCCGTAGCCGAGGTGGCCGGTGATGTACCAGCCCGCGGTGACGAGCAGGCCGAGCACCAGCGCGCCGAAGACTTGCGCCGCGTTGCGGCGGAAGCGCCTGTCCACGAGTGCGAAGGCTGTCAAGGTCAGCGCCACCACGCCGGCCGCGGTCAGCAAGGCGGCCCTGGCGTCCATGCCGGTGGCCTTGACCAGCGCCGTGGCCAGCCCCTGGTCGGCCCACCCCATGCCACCGAGATCGATGCGCACCGGGTCGAGCAGGCTGACGCGCCACTGGCCGAACAGGCCCTTGAGCGTCATGTAGGACGCGATGGCCAGGAAGGTCAGCACGACGAAGGCGCGCACGCTGCCACCACCGACCCGGATCAGGTTTCTGTTGGCACAGCCGCCTGACAGTGTCATGCCGACACCGAAGATCAGCCCGCCCACGAGCAGCGAAAGCCATGACAGCATCGGCCGCTGCGGCACCGACTTGGCCAGGTCGATCTGCCCGGTGTACGCAAGCAGGCTGGTGCCCACGATGGCCACCGCGATGGCCAGCATCCACATGCGCATGCGGCCCCAGTGGCCCATGTTCACGATGTCGGACAAGGCCCCCATCGTGCAGAAATTGGTCTTCGCCGCAACCAGGCCGAAGACGAAGGCGATCGCAAAACCGCCCCCGGTGACAAGTGTGCCGATGCCGACAGCCGCCGTGTCCATGCAGTCTCCTCGTTAGCCAGGCGGGCGCGGTACGTTGCCGCGTCGCCAGGGTCTGGGGGCCTCAGATGAAGAGGCAGACGTCGGTCTCGCCGGCGAACTTCATGAAAGTCGCCGCGCCGCCGTATTCCAGGCCCTCGATGAAGTCGCTCTTTTCGAACTCGAAGAGGTCCACCGTCATCTGGCAGGCGATGAACTTCACCTCGGCCTCCAGGCACAGGTCGCGCAGTTCGGTCAGCGAGGCCACGCCCTTCTTCTTCATCTTGGCCTTCATCATCGAGGTGGCCATGGCCTGCATGCCAGGCAGCACCGAGACGATCACCGGCATCGGCACCGGCATGGGCATGGCCGGGTTGGCCAGCGGGCTGATGGCGATGCCGCTCAGATCCTTGCGCAGCAGCTGAAGGCCGTAGAAGGTGAAGAAGATCTGCACCTCCCAGCCCAGCGCGGCCGCGGTCGACGCGAGGATCAGCGGCGGGTACGCCATGTCGAGCGCGCCCTTGGTGGCGATGATCGCCATTTTCTTGCTGGCCATGGGTGCTCCGCTCAGGCCTTCTTCAGGAAGAAGACGTACTTGCCGCCTTCTTCACCCGATTCGAGCAGCGCGTTGCCGGTCTGCTCGGCGAAAGCGGCCATGTCGCACACCGAACCCGGGTCGGTTGCCACGACCCGCAGCACCTGCCCCGGGGCCATGTCGTTGAGCGACTTCTTCGTCTTCACGATGGGCAGCGGGCAGGCCAGGCCCGAGGCGTCGAATTCCTTGTCGAAGTTCATGTTTGTCTCCACGGCGTCCGCGACGCCTTCAATCTGCGCATTAGCGTCGTTCACGCAGCCAGGGTCTATTCCCGCGACGGGTAATGGCAGATAGCCCATGTGGGTAGTGCAGGCAGGCCGGGCTTGCGCGTTGCAGGTTGGCGTGGTGCAGGCGGCCGCGAGGCGCGATCAAGTGTTTGGCCGTTCGTCTCACTTCCATCTGGCCCGGGCGGCGCGGGTGATGAAGGTGTGCGGGTTGGTCACCACGGCCCGGCGGCGGTTTTTGGCTGGCCGGCGCGGCCATGTTGGCCGCCAGCGCGCGGCGCTGGGGCCAACAGGCCAACATCTTCAAACTCGGCGTCCTGCGCTGTTTTGTTGCCCAGCCGCCGGCAACCAAGTGGGCTTCCTGCACCAGGGCCGCATCGAGGAACAGGGCGACCGGCGCAAGGTGCTGGCCCGGCCGCTCAGCGTTTGTGGTGCGAAGGAGCGGGCTTGTAAACCGGTGTCGCCAGCCCTTCCTGGCGCGCCTTGAGCTGCAAGGCCAGGAACTCCGAGTAGTGCCGGCTCTGGTGCAGGTTGCCGCCGTGGAACCACAGATGCGGCACCTGCGTGGGCTTCCACATGTTGCGCAGCTCGCCTTCCCAGGGGCCCGGGTCCTTGGGCGTGTCGCTGCCCAGGCCCCAGACCTTGCCGACCTTGTCGGCGACCTCGGGCGAAATCAGGTCGGCCAGCCAGCCGTTCATCGAGCCATAGCCGGTGGCGTAGACGATCAGATCGGCTGGCAGATCGGTGCCGTCCGACAGCAGCACCGAGTGCGTGCCGATGCGTTCGACGTCGACCCGGCTCTTCAGCTTGATGCTGCCGTTGGCCACGAGCTCCGACGCGCCGACGTCGATGTAGTAGCCCGAGCCGCGGCGCAGGTACTTCATGAACAGCCCCGAGCCGTCGACGCCGAAGTCGAGCATGAAGCCGGCTTGCTCGAGCCGCGCGTAGAGGTCGGCGTCGCGCCTCTTCATCTCGTCGTACACCGGCACCTGCATCGGCGCCATGATCTTGTACGGGATCGACGCAAAGATCAGGTCGGCCATATTGGTGGTGACACCGGACTTCACCGCGCTCTCGGAGTACAGCCCGCCGAGCGCCAGCTCCATCAGCGAATCCGACGGCGCGATGTGGGTCGAACTGCGCTGCACCATGGTCACGTCGGCGCCGTGCTCCCAGAGCGCGGCGCAGATGTCGTGCGCCGAGTTGTTGGAGCCGATCACCACGCACTTCTTGCCGCCGTAGGCCTCGGGCCCGGGGTGCCGGCTGGAGTGCTGCTGCTCGCCCTGGAACGATTCCGCGCCGGCAAACTTCGGCACGTTCGGGTAGCCCGAGACGCCGAGCGCGAACACCAGTTCCTTCGGCCGCAGCGTGATGCTCTTGCCGTCGCGTTCGACGACCACTTCCCAGGTCTGCGTGGCCTCGTCGAAGTGCGCACCTTTGGCAGTGGTGCTGCCCCAGTAGTTCAGCTCCATCACCCTGGTGTACATCTCCAGCCAGTCGCCGATCTTGTCCTTCGGGGCGAACACCGGCCAGTCGTCGGGGAACGGCAGATAGGGCAGGTGGTCGTACCAGACCGGGTCGTGCAGGCACAGGCTCTTGTAGCGCTTGCGCCAGCTGTCGCCGGGCTTGGCGTTCTTCTCGATGATGATCGCCGGCACGCCCAGCCGGCGCAGCCGCGCGCCCAGCGCAATACCGCCCTGCCCGCCGCCGACGATCACCACATACGGCTGCTCGCTGATGCCCAGCGTGGCGAGTTCGTGCTCGCGTTCTTGGAGCCAGGTCTTGCGGCCCGGGTGCACGCCGTGCTCGGCGCCCTTGATGCGGTGCGCGCCCTTGCGCTCCTCGAAGCCCTTCAACTCGGTCATCGTGGTCAGCAGCGTCCAGGCCTTGCCGTCTTTCAGGCGCAGGTGGCCGCGGCCGCGGGCCACCGCGGTCTCGAAGGTGAACCAGGCGTCGACCACGCCACCGGTCTCCGTCGCCTGGCCTTCGACGGCAAACGCCGTGGGCTTCACGTCGGCCAGCCGGGCTTGCAGCATCGCGCGGATCGCCTCCGGGCCTTCCTGGGTGCAGATATTCCAGGTGAAGGCGACCAGATCGCGCCAGTAGCTGTCGGCGTCGAACAAGATCATCGCGGCGTCGATGTCGTGCCGTTCGAGCGCGGACTGGAAGTCGGCAAACCAGGCGCTGGCGGCCTGGGTCGGGTGGGCGGACAGGTCGGTCATCGGGAGTGTCTCCTGTGGGTGGGCCCGGCGCCGGTGTGCGGCTGTGGTACGCCGACCATCATTCGCCCGGCGGGGCTGCGGCGTCAGAGCAGTAACCCGGAGACCGCAACCGCCAAGCTGTTGAGCGCCGCCGGCACGTCGGAGTGGAACTCGCGCCGGTGAGGCGCCTGCAAGCACCTGATCGATCACGCCACCCGCAGGTGCCGGTTTGCCGGCGGGTAGGCAATGATGTCGTGCGCGCGGATTCGGTTGCGCTGCTTGCCGAAGCGCAGCTCACCTTCACCTTCGAGGATGAGGAAAGTTTCTTCGTCGCCGTGGTGGTTGTGGAAAGGGCACTTCGCCTTGTCCCGGGGCAGCACCGGCAGGTTGAGGCCCCGGCTTGCGTGCGCCGACGGTGTCGCTGAACTGCCCCCGCTTCTACGCGCAGTAGCCGTTCTCTTCCAGGTCGCTGGACTCAACTTCGCCGAGGTGGACAACCGGCTTGATCATCGCCGCTCATCCTCGGCTCTTGGGCGCTGGCACCAAGATGGGTGGTGGCCTGCGCTGACTTGAGGTCGTCCACAGGCCGCCCGGTACAGGCTGGTCTGCAGGCGGCGCGACGCTGCGCGCGCTGACGGCGCGCAGCGCCGGCCGGCTCGGTGTGCGCCGCCTTGTTTGCGGCGCCAAGGGCTCCTCTTCGAAGTTCCCGACCATCCCGGTGTCAAAGGACGCCTGAAGCGGCCGACACAGCACTGTCACGGCCGCCGCGCAGCATTTCGGTCACTGCCACGACCGGAGGATTCACATGCTGCGCACCACCCTGGCACTTGCCGCGCTGATCAGTTGCGGCCTGCCGGCCGTCACCCATGCCCAGACGGTGCTGGGCGGCACCGTCTTCACGGTGCAGGAGATGGTCGGTGTCGGCCGCATCGCCGCCAACCTTCGCGACGAGCATGGTGAAACCTTCGGTTCGATCAGCGGCCTGTGGGCCGACCTGGCGAGCTGGACGCGGGTGGGCAACAGCTACACCGGCACCTTCCTGGCCGCACCTGACCGCGGCTACAACATTGCCGGCACCATCGACTACGCGCCGCGGCTGAACACGCTGCAGATGAGCTTCACGCCGGCGACGACCGGTGCCAGCGGGCTGGCGCAGAAGCAGATCGGTCTGACGCTGACGCAGTCCACGCGGCTGTTCGAAGCCCTGCCCAGCGGGGGCAGCCAGTTCTTCACAGGGCTCGACCCGGTGCCAGGGGGTTTGGCCACGGGCGGTGCGCGCCCGGCCACCGCGCTGCTGCCTGAACTGCCGCAGGCCTTCAACGGCAGGCTGGCACTGGACGCCGAGGGCGTGGTCGTGCTGGCCGACGGTTCGCGCCTGGTCAGCGACGAATACGGTCCTTCGATCTACCGCTTCGCCCCGGACGGCCGCTTCGTCGGCGCGCTGGAGGTGGCGAACTCGGTGCGGCCGCTGCGCAATGGCGTGACCGATTACAGCAGCAACAACCCCGGCGCCGGCCAGCCGGCGCCAAGCCCGGTCAACCCCAGTGCCGGCAGGTCCAACAACCAGGGCTTCGAAGGCCTGAGCATCTCGCCCGACGGGCGCACGCTGTTCGTCGGTCTGCAGAGCGCCGCGCGCCAGGACCTCAACGCCGCCAGTGCCGCCGCCACGCGCGACACCACACGTGTCTTCACCTATGACATCAGCAGCCCCGACCAGATCCGCCTTAACGGCGAGTTTGTCGTGAAGTTGCCGAAGTTCCAGCAAGCAGGTGCCACGCTGGTGGCTGCACAAAGCGAGATCTTTGCGCTGTCGTCGACGCAGTTCCTGATGCTGCCGCGCGACAGCAACGGGCGCCTGGTCGGCACGCAGAATTCGCTGCTTCGCCAGGTCGAGGTGATCGACATCAGCAGCGCCACCAACATCCTCGGCGCCAGCTTTGAAGGCCAGATTGCGCCGGGCGGCGTGCTCAACCCTGCCATCGTGCCGGCGGCCAAGGCGATGCTGCTGGACATCAACGACCGCAGCCAGCTCAACCGGTTTGGCCTGACCAACGGCATCCAGGACGGCTTCGAGAACCTGTCGGAGAAGTGGGAAGGCCTGGTGCTGCTTCCGGCGCTGGACCCGGACCGTCCGGACGACTACTTCCTGTTCGTGGCCAACGACAACGACTTCGCCACCACCGACGGCTTCCATGCCGGCGCGGCGTACAACGACGGCAAGAACCTGGACAGCATGTTCCTGGCCTACCGCGTGACCATCAGCGCAGTGCCTGAGCCCGGCAGCGCCCTGCTCGTGGGTCTGGGCGGCGCGCTGCTGCTTGGCCTCATGCGCCGGCGCCTGGCGCGTGCGGCTGTATGAGGGTCAGGACGGCGCTGCTGTCGCCATCTCAGCGCTTGGCGGCGATGCGACCACCATGACGTTCGGCGAGGCCGAGCACCGCGTCAACCGCGGCGGCGATCTGAAGATCATCGCCGCCATCCTGGAGGTTGGCCTCTGACATCCTCACCTCAGCCTGAAGACGTCTCCCATGAGCACCCAGAACGACAACACGCGCCAGCACCTGGCCAGCAAGCCGAAAGTGACCTTGCCCCTAAAGACGTACGGCGAAATCGACCCTGAGAACAGGCTCCGCTGTCGTGCCGTGATCGCTTCGATGCAGGGACGCATCACGTTCGCCACGCGGTCCTGCGCGGCGTGGCGCCAGAGGTCATCGATCGAGAACCTGCGCATGGCCCGACCATCCCGAAGGGCTTCGAGCGCCACGTCGAGTCCGATCTCGTTGTGGAACTTGAAGCGGTCGGCGACGGTCTTGGCGCCATCGGCGGTGATCCTGGTCAGCCCGTCGGAGAGCACGGGGTCCGACACTCGAACGACGCGCAGTGCGGGTTGGTCAAGACGCGGCGCGACCATGCGCTGTGGGGTCGCGAGCCATGCCTCGAACGGCGCCTGTGTACCGGTACCGTGGACGCGCAGCGCCGAGAGCAGGCACACGACGCCCTTCGGAACCCGGGCCGAGACCTCGGCCAGCGACCGATGCTCGTTGATGGACGCTCCTGGAATGCCGTACAGGCCACGGGCCACACGTTCGAGTTTGCCGGCCTGAACCAGGCGCGTGAGTGCGTTCGTGGCCAGGTCCGCCTCCATCACGTCGCGTGTGCGTGGCACTCGGCGCTTGCGTGCGAGTCGCAGCACCTGCTGCTTTCGACCCGCTCGCTGGCGCCCAGGCGTGTCACCTGGCTCATGGCGCAGGCGACGTCGATGTAGCTCGGCCCAGTCTGCATGTCCAAGCGCAATGTCGTGGCGACTCCGCCCTGTTACTGCGTCCTGGGGATGTGGCTCTCGTCGTGTTCGGGGCGCTCGCCGCTATCGCGACGTCGGCTTTCACAGCAACGGTCGCATTCGCCAGCGCCTACCTTGTCGACATCTTCGACCATGGCAGCGTCGCGCCCATGGGCGCCCTCGTGGGGCTCTTCGCCGGCCACGGCGTCACGCTGAGCATCGAACCCGCCCGCGGTCCCATGGGCCTGCCCAAGTGGGACCACATCAAGCCCTGCTGCAATTGCCCACGCTGGCAGCGCAGTGGCAAGCCGTGCGTTGCCGCGCCCCCACGGCAGCCGTCAGTGGCCCCGGGCAACTTCAGCCCGTGTAGGTGGCCGTGCGCCCCACGCTGGCCAAGTAGGTGCGACTGGTGATCGTGTTCACGAAGACCCACTCGCCCCGGGCCTCGGTGGCGGTGAAGGTCATCTTCAGGAAGCCGCGCTGCGAGGGGTCGATCCACTTCAGGTCACTGATCACGCCTTCGAAGATGCCCTTGATCTGCGCCGCGGGCAGCCCGAGGTAGGCCTCCAGGCCCGGCGAGCTGACGCTGCTGGTGGCGAATTCCTCGCCCACCTTCACGCCTGCCAGCGCCGGGTTGGCCAGGCCCATGAGGGTGAGGCTGCTGTGCCAGGCGTTGTGCGTGTCGCCGGCCAGCGTCACCAGCTTCTTGCCCAGTTGCAGCGCCGTGCCCAACACGGTTTCGCGCGCGGCGAGGTAGCCGTCCCAGGCATCGAGGTTGTAGCCCAGCAGCGGGTTCAGCCGCGGGTCCATCAGCGCCACCTGTGAGGGCGTGCGCAGCGCCGGCGGCGTGGCCTTGGCGGTGAGGTAGGCGTTGACGGCCGCCGCGCCCGCGGCCACTGCGGCCGGCGAGGTGTCGCTGGTGTTCAGCGTCGACAGCACCGAGACCGGGAACTCCATGCGCCCCATCAGCACCTGCTGGCCCAGCACCTGCCAGGTGGCACTGCTGGCCGTCATCTGGCCCTGCAGCCAGGCCAGCTGTTCGCTGCCCAGCATCTGGCGCGTGGGCGACGAGAAGGCCGCGGTGGCCGCCGCCTGCGCCACCGGGCCGGCCAGACCGGCCAGTTCTGCAATGTCGATCTGCAGATCGCGGCCGATCAGCCGCGTGTCGAGCATGTGCAGGCTGACGAGGTTGCCGAAGTTGAAGCTGCGGTAGATGCGGGCCTTGTCGGCGCCGGTGCGGATGGGCATCCACTCGTGGTAGGCCTGCAGCGCCGCGGCGCGGCGCGCAGTCCAGCTTCCTTCGGTGGCCGGGCTGTGGTTCTCGGCGCCATCCTTGTAGGCGTCGTTGGCGACCTCGTGGTCGTCCCACACCGCGATCATCGGCATGCGCGCGTGCAGCGTCTTGCTGTCGGCGTCGCTCTTGTACTGGGCGTGGCGCAGGCGGTAGTCGGCCAGCGTCAGCAACTCGTTCGTGGGCTGCGACGCACGGCCCAGGGCCGCCGCGCCTGACGACGCATAACCCGCGGCGTCGTATTCGTAGAGGTAGTCGCCCAGGTGGAGTGCGAACTGCGCGTCGCTGCGCGCCGCTTCGGCGTAGACGTTGAAGTAGCCCGCCGGATAGTTGGCGCAGCTGAGTACGGCCAACTTCACTTCACTGGCCGTTGCCGGCAGCGTTCGCGTCTGGCCCACCGGTGAACGGGCGCTGCCGGCGGTGAAGCGGTAGTAGTAGCTGCGCCCGGCCGCCAACCCGGTGGCGTCGATCTTGGCCGTGTGGCCGGAGGCGCTGCTGACGACGACGCTGCCGCTGGCCACCTCGGTGGCAAAGCTCGCGTCGTCGGCCACCTGCCAGCGCAGGAGGACGGGGTCGTCGCTGGTCGGGAAACGCGCATGCGTCCACAGAATCACGCGGTCGGCCAGCGGGTCGCCGCTCGCCACGCCGTACAGGAAGACGGGCTCCTCGTCGTCGCCACCGCCACAGCCCGAGAGCACGGCGCCGCCGGAGACGGCACCCGCCACGGCGGCAAGGTGGAAGATGAATTCGCGGCGGCGAGCGGTGTACGGCATGTGGGCTTTCTGCAGAGGGTGAGGGCAATGGCAGGCGCGCCGGGCCACCGGTCGCGTTCACTCCCGAGTCTGTCGCTGCGACGTGACCCGACGGTGACACCGGCGGCCTGCCGCCGGATGCGGCGCGCCGGCGACCTGACAGCGAATCCGACCCTCTCGGCCGGCCAGCGTCACGGCACCGTCGACACGGCGCGCAACTGCGCTACGAGCCGGCGTTCGAGGTCGGACAGCTGCGGTGTTCTGCAGGACGCCGCGTCCCTTGGCGTCGAGCACCACGGCCAGGCCCTGCACGGGGGAAGAGCCAATTCGCCAGCCGCGCGCACGCCAGGCAGGCGCGCGGCGTGCCGGTCACGGATTGCGTTTGCCACGCGTCCGACAACCATCTTGCTGGCACCACGATGAAAGCCTACCGCTACAAGCGGCCGGATGTGGCCGGGTCACGCGCGTAGGGTGCCAGCCAGCCAGCCAGCCAGCCAGCCAGCCAGACGGCCGGGCGGCTGCGGGAAGCTGGGCGCTCAGTCAGGTCAGCGGAGCGTACGCGCTGACCACGCTGAAGTCGGAGTGATGGTCCAGCGTCAGTTGGACGCGCTGACCGGAACGAAGGGCGTCCAAGCCCGGGCCGTCGGTGCTCCGGGTGACTGTCCAGGTGGTTTGCTGGTCATCGACGAGGAAAGCCAGGCCGAACCTGGGCAGGATCTCGAACGCAGTTGCCGTAACGAGTGCCTTGTGAGTTTGAAGTGCCGACATGTATTGCTCCGAAACGTCCGGGTTTGTAGATGGTAGCGGCAACGGACCGGCTGGCGGCGGCGCGGTGCATCAGGGGCGGTGAATCAGGGGAGGTGCTCTAAAAGCCCAGCATGACCAGGGCTTGTCTTGGTCTATCTGCAAAATTCGAGGTTTGACACCAGTTCTCCACAGGCTTGTCCCCCAGTTCGGTGGACAACTCTGCTTCCGATCCCTACGCCGCCAAACCGAGGCAGGCGTGGAGTTCCTGTCTGTCCGGCCAGGGGTCATCCCGCTGGTTCATCAAGTCGCTGTTTGCAGTTGCCCGGGGTCCAGCAGCAGGTAGCTGGCTGACCGTCTTGATTGCCGATTCCCATCGTCGCTGACGACGATGATTCGCTCAACCCCGCCGATGACGGCCGGGCTCACGCCTTCAGCGCGCTCGAAGCCCTGCAGGCCTGGAACCGTGACACGGTGCGGCGCAGCACCAGGTTCACCGTTCCAGAGCCAGAGATCGAAGGGGGCCGGTTCGCGCGAGACCGGACCACCCACGACGAGGTACGCGCCGATCGAAGGCAGGTAGGTCAAACCGCGGATTCCCTGACCGCCCAGATCCAGCTCCTCGAGCTCGGCCGCCACCTGGGGGGCCTCATCTGCCTCGAACATCCCTGAGGGATTCAGGACGCTGGCGATGATGGCGCGACCGCCGAGCAAGGGGCTGCGAAAACCGATCAGCAGCCGCTGCTGGTCGGGGCTGATCTCCAGCGCCTCGATGTTGAGCCCGCCGCCGGCCTTGACCTCCCGGACCTCGGCCGCTGCAGCCAGCACCGGGTGCTTCTGTTTAAAGGCGCGCTTCAGACCATCGACGATCCTCGGCTTCACGACCCGGTTCTTGTCGATCCCGAACCGCACCAGCCGCTCACGCGACTTGCTCGTGTCGCCGTCGTCGTCGCGAGAGTGGGACGTGATCGCGTAGACATAGCCAGCCCGGTCCAGGGTCAGCCCTTCGAGATCGTCCAGCTTCCAGAAGTCACTGAACAGTTGCATCAGCCCGGGCGTGAGTGCGGTGCTCTGGACGCGCCCATCGGCGCCGATCGTGACCAGGCTGAAGGGATGGCGCCGTTCGTCTTCGACCACAAGGAACCGCCCATCCGGCAATTGCTGAATCGCCGATGGTTCATAGATGCCGGTCAAGGCCTTGAAAGCAGGAGCGTCGTTGTGTGCCACATCGGCATTGTCTGCCTGTGCGCACGCCTTTACCCGTCGGACGCACGGTCTCGAAGGCCGGGTGGGCTTGCACATGCAGGATCGGCCGTTCTGCAAGCCGGCACCGAAAGATCAGCGCGGTCGCGCGCGGACCTCACGGCAATGCATTCGTCGGCGAGGACCCGTGGCGCTGCCAGTCGAGGGCCAGATCGAACAGGGCCTTCGTCACGCCCAGCCGCAAGACCTTGCGCGCCGGGTGGCCGCCAGCCTCGATGTCCGAAAGCCGTTCAGCCTCGGTCACCCCGCGCTTCCCGATCTGCGCCAGGGCAGCCTCGCGTGCTGTCGCGATGACTTGCGCCTTGGGTTCCCTGGTGCGCAGGCTCACCCGTGCATAGGCAATCAAGGCCTTGCGAAAGCGGCGGCGAAGGCGACCCGCCATGGCGCCAGCAGCCTTGGCATCCACTTCGGCACCAGATTCGCGCAGGGGCGCCACGCCCATCCGAAGCTGGATCGACATGTGTGCCAGGCGCCAGAGATCCTGCCGCGCCGCAGCCACGCCATCGAGCGACCCGGGAACTTTGGTCATGAGCTTGCCCAGCAAGGGCTGGTGCGCAATGGCATGGGCCATCTGCTGCTCTGCTGCCCCGCGACATGCGCCAAGCAGGGCATCGTCGACGGCTGCGAGCCTGGTCCGGGCCAAGGTGTCGATGTAGGCGAGCGTCCCGCGCTTGATTTCACGCCGCAGTCGGCCCCGCAGCTTGGGTTTCGTCGCCAGCTCGCCCTCGAGCGGAGCGGACTTCAAGGTGTGGCAGATCGCCACCAGCGTTGTGATGTCGACCACGGCTGTCTTGAGCAGGTCCATGCAGTGTTCTCCGGTCGCCACAGTGCGGGGGATCGTTGGACTTCGTCCATCTGCGGCTGCAGGGTTCCAGTATCCATCCGCTGCGTGACGCGGCGGGGTTCAACCGCCCGAGGCCTTCGATGGGCTTTAGCGGCGCTGTCGCCGACCGTGAAAGGCGCGTTCGGTTGCGCTGTGTCAATCCAGTGCGCAAGCGTGGCAGCACTGACACGCGGCTGTCACACCCCAGCCCAAGACTGAGGCAGCCTCTCGGCTGCAACGAATCGAACCCATGCAGAAGACCCAAGCGGTCGCATCCCTCGGCCAGCAAAGACTGTTGCTGCCGGCCTGGGTCAAGGCGGCCTTGTCCGCCAACGACCGCCTCAAGGTCTACCTCACGGTGCTGCAGTCGGCCTCGACCCATGCGTCGCACCCGAACCGGGACGTGCCCGATCTGAGCAAGGAGATCGCCGCAGCCGGACTGAGTACCCCCTGGCTGCATGACCTTGCCGCCGTCGCGCACCGGTCCAAGGTGTAGCGGACCATGGATCGACGCAATTTCATACGCCTGACCGCCGGCGGCGGCATCGGCGCCGTGGCAGGGTCCACTGCCGGGTGCAGCCAGCAGATGCCGATGGGCGCCATTGCCGCGTGGAATGGTCCTGGCCCCGAGACCGACATCCGGCGCTGGATGCTCGGCTACGCGATCCTGGCGCCGCATTCGCACAACCTGCAGTCGTGGCTGGTCGACCTTCACAATCCTGACGAGATCCTGCTGCGCTGCGACCTCACCCGCCTGCTGCCCGAGGTCGACCCGACCTCGCGGCAGATCATGATGAGCCACGGCACCTTCCTGGAACTGCTTGACATCGCTGCGCGCGAGCGCGGATTGCGGGCCGAGATCGAACTGTTTCCGCAAGGCCCGTTCGGGCCTTCAACCCTCGATCCGCGTCCGGTCGCCCGCGTCAGGCTGTGGGCCGATCCGACGGTCAGGAAGGATCCGCTCTTCGCGCAGATCCTGCAGCGGCGAACCAATCGCAGCGCCTACGACCTCGGACGCGCGGTGCCCGCCGATGCATGGGAAGCGATGAAGCAGGCCGTGAATCCGAACCCGCTGCACTTCGGCTTCGTCGGAACGACGCAACCCGACACGCTGAAGCAGCATCGCGAAATCGCCGCCGAAGCCTGGCGCATCGAGTTGACGACACCGCGCACGATCATGGAGTCGTACAGGGTGCTGCGGGTTGGGTCTGCCGAGATCGACCAGTACCGGGACGGACTGTTCGTGCTGGACTGGATGCCCGTGTTGATGAGCAAGGTCGGCTTGTTCGACCGCAGCAAGGCCCCGGCGCCGGACGATTACGCCACCACCAGCCAGATCGATGACTTCAACGCCAAGCTGGCCTCCACGCCGGGCTTTCTGTGGATGGTGACCGAGGGCAATGATCGGGTCACGCAGGTGAACGCCGGCCGTGCCTATGCCCGAGTTCAGCTCGCCGCCACGGCCTTCGGCGTGTCGTTGCAGCCCTTGCAGCAGGCCTTGCAGGAGTATCCCGAGCAGGCGAAGCCCCATGCGGAAATTCGCAGCCTGCTGGATGCGCCGCAGCCATCCCATACTGTGCAGATGTGGGCTCGCGCCGGCTTTGCGCCGCCCATCGGCCCGGCGCCGCGCCGTGGCGTCGACGCTCAACTGATTCGCGCTTGAGCTGCGCATGAAGCGGGCATTCGTTCCGGTCGCAGGTGTGGTCTCTGCCACCCTCGGAGTCCTGGTGTTCGGGGACGTGGCGATGGCTTCGGGACCAGACCGCGTTCTGTTCGGCGATGCAGGCGGCACGTCGACCGATGGTGGTGAGGGCCTACAACCCGCACGAGATCGATGCCTTGCCGCCGCCCGTACAGCGGTACTTTCGTGCCATGTTGCGTGACGGCCAGGCGATGGTCTCCGGCGTTTGCCTGGCACAGCAGGGCGAGTTTCGTGTGCCGGCTCGGCAGCGATGGTGAAAGGGCAGGGATGTGCGTGCTGCTTCAAGGTGAAGTCGAGTGGCAGATGCCGAACGGGCCGGCGCCGTACTTTTGTGCTCGCGTGACCAGCATCGACCATGAGTTCGGGGTGCGGTGAGCGCTACAGTGAGGTTGGCAGATCGGCAGCAAGGCCGGCCTCCCACTGTTGCGACAGCCGGTGCCGTCGCGCGGGCAGCGCGCCCTCGACGGCAGTGAGATGTTGCGCTCAAGCAAGTGCAGCACGGTGCCGATATCACCGTAGGGCGTGTTGGCTGCCCGTACACCCAGGAGTCCGGTCAAGTGAAAGAGCCCGTTGTCACGCCTGCCCTGGCCGCCATGCGCCGCAGCCTTGACGGTGCTCTGAGGCTTCAGACTGTCCGGCAGATTCTGGCCCGCAAGGCCCTTCATGCGCACTACCAGCCTATCGTCCGCCTGAAGGACGGAACGGTGATGGGCCACGAAAGCCTGATCCGCGGTCCTGCCGACTCGCCTCTGCGTGCGCCGGACGCCCTGTTTGCGGCGGCGCGGGCTGAGGATGTCAGCGTCGAACTCGAACAAGCGTGCCTGCGCGAAGGCTTGCGTGCCTGGGCTGCGCATGCGCATGACAAGCGCCTGTTCCTGAATCTCAGCGCCCAGGCCTTCGTGACGATGGTCGAGCGACTCTCCCTGGGCGGCGTGATGAAGGCGCTGGACGCGACGGGTGTGGCGCCTTCCGCCCTCGTCATCGAGATCACCGAGCATGAGCGGGTGACTGATGTTCCACGTTTGATCGCCGCCGCCGCCGGACTGCGCGCACAAGGTCTGCGCTTCGCGCTGGACGACTTCGGCGATGGCCGGTCCAGTCTTCGGCTGTGGGCAGAACTGCGGCCGGAGATCGTCAAGATCGACAAATACTTCATCCACGACCTGCAAGGACAGGCCATCAAGGTGCAGACCCTGAAGGGCCTGACCCGATTCGCCGAAACCTTCGGGACCGTGCTCGTTGCCGAGGGCATCGAAACTGAAGCCGAACTGCAGATCGTTCGTGACCTCGGCATCGAGTTGGGCCAGGGGTACTTCCTCGGGCGTCCGGACCCTGTACCGGCGATGTCGGTGCTGGCCCGTGCAGGCGCTGTGATCGCCAGTTCGGAGATCGCCGTGCTACCGGAGATGACGCGTTCCGCAGGCGCCGACTTCACTGTCGAGCGGATGGCTGTCAAAGTGCCTTCGATCCACCCGGACATGCTGATCGACGACGTGGCCAAGGTATTCGCAGACGATCCGACGCTGCGGACCCTGGCTCTGGTAGAGAGTGACCGGCCCATGGGCCTGTTGAACCGCCAGGCGTTTGTTGACCGGTACGCGCGGCCTTTTTTCAAGGAATTGAATGGCCGCAAGCCCTGCTTGCTGTTTGCCAACATGACGCCCTTGGTCCTGGACAAGCACACGGGACTCGACGCGATGACCGCTGTGTTGACCTCATCAGATCAGCGCTACTTGACTGAAGGTTTCATCATCACCGAAGGTGGGCGATACCTGGGCCTGGGCACCGGCGAGCAACTCGTCCGTGTCGTGACCGAAGTTCGGATCGAGGCTGCCAGGCACGCCAACCCGCTTACCTTTCTGCCCGGCAACATCCCGATCACCGAACACATCGCCAGGCTGCTGGCCAGCGGCGGCGAATTCGTCGCCTGCTACTGCGATCTCAACGATTTCAAGCCCTTCAACGATCACTACGGCTACTGGCGCGGCGACGAGATGATTCGCCTGGTGGCGCGCACGATTGCTTCGCAGTGCGATCCACGCCGGGACTTCGTGGGTCACGTCGGTGGCGACGACTTCGTCGTGCTGTTCCAAAGCGATGACTGGCTCGACCGTTGCGAGCGCATCGTGTCGGTCTTCAACGAAAGGGCCCGCACCCTGTTCGACGAAGAGGCACTCGGGCGGGGAGGAATTGACGCTGACGATCGTCACGGCGTCCGCCGCTTCTTTCCGTGCACCACGTTGTCCATCGGCGCGGTTCCAGTTCGGCCGGGGGCCTTCAGCCAGCCTGAACAAGTTGCATCGGCGGCTGCGGGTGCCAAGCACAAGGCAAAGATCTCGAGCCTGGGGCTTGCCATCGAAGTTGCCTAGACGTTGGCGACTGGCACGGTCGCCAATGGGCGCGGAGCACCTTGCCGTCGATGCACTCGCAATCCTCGAATGCGCCGTCAAGTTGCGGCTCGAAGGACACTCCGCAGCATCACCTGCCTCTGCGTGACCGACCGAGCCGGGGGCATGTTGGCGCGAGCAGTTCGTGCCACGCCGAGCGTCCCGTCAAGGACCCGTCACACGACAACAGCGCCGATTTGCTGCGTGAGTCGGTAGCCTGCACCGCGCACGGTTTCGATGAGGGAGGCGCCCTGCGCAGGTGCGAGGGCCTCGCGCAATCGCTTGACATGCACGTCGACAGTGCGCTCCTCGATGAAGACGTGGTCACCCCACACCCGGTCGAGCAACTGCGAGCGGCTGTGCACGCGTTCCGGGTGCGTCATCAGGAAGTGCAGCAGCCGAAATTCCGTCGGTCCTAACTTGACCTCCAGCGTCTGCTCACCCAGACGGCGGTTGACGCGGCGGGTGGCCGGGTCCAGGCGCAGTCCACCCACCACGACCACGGTGTCCAATACATCCGGCGCCCGGCGGCGCAGCACGGCACGGATGCGTGCCAGCAGTTCCTTGGTCGAAAAGGGTTTGGTCAGGTAGTCGTCAGCACCGGCGTCGAGGCCTGCGATCTTGTCGGCTTCGTCCGAGCGGGCCGTGAGCATGATGATGGGGATGCCACGGGTGCGCGCGTCGACGCGCCAGCGGCGCGCCAACTGCAGACCCGACTGGCCGGGCAGCATCCAGTCCAACAGCACCAGGTCGGGCAGGACCTCGTCCACGGCCGCTTGCGCGACATCCGCGTCGCCAGCGACTCTCACGTCGAACCCCGCGTGTCTCAGGTTCAGCGCGATCAACTCGGCGATCGCCGGTTCGTCCTCCACTACCAGTACGCCACTCATGACCTCTCCTCGATCCTCGATCCAACTGCTCTGGCCGAAATGCGACGTGAAACTGGACCGCCCGGTGCCGTACCTCCCGCGCCTGCACCGGCCGCGCTTGGGGGGCCAGGGGCGCAAGACCCATGACCTCTTTTCCAGCGTGGCCCGGCGTTCGGGCGACGCCCCGCGTGCCGGGCCTGGCGTCCTGCCTTAATGGCCGTGGCCGTGGCCGGGACGGCGATCGGCCGCACCGATCACACCGCCATCGTCCTTCGTGATGACGACGACACCGGAACGCGGGCGGCCAGCGGGCAGGGCTGTGCGGCCGTCCGAGGCCGTGGTCCATTGAGCCTGCGGCCAGTTGGAGAAGGCCGTGGGATTGGCCGCTGTCGAGTCCTCGCCTGGATGCTGCACGCCGACGAACATCGCCCGGCCGTCCGGGGTCATCGTCACGCCCGTGACCTCGCAGCGGTTCGGGCCCGTCAGGAAGCGACGCACCTCGCCGCTGTTAGGGTCGGCGCAGACCATCACGTTGGCACCCAGGTGCACCCAGTCGCCGGAGCCGTCGCCGACCTGGTCGGTCTGCACCCACAGGCGGCCGAATGGATCGAACCACAGGCCATCCGGCGCGCCGAAGTCGGCGCTGCCGTCGGGCACATCGACGATGTTGCCCTTGTAGTCGTTGGTGGGCCGCGCGGCCTTGCTGGTCGCGGTGTCGCCGGCCTGCAGGAACAGGTTCCAGGTGAAAGCGGTGGCGCGCACGCTGCGGCCGGCCTCGCGCCAGCGAATGATGTGACCGTAGATGTTGTCTTCGCGTGGGTTGGCGGCGTCCACGGCCGGCCGGGCCGAGCCCGCCACCGTCGAGCCGTCAGCGGCGTTGCTGCTCGGCGTCGCGGAACTGCCGCGCCGGTTGTTGTTGGTCAGCGTGCAGTAGATCTCGACTTCCTCGAAGCCTCGGATGCGTGGACGGGCACCTGTCCACTCCGGGCGGTCCATCATGGTCGCGCCAACAGCGTCGGCCGCCATGCGCGTCTTGATGAGAATCTTGGCCTGCACCTCGGCGTCGTCCGCACCGGCGAAGTTCGGGTTGTCGCGCAGGGCCACGCCGTCCAGGCCGACGGTGCCGGGCACCAGAGCCAGCCAGCGGCCGCTCAGGTCGGCATCGAAGCGCGCCACACAGAGCGTGCCCTTGTCGAGCAGCCGGCGGTTGGCGTGCGGGTTGTGGTGGTTGAACTTGCCGTCGCAGACGAACTTGTAGATGTACTCGTTGCGCTCGTCGTCGCCCAAGTAGAACGCGACACGGTTGTCCTTGTCGACTACGTACTGCGCGCTCTCGTGCTTGAAGCGACCCAGGGCCGTCCGCTTGACCGGCGTCGAAGTCGGGTCGAAGGGGTCGATCTCCACCACCCAGCCGAAGAGATTCGGCTCGTTGGGGTTGGTGCTCACGTCCCAGCGCGGGTCCGTGGTGTGCCAGCGGTAGCCGAAGCCCGCCGCTGCGATGCCGTAGCGCCGGTTCAGTTTGCCGATCTCGGTCGTCGTGGTGGTGTCGACGACGCCCGTGCCCCCGAAATTGCCGTTCCAGTTTTCTTCGCAGGTCAGGTAGGTACCCCAGGGCGTGATGCCATGCGCGCAGTTGTTCACCGTGCCCTGGCAGACGCGACCGTTGGTCGTGCTGCCGGTCCAGGTGGTGGCGGCGTCGGTGACCAGGAACTCGCGCGCCTGCAGCAGCACGTGGCCGGCTGCCGGGCCGGAAATGCGCATTGGCGTGTTCGCGGTGATGCGACGGCCGTGGCGGGAGTTCTTCACCACCTGCCAGCGGCCCTGATGGCGACGGGCCTCGACGATCGACACGCCATGGGCTGCTTGCGACTTGCGCGTCTTCTGCAGCGTGTAGCCGGCGCCCACCTGGCCGTCGGCAAACAGCACTTCCTCGTGGGTGTACTCGTTGTTGACGCACAGCAGCCCGCGCTCAACGCGGTCCCCTTGACCGGGGCCGTCATCGTCGCCACGGCCGCTGTGCTCGCGGCCATCGTCGAGCGGGAAGAAGTGCATGCCGTCGCAGTGCATCCCGAACTGGCGCGCCTGCTCGGCCGCCGTCTCGCCGGCCTGGCCGGTGAAGGGCGTGCCACCGGGCATGATGGGATCGCCCCACGCGACGAAGAGTTCGGCCCGGTAGCCCGCGGGCACCGTGACGCGGTCCAGCACGGCCGATGGGGTGCCCGGATCGATGTCGAGGCTTGGCGGGATGCTCTCGAAACCAATGCCCGGAAACCCGAGGCCCGAGGGCAACGGTGCCGCTTCGACGGTCTTGACCAAGCCAGCCAGGCTGAGGCCGCCGGCGGACGCCAAGGCTGCGGCACTCAGACCGGTGCGCACGAACCTGCGCCGGTCGAGCTTGACCTCGTCGATGATCTCGCGTATCGACTTGTTGGTCGAGTCGTTCAGCGAAACGTCGTTGCTCGGATGGGATGAACCCTTCATGGATGGCTCCTCAGGATGATGAATCGGTTGGGGGTCGGCAGGTGGCGCCTCGCTCTTCGGTGCTGAACCGGATCCCGCCGAGGCCGCTCGAGACGGACTGTGGCCGGCAGACATGACACCCCGGTGAAGCCAGAGCACAAGCGCCGCCGCAAGGGGCGACGACGCCCATGATCCGAACGGGCCGGTTCGTTTGTGCTGTTTTCGGCCGCGGCGCTGTCACCTGCGCGGAACGTGGGGCGGGGAAGATCAGTTTGCCTGCACGGGTACCGCGGACATCATGTCGGCGGGCGGCGTGCAGACCTGGAGGTTCCGTTGCGCCCCAACCCCCGTACCACCCCGTTCCTGCTCGCCACGGCCGCGGCTTTCACGCTGCTGCAGGCCGGCTTCTCGCATGCCGCGCTGCTGCAGGCCCAGGGGCCCTCGACGAGCGTTGCGTTCGACACCCAACTCACCAACCCGGCACTCATCTACGACGCCAACTACTACGCGGCGACGACCGGCCGCCTGCTCATCGTCGCGCAGGGCAGCACGCTGCGGGGTCCCGGTGTGCCCGGCTCCAACGGCCTGCCCGGTACGGCGCCCAGCCAGCTCTACCTGTCGGCGGGCGACACGCTGCGCGACGTGGTGCTGTAGCTCCAGATCGACAACCGCAACGGCCAACTGCTCGGCGGCTCGGTGCTGGTGCCGGCCGACAACAACGCCGCCGCCAGCGGCCTGACCGGTGACTCATGGACGATGGCCGGCACGGTCAACGCCTTCGGATGGTCGGACTATGTCGCGGCGGGCACCAACACCTTCGACCTCGCCTGGACGGCCACGCAGTACGACTTCAGCGACGTGGCCGCGAACCCCGGGCTCGTCGACCGTCCCGTGAGTTGCAACGCAGCCAACAGCCCGTGTGGCTTCGGCTACATGCGTTTTGCCACCACGGGCATCGCCTTCGTGGCTGCATCGCCCGGCGCGGCCGTCGACTTCAGGGTCGACTGGGTGCGGGGCGGCGGCGTCATCAGCGGCAGCACACCCAATGCCCAACTCGGCACCTTCGACGACGGCATCGCGGCCTCGGCCTATGCCAACAACGCCGTCAGCGCCGACGTGTTCCTGACGCCGGTGCCGGTGCCTGCGCCGCTGGCACTGATGGCCATGGGGCTTGCCATGCTCGTCCCCCTGGTGCGCCGCCGGCTCGGCCGCGACTGAGCGCCGCCGCCACACCCCGTTGCCCGGCGCCCCCGGCAAGCCCGTCCATCCTCCTTCCAACCCCTGCGGGGTCACCACCATGTCGTCCAGGCGTGTTTTCGCTTCGCTCCTCACCGCCCTCTGTCTGGTGCAGGCGGCACCCACCAGTGCCGCGCTGCTCGGGCTGACGACCCAGGACCCGACCATCGACATCGCTGCGGGGGGCGTCATCGCCTACAACGCCGCCGCAGGCGTCGTCACGGTGTCGGGCACGCCCCAGCTGCTTCAGCGGCTCGACCCCTTCCTCTTCGCCGAATTCATGGGCACCGGTGCCGACGACGAGAAGCTCGTCACCCTGCAGTTTCGGGTCGACGCCAATGGGCAGTTCGTGGGCGGGGTCGACGGCCCGGATCTGGTGATCAAGGGTTCCGTCGATGTCGACTTCGACGGCGTGCCGGACTACGAGGGCGTGCTGCTCGAGGCCGAGGTCAGCGCCTTCGGATTCCTCAACGGCCAGGCAGGCGCCAACGACCGCTTCGACGTCCGCCTCACCCCCACCGGCGGTCTGCTCGCCAACCTCTTTGCCGGCCGCGACCTGGCCGTGGTCGTCGACGGGGAACCCTCCGAGGACTATCCGAACCCGTTCGGCGGTGGCTTCGCGGGCGACTTCGTCGGTCTGGCCAAGGCCTCGCTGGGCAGCATCGACGCAGTGGCTGCGGGGCCGTGCGCGCTCCAGGTCGAGACCTTCTGCTCTGTAGGCGGCAGCCGCGACCGGCAGGTGTGCCGCATCAAGGTCACCAAGTCGCCCAAGCACTGGGAGCACGTGACACACCAGTGCCAGGGGCGCAGCCTGCGGGTGTCGAAGTACGGCATGCACGGCAGCAGCGTGCCGGCCTGGGCTTCGCGCTACCAGTCGACACCGGTCCGCTTCAACTACGTCATCACGAACATCGGCGAGACCCCCGTGTCGAACCTGCAGGTGATCGACTCTTTCGATACCGACGTCACCGGCCTTCCAGCGCTGCTGGCACCTGGAGCGAAGGTCACGGTCAGCCGGACCGAGCTGCTGCACGAGGGGCTGGTCAACGCCGTCATCGTCAGCGGCGGGTACGGCGCGCAGATGTGCATGAGCCGCGACTCGGTCGCGGTGAAGGACAAGGTGCGCAAGAAGCGTCAGCACGACGACGACCGTTACCACGACAAGCGCGCACGCGGCGACAGGGACGACTGAGGCTGCGGGCCTGCGCAGGGGCATCCGGCAGGCCCGGGTCGGCATGGTCCGAACGGATCATGTCCCGCCGCGGTAATCGCGCGGGGCATTCACGCGACGGTCACCGCGGCCACTTAGGCTGCAGTGGTCCTGGCCGCCGCCGCAACGCCCGTTCCCGCATGAAGTCTCAGCCTGCCCGCTCCCATTCAGACCGTGGCTTCACCTTGTTGGAGCTTCTGGTCGTGATGGTCATCATCGGGCTGTTGGCCGGCTACGTCGGACCCAAGCTCTTCGGCCAGATCGGCAAGTCCGAGACCAAGGTGACGCGGGCCCAGATCGATGCCCTTCAGAAGTCGCTGGACCAATACCGCATCGACACCGGCCGCTACCCGGACACGCGGCAAGGGCTGGCTGTGCTGGTGGCGCGGCCGGCCGACGAGCCCCGCTGGCAGGGCCCCTACCTGGCGAAAGCCGTGCCCCCGGACCCGTGGAGCCGGCCCTACGTGTACCGCTCTCCCGGCGAGCACGGCGACTTCGATCTGTATTCGCTCGGCAAGGACGGAGCGCCGGGCGGCGACGGCAGCGACGCCGACATCACCAGTTGGTGATCCCGATGCCTGAATTCGTGGCTCAGGTCTACGAGCCTGCCCGGGGCCTGCGCGAGCTTCGTGTGCGGGCCGAGCATGCCGGCGCGGTGGCCCAGGCGCTCGGCCTGCCGCCGTCCGCGCTCGTCTCCGTGCGCGCAGCCGAGCCTGCGGCAGCCGGCGCCGCCGGTCGACTGGACCTGCGACTCTTCAGCCAGGAACTGGCGCTGCTGCTGCAATCCGGCATCCCGATGCTGGAAGCGCTGGACACGCTGCGCGAGAAGGACTCGGCCGGCAGGGGCCGCGGCACCCTGGACGTCGTGACCGGCGCGCTGCGCGCAGGCCAGCCCTTGTCGCAGGCCCTGGGCGCCGCGCCGCGCTCCTTCGACCCGCTGTTCATCGCCATCGTGGCGGCGAGCGAGCGCAGCGGCCAACTGGTGCAGGCCCTGCGGGACCATGCAGCCTACCTGGCGTGGAGCCAGTCGCTGCGCAGCAAGCTCGTCGCCGCCAGTGTCTACCCGTTGATGCTGCTGGGCGCCGGCGGGGCGGTCGTGCTGTTCCTGCTGCTGTACGTGCTGCCGCGATTTGCCAGCGTCTTCGACAGCCTCGGCAACTCGGTGCCCGACGCCTCCTTGTTCCTGATCCGCTTCGGCGTCTGGGCCGCCGAGCACCCCGCTTTGACCTGGTCCGCGGTGGCGGCCCTGCCTCTGCTCGGAGCCGTTGCCTGGTGGCTGCCGGGCCCGCGACGGCTGCTGGCCGCGGCACTGTGGCGCATGCCCGGCGCAGGCCCGCGCTGGCGCGTGGTGGTGCTGGCCCGCCTCTACCGCGGCCTGGCGCTGCTGCTGGCCGCCGGCGTGCCGGTGCCCGAGGCCTTGCGGCTGCTGCATGGCGCCATGGCGGCGCCGCTGCAGGGCGCGTTGACCGCCGCGACAGTGGAGGTCGTGAACGGCCAGCGTCTGTCGCTGGCCCTGCAGGCGCATGGACTGTGTACGCCCGTGGCGCAGCGCATGCTGCGCGTGGGCGAGGGCAGCGGCGAACTGGCGGTGATGCTGGAGCGGGCGGCCACCTTCCACGACGAGGAGATCTCGCGCCTGTCGGAACTCATGGTGCGTGTCGTCAACCCGGTGCTGATGCTGGTGATGGGCGTGGTCATCGGCGGCATCGTGGTGCTGATGTACCTGCCGATCTTCTCGCTCATGGAGCGGGTTCAGTGAACGCCGCAGTCGACGTACCCTGGCGCGTGGACTTCGGCGGCTGGACGCCCGCCGATGCCGCGCGTCACCGCGCGGTGCTGGCCCATGACGCCGCGGGCCGGGCCTGCCTGGTTTCCGACCGGGCCCCGGACGGACTGCTCATCGAAGCCGTTGAAGCGCGCCTCGGGCGGTCCCTGGCCTGGCAACGCTGCGATTCCGGGCTGCTGGACCTGTGGCTGGCCCAGGCCCAGGCCCAGGGGCGTGCGCTCGACGGCGTGGCCACAAGCGCGCACGGCGAAGATGCACAGGTGGCGGCGCCCGAACTCACGCTGGCGGGCCTGTCCAGCGAGGCCAGCCCCGCCGTTCGACTGCTCGACGCCATCCTCTACGACGCATTGAAGGACGGCGCCAGCGACGTGCACATCGAGACCGGGCGCGGCGGCGCCGAGGTGCGCATCCGCCTGGACGGCGTGATGCAGCCTTTGCGGCGCGTCGACGGGCAGGCGATGGCCGAGCAGATGGTCTCGCGCCTGAAGGTGATGGCTGAACTGGACATCGGCGAGCGCAGGCTGCCGCAGGACGGCCGCTTCAAGCTGCGCGCACATGGCCGCGCGATCGACTTCCGCTTGTCCGTGATGCCCAGCGTGCATGGCGAAGACGCGGTCATCCGCGTGCTGGACCGCGCCGCCGTCGAACAAGGGCGCGGCAGCCTCACGCTGTCCTCGCTGGGTTTCCCGGCGGCGCGCTGCGAGCAGATCCGCCACCTGGCGCGCATGCCCCACGGCATGCTGCTGGTCACCGGCCCGACGGGCAGCGGCAAGACCACGACTTTGTATGCCGCTATCAGCGAGATCCACCAGGGCACCGAAAAGATCATCACCATCGAAGACCCGGTGGAGTACGAACTCGAGGGTGTGGTCCAGATCCCGGTCAACGAACGCAAGGGCTTGACCTTCGCGCGCGGGCTGCGGTCCATCCTGCGACACGACCCCGATCGTGTGCTGGTGGGCGAGATCCGAGACCCCGAGACAGCGCAGATTGCCGTGCAGGCGGCGCTGACCGGCCACCTCGTGTTCAGTACCGTGCATGCCAACCATGCCTTCGACGTCATCGGGCGCTTCATGCACATGGGCCTGGACCTCTACAACGTCGTGTCCGCGCTGAACGCCGTGCTCGCACAACGCCTGGTGCGGCGTTTGTGCCTGCATTGCGCGGCCCCTGTGGAGCCGACAGCCGCGCAGGCCGCCGCGCTGGGCGAAGGTCCGCTGCGGCTGCACCGGGCCCTGGGCTGCCTGCACTGCCGCGACACGGGCTACCGCGGGCGTCTGGCCGTGGCCGAGGTGCTGGTGCTGGACGACGAGTTGCGTGACCTCATCGCTGCGCGCGCGCCCATGCAACGCATCAAGCAGGCCGCACGGGACCGTGGCATGCAGCGCCTGCGCAGCGTGGCGCTCGGCCTCGTGCACGAGGGCGCCACGACTCTCGAAGAACTCGAGCGCGTGGTCTCCGATGACTGAGCTCACGCTGCCGACCGAAGGGCGCCCGCCGCGCTCGGCTGCGCACCGCCTGCGTGCGTTGCTGCTGTCAGGTGACGAACTCTTCGACGCCGTGGACGGCCAGGTCTGCGAGGACTTCGCCGCCTGGTGCGCCGGCCATGCCGGCCAGGCCTGCGTGCTGTGGGTGGGGTCGGCGCACCTGTCTGATCTCGTCTGCGAGCCGGGCATGCCTTTGCGGGAGCCCGGTGCGCGCCGGGACTGGGCGCTGCGGGTGCTGCAGCACTACCACGGCGACGCCGCCGCGCGCTGGGCCTTGTTGCCCTGGCAGCGCCGCGCTTCCTGGGGTGTGAGCGCCCTGCGCGCCCCGTCCTTGCAGGCCTTGCAGGCGCAGGCAGCGGCACATGGTGTGCGCCTGCGCGCCGTGCGTCCGTTGTGGCCCGTGTTGCTGGACCGCCTGCTGGCGCAGCAGCCCGGACTGCGCCGTGCCGCCCAGGCACAGGTCTGGTTGGTCGAAGCCGGCCCCACGGGCCCGATGCTCAGCCGCATCACGCTGGTGGCCGGGGAGATCCGTTCGGTGCACCGGCGCCGTCTGGAGCAGGCCTGGGCGGCCCAGCTGCAACAGGTGCTCGACGAGTCCGCGCCCGAAGACGGCGCGGTCCTGTCCCTGTGCTGTGCCAATGTGGCTGCCGACGGGCCTTTGCCGGCACGCTTGTCACCTGCACCTGAACTGTCGGCCCGGGACCTGCTGCCCCGCATGGGCGCCGGGCCCGACTTCCTGCGCCCGCAGGCGCGCCCGGGGCTGCTGGCCTGGTGCTGGCTCGCCGCGGCCGTCCTTGTACTTGCGGTCACGGCCTGGGACGCCTGGCAGGCCTGGCGGCTGAGCGAACAGGCGCGCCAGGTGGCGCTGCCGGTGGTCCCGCGGCGGGTGGAGCCCGTCGCGGCCCCCGTCGACAGGACGCGGGCCGTGCTGCGCCAGCGCCTGAACCATCCCTGGGCAGCCGTCTTCCTGGCCAGCGAGGCGCCGGGTGCGGCAGGCTTGCGGTGGGTGGCGCTCGACCACCAGGCCGGCGGTGAACTGCGCCTGCAGGGCCTGGCGAAGGACCCGACGGCCGTCCAGCAGCTGGCCGCTCAGCTGCGGCGCCAGCCCGCCTGGCAGCGCGTGCTGGTGTCGCGGCTGGAGACCGAGCCCGAGGGCCACGGCTTCGAGATCGTGGCGCAGCTGGCGCAGGGCGCGCCATGAAGGGCATCCCCGACCTGGTGCAGGCGTTGCGGCGGCTGCGCATGAACTGGTCGGGCGGGCCGGCTTCCGCCCACTGGCCCGCCTGGGCCGCAGCGGCCGCGCTGGCCGCTGCGGCCGCGCTGGCCTGGGGCCCCGCTCCGGTGTGGCGCGCACAGGCCGAACAGGCGTTGGCAGACCCGCAGGTGTCCGCGCCGCCGCGGACGTCGGAACGTCCTCGGGATTTGCCGGCATCGGGATCGGCAGACGGGGCGGTCGCCGCTTTGCCGCTGCTGCCGTCGGCCGCGGCGGCCCATGGCCGGGCCGGCGTCCTGGCGGCCCTCGCGCGGCATCAGGGCCTGAACCTGACGTCGACGCGTGAGCAGGTCGACGGATCGGGGCAACTGCAATTGTCGATGGCGGGACAGGCCAGCTATCCGGCCCTGCGCAGCTTCGTCGAACGCGCGTTGGTCGTCGACACCGCACTGGCGCTGGACCGGCTGCGCCTGCAGCGCGGCGACGCAGCCAGCCCCGATATCGGCTTCGAACTCCAGTGGACGCTGCTGCACCGGGAGGCCGACGAGCCGTCGGCCCCGGCTTCTGTCCCGCGGCGGGCGCCGTGAGTGCCGTGTCATGAGCGCCCTGAAATGAGGCCCGCCCTGCGATGGGCCCTGGCCCTGGCGGCCAGCGGGACGCTGGCTGTTTCCTGGCTGCCCGACGAGCCGGACGTCGTCGTGGCGTCGGCTTCCAGTCACGCGGCCCCGGTGCCGGGCGCAACGCCCGCCCCCCGTCCCTTGGTTGCCGCGGCCGCGACGGCCCCGGTACCGGCGAGCTCGGCCGTCAGCCCGGTGTTGCGTGGTTCCTGGCCCAGCCTCTCCGGCGCGGCGCGCAGCGCCTGGCTGCCTGCTGCGGCCCCGCCGCCCCCGCCCCCGGCAGCGCCGGCCAGCGTGCCGGAGGCACCACCGCCGCCGTTCCCGTACCAATGGATCGGACAGGTCGAGGAGGACGGGTCGACGCGGATCTTCCTTGCCGGGCCGCAGCGTCTGTGGGTGGTCGTCCCGGGCGAGGTGCTGGACGAGCGCTGGCGCGTCGAGGGCATCGACGCCGGTCGCCTGCAACTCACCTGGCTGGCCACGGGCGCCGGCATCACCGTGGCTGCCCGCCCCTGAAATCGAAAGCACTCGCATGCCCCTGCCTCGCCGTTCACCGTTTCCCGCTCTTGCACACACCCTGCGTTGGGGCGCCTGCACGTTCATGGTGGCGTTGCTGCTGGGGCTGGGCGGCTGTGCGTCGACCGCGATCGACGACGCGGAGAAGCTGGCGCAGGCCGGCCGCTACGAGAGCGCGTTGCAGACGCTGGACGCCGCTCTGCAGCGCAGCCCGGGGGACGAAGTGCTGCGCACCGCCCACAGCCGCCAGCGCGACCGCGTCATCGTGCAGCTGACCAGCCAGGCCGAACTCGCCATGGCGGCTGCGCGGCTGGCGGAGGCCGAGCAGCTCCTGGCACGCGCGCAGCGGCTGGACCCCCAGCAGCCGCGCGTCGTGGAACTCGCGCAGGCCGTGGCACAGGCGCGCGAGGTGCAGGCACGTGCGCGCCCGGGCTCCGAGTCCCTGGCCGTGGTGGCGGACTCTGCGCCCGCACCCACGCCGCAGGCTGTGACGGCGCTGCAGAAGCCGGTGACCCTGGAGTTCCGCGAGGCACCCCTGCGCCAGGTCTTCGAAGCCCTGGCCCGCATCGGCGGGGTCAACTTCGTCTTCGACAAGGACGTGCGCGCCGACACGCGTGTCTCGGTCTTCCTGCGGCAGGTGACGCTGGACGAGGCGATGCGCATCATCCTGGCCACCCAGCAGCTCGACCGCAAGCTGCTCAACGAGCACACGGTGCTGGTCTATCCCAACACGGCGCCCAAGCAGCGGGAGCACCAGGAACTGGTGACGCGCAGCCTCTTCCTGGCCAACGCCGACGCCAAGCAGGTGCTGAACCTGGTGCGCGTGATGACGAAGACCCGCGACATCTACGTCGACGAGCGTCTCAATGTGCTCGTTGTGCGCGACACCCCAGAGGTCGTACGGCACATCGAACAGTTGATCGCCACCGTGGACCTGGCCGAACCCGAGGTCATGCTGGGTGTGGAGGTGCTGGAGATCTCGTCCGACCGGCTCGACGAGTGGGGGCTGGGCTGGCCGGCCTCGATCGGCCTGGGCGTGCCGGGTGGCGGCAGCACCGTGCCGCTGAGCACGCCGCTGGGCGGATCGGGCTTTCGCGGCATCGTCGCCAACCCGGCGCTGACCGCCACCATGCGGGGCATTGCAGGAAGTGCCAACCTGCTGGCGAACCCCACCATCCGCGCGCGCAACCGCGAGAAGGCCAAGGTGCAGATCGGCGAACGGCTGCCGGTCTTCACCACCGCGGCCGTGGCCAATGCCGGCGTCTCGGCCTCGGTGACCTACCTGGATGTGGGGCTGAAGCTCGACGTCGAGCCCAGCGTGCAGCTCGATGGCGAGGTCATCATCAAGGTCGCCCTGGAGGTCAGCAACCTGCTGCGCGAGGTCGACGGCCCGGCCGGCTCGGCAGCCAAGGCCTACGAGATAGGCACGCGCATGACCACCACCTCGTTGCGCCTGAAGGACGGGCAGACGCAGGTGCTGGCGGGCCTTATCAGCGACCAGGAGCGCCAGGCCGCAACGGGCTTGCCGGGGCTCTCGCGCCTGCCCCTGCTGGGCCGACTCTTCGGCGTGCAGCGCGACGAGCGCAGCAAGACCGAGATCGTGATGCTGATCACCCCGCGCATCGTGCGCAACCTGAAGCGTCCGGACGCGCTGAGCTCCACGTTGAATTCGGGCACCGAGGCACAGCCCGGCGCCGCGAGCCTGCGTCTGGCCCCAGCCGCACGGGCTGGCATGGCGGTGGGGCGAGGCGCGGTGCGCGCCACGCCGGCCGGTGCCGCCGCCGTTGCGTCCCGAAGCGGTTTGGTGCTGAGCGCCAGCGACCGTGCGGCCGTCGGTGGGACCGTGGTCGTGACCCTGGCCAACCGCGGCGACCGGGCCGCCAGCGGCGAACTGGTCTATGACCCGGCGCTGCTCCAGGCGGCCACCGCCGGGGCGGCTGCTGCCACCGCCGGGCGGCTGGGTTTCGCCCTCGAGCCGCAGGCCGAGGCCGTGTTCGTGCTGCGCGTCCTGGCGGCGGCCGCCGGCCAGCGCCTGAGCGTGCAGGCCAACGCCGACATGACGGTCGACGGCGAAGTCTCGGTGCATGTCGCTCCCGGGGGGAGCGCCCCATGAGATCGAGAGGGTGGGGCTTCACGCTGATCGAGATGGTCGTGGTCCTGGCCATCGTCGCCATCCTCGTGATGGCCGCCCAGCCGCTGCATGAGCTGACCCTGCGCCGGGCGCAGGAGAGCGCGCTGCGCCATGCGCTGCGCGAGATCCGCACGGCCATCGACGAACACAAGGCCGCCGTGCTGCAGCGGCGCGTGGCCCCCGGCGAAGGCGGCTCGGTCTACCCGCCGACGCTGCTCAGCCTGGAGCAGGGCGTGCCCGTGCTGGACGAGCAGGGCCAGGCCGTGAAGGCAGCGCGCCTCTACCTGCTGCGCCGCCTGCCCAGGGACCCGTTCGCGGACGAGGGCCTGGCGGCACACCTCAGCTGGGGACTGCGGGCCAGCACCAGCCCGCCGGACAACCCGCAACCGGGTGCCGACGTGTTCGACGTGCATTCACGCAGTCCGCTCCAGGCGCTGGACGGATCGCGCTACGCCGAGTGGTGAGCATGCGCACGCAGCAACGGCCGCGTGGCGGCGGCTTCACCCTCATCGAGCTGATCGTCGTGATGGCGGTCATCGCGCTGCTGGTGTCCATCGCCGCCCCGCGCTACATGCACAGCATCGAGCGGGCCCGCGAGACCACGCTGCGCAGTTCGCTGGCCGTCATGCGCGAGGCCATCGACCGCTACGCCGCCGACCGGGGCCGCTACCCCGACACGCTGCAGGAACTGGTGGACACGCGCTACCTGCGCATGCTGCCCGAAGACCCGATGACCGGTCGCCGCGACGCCTGGGTGCTGCTCGCGCCGCCGCCAGGCGCCATGCTGCAGGGCCAGGTTGCCGACGTGCGCACCGGCGCGGCCGGGCGTGCGCGTGACGGGGGCCTCTATGCCGAGTGGTGAGCGCGCATCGCGCCGCGCGGCCCCGCCGCACGGCTTCGCCTACCTGCTGCTGATCGGGGTGCTGGCCGTTCTGGCTGCCGGCATGGCGGCGCTGGGGACGCAGTGGTCTGCCGCCGCGCAACGCGAGCGTGAGGCCGAGCTGTTCTTCCGCGGCCAGCAACTCGGCCGGGCCCTGGCAGACTGGCGCGAGGCCACCCCCGCCGGCCAGCCGCGGGGGCCACTGCGCCTGGACGAGTTGCTTGCAGACGAGCGGGCAGCCGTCCACCGCCATCACCTGCGCCGCCTGTACACCGACCCGTTCACGGGTCGGGCGGACTGGGCACTGGAGCGCGATGCGGACGGCCGCATCACCGGCGTCCATAGCCGCTCGCGCCAGCCCGCGATGCGCCGCGTGCAGGTTCGCCTGCGCGTCGGTGCCGACCCGGCGCGGCCCGAGGTCGGAGACTGGTTGTTCGAGCCGCCTGCACCGCCCCAGAAGTTTCCCGTCCCCAAGAAGGCCACTCGATGAAGTCGACCGCTCAGCCCCCTGCGGGAGCCCCTGCCACGCCGGCCGGCGCGGCGCAACACGGGGATGACATCCACCTCGACCCCCGGCAGGGCGAACTGCTGGTCCGGCTGGCCGAGTCGGCCTCGGCCGTCGCACGCCGTTCCCAGTTCTTCGTATGGACGCAAGGGCCGCTGCACGCGCTCTTGCCCCATGCGGTGCTCTGTTGCGGCGCCTACGCGCGGCCGCGGCGCGCGCTCAGCTTCACCGTCTTTCACAGCGTGCTGCTGTCCGCAGAGGCGCTGGCGCCTTTGCGAGACGCCCAGAGCGCGTTCATGCAGGCCTGCGCTTCCAGCTGGGTACAAGGCGGGGGCCGGGCGCTGCGGTTGGATCCGGCTCGGCTCGACTCCCCGGCTTGTGGTGAGCTGGCGCCGCTGGCCCTCGAACTGCCCGAACTGCAGCTCATCGTGCATGGCGTGTCCCGCCCGCAACGTGCGGCGGAGATCGAGTCCCTGTTCGTGTTTCTGGCCGCCCGCCCGGAAAGCCACCGGCAGGAGCGTGCACTGCACGCAGAACTTCTGCTCCCCTACCTGCATGCCACCTGGCGCCGTGTGCATGCCAACGAGGCCGCTCAGGCACCCGAGGCGGTGGACGGCGCTGCCGCCGGCCTGCATGGCCGGGCGGGACCGGCTGCAGCGCCGCTGACCGAACGGGAAGGGGACATCCTGCGCTGCGTGCGTGAAGGCAAGAGCAACCAGGAGATCGGAGCCGCGCTGGCCATCAGCGCGCTGACGGTGAAGAACCATATCCAGAAGATCCTCCGCAAGCTGGGCGCCAACAACCGCGCCCATGCGCTGGCCCTGGCGATCTCGCAGGGCCTGCTCTAGCCGTCCGTACGGGCGGTGAGAGAGCCTGCGCTAAGCCGGCACCGCGCAGTGGTTGACGTCGGCGCGGGGCTGGACCTTCGGGCCACCCAGGTCCTGCTCGACGAAGTCCGCGTAGGCATGGCACAGGCCGTCCACCAGCGGTGTGCTGGCCTGCCAACCGGCCTCCTTGAGGCGGCTGACATCCATCAGCTTGCGAGGCGTCCCATCCGGCTTGCTGGGGTCGAACTCGATGATGCCGTCGAAGCCCACCACTTCGGCGATGCGCTCGGCCAGTTCGGCGATCGTGAGGTCATGGCCGACACCGATGTTGATCAGCGGCGGCTCGAAGCGGCCGGTGATGGACTCGTCGCTGCCCAGAAGCGCACCGTATCGCTCGTCGGGCAGGTTCATCAGGTAGACGCAGGCCTGCGCCATGTCGTCGATGTACATGAACTCCCGGCGCGGGCGGCCTGTGCCCCAGACCGTGACCTTGCGCAGCCCGCGCTGCCGGGCCTCGTGGAACTTGCGGAACAGGCCCGGGATGACGTGGCTGTGCGTCGGGTGGTAGTTGTCGCCCGGCCCGTACAGATTGGTCGGCATGGCGGCCAGGTAGCGTGTGCCGTACTGGCGGTTGTAGCTCCAGCACATCTCGATGCCGGCGATCTTGGCCAGGGCGTAGGGGCGGTTGGTCGGTTCGAGCGGCCCGCTGAGCAGGCTGCACTCCTGCAAGGGCTGGGGCGCCAGCCGCGGGTAGATGCAGCTCGAGCCGAGGTAGAAGAGTCGATCGACTTTGTGGCGCCAGGCGGAGTGGATGATGTTGGTCTGGATGGCCAGGTTGTCGCGGACGAACTCCGCTGGCAGCGTGTTGTTGGCAATGATGCCGCCGACCTTGGCGGCCGCCAGGAACACGTACGCCGGACGCTGGGTGGAGAAGAAGTGCTCCGTGGCCACCGAGTCGGTGAGGTCGAGTTCCTCGCGGGTGCGCAGCAGCAGGTTGGTGTAGCCCGCCCGCTTGAGTTCGCGAACGATCGCGCGGCCGACCAGGCCGCGGTGGCCGGCGACGAAGATGGCTGAGTCTCTGTCCATGTGAGAGATCCTTGGAGAGTGGCGTTGAGGGTGG